>JAFGIN010000027.1 GCA_016929595.1 Chitinispirillaceae bacterium
CTCTTCTCTGGCCGTCCCCTTGTCTCTTTGTCTTTCGTCTCTTTGTCTTTCGCCTCTTCGCCCCTTCTCATCCCCGCTCACTCCACCCGCACCCAACCCTTACTCCCAAGTTTCCACGTGCGACTACTGTCTGCGTCGTCAATGTACATCGTTCCAAGCGGAGCTGTTGCGGCTGTTGAATCCGGGTTCCCGTAGCCGTATATCACTTTTATTCCACTGGTAAACGCATACGGTGCAGCGGTTAAGCGCAGTCGGGGGGCGACCTGTTCGAATGTACCATTCTTGCCGGCATGCATCTCTGCATATACTTCTTTTTGCGCAGCGGTAACTCTCTGAAGATCCTTATCGGAGTTACCATGACCTAACACAATAGTGAAAGCACCTTCTTTGACAAGAACACTTTTATGTGTTTCTGTATACAATGGGCTTCCCCCTGTTTTTCTTGTAAAGAGCATTGTTTTAAATTCATAGAGTTCAGGCGCATTCTTACCCATAAGGGAGCCTTTACCATTATAAAGATCACCTGTTATTGCAATGCTCTGTCGGGTATCGTTGAGAGATTTTACTTTTAAAATTGCGACATCTGAAGTATCGGAAGTCACTCCATTTTCGATGATACAATAAAATTGAGCATTATTATCAGCCAGAGTTACCGGACCATAGATACAACGGTTTGTGGAAAAGCCGGGCAATAATGCACTGTTTTTATACCATGTATACGCACGATTAGGACATACCACCTGAATTTCTGTCTGATAGGTTTCTTTTTCCATGAGAGTATCACCACGGGGGTGCTGGATGATTTTACAGGGATTGATATCGGTTATCACCAGTTTTGCAGGATCGCTGATCACAGAGCTTCCACAATCGGTTGTCACCTTTACACGATATTCATCAAGGTTATTATATGTATGGGCCGTTGTGATTGTATAATCCGGACCGTTGGCATTTTCAATAACAGTATTATTTCGTAACCACTGATATTTCAACCTGAGCCCTGTAGAGACAACCGAGAATGCTGCAGGATGTCCAAGCATGACTGTATCATCATCCGGCTGATCTGTAATTAAAGGTTCTGTACAATCCCATACCGATAAAACCGCAGCATTAGAGAGTGCTTCACTGCATCCATTTGATATCCGGCATGAAAATACAGCTCCGTTATCTGATAATGATGTATGTACGATTGAATAGGTTGCCTGATTTGCCCATGGAACCGCAGCACCATCACGGTACCATTGATACATCGGTACTGCTCCACGCGACTGTACTTCACAGCTGAATACAACGGTTGAATGTACATACACTGTAGTATCAGAAGGATTTCGAATGAGAATTACCGGTGAGCAGGTATCCTGTGAACAGGAGATGAGAATGTTATCAAGATGTGGAGTAAGCGGCAGTGTCATATCATTACGCATATATCTGAATGTCAGCGCAGTAAGATTTGTAAGTGCAAAGGGGATGGAATCAAAAATCTGTCGCAGGTACAAGCCATTATTATACAGTAACCCTGATTTTCCGGTCGGATAGATCCTGAACTCGAAGTGAAGCTCTTTTCCTACCGGTGTTTTCTCATTTGACGCATACGAAAACAGCGTGTCATTACCGCATCTGAAAAGAAAATCTGTGCAGGAATCTGAATAGTCTGAACGATGAGTCGTATACAGCAGACTCTGCAGTGGCTGACTGGTGTTTTCATTTATTAAACAGACCTCAAGCTCATTACTTTTCTGGAGTCCGGCAGTATTGTTAACAAATAATCGAACATCCGGTTCACATGTTATTCTTTCAGCATAAAGACCACCGGTGATCATACAATTTCTCGACACAATACGCACCGGTGCATCGGGCACAAAAAAGTAGCCCATCAAAAACACATCGGCGCCTATGTTCATCGTTGTATCCTGATTTGAATAAAAGGTTACATGCGACCAGGCGGTAGAATCAGTAAGTTTCATTTCAGTCCGATCGGCCAATTGAAAATTCTGCGCAATATTTACATCGATCCTGCTGCTGATATTCACCGTACAATAGATTTTTACTTCCGGCTCTGTTACAAATGATCGGAAATGATATTCTCCTGGTAAAAGTCGTACCCTGGAATTTGAATAAGCATGAAATGTACTGTAATATCCGGGTAGAAGATTAACCGAATCATTCGGGTTAATAATGACAGAATCAATCCCGGGAGAAACAGTACGAACAGGAAATACCGGTGGAATTATGGATGTATGCTGAGTAATGGTTCCGGTAACCGATGCATCAACCAGAAGTGAACATGTGCCGGTTACCACTACATTGCCATTCACCCGCGATCGTTCTCTATGAAGAGTAGATCCGATAGAAAAAACATTGGCGTTTATCGTATCATTCCAGCCAATGTCAATATCTGAAGCACACCCTATCCGATTGCCTGTGATTTTTGACCGATCCCCTAATTGCAGCTGCTGCATTGAGAAAATCCCGTAATCGAACAGATATGCCATGCTGTCACCATCA
Organism: Chitinispirillaceae bacterium; assembly: GCA_016929595.1. GTDB lineage: Bacteria > Fibrobacterota > Chitinivibrionia > Chitinivibrionales > Chitinispirillaceae > JAFGIN01. Next base: position 2,503 of record JAFGIN010000027.1, read on the forward strand.
CAAAGAAGATCCCATGAAACGGTTATATTTTCGCTGCCCAATTGTGTAAGAAATTGCGGTGTTTTAATAAAAGCGCTACACACGGGCACTGAAGGCAGAACCGTTTTTATATAGCCGGCCGTATCTTTCTCCCAGTTGAAAACAGAGCGGAATCCCTGCGATACAAGTGATACAGTGTCTTCGAAATCGTACAGTACAGGGGTACATGATGGCGGGCTTTGAGGTTCTTCAATGAACCCGGTAAAGTTGTCAATAGCTGACGACGAATTGACACTGTCGGAATGTGATGTGTGTACAGCTCCGATTAACAGAGCCGAAGAGTATTGTAATTGATAAGAACCACAATTTTGCCATGCTGATTCCGATGTCAATTTTGAAAAAAGTTTGATATTCTGTCCAGCCCTTTTTATACGCAACCAATCATAAATATTCTTTGATACAACAATCGTGCTGACATCACCATTAACAGCAGTTCGGTACCGGAATGCGATACCCTGTTCCTGAAGAATCACCAGTGCACAGAATGGCGATCCTTCGGTTGTATCAACACGAACCATCAGGCCTGTTTCAGAATTGCTGGAGATATCTGTAATGTAAGCGACATGAATAGATACATCAAAGTTACCACTGGCGCTCCCCCATGCGAAAACCACATTATCCCCGGTATCACTGAAACCACTGCCCCTTCCGTTTAGCTCCACAGAGGAACCGCTGATCCAGCGTGAACTGCTGTCAACGGCCGCTCCAATACTGCTGAATGTCAAAAGAGGTTTTGCCTCGGCCAGTCCACCGATACACAACAGGATTAACCATAGATACCGAAAAAAATTATCACACACAGATTTCATATTTTTCCTTGAGTATTGTTTACAGAACAATATTCGCGTTTTTAGCTTTTATTGAGACCTCACCCGGCGTTATCACGCCGTGGCCTCTCACCTCGACTACGCTCGGCGCATCGCCTGTCAGAGAGGCATTCATGCCAAAGGCATGGGAGGGAGTAATAGCGCGCATTCGCATCTTCCCGCCTTCGCATCTTCCCATTTTCTCTCTCAGGCAGTCTGGCCGTCTCCTTGTCTCCTTGTCTCCTTGTCTCCTGTCTCCTGTCTCCTGTCTCCTTTCTCCTTTCTCCTGTCTCCTGTCTCCTTTCTCCTGTCTCCTGTCTCCTTTCTCCTGTCTCCTTTCTCCTTCTCCTCCTTGTCGTCCGCTTGCCCCCCGCACTACTCCCCCATCCTCGCCCACCCGCGATGCGTCCTGATATACGTATCATTGGTACTAGTCCGAACATAATGAGTGCCGATCGGTGCTTCGATCATTGCGCTGTCCGGATTGACAATTCCTTTTAGAATCTGTGGTAAAGCGGATAATGCGTAGGGTGATGCTGTAAATGGCACCTTCCTATCGAGAGTTTCGAAATTGCCCCCAATCGAGGCGATACTGAATGAGATAAAAATATTTGGATAGGTACGCACTATATCTGCGAGGTTATCATCCGTTTTTCCAGTTCCAAGATGAATCGCGAATTTCCCATCCTTTACTGCAATAGCCTGATTGTTTGTATCAATGAATGTTTCTGTATAAATAGCACTGTCTGAGGTTACCGATGCATACAGCCGGACAATAAAATTCATTCTGGTTTCATCCTGAATTCCAACCCTGATATTCCTGCTGGTTAACAAATCGCCTGTTATGATAACCGTCTGGCTTGATGGACGACGTACCGTCAGGAGTGCATTGCGACTTTGCATACCGGCTATATTGTTTGTTACCATACAATAATAATTTTTCCCGTTATCGACTATACCAACCGGACCTGTTTTATAAACAGAATCGGTTGCACCGGAAATAGCAACACCGTTACAAAACCACTGGAAAGTAAATGGTGCCGTACCAGTTACAGTGATGTTGAGCTCAGCAGAGTCACCTTCAGCAAGAATTTGTGCCTGTGGGTGCCTGATAATAATTGGCGCTTCAGGCCGTAACGTTACAGATAATAGTGCGCTGCCCGAAGTGTCCTGCCCGACACTATTGATAACTATACAGTCAAAGCTTGCTCCGCTATCGGCAAGAGTTACAAAGGGAATCGAATATAACCCTGAACCTGCTCCTGTTGGAATACCATTTCTGCGCCACTGATAGGTGAAGGGCGGCGATCCGGTTACCGAAATGCTGAATGTTGCAGGATCTCCCTCAAGAACAGAAATATTCGCCGGATTTGCAGTAATTTGTGGCGGATACTTCTGATCATTATCGGTAATTTGAATAATCGCACTATCATTCCCTCCAATACGATACGTTGTATCCGGCATAATAAATACACCGACAACCTCATCCCCCTCATCAAGAGTATCCTCTACGGGAGTAAAATATATCGGTACCGTTACATGTGTAGATTCTGCAGCTAACAACAGATTTACAGAACCGGGAAGAGGATCAAAATCTGTTATGCTTTGAGCATTGCCAAAAGAGCCAAGATTAACAGATAGAGATATCGGTGATGGTTGTGGAGCTGCAACTGAAAGTAATACATTAACGACGTGTGTTGTAATCGATGTTTCAGCGACAGCTGGAACAAGTTGAGTCAATGACAGTAATGGGAGATCACAGACATCTTCAATAGAGAGCCACGATGTTCCGGTTTTGCTGCTTTCATAAGAAAGCTTTATCCAATCTGATGTGAATGCATTATGTGCAACAGAGACTTCATCGATCTGCCCATTGAACCTCTGACTCGAAGGTGCATCAGGCCAGTTTGTTAAATTACCGTACCCGATTCGCCAGTACCCGGAATAATTCTGGGCAGATGAGACAGAATTACTTGCAACCGTTACACCATCAACATACAACTTCATGCCAGTCGAAAACAGCCGGCCGGTAACCTGATGCCATACTCCATCGTTATATGTTGCTGTGGAAGCAAGTACATTGTAAGTTCCATTGTAGATACCGAAATAGATTTTTCCACTATTATCCATATATATATGTTTATCGTAACTGGTACTTGCACCGGTTTGCATATTTCCAAACCCGACAATTCTGCCGCCCTGATTGGTGGTCGTTTTAAACCAGGCAGATATGGTAAGTCTTGTTATGTTGCTATACTGCTTTGCTGAAGATATATGATCATCAACGCCATCGAATTCGAGCCCTTTTCCGATCACTCCATTAATGAGATCTGAAGAATTCATCCCACCCTGCGCTGTTCCATTATTGCCAGCACCAGACGCATCAGAAAATTGCGGGGCGCTTGTTGAAGGGTTTTCTGAACAGTGCCAAACACCTTTGAAACCATTCGACGTATCAAAAACTCCGTTTCCGGATGATCGGGAAACAGCATCCGCTTTTCCCCAGAACATTTCAATATACTGGGCACTGTTATTTCCGTATACCGTATCTATCTTTACCCAGATCTGGGCTTGCTGCGAAAGTGAATCCCATTGCTCTATCTGGTAATAAAGATGTGTTCCGTCCGGTTTCGCAAACCGTATATCAGCACCATCCCCCCGAGCTGTATTAAATTGAAAGTTTTCAGTATTCAATCGAATTAGCGCCTGAAAATTTGTAACATTACTGCTCACTGCTGCACCACTTGAAGTCGTATTTAAATGGATTTCAGCAGATCTGCTCCATAACGAGTAGTCATCATCATCAAGAACCGGGGAGAGCCTTGATGCTGGTATCGGCCGCTCATAGGTTGAACCGGGCAATTGCCATCCAACAGCAAGATTATCATTTGAAGTCCCTTCTTTATGTAATGCCTCGATGTAATATCTTTTCCCGGCTTCAAGATGTATCGCTCCTGATTGCTGAGTTGTATAGGTGGTCCATGCCCGCGATGCGGTATACCCCTCATGCCAGGCAATCACCTGTTTGTTCGCCTGCTTGTCATCTGTAGATAACCACAACTCACAATGATCATCACCTGCAATCCAGAAGATATAATTACCAGTCTCCGGCGGATGTACAAACCCCCGGATTCTTGTTCCGTAATTATCATTCCAGTTCGTTGGAGCTTCAAAATAGTCGGTAAGATAGGTTTTTTCTGTCGGATTAGAAGGAAAATTCGTATTATCTGTCAGTGTTGAAATGGTAATTCCGCTTATATCATTCCAGCATTCACGAAGAATAGAACCAGTCTGAGACTGACACAGTGAATAAAAAATCGCAATACCCATAAACACGGCGTCTTTAAAACGCAATCGAATATTCATCAATTCTCCCTTAATAGAAGAGTACTTTTTATTATCGCCTGAAATGATATATTTGTGTAATACGGTTGCCATCTTGTTGTATGATAACAAAACCACGTATCATTCTAGCTTTGACACAAAGACAATATATATTATGTTTATTAAAATGTAATTAAAAAATCTGTTTTGGTAACACTTTTTAAAAAGGCCATTAAATATCAACATCTATGGGTACAAAAGTAAATTTATATAGTATATAATATGGTACTACCAGGTCTGGCAAAGATTCGTAACGCCTATGGCAGCACTCTTTTATATTTTCAATGGCAGTGCATCAGATATGAACAGGAAATGGAATGAACTAACAAAACACCAATACTATTTTCGTAACTATTCAGGTACATTGACACCAATATTTACGGGGCCACTAGTGTTGAGCAGTAATCGGGGTCGCTGTCGGTATCGGAATCGGGATCGATTCTCAAATGCGGCGTTTTTCGATGCCGATACCGATTGCGACCCCGACCCCGACTTCAAAATGAAAGCCTCTGCATTATTCGGTCGTACCCCTGAGCAGTAACTCTGATTTTTTACCACCATACATTTTAACACGTTCTTCATAAAAAAACTTTTCCTGATCAACATGAGCGGTGTTTCTCAGGTAAAATTTAAGCATTTTGCCGCTCACATCGCTTGTCGATGTATCATTTCCCATCTCTTTAGAGCAGACTCAACCATATTTTTCTTTTAACCCTAACCTTTTCTATATTGGACTGCTGGAAAGCTCCCATGATGTTACCAATTATAGCAGCCAATAATATATTCGAAATCATAATTTACCTTTTTTCAAAAGGTTACGACTGATTTTACAGAGAGAGTATGTACTCAATACAGTACAAAAAATGATGTTAAAATTAAAAATTTCCATTTAAATGTTTAATTATCCTTATATTGTCCGTATATGCAATCAATAGAATTTTACACCGATTATCGCCAGTTTCTTCAGGACTACTACACCTGGAAAAAGGAGTCTTCGCGCTATTTTTCCTATCGGCAGTTTACAATCAAAGCAGGACTGAACTCGCCATCGATCTACCGTGAAGTTGTTGCCGGGAAACGTAATCTTACCATTCAGACAATCGCATCATTCATAAAAGGCCTTGGGCTCAACGAGCGAGATGGTCGATTCTTCGAAAACCTTGTTCTCTTTAATCAGGCAAAAAGTGAAGAATCTAAAAAGAAGTACTTGTCGGTTCTCAGAGGGTTGCGCTACAGGAAACCTCAGAAGCAGATACCGGTACACTTGTATGAGTACTATGAAAAATGGTATAATCCTGTTATTCGTGAGCTTGCGGTCTCATTAGACTGGAAAGATGATTATTCGCTGTTAGCGCGTTCTGTAAATCCGTCGATAAAGGCATCCCAGGCGCGTGAAAGTGTTGAGTTTTTGCTCAGCCTTGGCTTTCTTAAGAAAAATTTTGACGGGACATACGAACAGACAAACCCTGATATAACCACTGGTTCAGAAGTCAATTCTCTTGCGGTCAGAGCATTAAACCGCGAATATGCACGACTTGGTGTTGAATCAATCGACCGGTTTCCACCATCACAACGGGACGTTTCAAGCGTGATTATGGCGATACCAAGGAAAAAGTTGTCTGATTTCAAACGCGAAATTGTTGACTTCAGAAAAAAACTTATCACCCTTGCCGGCGATACAGACCTTAAAGCTGATTGTTATTATTCTCTTGTTGTGGAATTTTTTCCGGTTGGTCAATCATCCCCAGCATCAAAGGATCTAAATGAAACGGTTGATTGATGTATTTGTGACTGGATGTATGTTTTTCTGTTTTTGCACAAATGGAGATTCTCCTTTGAGCGGAACCAGCGAACAAGGCAATGCCCGCGTTGCAGCGACAATCTGTAATCCTGATTTGAGCCCATCAATCGGAACAAGTGTTACCTTACGAAGAAGTGATTATATTGCAAACACAGCACAATCAATTCCAGATGCGCGAATCTACAGAGACGCTGTTACGGGATCTGATGGCTCATTCATTATTGATTCAGTTGACACAGGCTCCTATTTTATAGAAGTAAACGATCATATCGCAAACGCAGTATTATTGAAATGTTCGATCACAACATCAGATACATTTGTCGCATTTGGAAAAGATACCCTCCAGCCATATTCTATAGTCAAGGGCAAAGCACCATCTGTATCACCTGATAAAAAATACTCCGTTAAGATTGATGGTCTGGAACGATTTTACGAAGTTAATCCTGACGGATCATTCAGTGCACCCGATCTTCCCCGGGGTACATTTACATTCAGGATAACAGATCAGACTTCCACTGAAAAGCCGCATATAATACCGGATATTACTACGCAACCGGGAATGCTGACAATACTTCCCGGTAACGGATGGCTCTTTTTCAAACCGGTATACCTTAACACAACCTCAACAGGAGCGGCTATCACCAGTAATCTGTATCGGTTTCCGGTTCTCATCCGCCTCAACAGTTCGAACTTTCCATTCAATGAAGCCAAAATTGACGGTAGCGACATCCGTTTTATCAAGACCGGACCTGATTCAACCCAGTTAACATTTGAAATTGAACGATGGGACGCTATGAACAATCAGGCTGAAATCTGGGTCACCTTTGATACCATTTACGGTAATTCTGATAAAAAGATGTGTATCATGCAATGGGGGAATCCGGATGCTGCCGAAGGTGTGTCTGCCGGAACAGCCTTTGATACTGCTGATGGATTCGGAGCGGTTCTGCACCTTTCCGATAACATAACTGCTGCGGATGCTACACCGAACAGGTTCAACGGACAGCCCTCCAATATTGAAAAAATCAGGGGTATGGTCGGCAATGCCGGAGGATTTTCCGTTATAAACAAGAGCCATATCAGTATCGAAAACTCAGCGGGCGGCACGCTTAACTTCCCGCAAAACGGATCCTATACCATTTCAGCCTGGATCAACGCCGACAGTACTGCCAGCAATCGGGTCATTATCGGCAAAGGAGACCTTCAGTATTATCTCAGGATTCACAATCTTAACTGGCATTTTGCAGAATATCATGATACACCCTCAAAAGGTTGGGAATTTACTTCATCACCCTATTCATTCGGAAAATGGGTCTATGTATGTGGCGTTCGCGATGGAACTTCGCAGTACCTTTATGTAGACGGGGTATGTGTTGATAGCAGCAAAACCCTTATGGGTGACAGTGATGGTACCCGCACCGATACTTTTGATATCGATATCGGAAGGAAATTACAGTCTGACGGGACTGCAAATCTTCATTTTTCCGGGGGAATTGACGAAGTCAGAATATGTACAACAGCAAGAAATGCCGAATGGATAAAACTAAGCTACAGTAACCAATGCAACGATAACAATCTGGTAAAATTCGATAATTGATACCTGTTCAGAATTGAGTAAATTTTCCGCACATCGTTATCTTGCCAACTGATAGTGCGGAAATTCACTCTGAACAGGATATTGATTAGTCAAAACGGAGAATACATTGTGAGATTAGAGCACCCGAAGAATACAATTATTATTTACGAGTCTCAGTCAATGAACGTTTTTCCATATCTCAGGTAGTAATTTTTTCAATAAAAGGAGAAAAACAATGTTCAGAAATAAAAAAACCTTCTTTTTTTCCGGAATACTTTATTTACTCTCTCTATTTACAATAGAAACAGAAGCTGTTATTAAAAAAAAAGTGTTCGATTTTGTTGTCGGAGTCGATGGTGATTTCAAAGCGGCGATGGCTGCTGCTGCCAAATCGGCATCTTCAAGTAACCGTTTTTTCCTCTTTTTTCCCAGTGGGCAATATAATATCGGAAAACTTACGGGTGATGCAAACGAGGTTACAACTTTTGCTACATCAAATGTATCTTTTATCGGTGAAAATGCTGATAGTACTGTCATTTTTAATAAAGCAATCAATGAAGGGATCAGTATCACTTCAACACTTTATTTTAAAAACGCCAGCAATCTCTATCTTCAGGATCTCTCAATTTTAAACAAAGCAAATTTCCAGAATGGCGCGAATTTGAATGTGACGGGAAGATATGTTGCAGTCAGGGAACAGGGAGATAAATTAATTTACAAAAACGTGAAACTCCTGAGTACGCAGGATACGTATTACACCCAGGGTAAACGCACATACTGGGAAAATGGTGAGATTCATGGATCTGTAGATTTTATATGCGGCCAGGGTGACGTTTTTTTTAATAAGTGTCTTCTATACCTTGAGAGGGATAAAAGTTGCATCACAGCTCCGGCGACAAAGAGCTCCTGGGGGTATGTATTTATGAATTGTACCATCGATGGGACCGGAAGTAACCACATGCTTGGCCGCTCCTGGAGCAACACACCCCGATGTGTTTATATTAACACAACAATGAAAAAATTACCTACAGCAGCAGCCTGGGGAGATCCGATGAATGTTGTGCCCTCACTGTTTGCAGAATATAACAGTAAAACAGCATCAGGCTCGAAGGTTGATCTGAGTAAACGACGCACATCATATTCAAAAAATGGGGCGAGTGCAACAATAAAGCCGGTTTTAACTGAAGCCCAGGCAGCTGAGTATACGATAGCCAACGTGCTCAAAGGCAGCGACAACTGGCAACCAGAGAAGTATACAAAGCAGATACCGGCCCCCACTCTACGCAACTCCGGTTCAGCACTCAAGTGGGATGACAACGAGAACGCCCTGTGCTGGGTCGTTTTTAAAGATAAGAAGTTTTATAAATGTGTCAAAGTAAATAATTGTGATATAACCCCGGATGCAAAAGTAAAATATTATGTCCGCGCTGCAAATGAAATGGGTGGATTAGGCCCGGCTTCAAATACGGTTGACGGTATTACCACTGCTATCGAATATGTGCATAAATTCTCACCCCATAAAATCAGACCAATTGTTGATTATTCACAAAGAAGGCTCAGTTTTGACGTTTCTTCAATAAAAAGCCTCAACATTGCCCTGTTTAGGCTCAATGGTACACCTGTTGTTTCAAAAAGCTTCGATAACATTTCGGAAAATTCAAAACTCGAAATTCCCATGGATGGGTTCAGCAGTGGCACATACCTTTTTAAAACTGACTATGAGGGTACTAAAAAATCCGGATATGTACATATACGGTAGTTCATTGTTTTTGCGATCTCAGATTTTTACTGTTTATGCTATTTTCTGTAAAGCAATACCCTGTGAGTTAAATGACACGTTTTTAATGACGCTCACAAATGCTCCCACAGAGCGGTTCGCGATTTAGAATGATGCTGCGCAGTAACAACTGCGCAGCTTATGAAGACTATTTTTTAAGAATAGCAGCAAGATCCTGATCAGGCGTGGTTATCGGCATGATATTGAAGTTTTCAACAAGGAAGTTAAGAATGTTAGGTGTAACGAATGCCGGCAGTGTCGGACCGAGTCTGATATTCTTTATCCCAAGCGACAGCAGGGAAAGAAGAATTACTACAGCTTTCTGTTCATACCAGGATAGTATAAAAGATAACGGAAGATCGTTAACTCCGCACTTGAATGCATCTGCAAGAGCAAGCGCAATCTTGACTGCACTGTAAGCATCATTGCACTGTCCAACATCCAACAGGCGTGGAATACCGCCAATTTCTCCGATATCAAGATGATTGAATCTGAATTTACCGCAGGCAAGGGTCAGCACAACGGTGTCTTTCGGTGTTTTTTCAACAAATTCTGTATAATAATTGCGTCCAGGCTTTGCGCCGTCACACCCACCAACCAGGAAGAAATGCTTTATCGCGCCAGCTTTCACTGCGTCGATTACCGTTCCAGCAACACTCATCACTGTGTTGCGTGCAAAACCGGTTGTCAGGGTGATACCATCCTTTGCAGGAAGACCGCCCAGTGCTTTGGCTTTATTTATGACTGCAGAAAAATCTTTGTTTACAACGTGCACACATCCGGGGAACTGGACAAGACCACAGGTAAAGACTCTGTCTGAGTAAGATTCTCTGGGCTTCTGAATGCAGTTAGTTGTAAAGAGAAACGCCGCAGGAACATTGTCAAACTCTTTCTGCTGATTCTGCCAGGCGGTTCCAAAATGTCCAACAAGATGTTGGTATTTTTTCAATTCCGGGTATCCGTGTGCAGGAAGCATTTCACCATGTGTGTAGATATTTACCCCGGTCCCATCTGTCTGTTTCAGCAGTTGTTCAAGATCGAGAAGATCGTGACCGCTCACAACGATTGCAGGACCCGCTTTCCATGCAGTTGACACTTTGGTTGGTTCAGGATGGCCGTATGTACCGGTGTTGGCGTCGTCAAGTATCTCCATTGTTCTTATATTTACCTGGCCGCATTTCATATTCAGGGCAACCATTTCATCTACTGTCGGATTCTCTTTGTTCAAAGCTGCGAGCGCTTCTGCCACAAATGCGAATATCGCTTCATCTTTTCTACCAAGTACATAGGCGTGATCTGCATACGCAGCGAGGCCCTTCAGTCCAAGTACAAGCAACTGCTGTAATGAGCGGATATCCTCATTTGGCTGGCTTGCAGGAATACTGTGTGCTTCACCCTGTGCAATAATAGCAGCATCACTGGAAGCCGGAGTGAATGTAACCGATGCTGGCGCATTATCGAATACTACACCGGCATTTTTGAGTTTCGCAATAAAATCGGTTTTAATTTTTTCAGCTGTCTGAATTAAACTGATTATTGTTGCATCATAAAAATTAACATTTGTTACTGTGGTAAACAAAGCTTCAATGATATATTTGTCAACTGCTTCATCCTTGACATTATTTTTTCGACCTTCATTTGCTAACCAGCCCAGACCATGCAACTGGTAAATTAAAAGGTCCTGAAGTGATGATGTCGATGGTTCTTTACCACAAACACCTTTGACAGTACAGCCTTTTCCCTGTACTGTTTGTTCACACTGATAACAGAACATTCCCATTTTAACTCCTTCATAGTATTTGAAACTATTTTAATTAAATGATATTTAGTACCCCATTTCATAAATATACTCACCTATAATTTGCTCTTTTTCTCTCTATCTTTGTCACTTGTCAGTTAAATACTGCCATGGTAGTATTCGACCTTCCTCGTTTCGCGATAGAGAGAAAAATTGCGGCGTTCTCCTGTGACCATATTTATGAAAAGGGGTACTTAGTTCTTTCACGCTATAGTAATATGCCATAAGCCGGTGTTTAAATCCTTGATTCAGATCAAGAAAAAGCTATTTAAGTCTCACGGTAAAGTGTAAATCACATCTTTATTTGATAATCGTTATAGCAGAAACCGGACATCTTTCAGCAGCCTGCTTACAATCAGACTTCATATCCTTATGGGTAGCAGGGAGCTATACTATCGAATTTTACCGTTCAGACTCCATTCGATTAACAATTGCATCGGCTTCTTTAAGTATAGCCAGTTCTATATAATCATATCTGGACCGGGAGTGATGATTCCCGATTATTTCCGAAATTTTCCTTATTCTGTCATTATCCATGCCGATACTTTGAAGAATTCGCTCAGCTTCAGGTGGCCCATATTTTTCCTGAAGAGGCCCGTTATTATAACCGTGAATTTTCTCTGCAGGTTTAATTCCGACATCATGCAGCAGTGCAGAGGCGATAAGGACCTCATGATCACTTCCGCTACTGTTCTCTGCAATTCGCAGAGCATGGTGTAGTACCGAAAGTGCATGTTCGATACGTCGGTAATCGTTTTCAAAGAATTGTATAAGTGCTTCAGTAATAATCGCTTTTGGATAATCCATAGTGATTCCTTTACATTTAAAATCCGCTTCAGGCTGATTTATTTGTCAATACCAGCAATCGTCAGTTTTTCTCAGGATAAATGTCGGTGCGTATCATAAAACTGTTGGTCGCTCCTGTCTCTATGTGTGTTTCTGCGATGGCTATGTTTTCTGCAGGTAACATTTTTTACTCCATTTGCAAAATTCATAAAGAGCCCGGAATGGTTGATTTTGTATCCCATGCGTCAGTGTCATACCCGTACATGTACCCACTCCATTGCATTGTGGGGGCAATCCGTGCTTCAGGGTTAAGAGTGATACCACGAAGTAACCAGTCCCGGAATACCTGGTAGCCGGTTCGGTCAACGATGTAGCCGACATGTTCTTTAACGAGCGATTTGTCAATATATTGCTGAATGTAGGGATAGAGATTTTCCATTATCCCAAGTACCACTTTAGCGGTTACCCATTCAGCAAATGGTGCAGCAAGGCGCGGATTTTTTTTCCCCGTGCGCCCCATCACCACAAGCCGGAAAAATTTCTGAGGATTTCTGGTCCAGGCCTGGGTTGGGCACACAAGCACACATTCACCGCACCCAATACATCTGCGAGGGTCTCTTTCCACCTTGAAATCAACCATCGATAATGCGCCAGTCACTTTTTTCCTGCAATTCTTCACACATGCTTCACATCCGATGCATGACTGGGTTTCATATTCCGGAAGGGCCTGTCCGATGACCCCGATATCCTGCATATGTGCTTTAATGCAATCGTTTGGACAACCGGTGACCGCTATCTTGACATGAAAATCATTGGGGTATACAGTTTTCTCTATTTCCAGTGCCATTTTTGTTGTGTCAAAATTAGCGAATGGACATACACGATTACCTATACATGCTGATATGTTACGTGTCCCGGCAGCAGGGTAGCCCTCACGTGATGAGATCACCTCTGTAGAAAGGTGCTGTCCTGTAAAGGCAATGTAATCAGTAATCAGATTGTTAATTTCAGCCATTTTTTCGAATGGAATGCCTGGTATTTCAAACCCCTGTCGGGTTGTCAGGTGAACAGTACCGTTTCCGTATATTTCAGCAACTTTTTTCATCAGTTCAAGGTGTCTGGCCTCGAGATGGCCGCCGGGTACTCTGATACGTAAACAGGTAAGTGCCCTGTTTTTTGTAATACGCCAGGCATTTTTAACAGTTTTTTTACGGTTGATATCACGTATCATACATTCTCCATATCAATCAATAAGATGTAAGGCTTTATCGTAACGGAATACTGGTCCATCAACACACACATAGCTGTTGTCGATTTTGCAGTGGCCGCATTTTCCCAGGCCACAGGCCATGCGCCTTTCAAAAGAGAGCCAGATCTGTTCCTGTTTTATACCGCGACTGAAAAACTGTGCAGAAGTATATTTCATCATGACGGGCGGTCCAACGATAACAACATGTGTCTGAGACAGGTCCGGGATATCTACATCTGCAACATGACTTGTGATTAACCCGGTACGCCCATTCCAGGAGCACGCTTCTTTGTCGATGGTGACGATAGTTTGTACCAACTTGCTCCATTCATCAATCTCGTCTTTGTAGAGGACCGATTCGGGGTTTTTGAAACCGAATAGCAAGCGGGTGTTGGCCGCAAGCTTTTTGTCTGCAAGGCGGGACCGGATCAGGGTTCGTACCGGAGCGACAGCGCATCCACCAGCCGCAACCACCAGAGTCGCATTTTCATACAACGCAGATGGAAACGCAACACCATAGGGTCCACGAATGAACAGTTGCTCACCCACTTTGCATGTTGAAATCGCGCATGTTAAATGACCGACCGCCCGGATTGTCAGTTGAATCCAGCCATCGCCCGTACCACTGACTGAAATCGGCGCCTCTCCAATGCCTGGTATCGACACTTCAACAAATTGTCCATGATCCGGTCTGATTGATGATTCGAGCGTAAATGTATATTCAACATCCGTTTCTTTAATAATATCTGTAATACGGTTTGCAACAGGGACCCATGCATTATTCATCGGGTGTACTCCTCGATTCATTGACAAGATCATTCACTTTGTTGATGCAATTAGCAAATGATATGTATTCAGGACACACATCATCACAGCGTCCACACCCTACGCACATATTGACGCCATACCTTTTCCTGTAATCGTAGATTTTATGAAAGGTCTTGAATCGCATCCGTGATCCACACTCTATACGGAATGCAGCTCCGCCAGCCATGTCCGTAAAACCATCAAGATGACAGCCATCCCATACACGCTGACGGCGGGCTATCTTGCTGTTGCTGTCGTGGCCGTAGGAGATATCGTGCACAGAGAAGCAACTGCACGTTGGACAGGAGGTGTTGCATCTTCCACAGGCGATACATCGTTTTGAGTACTCATCCCACATTTCATGGGTGAATAACTGCTCCTGCATCTCTTTGATATGCGGAACGTGGACATCTGCACCATTCTGTTGCGGAAATTGTAACTCAAATTCTGTATCTGTTCCGCTTCCTGCAATCTGTGATGTGAACCATTCATCACGAATGTCAATGAGTATGCCATCTTCTATACATCTCACCGCAGCTCCGAAATTGCTTACAGTATTTGTTCCCATTGCCACGCAAAAACAGGAATCAAACGGGACTGCACACTCCATAAGAACAAGCTTGAACCTGTCGCGTTTCTGCTTGTAGTAAGGATCCGGAGATGGTCCATTATTCAGAAAAATAGCATCAAGGCGTTCAATGGCATGAATATCACATGCTCTGAGAAAGAGTACCAGAATGGCATCTTCTACCGGTGGTTGAACCACTGTTGTGCCAGTAAAATCAAGCAGTGTTTCTGTTATTGGAAGGATCAATTCTTTTGCAGACAGATATGTTTTACTGTCCCATACAATATCGGTAAATGACTTTATCTGTCCATATTTGATCAGATCAGTGTCCGAAAAGCGACCGCGTCCCTTCAGCCGGACCGGTCCAAGGAATTGTACCCCGGAAGATGTTGATAGCAGCGCATCAAATTCATCCTTTTGCAGTAATTTTTTCATTTGCAACCTTTATTGTTGTTTCTTTCTGGGATGCTGGTTTACAATCGTGAGCCACAAAACAGTATGTTGCTCCAATAAAAACCGCTCCACCGCGAATATTAACAAGTGTTACCGGAATAAAATTTGCAAACAGACCTCTGGTTAATTCAAAAAAATAAGTATAATACCGAACCCGACGTATACTCAAGCCATTACTGAAAGTATAAAATACTTTAATTGGTTTCAAAGGCCAAATTCTGTTTTTCTTACAGCAGTAAGGGCAAGATTTTCTACCGACTGCTCAACCATGTTTTTTACTCCGGCTAGTGATTTTCACCAGAATTTTTCTAATTCAGATATAAGTATACTTTTTATTGATAGAATATGCATTGATCTGAATCAAGAAAATCAAGGTTCAATCTCCATAGATGAGTACAGAATTGTCATCCGCCAAAAAGTGTTCATGTAATGAAGGAGATTCTTGAGATTTTCGAAGTGGTAAACGCAGTACTGCTGAGTTCTGGATTCAAATGCAGGGAAAGTTCATCCGCATCCGATACTTTTCTGTGGCAACACACAGAAGGTAAATAAAAAGATGCCTAATATCCGGTATACTTGAAGATAAAAAGCGGCTTTTAGATTAAATATTTTTTATATTCGGATAACTGAGTAACTTTTTTTATTTTACGGAGGCACTTATGGTAATACGAACGATTCGTGAAAACATCCATCTTCTTGGCGCGGTAGACTGGGACCGGCGACTTTTCGATTCGCTTATTCCACTTCCGGACGGCACCAGCTATAATGCGTATCTTATCACTGGAAAAGAAAAAAACGCGCTCCTGGACTGCGTTGATCCATCAATGACAGACACGCTCATGGAACAACTCGCTGATGTAAAAAAACTCGACTTCATAATTTCTCACCATACCGAACAGGATCATTCAGGCGCAATTCCCGTTGTACTTGAAAAATATCCGACTGCTAAAGTGGTAGCTACTCCCAAGGGTGTCGCCATGCTCATTGATCACCTTGGTATCAGCCCTGATCGGTGCATCGCCGTTGAGGACAATCAGGAAATCGCGTTAGGTGGACAAACGTTACGATTTGTCCACACACCCTGGGTGCACTGGCCCGAAACAATGTGTACGTATGTGCCGGAATCGAAGATACTTTTCAGTTGCGATTTCTTTGGTTCTCACATCGCATCGACCGACATGTTCGTTACGGACAAACCGCGGGTTTACGAAGCCGCAAAGCGTTACTTCGCTGAAATCATGATGCCGTTCCGTACTATCATCGCAAAAAATATCGCAAAAATTGAGGCTCTCGATATCGAAATTATTGCTCCGAGTCATGGATGCCTTTACGACGAGCCGGAATTTATTATTGACGCCTACAAGGATTGGATTAGCAGCGAGCCAAAGAATCTGGTCGTGATTCCCTACATTTCGATGCACGGGAGCACCCGTAAAATGGTCGGGCATCTGGTAGGAGCGCTTGCTGCCCGGAATGTGACTGCTCAACAGTTTGAACTCTCAGGTACCGACATCGGTAAGCTGGCTATATCGCTCGTTGATGCCGCTACTATTGTCATTGGGACTCCTACTGTGCATATTGGGCCGCACCCGGCTATTTTTTATGCATCATTTCTTGCAAATGCACTGCGCCCGAAGCTGCGATTCGCATCAGTGATAGGCTCGTACGGATGGAGCAGCAAAGCCGTAGAGAAGATTACGGAGCTGATTCCCAATCTCAAAGTGGAACTTCTGGACCCGGTGTTATGCAAAGGTTTACCGTGTAGCGATACGATGGAAAGAATCGATGCAATGGCGGACTCTATAGCGAAAAAGCACCGGGAGAACGGTTTCAAGGAGATTTGCGGGATTTGTTAGAAGTATCCGGCACCGGGCGGGTCGCGCAATAATGTGCGGCCTGCTATTCGTTTTATAAACTATTGATTACAGTCTGCAGCTTTTCCCGAATCTGGGCAGCGATTTCGCCGAGTTTATCATTACCCACTGATGACATGCTGGCCATAGGGTCTATTGCAGCGACTTCAATCTTCTTATCATCAGTTTCCTGGATAATTAAATTACAAGGCAGCATCACACCAATTTTATCTTCTGCAAGCAATGCTTTGTGTGCGTACTGTGGATTACAGGCTCCAAGGATCTTATATTTTCGAAAATCAATATCCAGTTTTTCCTTAAAGATAGCCTGTACATCGATCTCCGTAAGAACTCCAAAACCCTGCTCCTTGAGCAAATTACGGATTTTCTCTTCTGTCTGTGAAAAGTTCAGCTCAACTTTTTTTGAAATATTGAAATTCATAAGTCTCCTTTGTAATTAAATGTTTTACAGGCAAGCAGAAAACGAGGAGTCATTCTTTTCCGGTTCCTTAAATATTTCACTTCGTACGTATCCTTAATGTTGGAGTTGTGTGGATGACTATCAGCAGTTTTTCTTGTTGACATAATAAAAGCTTCTTTGTTGAACTGGACTTGACATAGATAAATGTACGGTTATTGCACAACGGTGGTATCATAATTATTGCAAAGACCGCACCTTGTTTCATGAATGCTGCAATCTGGTTAAACATTAAACAGGGCTCAGATCTGATTTTTTCTGTATATGAGAATGCAATAAACCAACAGCATACTCGTAATAACTATTGAATTTTTAGTGGAAATTGTGTAAATTGGACTATTATGCGTTCAAAAAAAGCTATATCAATGATCACTGCGTTACTGGTTCTGATCGCAAACTTTGTAAGTATATGCCATGCCGGCAGTGAACAGAGTTCCAAAATCCATTTTATAGCTCAATCCTGTGATAATCACAAGTGTAATGAGAGTGGCGAATCTCATAGTGGCGTCATGGAAAAATGTAACAACAAAATCTGTTCCGATCAATCTGTGCTCGGAGAATACATTACCAAAGCCCCGATCCAACTTAAGACATTTGTATCTCCCGTACCTGTAGTAGTCATCGAAGACCTGTTTTTGCTCAACAAACAATACGATCTTCTTATTTCCATTCCCTACTCTCCACCGGACCCATTCCAGCATTCGGCGGTTCTCCGTATTTAAAATCCTTCCTTTTTTGCTACGTTTAAAGCGCTTATAGCAAATTGCATCGTCACAGGGCATCATATTTACATGTGATAGTGCATATGTACGAAAGGAAGATTATGAAAAAATGGATCGTGATTTCGATTATTGGTTCGGGGGTACCTTTATTTGCCGCCCCTCCAACGCATTCTGTGCAGTCTTTATCCTTTACTGAGGCGAGGGAATTAATTCTTTCAGGAAACGCCGGGCTGAAATCTGCACAAACCGAAACTGATGCTGCCAAAGCAGGGGCCGCTCAAGCGGGTGTATACCCAAACCCTGGTATCGGGGTCGCCCTTAATAAATTCGGAGCAAATGAATTCGAAGCAGGTGTCGAGCAGACTATCGAGCTGGGCGGAAAAAGAAAACTCCGCACCGAAGCGGCACAAAAAAATACCGAAGCTACGATGAACGCCTGGAAACTAACCAGGCTTGAGCTTGAAACAGAAATTGTCCGTCGGTTCATTCCGATTGCAACCACCAGCAACAAGCTGATGGTTGTGGATTCGATCCTTAAAATCACTGAAACCACCAGAGATCAGATTCAGCGCCGTGTTGATGCGGGTGGTTCCAGAATGACCGACCTGGTTCGAATGGAGATAGAGATCGAGCAGCTGAGCAGGGAGCGAATTGCACTTGTTCGCGAAAACGAGCAGGCCCGCTTGAAATTTGCTGCTTTAGGCAGCGCGAAGGATAGCACTCTGAAAAACGTCTCCGGAGAACTGAATAATGAACTGGCAATTCCTGATCTTACGTCCCTTTTGAATGTAGTTGATGAAAATCCGGTTCTTTCTTCATATACAATAGAACAGGCGTTTCTGGAAACCGAACGTAAACAGCTCCGGGCAGAAATTGCACCAGATCTTAATCTCTCAGCCGGGTATCTTCGCAATAATGCCGATCATTATAATTCTCCACTTCTGGGTATTTCAATGTCGATCCCTCTGTTCAACAGGAATACCGCTGCCCAGAAACAGGTTGAACTCAAGCAAAAAGCTGCTTCTGAACGACGAGAAAATCTACATCGTCTGCTCATAGCCGACATTCAGGAAATTCACAGTCAGCTAGAATTGATCGATCAGAAACTTAAGTCGCTTGAATCAAGTACTATACCAAAAGCCCAGCGGGTGTACACAATGCTTAAGGAATACTACAATGTCGGAAATGCGGGTTTTCTTGACCTTGCAGAAGCTCAGGCAGATTTGCTTCGGTTAAAACTGGAACTGCTGGATATTCATCAAGAACGTGCATTGGGTCTGGCTGTTCTTATGCAAAATACTGCCACATATATGGAACTTGTCAAATAGGAGACTAACATGAAACTGAGATTACTATTAACCACTGCCGTTTTTTTGTCAATGGTAGTGTGGGCTGGGTGTAGTGATGCAAAAGAAGATGCCCACGCAGATCATAGCGGTCATGCCCACAGTGAGAAGACAAACAACTCTAATGCGAACGAAAGTCATGATCATGAAGGTCACGATCATGAAGAGCCAGAAGGAGTAATGTTGAGCCCGCAATCTCAGAAGATAGCTGGTATCAGTGTACAAGCTGCAATGCGTCGCACTCTGCAGAAGACAATTGAACTTCCAGGGCGTATCGGATACAATGAAGACCGGCTGATGCATATAACTCCACGCTACGCCGGGGTAGCACGCACAGTACGTGTCCAGCGAGGTCAATATGTTAAAACCGGCTATATACTCGCGGAAATTGAGAGTAATCAGAGTATGTCCGTCTATTCTGTCAAAGCACCATTTTCAGGCTATATTGTAGAAAAACGTGTTGTTCCTGGTGAACATGTAGCAGAGGACCGTCAAATGTTTGTGCTTGCAGATTTGTCAAATGTCTGGGTCAATTGCGATATATTTGCATCAAATATGGATTATATCAAAACCGGTACGGAAGCCAGAGTGCTGGCCACCGGTACCCGTAGAAGCGATACTGGTACAATCAACTATGTTGCACCTCACTTCAACAGCTCGACCAACAGCGGCCTGGTTCGAATCGTCCTTCCAAACAGGGCCAGACAATGGCGACCGGGGATGTTTATCCGTGCACTGATAGCAGTTTCGCTTGAAGACTCCGTTATTGCAATTGAACGGGATGCAGTTCAGACTCTGGATGGGGAAACAGTGGTTTTTCTGCCCGGTCCTGGTAACACATTTAAAAATCAGTGTGTTAAGCTAGGACGTAAAGGTGGTCGTTATGTAGAGGTGCTGAACGGACTGAACGAAGGCGATCAATATGTTGCCGAAGGTGCTTTCGAAATAAAAGCAACGATTGTTACCAGTGGCATGGATCCGCATGCCGGACACGGCCATTAATCAGGAGCTCTTAATATGATTGAAAAGATAATAGAAACTGCTTTACGTAACAAATACATTGTATTGTTTGCAACACTCGGCCTGATCGCTTTTGGAGTTTATCAATACCGGGCATTACCAACTGATGCATTTCCCGATATTTCTCCTGTCATGGTACCAGTCTTCACAGATGCTGAAGGTATGGCTCCCGAGGAAGTTGAACGATTGATCACCATACCGGTTGAGTCCTCACTCAACGGGTTGCCTGATGTCAAAGAGCTCAAATCAACTTCTGCATTTGGTATGAATGTAATCTATGTATACTTTGAGGATCACGTTGACATTTATGCTGCGCGACAATTGGTTGCAGAAAGACTTGCAGCTGCCGCTTCTGAGTTGCCCGCACTGCACTCACCGCCTGCCCTGGGACCTATTTCCACTGGTCTTGGTGAGGTTTTCATGTACAACCTCACTATAAAAAAGGGAGCTGATACGCAGGGGAAACCACCGCTTACGTATCTTCGTGAAATAAATGACTGGCTGGTGAAATTCCAGATTCAGGCCGTGCCGGGTATAACAGACGTACTGTCAATGGGTGGTAATGTACTCCAGTACCAGATTGAACTCGACCCGTATGCACTAAATCAATTTAGCCTGTCTCTGTCGGATGTTGTTAAAGCTCTTTCAGCGAATAACAGAAATGCAGGCGGGCAGTTTCTGGTGCTGGGATCAGAGGAATATCTGGTGCGCGGAATCGGTCTGGCCGATAAACTTGATGACATCCGTACTATAAGGGTAGCCACTGCTGAAGATGTTCCTGTCACCCTGGAACAAATTGCTAACGTCAACTACGGAGCAGAGATACGTCGCGGTGTGGTTACCCGTAATGGTGAAGAAGAGGTAGTATCGGGTATTGTCCTGAAATTGATAGGTGAAAACACTTCAGAGGTTATTGCTGCACTTAAAAAGCAGATTCCGGTAATACAAAGCTCACTGCCTGAAGGGATACGGTTCGAACCCTTCTATGATCAGGGAGAGCTGGTCAGAAAAGCAACCAGCACACTTGAAACATCTCTTCTGATTGGTGGAACTCTTGTGCTTATGACGCTACTGTTGCTTCTGGGTGATATCCGTTCTGCACTCATTGTTGCAGTATCGCTTCCTGTTGCTGCACTGGTTGCGGTACTGGGCATGAAGGCTGCGGGTTTGTCGGCAAATCTGATGACGCTTGGCGGTATCGCTGTCGCGATCGGAATGCTCTGTGATGGTGCAATTGTTATGGTTGAAAACATTCACCGGCATCTGGGAGACCCGGCACTTTCGGACAGAAGCAAAGTATCGGTAGTTACCAATGCAGCCCTGGAAGTCGCCAGACCGATAGTGTTTTCATTGTCAATTGTTGTTATAGTGTTCCTGCCGGTGTTTACCTTACAGGGTGTGGAAGGTAAAATGTTCCTCCCAATGGCATCGACGGTCATATTTTCAATTATCGGGGCTATCCTTGTAGCGGTTGTGCTTTCCCCGGTCCTATCTCTTCTTTTCCTCAAACACAAAAGTGTTCCAGAAGGTAAACTTTTCACCATACTTCAGCGGTTGTATAAATCGATTTTGACAATTGCACTCCGGTACAAAAAGACTGTTATAGTCTCGACACTGGTTGCCTTTGGGTTAAGCATTGCTTTGCTGTTCCGGATCGGTACCGAGTTTGTCCCGACACTCGAAGAAGGTACGCTTGTGGTAGGCGTGAATCTCGCACCATCTTCATCTCTCGAAAAGAATGTAAAAGCTATCATGAAGGCCGAAAAAATGCTGATGGAATTCGATGAGGTAACAGAGACGGTGAGTAAAACCGGACGTCCTGAAGCTGGTGGGCACCCCCACCCGGTAAATTACGCACTCATTCAGGTGAAAATGAAACCCCAAAGTCAATGGAAAAACTATAATTCAAAAGAGCAGATAATTGCCGCAATGGAGGCACAATTAAAGAGTATTCCGGGGATTCAGTTGAACTTTACACAACCGATTCAACATCTCTTTGATGATCTTATTACCGGCACCAGGAGTCAGTTGGCGATCAAACTCTTTGGTACGGATCTCAATGTTCTTGAATCCAGGGCAAATGAGATCAAAAACGAAATACAGAACATAAACGGACTTGTTGACTTGTCAACTGAACAGAGCTTCGGACAACCGCAGCTGCAAATAGTTGCTGATCGAAAAGCCTGTGCCCGGTATGGAGTTGATGTCGAAGATGTGCTTGAAGTTGTTGAGCTCGCAATCGGGGGCGAAGTCGTTGATCAGGTGTATGTCTCCAACCGGCGATTTGACCTGTTTGTACGATACAAGCAGGAGTATCGCGATGATCCTCTGGCTATCGAGCAGTTACTGGTGTCAACCGCAAAAGGTAATCGAATTCCTCTTTCGCAAATCGCGCGTATCGAGGAGAAGCTTGGGCCTTTGCAGATCAACCGGGAAAAGAATCAGCGCCGCTGGATGATTCAGGCAAATATTCGGGGACGCGATATGGGAAGTGTGGTCAGCGAAATCCAGAAAACTGTTAAAGAGAAAATTACACTTCCGGCAGGCTATTATCTGGAATATGGTGGCCAGTTTGAAAACCAGCAGCGTGCGATGAAGCGTCTGCTTCTCATCATCCCTGTTGCACTCTCACTAGTCATTCTCATGCTCTACCTGGCATTCCATTCAGTTAAAAGCGCAGTACTGGTTATGCTTAGCGTTCCGTTATCAATTATTGGTGGTATCATTGGATTGTATTTCAGTGGCGAATACCTTTCTGTTCCTGCCGCTATCGGATTTATTGCACTTTTTGGCATAGCAATACAGGATGCCATGGTGATGGTTACCTGCATCGATCAGCTGCGAAATGATGGAGAAGCGCTGGATACAGCGGTGGTCAAAGGTGCGCAGTTACGCCTTCGATCGGTCCTTATGACCTCAATAACAACTTTGCTGGGATTAGCGCCGCTTCTGATTTCTCATGGAATAGGTGCAGAAGTGCAACGACCACTGGCAATTGTAGTTACATCAGGACTTATCTCATCGACACTGCTCACACTGCTTTTGAAACCGGTGATGTACCACCTGCTCGAAGGAAATACGAGCAAAAAAGAAGATGCCTTTCGATCAGTACCGGAGAAAGGGGGGAATGCTGCAATTTAAAGTGTAAATGAGCTAATTATGTCAACATAAAAATGTCTTTTTAACGTATCAGAAAGGAAATCAAATGAAAAAGTTCTCCTTAATCATAGTGCTGGTGATCTTTGGTATTACAGTAATCAGTACTGGATGTCAGAAGAAAAACAGTGCAGCCAAAACCAAGCCGGCAACCGAACACAGCGAGCATGATGGTCATGACCACAGTAGTCATAGTAAAGATGATGGTCATGGACATTAATATTTAAAAAAGAATGGTAAGCAGAACCGGACTGAATTCCATCGGTTCTGCTCTATTCGCTTGAAGGAGCGTAGTATAAAACATCGGCACCGTATTTATTCTTTGTCGTGCTTATCGGAAATCAGACTTTTGCCCGAAGTATAATAGTAATAATGTTGCGCCGTAATAATTTCGTTAAGGTCTGCCTCACCTTTCTTTTCACCATCTTAAAAGATTTCTGGTGATAATTCCCGTTTATCACCTCATGATCATAATTTCAGTAAAATAACGTTGCTGGCGTTCTATTAATCGCATCACACTTTCTGCATAAAAGCAGCGATGAATATAAGGAAAGCTGAGGATGAATTCCAGAGATGTGTGAATTGTGAATTGTGAATTGTGAAATGAAGAAAGACCTCCATGTTCCTAATTTCCCCTTCACTCTTCACCTTTCCTCCTTCACCTTTCCTCCTTCATCCTTCATCCTTCCTCGGCCCCGACTCTAAAATGTAACCTGCGCATAGTCATCTTTTAACAAATGTAATACTGTACATACCGGCTCTTAAAACATATACCCCGTTTTCCAGCTTGCTGATATCAATTGATTCAGAGATTTTCTGATTGTGAACGGTTTTTCCGAGTAGATTTAATATATACACTGGCTGCTCCTTCGCAAATTTCGCAATTGTATTGCTCAGCTGTAGTGTCGAACCCCGTTTTACAACAGTTATTTGTTCATTTACAGAACTCTTAGTATGCCGTAAATCTACGACAGGGGTCAGGGGCAACTCTGTCCCCTTGACATAAAGATCGTGAATACTAAGTACTCCCCCATCTGTTCGGTTATTAACAATAACGATGGTTACTGGTACAGAACTGACTAACTCCGGAATGGTTGATGTCAGGTTGAGTTCATGTGCACCACTTTCATATTCAGAAGGAGAATTCCATGTTTTTTCGGTACCATTGGGACCGTAGCTAACTTTTAAACTCCTTCCTCCTGTAGCGTAGAAACGAATTTTCAGTTCTTCAAGCGATCTGAGGGTTAATGTCATCGATCCAGTTCCCTTATTAAGGCGTAATGCACCCCTTGAATATGAAACTCCGTTATCGGATTTGGACTCATCAAAGTATTCAGGCTCCACCTTTCCATTTGTAAATTTTACAAAATTCAGGGTTACCGTACTCTGCTGAAATGTATACCAGTCCGCAAGTATACTGCCTGCAATTTTGATACTTATTGATGAAGAAAGTGTAACTGCCGGTGTTCCACCTTCAGTTGTCACAGAGATAGAACCTTCCTTTAGAGGTTTTCCTGTAATTGTAAGTGTTTTTGCGGTACTGTTTTTTGATGCTGATAACCCCTGGGGCAGTTCGTTGTATTTAACATCTGTAGCAGCACCGCCCCAGGTGAACACGATCGGTGTAATTTCCTTTCCGGAATCCACAGACTGTGACGCAGCTGAAACAACCAGAGATGGCAGCGATGGATCGGTCACAGTGATGGTAACCGGTGAAGATATGGTAACAGCTCCACTGTTATCGGTTGCTTTTGCTGTAACAGTGTGAGCTCCATGACCGGCATCGGTCCATGTAAAGGAGAATGGTGAAGAGTTATCACTTCCAAGGAGCCCTGTTCCATCAAAGAATTCCACTTTGGATATTGTACCATCCTTATCACTTGCATTGGCACTGATTACAATAGATGCAGTCGTAACTAAAACAGCATTATTCGCAGGAGCTGTGATTGTAACGGTGGGCGATTCGTTGACTGGACCTCCGCATGATGAACAACCGCCTGGTGATGTCAGTTTTGCACCGGCACATGATTTGACAGGAGTTACAATCGTTGATGGATTGGCAACAGTGATGGTATATGGTGGCGTAAATGCGGTCTTCTTTGTAATATCACTTGCACCATAGTTGTTATATGCTCTGATTGCCGTATAATCGCCATCATATTCATCGATCGGTACTTTTTGTTTATCAAAATAGTTACCAACAGCATGAACATCAGCTTTATACCCTGCACGGATACAGTTGTTGGAGACACTGCTTGAAAACAGGCAGTTTACCATATGAAGTTTTCCAAAGCGCATGCGGGGCATCCTTTCCCGGCATCCCTCTGCCCACCAGCAGTAATAAAATGTTACGTTAAGATGGCCTTCATCTCCATTAGCATTATCAGAGGAACCGATAAGGTTTGAATACCGGTGATCACCAGATCCCCCTGAGCCTCCGGCTTTGGGCGGTTTCTCATAACCGAATGTACACCAGGTGACAGAAATAAAGTCAGACTTGTTTTTAATGTCAAAATTTCCATCCATACCATCATGAAACTCGCAATGATCAACCCAGAAATTCTGACAATCATCAATACAGAGGTTATCGTATCCATCATTATCGTAAGCACCAGGACCTTCAAATACCAGATTCCGCATGATAAAATTTTTACTCCGTTTGATGTACATGATACCTGAGCCATCTTTTGACATGTCACTGGAGATCATTCGTGATCCGGCCAGGCCGATAATCGTTTTCCCTGTCTGATCCTGAATCGTTAAACGTCCGCCGGCAGGGATTGTTATTTTACCACTGATATGAACTACTTTAACCGTAGCGGAGGTGAGGGCACTTTTAAGCGCACCATAATCTGATACAACAGTTGCTGATGTGTTTCCACCACCAGTGACTCCACCATTTTGTGTTACCCACCCCACAGGCTTGCATAAATCCTGAGCAGATACATGTACATACGCTACTACTGAGATCATTAGGATATGCACGAACAGTTGTAGTTTTATTCTCTTCATTTCGAACCCCCTCGAAGATTGAATGGCGATATTTTTGAAAAAAACTATATATGTTATGATATTTCAGAATATGTGCACCAAGTCACCGATTTCTCTCAAAAGAAACAGCGTTCTGGTTTTCCCGCTGCGTATGGTAACTTGCCTTAATCCATGGATCAGACAATTGCCTGTCATAAACTCTGAACTCATCGAGCACTCCTGAGAACCAGCCGGTATCTTGTGGCAGACACCCAAGACGAAGCACTGATGCAAGCACGTTTCCGATCCCATCGGAACTTTCCTGCGAAAAGGTACCTGCAAGGGAATCATTGACATAAATATAGTGTGATGAGCCTTTTCTTACGGCACTGATCAGTGACCATGTGTTATAAGCGACAGGGGAAAAGCAGGTATCCATCTCTCCATTGGGTGTCAATCCGTATACCCCCCATCCTTTTTCCTTATCAATTAAAAGACCGTAATATCCGTTTTGCAGGCTGAAAACACCCTGGCTTCCTGTATTTTTATCGGATGATGGTTTTACCCATATAGTAAATGCAAATGAAGCATTTTCAGCATCAGAGTTAGTATTGCTTTCCAAAAAATTAAACTCGATGCGTTGAGAATCCTCTTCAAATTCCTGCGAACGTCCGATAATGCCGAAAATATCGTTTGCCCCATCCATTTCAGCAGGTATCCCACCGATATTATTTACGGTCGCATCAGCTTGCTCAGTACCTCCTGACTTGCCCAGATGCCATACACCTTTGTAACCGTAAGCCGTATCAAAAACCGTGGTGGGACTTGAAACTGATGATGCTTTCTGATTACCCCAGTAACAATAAAGCGTATGTTGCGGTTTACTTCCTGTAAGAGTATCGATCAGAATCCAGATTGCAGCAAAGGAATTTGTGCTATCCCACCATTCAGTTTCAAAAGGAACAGGACGACCACGAGCGTTAACAACCCTTAAATCGGTGCCATTTTTCTTTGCAGTTGAGAAGTCAAAATTGGTAGCATCAAGTCTCAGTAGAAGAGGAAAATTGATAAGCGTCTCTGATTGTTCAAGCCCGGCAGCCTGACTGTTTATTGTCAACACTCCATTATGATTCCACTCTGAAAACAACCCGATTCTGACAGTATCATTCGATTTAATTGTCACTGAATCAAGATCCTGGGGTTCTATTGATGGATCCATGGAAAAAATACGGAAAGCATACTTTGCTGGCGGAAGGTCGGTAATAGAGTATCGCCCGGATTGCGAGTCGACAGGAGCCAGACGTTCCATTCCATAGACCTGAACGGAATACCTGACATTTTTTGAAAGAAGAGCAGCATCCAGCACACCATTTACAACACCGACTGGTTCAGTATTCAGTACTCCTATGTTTTGTAAGTCGCCATTATCGATTCGACTCCTGACAACAACCCCCTGCTTTAAGATCGTATCCAGTACTTCAATAGTATAATTCCCTGCAATCAAATCGGAAACAATTACCGATCCATCCACACCTGTAAATGTATCCAGAACAGAACCAGTGCCATCAGCATCAGTAATGTTTCCTGAAGATGAGCAGTAATCATTAAAACGGATGCGGACAGTTGCATTTTGAACGGCAGTACCGTCAGCATATTTGACCATTGCAGTAAAGCCATTCGTTGTAGTTGAACCCGAACCCCCGGCAATCTGCTGAGTGCAGGTTGTATGTAGTACAAAAACAAGTAGAAGAACCGATATTAATTTACTATACATATTTTTTATCTTCATGGTTGTTGATCTGCGTTTATGATGGTTTTTGATACAGGAAACAGTTGCAGGTTTACCTGAAATGCCCTGTCTACAGAGTGGCATGATGCTGCAATTTCAATGATCTCTCTTCGCAAGTCAGCAAGTGCCTCCCGGATACGGTTTACGCCTTCATTGTTAAGCGAAACTGTCACCGTAGAGATATCCCTTTCATCTTTTGGAACAGAATCAATAGCACTTGCTGCAAGGCTGCACGCCTCCTTTTGAAACGATCGTACCGCAATTGACTTCCATTTTTCACCTGTCGTGACAAAACGATCACTTAACCGGTAATGACCATTTTCATCCGGAATAACCATACCAAGATTACAAAGAATCTTTACCGCTTTTTTTGCTTCTGAAATTGAAATTGGAGGGTGAACAGTTTCTGAAAGCATTTGATAATCATCTTTAAATTTAACAATATTCAGTATTTCACGAACAGCAGTATAATACCAGTGTTGATAAAATTCATAATGGGCAGAGTCAATCTGTTTTTCTGAAATTTCGCTGAAAGCAAGAATCTTTTCGAAATATAATTTTCGTTCCTCATTGTTTTTTGCTTTGCCGAAAGTTACAAGCAGCATGAAATATTCCTTCTGGCGAACACTCAAACCAAGAAACGATGCAACACACTCTGCTTTTCCGTTACTTACATGCCTCTTTCCCTGCAATATTTTTAAAACCAGGGCATGATCCACACCAATTTTTCCGGCAATATACCGATAAGAATAATTCGAATTCTGTGCTTTCTTCTCATCATAGAAATCTTTGATATACTTCCGGTAATCATAATAGGTATAAATTGATCTCACAATGATAACCCGATCTTGTATCCTGCCTGAATCCGATGAATTCCTGACACAGTTTCTTGTCTTTCACTCAAATAGAAGGTTCAGTTTGAGGTTTAGGTTGAAATAACCTGACAACACCATTTTCCTCAATCTAACCCCCCATCATCTCTTTTT
This sequence comes from Chitinispirillaceae bacterium, assembly GCA_016929595.1. Taxonomy (GTDB): domain Bacteria; phylum Fibrobacterota; class Chitinivibrionia; order Chitinivibrionales; family Chitinispirillaceae; genus JAFGIN01. Next base: position 31,867 of record JAFGIN010000027.1, read on the forward strand.
TAACAGAAAACAACCATACAATAGATGTTACTGGTGACAAAATTATATCGATAATATACACTTTAAATTTTTATTTTTCAGAGTTATTTATGATAAGCCTCATTTTTAAGCATAAATTTGTATTTTATGTTATAGGCAGACAAGTAACTGGTGACATTTTTGTCACCTCTTTTCGATTTTTATTGTTTCCTCAATACCATCGGTCACCAAATTTTGTACGGTCGTGAAGAGTCTGTTTTGCATTTGAAACGGTAACATTTCCATGAAGTATGCTAGTATACCTCATACTACAAATCTGTCGACACAACAGAGGTCTTTGGGAACTTACCCCCACCCAAAACTCCCGTCAGTGCCGGTTGAACCAACCTGCATTTCGTAGATACTCTACCAGACCGGCTACTGTGAAAAAACCAGAAGAACATTGTTGAAGAATTTTGTAATAACACACCAAAAAGAGATTAAAAATGGTACAAAAACCTCTCAAATGCTTTCATCACCCCCATGCCAAATCGTATCTTTACTTACTACTTACAATAATATTGTATATTAGAGATTTTATAGAATTTTTGATGTCACTCACGGAAGGATGCTTCATGGCCAAGAAAAGCGTTGTTATTGAAGAAGAAAGCAAGGGCAGAAACGCAGCTCTGGAACAAGCTGTCAGCCAGATCGAGAAAAACCATGGAAAAGGCTCGATTATGAGGCTGGGAACATCGAGTCTTGATGTGGATATTCCGGTTATCTCTTCAGGATCACTTTCGCTCGATATTGCACTGGGTGTAGGCGGGTTCCCCAAAGGCAGAATAATAGAAATTTATGGCCCGGAATCATCAGGAAAAACAACGCTGGCGCTTCATGCGATCGCCAACGCACAGAAAAAAGGTGGTATTGCGGTACTTATTGATGCGGAGTACGCATTTGATGCAGCTTACGCAAAAAACCTTGGAGTCGATATCGATAATCTTCTGGTCTCACAGCCCGATACCGGAGAACAGGCTCTTGAAATAGCAGATACCCTGGTCCGAAGCGGTGCGATTGACATTATAGTAGTTGACAGTGTTGCAGCGCTTGTACCCGCTGCTGAAATTGAAGGTGAGATGGGTGACAGCCATGTCGGTTTGCAGGCACGTTTGATGTCACAGGCACTTCGTAAGTTAACAGGTATTATTTCACGTTCAAAAACATGTCTCGTTTTTATCAACCAGTTACGTATGAAAATCGGAGTAATGTTTGGAAACCCCGAAACTACAACTGGCGGAAATGCTCTTAAATTTTATTCGTCAGTCCGAATCGATATACGCCGTATCGCAGCACTCAAGGATGGCGAAAATGTGATAGGTAACCGCACAAGAGCCAAGGTGGTCAAAAACAAAGTTGCACCTCCATTCCGTGAAGCAGAATTCGATATCCTTTACGGAAAGGGTATATCGTTTGAAGGAGACGTGCTTGATCTCGGAGCCAGTATGAACATTGTTGATAAGAGCGGCTCATGGTTCTCCTATAAAGGTGAACGTATCGGTCAGGGAAGGGAGAAAGCCCGCGATTTTCTTATGGAAAACCGTGACATTCTCAACACAATCGAAAAACAGGTACGTGAAAAAGGTGCAACCCGCCGCGCAGTATCAGAATCCGGCGCATCAGATGAAAGTGTCGGCGTGGTCGAGGCGGAATAATAGAAGACAGATGTCAGTAGTCAGAGGCAGCAGGTTGTAGACAGTTGTCAGTAATCAGTACAGGTGCTTGGCCTCCATCAACTGTCCTCCGATCGCTGGCCACTGTGGGAAGTCCTTTGTCCAACAGACAATTTGCATTAATATAAGATATCAATAACAACCGTTTTTCCGGAAGAAAAAACAGCATAACTATGAAATCGTCAAGAGAGATCCGTAAAGAATTTATCGATTATTTTTCCAGCCATGAACACCAGTTCATTCCAACTGCTCCGGTTGTTCCACAGGATGATCCCACGCTTCTATTTACCAACGCAGGAATGAATCAGTTCAAGTCAATTTTTCTCGGGGACAATCCACGCGGCCTTAAACGAGCTGCCAATTCTCAGAAGTGTATGCGTGTTTCCGGAAAACATAACGACCTTGAAGAAGTTGGCCGTGACCACTATCACCATACATTCTTCGAAATGCTTGGTAACTGGTCATTTGGTAATTACTACAAAAAAGAAGCGATTAAATGGGCCTGGGATCTTCTGACTCGTGTCTGGAATATTCCAAAAGACCGCCTCTTCGCTACAGTACACTACTCTGATGAGGAAGCTATTGAGATCTGGAAAACCGAGACCGACATTCCACATAACCGGATCATGAAATTCGGTGACAAGAGTAACTTCTGGGAGATGGGTGAAACCGGTCCGTGCGGTCCATGTTCAGAGATCCACTACGACCTTGGTGATGCAGCAACCCGGGAAGAGACCTATACGGATCCTGTCAAGGGTGTTAATGGCGAAAACGCACGCTACCGAGAACTGTGGAATCTTGTGTTTATTCAGTATAACCGTGAAAAAGATGGCTCATTGAAACCATTACCGCGCAAACATGTTGACACGGGTATGGGATTTGAACGAATCGTCGGAGTTATTCAGGGTGTCGAGTCCAATTACGATACCGATATTTTTCAAGCGATTATTCAGACGACCGCATCAATGAGTGGAAAAGCTTACGACCCTGGGGTCGAAGGAACCCCCCATCGTGTTATTGCAGATCATATCCGATCACTGGTTTTTGCAATTACCGATGGTGCATTCCCATCAAATGAAGGACGCGGCTATGTGTTGCGTCGTCTGCTGCGAAGAGCGTACCGTTTTGGCCGAGAGCTGGGTTTTAAAGAACCGTTCCTGTACAAACTGGTTAATGTGGTTATCAGAGAGATGGGTGATGCATTCCCCGAAATCACTCAGCGTCAGGCATTTGTTGAAGAAGTGATCCACTCTGAGGAGCAACGGTTTGGTGCTACACTGGAACAAGGTATCGAAAAATTCAATCTGATGGTTGAGAATTGTCTTAAAAAGAAAGAAACGACTCTGAATGGTCAGGACGTCTTTACATTATATGATACCTATGGATTCCCGATGGATCTTACACGTTTGATGGCACAGGAGAAAAATCTCGCTATAGACGAATTAGAATACCGGAAACTTATGGACATACAAAAGGATCGTGCACGTGAAGCGCGCAAAACCAATGATGGTCTCACTCCTGAAGGATGGACTCAATTGCAGACCATATCAGGTACAGAGTTTCTCGGTTACGAGCAGGACTATGCAGATGTTAACGTCGGCAGATATAAAATGGTTATCACCGATGAAGGCAGTGCCGTATATTTCTGCATACTTGACAAAACACCTTTTTATGCGGAGACTGGCGGTCAGGTTGGTGATATTGGGACGCTCATTTGCGTTGACGGCACAGTTATCAACGTTGAAGACACCACTAAATGGAATGATCTGGTGATCCACCGCTGTACAAGTGCGGTTCCCCTTACAAAAGAGCTCCTTTCAAAACCGCTCACCGCACAGATAAACATTACACAGCGAGAATCAATACGACGCAATCATACCGCAACACATCTTCTTCAGGCAGCGCTTCGTTCGGTACTGGGTGATCATGTTCAGCAATCAGGTTCCAAAGTTGAACCATCGGGTCTGCGCTTCGATTTCACTCACTTTAAAGCATTGTCAACTGAAGAACTGGTCGCAGTAGAAACACTCATAAATAAATGGATCCTCGCTGATTTCCCTGTTACTACAGATATCAAGGATGTCGCAACGGCAAAAGCAGAAGGTGCAACTGCACTCTTTGGCGAAAAATATGGTGACAAGGTGCGGGTCGTTTCCGTTGGTCAGATCAGTAAAGAACTCTGCGGTGGTACCCATGTCAGAAGAAGCGGTGAGATCGGGCTGCTGCATATCACCGTTGAGACCAGTATCAGTGCCGGAGTTCGACGTATTGAAGCTGTCACCGGAACAAACACACTCAAGCTGCTTCTGAAAAAGGAAGCGGTTACCGGGCAGCTCTGCCTCATGCTCAAAACCAGTGAAGATAACCTGATCGAACGGGTAGGAGTACTTCAGGATAGTGTCAGGCAGCTTGAACTTCAAATAAAAGAACTATCCGCCGCAAAATCAGCAGGCCTGGTGAATGCACTCTTCGATGATGCAGCCAGAAGCGGTGGAAAATTCCAGTGGGTAGTCAGGAATCTTGGAACTGTCGACAAAGACTCTTTCACTAGTATAGCCAACACCATTTCCGATGAAATCAAGAATCGGAATCTTGGCACAATGGTAGTTTTTATCGGTGCGATTGTTGAAGATAAGGTTTTGTTTGCTGCAGGAGCCGGTAGTAATGTTATCAAAGCTGATGGGGTCCATTGCGGAGAGCTTGTCAAACTTGCAGCACAGAAAACTGGCGGTGGAGGCGGTGGAAGTCCGTTCCGTGCACAGGCAGGCGGAAAAGACAGTTCCAAACTTGAAGAATCACTTGCAGCTGTAAAAGATTTGCTTTCTTCAAAAGCGGGATGACATCTTCATGAAAACAACTATAATCGATACAATCTACGCAAAAGTAAAAACTGGTGAGAAATGTTACTGGGTTCTTCTGGACCCGGATGACTACTCGCTCGATGAAGCACGGGATGTGGCAATCGAGTCGGAAAAATGCGGGGCTGACGGGCTTCTGATTGGAGGAAGCCTTCTTTACAGCAACCACTTTGATTCATTTGTCTCGACTATCAAAAAAGCTGTTTCAATACCGGTTATGCTCTTCCCCGGTGATTCAACCCAGCTCTCGAGGCACGCTGATGCACTGTTGTATCTGTCACTTATCTCCGGTCGTAATCCAACAAACCTGATTGGTGAACATGTAAAGGCTGCTCCCATTATCCGGGAATCAAAAATTGAACCGATCGCCACTGCGTATATGCTTGTTGAATCAGGATCGGTAAGCTCCGTTGAATTCATGAGTAATACCCGTCCCCTGCCCCGCAGTAAACCGGGGATTGCTGCTGCACATGCGCTCGCTGCACAATATATGGGAATGAAACTTGTCTATCTCGAAGCAGGAAGCGGAGCAACACTCTCTGTTCCTGCCGAAATGATATCCGTGGTAAAAAAATGGATTGACATCCCGGTTATCGTCGGTGGAGGAATCCGTGATGCTGCAACAGTTCAGGAGAAGCTCGCTGCAGGCGCTGATATTATTGTTACCGGTACAATAGTGACTAAAAGCAACGGTTTATCAATTATGAAAGACATTTCTGAGACAATAAGAAAATTCAGCTCAAAATAAAAACGACTCTGATAAAAAGTGTAACTGAACATTTTGCGATACATTTCTCTACCAGCAACTAATTGTTGCGCAGTTCCCGAAGCACAATGTAATCTTTCCAGGATTTTCCCGATTATGATATTACCCGAATGGGCATTTGTAAGTGCCCTTACGTGTTAAAACTCTTTTGTTCTCTCACACTCTCATCCCCTCCCCCGCCCCTATTATCATCCTCTTGAGCTCTTCCAGAGAATTTCTGTTGTGCGCTTTTATCGTTGATGATGAAAACAGATCACAACAGTACTGCTCAACATACCAGCGATGCCGCCAGAGCAATAGCTGCTCATTAGTCACCCGCACATTAAATGCAAAGCTTACAGAAGTCATTTCCCTGAATGTATAAACATCCTGCATTCTCAGAGAATACTTCCTGAAATCATAGAATGCAGCATCGATTCTAGTATGTAATGAATCGAGAAAAGAAGGAATCTGTTCAAGAAAATAAAAGGGGGTCACCTCGGAAGTAATCACACGTTTAAAAAAATCCAGTTCCGAAAGTAATTCACCGCCTGCCAGAGAGCTACTCCCGTCATTCTTCCCAATCCGTTTCATGAGAGTAGTAAGCACACGTTCTGTAGAAATGATGATTTTATCAATTAATAGCTGGAGTTCTGTTTTAACATTTTTAAATTTATTTTCCGCTTCAGTTATCAATTCTTTCAGTTGTAATTCATTCACTGCATATTTTTGCGGATCTCCCAGGATATATCTGATTATCAGTGTAGAAACATACTGGCCTGTATCTGCTGTTTCAAATAGCTTTTCAAACTTCTGTCTTGTCACTGGCTTGAGTTGCATCTCTTCGGAAGTCCATGCCAGCTGTTCTGCAAGAGTATCCAGTATAAGAGTTGTTGTAGCGTTAATCTGTGATGAAACCGCCTCATCCCTGTGAAGATACAGTCTGGTTTTCACGCGGTTTCCATCAAAAAATAATGCTACCCAACCGCACAATGGTACCATTTGTGAATCGGTTTTCAGTTCAAATGCCGACAGTACATCCGGATCTTTCCAGTTTACATTGTCGCTTATTTGTAATAGTGGAGATTCTACAAGAGATGGGGATTGGGTTTTTTCCTTTAAAAACGTTTCTTTTATGGGTGTGCGAACCACGCTCCGGCGATCTTTATCAATGTCAAAAGAAACTCTGATCCAGAGATATGGTGGAACGACAGTTTCAATATCTTCAACAGTAAGTTCAATGCCGTGTTTTTTAAAAAAATTTACCACTGAAATTGAAAACGGCTCCAGAGGAAGCCGATGTGTTTCAAGAAATTCTCCGGCAATTCTTACAACAGCTTCACCAACGGGGTATTCCAGTTGCTGCAGGATGAACAGGATTCGCTGTCGAGTCAATTCCGGATGAACCCAGTCCCAGTAAAAAGAGGGTATCTGTGCGAACATGATACCGCTCATATCAATAGTCACCCCATCATCGGCCTCTCCTGGATTCCAGAAATAATGACATGCGCACTGATGTTCAAGTATTGTAAGTGTATCCGGAAAGTTGCCAATGCAGACATCGGTATCATCCAGCATAAGCTCCTCACGTGAAACGCACAGAAAGCGGTCATTGCCTTCTTTCTTTATCTTTGATAACAATTCTTTATCTGAACAGATATTTTCCAGACGTTCCTCGTAAAATGAGTGCAATACATCATCTCCCGCAAAGAGTGTTTTTCTTATTTTCTGTTCCATTGCGTGAATTGTCGAAATAACACTATTATTGCAGTTAATAAAATCAAATTGTATCATCGATTTCGCGTGTATAAGAGCTTGCTCTATGAAACACTCCGATGCACGCTGACGGTTAAGGTTTTTCATATCGATAATTCTGTTTTTTGTCAAGGTAAGTCCTTTCCAGATCACCTCTTCCCTGCCCTTAACCTCTCCAGATTGCGGCTCATACCAGATTTCATCGATGTTATAGTGACATTGATATCTAAAGAGAGATTCAATCCACCGGGGGTTTATAACAGCCGCATATCGGCCGTAAATCTGTCCTGTTTCAACGATCTCATGACACAATACCCAATCCGGATTTTTCCTAAACAGTGATGAACCGGGAAACAGGCGGATATTACCGGTACTCACCCCTTCATATTCAAATTGATTGCATCTTACAGCAACACCACCCGACATTCCGGACAACAGACTTTTATGAATCGCTTCATATCGTTGCTTGCTGTAAAAATCGATATATTTAAAAGGTGCTACATTGCAGTAGGAAACAATCTGCTGATGAATATTAACCCACTCCCGGATACGAAGATAAGATAACCCATACTCTCTGCAGAATGAACGTATTCCACGATTTTTGTTATGCTCCCTGCATTTAAAGAGATTTAATTCTTTCCAGATAGAAAGGAATGTTAAAAAATCGGACTGGGGATGCCTGAACTTTGCTGGATTATGTTTACCCTCTTCACCCTCTGACACTGTCAACCCATCCACCGAGAGCGCTGCGGCAATTACCGATATTTCATTAAATGTCCCGTTTCCCATGGAAAAAAGCAGCATTCTGGAAATTGAAGGATCTAACGGCAGTCGGGCCATTTTTCTTCCATTGACAGTAAGATTACCGCGACTGTCAACTGCCCCCAGTTCCCGTAACACCCCTAAACCATTATTGATTGCCGACTGATGCGGTCGTAGAATAAAGGGGAACTGTTTCACATAACGTGCACTCAATTGATACAAACGCAATAACACTCCGGAAAGGTTCGATCGTTTGATCTCCGGTTGTGTGTAGAGTGGACGCGATAAAAAATCCTGTTCAGAATAAAGGCGGATGCAAAAGCCGTTTTCCGTCCGGCCGCACCGTCCGGCCCTCTGCTGTGCAGCAGATCTGGAGATCTTTTCAACGGGCATCCGGCTTATTGCAGCTTTTGTATCGTAACGTAAAATCCTTGCGAGTCCGGAATCGATAACATACCGGATTCCTGGTACTGTTATTGATGTTTCGGCTACATTGGTTGAAACAATCACTTTTCGCCCGGATGTTTTTTCAAATATCCGTTTCTGGTCTACCGTTGAACTCCGGCTATGTAACGAAAAGAACTGAATATCGTTTTGAATTACCCTGTGTTGCAGTTTGTTTACCGTATCATACACATCATCGATTGTTGGCAGAAAAACGAGAATATCTCCATCATTGCCAGTCTGGATCACTTCAAGTACATTGACTATTACGCCTTCAATATAGGAATCGATCGATTCGCCTTTCCATAATTCAATAACCGGGCGCCAGGAGATTTCTACAGGATACAAACGCCCCCTTATTGTCACCACCGGAGCATTGTTGAAATAACGGGAAAACAGTTCTGTATTCAATGTAGCGGAAGCAATTATAATATGAAGATCATCACGCTGCGACAGAAGCATCTTCAGAAATCCAAGCAGTAGATCGATGTTTACCGAACGCTCATGCACTTCATCAAGGATAATCGTATCATATCGAGCAAGGAGCGGATCGATTGACGCTTCAGCTACCAGTATGCCGTCGGTCATAAACCTGATGATACATTCATCAGCATTTTTTTCATTAAAACGAACTTTGTAACCAACCCTGTTACGAAACTCGGGTTCAAACCGGGATTCAACGAAGTTGAAAAGAGTCTGGGCTGCAACTCTCCTTGGCTGTGTGCACCCGATTTTCCCGGTAGTACCCCGTCCAGCCTCAAGACAGAAGAGTGGAAGTTGTGTTGTTTTTCCGCAACCGGTTTCTCCCGAAAGAATAACAACACGCTCAGAACGGATCAGCGAGACTATTTCATCATGTTTTTCATGAACCGGCAGATGTGACAAATAGCGAAATTGCATTGCAGACATTATCCACAAAGAAGCGGTGGAAGAAATCATTCTCAAAAGTCAGAATGTTTTACAATTCAGACTTTCACTTTTACGACTATTTTGTGAAGCGTTCCCTGAATCGCCATTGGCGCGTGAGCATCATCAGGAAAGAACAGTGCAAAACTTCCGGGTGTCAAACCAAACCAGGTATCCGGAACATCCTTATAAAATTGCACATCTTTTTCAGGATTGTACGTTCCATCCGCCTGAATACACTTTTGCAGCGGTTTCCATCCAATATTATCAATACCATTTACAGCAACCTGAATATCGATATAAACTTTATGAGCCTCGAGCCTTGCCCGCTCCAGCCCTTTACCCATTCCACACGATGCTGTTGCATAAATCTGCTCACCGACTATAGCCCGTTTCCCACTTGTGAACGCAGCGAAATCGATAGATTTAAGAAATCCAAAAGCGGCGGGAAATGCCGGGTGAAGATGTTGATATTTTTCAAAATTGGTCAAATCATCCAGAACCATCCGACTACTCCTTAAACGTTGGTTTTAGTATAAATTCCAGAGGAAAACCACTCTTCAGAAATAACCATTTCTGATACATGGAATGTTTTTAAGAGGTATTTTGCTACTGAACTCGGGCTGGAAAATTATGATGAAGCTTTTTCGGTCTCTCTTGTTTCTGCTTCAATCAGCTTTATTTTTTCTTCCAGCTTTGAACGCTCAACAGGTTTTAATATATAACCCTGTACACCGATTTTCAAAGCCTGAAGAATATTAGCTTTTTCATGAACTGTGGTAACCATAATTACTGCAATTTTCTCTGTTTTGGGGTTTGATCGGATCTGCTTTAGAAAATCCAACCCGCTTATTACCGGAAGATTCCAATCCAGTAAAATGAGATCATAGTGCTCTTTTGACAATAGCGGAAGAGCCTCGTCAGCCGATCCCAGTGCGGTAATATTTCTATACCCAATATCTTTCAACAGTTTGACCATCATAAAACGAAGCGAATTAGAATCATCAATAATGAGTATTTTCACAAATTACCTCGAGCATGAAATATTTTAGAGCTTTTATATAATGAAGTATAACAAAGTCTCATAAAAAAGTGAAGTCTTTTAACCGCAATTTTCCAGATCTTTTTTGACGCTACCCGAACACCTTTCAAACGGTATTCACATGGTTATCAGAGTGTACCGCAGCATCGAGCGAAGTCAAAATGTCCAGATAATCCATTCTGCGTAAAAATGTCACATGCCTTCTATCATCCTTATTACATCACTGAATATATCAAGGACATTTTTCAATTCAGATTCTTTATTGCGCCTTCTCCATAATATTTTGAATTCTATTATCAGTTGGAATGCATGAGTTATTAAATCACTTTTTTTAATTAATATCGATGATTTTTGGCCAAACTGGTTAATTTTCTTAAATATGAGAAGTTCACAGGTCCACAAAATCGCTCGTGAGCTCCAGATAAACTCATCCAGATCCCGCAGGATGCGCACATCTGCCAGAGAATGCATCTTTTTAAATTCATCCCCTATTGCGTCCGCTCGATTGAGTGAAACGATCAGATCCTCTATCGTCATGGTTTCAACATCATTCTCCTTATTCCAGAGACCCGTAAGATTTTTGATCCACCCGTACATATTTCCAAAATGGTACCAGGTGCAACTGCCAAGTTCCCGCAGCAGCACTCCAATTTTTTCGTACTCTTCTCCCCATTGAACAATCGAAAATTCTTTATCAAATTGACTTTCGTCAAATTTTTTTCCGGAGTTCCAGGAAAGAGAGGCACCCAGAGCCAGGCCGTGAAGAGCTCCTGAAAAAAAATTAACATTTGCACAATCGCCCCAATTTGTATTGATAACTCCCATAGCTCCGTATTTTTTACCAAAAGATACCATTTTTCTAATGTTCACTGATGCATCAATAATATTATTGGCAAACCTGCTCCATCCCATTACTCCGGGACATACACAGAATGGTACTTTTGCATCTGAAAATTTTCTCGTGGATTCACAGGTCACATCAGCACCATAGCCCCAGTTGAGAAAAATTGTTTCTTTCGGAAATGAGGAGAGTATTTCAGGATGGTTCAGGATAATATCCCCCCACATCATTGGAGTTTTCCCGTTTTCGATGATAATATTGAGAATTGAATTTACAAAACCGGCATACACCACTCCGACACCGCTCTGTTTTGCAGCTTCCTTACTTTTCCCTTCACCCAGATCAAACGTTTCATCAGCACAAATATTGAAACGGGATGATGAAAACAGCGGGAGAATCTCCCCGATCATCGAACCTATCAGCTCAAGCCCCTCCTTACTGCCCGGATACATTGTATAATGAGCCATTCTGTCCCACAAGTCATGAGGCATTGTTGATGCATCAATATCAAGTTCATTAAGATGTGAGAATCGTTTTATCCGTAGTAACTCATAGAGATGACCAAACGTTGCAAGAGCCGGAACAAGCTCGATGTAATGTTTTCTGCAAAATTCATCAAGTTCAAGAATATCATCAGAAGTCAGTGGGTCACTATCAACGGAGAATTCTGGTATCATTGAAAATGCGAAGGAATGTTCTATATACAACTGCAAATGGTTGACTTTGTAAAACGCACACTGCAATGCTATTTCCTTAAGAGAATCGACTGTTGGAACCTTTCCCCTGGTAGTATCATGAAGAAAGCCTCTGATTCCAAAATCGGGAAAATCTGATATCCGGCAACAGGGAATAACAGACCCGGTACTTTTTACCATTTGAATGAATGTTGTAACACCACGGAACAGTGCGCAATCCGATACCCCATTAATTTCAACACTATTTTCAGTTACCACAATCGTGTATGATTCGTCGCTGCCCTGATTATCACCGGAGGTAAGTGCGATCTTTTTTACTGATAGCAATTCATGTACAACAGGTAATCTCAACCCTGTACAGTTCTCAAGTTGAGAAACCAGAAATATCACAATGTGAGATTTCTCATAATAATCTGACAAGAGTGACAGCACGCAGGATCTGTCAAGTTTAAATGATCCTTCAGTTTCGTTGATATATTTTACAGCAGGCAGTATATGCATTTAGTGGTCCTGAATAGTGGAGACGGGTTACATGAATTACGTGCGGCAAAGAAGTTAAGGTTAAGGTTAAGATTGAGAATGTGTGCGTTTTTTTCCTCAACCTCAACCTCAGCCTCAACCTTTCTATATTCCCCAAAAAGAGCCACCGGACTCAGGCTTATTAACGGTCTTATAATTATCGGAGTCGCTGTCGGCATCGCATTGGGATCAATCCTCAATTACTATGCTTTTCGATACCGATACCGAAATGAAAAACTGTGCATTGTAGTATGAGACAGTTAATAAATCTCACCCTTGCGAAAAGAACGGAGTTTTTTGCCCTTTGATGTATTCTTGAGACGCCGCAGTGCTTTTTCTTTAATTTGACGAACTCTTTCACGCGTAAGATTAAACCGTTGCCCGATTTCTTCCAGGGTATGAGCAGTATCCTCCCCGATACCGAAGTAGAGTTTGACAACCTCTTTTTCTCTTTCGGAAAGAGATTCAAGAGTTAGATCAATTTCATGCTGCAGAGAAATCCCCATAATCCCATCATCGGGAGAAACCTGGTTTTCATCCTGAATCATATCAATCATGCGGGTATCTTCACCCTGCTGGAGCGGTGCATCCAGAGACATATGAGAGTTACCGATCTTGAAGGTCTCCATAACCTCCTCTTCACCGATATCGAGTTCCTCAGCAATCTCCTCAACATTAGGCGTTCTGAACAATTTCTGTTCCAGTTTACTTTGAGTTTTGCCGATTTTGTGTATAGTACCTACACGATTCAGAGGCAGTTTGATAATCCTTGACTGTTCAGCCAGCGCCTGAAGAATAGCCTGACGAACCCACCAGACAGCGTAAGAGATAAATTTGAAATTTTTTTTCTCATCAAACCTCCTCGCAGCTCGTATCAGCCCAAGATTTCCCTCGTTAATAAGATCATTGAGAGGTAAGCCCTGATTTTGATAGTTTTTACACACGCTGACCACAAATCTAAGATTTGCTTTAACCAGTTTTTCGAGAGCTTTTCGATCACCCTCTTTTATTCTGACTGCGAGTTTTGATTCTTCTTCGAGCGTAAGCGATTTGTTCCTGCTTATCTCCCTGAGATAAAGAGCAAGAGAGCCTTCCTCTGATATATATCGGCTACCGGATTCATTTGATGCCACTGACATATATGAAGGGTATATTTCCTGATAAGAAGTGTACTGATTTTCTTTCAAATATATAATTCGCTCAATAATAATCAAAACAGGGCCGGTAATAATATATTTTCACCACTGATGTTTTCGACTAAAAATGAGTTGCTCTCACAGTTTAAGAATCCTGTTTTTGAGGCCCATCCGGTTTACTCTTCATTGAGTACATTCAGTTGTTTGAAGGGATGGAAAGAAAAGCCGCTCATAGAATTGTCCAGACTGCGTCTGGAAATCTCCGGAGTTGATTATTTATCACAATCTTGTACGAATATTGTTGAGCCAGCCAGTCCGGGGCAATTAAAATTTCAGCAGAATTGTTTCAAATTATGGTACCAGATGGATGGTACAGGAATTCTTCAGAATGAGACTCGGGGAACATTTGGTACTGCACGACCCGGGTTGCTGGGGATTATCGAACGGGGAGAACGTTACTCATATCTGCACCAGAAGGGTAACTTTGAGTGTTTCCAACTTCTCTTCTCGTTACTTCCATCAGGTCAGGCAAAATGTTACTGGAATTCAGAAATTGAAGGTAAAGTAATTATCGATGGAAATGAACGTGTCTATTTTGAAAACCTTGTTTTCGACCTGATAAGTGTAATTTCCAGAAAAAAAGAGTTCCTTGGCCTTGCAACGATTTCCAGAATTCTGGAGATACTGGTAGTACTGTTCAAAAAAGGTATTCTTCTGGTCGAAGACACCCAGTTCCCCAAGAATAAAGCCAGAAGCCTGATTTCCAAAGCAAAAACGTTCATGGACCTTAACTACAAAAACATGCATCATCAGGAAGACCTTGAAAAAGAGTGCGGGGTGGATATCAACTACCTGAATATCATTTTCAAAAAAGAAACAGGAAAAACTCTTTATCAATATATAACAGGTGTCCGCATGGAGCATGCAAAGTATCTTCTTGAAACATCAAAAAACTCTATAACCACAATTGCCGATCAAACCGGCTATCCAAACAGTAACTCATTCAGCCGTGCATTCAAGCGGCATGTAAAAAAAACACCTAATAACTATAGAGATTTATACAGAAAATTAACAACACAAAAAAAAACTGAAGCCTTAAGTCTGGAGTAAGTATGCCGTTTATCGTATCAAAATTCGGTGGAACATCAGTTGCGACAAGCGAGAAGCTGCAACTCATCCATAATATAATCAAAATGGATTCCCGAAGAAAATGTATCATTTTGTCTGCACCGGGAAAAGCCCAGGGGTATCCAGTTAAAGTCACCGACATTCTTATTAATATAGTTAAAGCGGTTACGCAGAAAAAAGATGTTACAAGTCTTGTAAAAGATCTTCGTGAACGTTTCTTTTCGATTTATAGACCACTAAATGTCCCTGATGAAAAAATTAGTGAAGTTATCTCTGAATTTGATTCACGAATCAGTACCTCAACCGAAAATCAAGGTAAATTCCGCGATTTGATTGTGGCTTCTGGTGAAGATTTCAACTGTCGGCTTTTTGCCCAGTATCTTGCTTTATCTGGAACTGATGCAGTTTATGTAAACCCGAAAGATGCAGGTATGCTTGTCACGCCTGTTTTCGGTGATGCACAGCCGGAACCAGATGCAACTATGCATTTAGCCGCATTAAAGAAGATCTGCGCGGAAAAGGTAGTAATATTTCCGGGGTTTTTTGGCTATACAAGAGAGGGTGATATTGCAACATTCAGCAGAGGCGGTTCCGATCTGACAGGATCCATCCTTGCAGAAGCAATCGATGCTGTTGAGTATGAAAACTGGACAGATGTTGATGGTATATTCAGCGCACATCCAGGAACAGTACCAAATCCGGAAATTATCCCGGCTTTAACATACAGGGAAATGCGGGAGCTTTCATACATAGGATTTAATGTTTTACACGAAGAGGCTGTACGTCCGGTAATGCGTAAGAGAATTCCCATTCGCCTGAGAAATACGAATAATTTAGAGCACCAGGGAACTCTTATTGTTTCAGAAAGATTACCTAACGAACGTGAAGTAATCGGTATCGCAAGCAGCAGCGGATACTGCTCTTTTACACTTCAGAAATTCCTGATGAATCGTGAGAAGGGATTTGGAAGAAAACTGCTTTCTATTTTTGAAGATATGGACCTCTCATATGAACACTGTCCATCAGGAGTAGATAACATTTCGGTCATTCTGGATCAGAATCAACTTAAACCGGAAGTTGTAAATAACATAATCAGAGAATTTCACGAAAAACTCCATCCTGACGACGTCAGAAGCGAATTTGGAATCGCTCTTGTTTCTGTTGTCGGTGAAGGTTTACTGCATAAAATCGGCGTAATGGCACAATCTGCAAAGGCACTGTCAAACGCAGGAGTTAATATCAAAATGGTTAACCAGGGCAGTTCTGAAATCAGTATCATTTTTGGTATAGACGCTTCAGATGAAAAAAAGGCAGTAAATGCCCTCTACGACGAGTTCTTTAAGAGCTGAAAACTTATTTACCAGCCTGAAAAGAAGCATACCCGAAAATCTTGTTCAGGCTGGCATTTCCGTAATTTTCGACATTTTTTATTCTCCATTAACAACTGCCTGTCAAAGACAATTAGTCATCCTTTATGCTGTTTTACTTTTACCTGATGTATATCCAATTTTCTGGTTCAGCTATTGCTATACCAGTGTATGTTCACAAGTACCTTTACGTGCATTTTGAAATCAGAATCTATCCATGCAATCCAGAATTTTTACAACCAGAATAGGATTGATACGGATTAGACAATAAATTATGACAAAAATCGCAATCTATTAATTCTAAAAATGAGAAATGTTCTTCTTAACCTATACACCAGACTCAGGGAAATTGCATTTATCCTTTGCCCCGCTTCTGGTTGCCGATGCATTTTCCTGTCGGAGTTAAGCAGAATGGAAGCATAAATCTTTCAACCGTTCCCTGAATCCTGAACCATCCCGCGCCCGGCTGCAGGACTGGTTCATGAGAAACATTTCTGCCAGAAAAGGGCCACACTCTCCTTACCCCTTTTTTGTGCATAAGTTAGGTAATAGCTTACAGGTTCAGTTAATGTATTAGTTGTAATTTATAGATTTGGAATTCTTTTGTAAGAAGGAGAAAATAAACTCCTTACGTTAAATGACAGGAACAAATAAAGCGTTTTAGTACTGAAATACATGTAACAAATTACAAATTGAGTTGTCTAACAATTGAAACGCAGAAGACAACCTGAACACATAAAGAATATTATTACACATTGGAAGAGTAAGCTAGAAAAAGGAAGGTTTCATTTACCTGTATCCGCAGAGAAAAACGGAAATATTCTGTTTTTTCAAGCCTTATTTGAGAATAATTGATCTCATAAGTAAGCTAATTGAACATTGAAAATACATAATCACCTGGTAATAAGACATTTAAGTCACTTCAAATAAAAGAATCATATTATCAAGTTATTTTTCACTTTTTTTTAATTTATACTTGCATATCTGAAAAAATTATGTTATTTTACAATAAATAAGTACTTTATTTATTACATAATAGAAGTAAAAGTACGGTCTGACATAAATAAGTATTGTTTTGTTTTTCGATTATTTATAAATTAACTGTTAATTTTTTTGAAAGGAGTCCTGAAATGGCAAGAATTAGTAAACAGGAACTTATTAGACTTCAGAAGAAGTTTAAGACAGATGCTCGTATTGGAGAAGAATTCGGTATCACAAGACAGGCTGTTCATCAGCTGCGTAAAAAATATGATATCGAATCAAGGACAGCCGGAAACCCGGAAAGAAACAAAGAAATGGTTGTTATGAGAGACAATGGATCAAGTGTTGAGGCAATTGCCAAAAAATACAAACTGTCTATTCCTCAGACATATCGTATTCTCAAAGAGACTTCAGCACCACCAAAGTCTTCAAAGAAAAAAGCAAAGAAAAGATAAACCAAAAAAACCGGTAATAACAATTACCGGTTTTTTTTGCAATTGCAATTGATTTAAACGTCTAAATTGCCTCCTGGAAACTCCAATTTCTGAAATACTCCCATTTTTCACATTATAAACAACTCTCTTACATTGCATTTCCCTTCAACGAAATATTTTTTTTATTTCACAAACGATTATCAGACCTGGCAATACACCTTTATAGCATCCTCGGGACAATTATCAGCTGCAACCTGATACTCCTGTTCCAACCATGCAGGAATAGCTTTATGCCTTGGAACGGCCTTTCCCTCCCCTCCCATATCGAACGCATCTGGAGACAAACTGGCACACAACCCGCACCCGTTACAACAGTCATTATCAACAACAACTCGCATATTCCTCCCACTCCCTCTTGAAATTCAGGTTGAATTATAAGCTTTTTATAACGATACTACCAGCAACACCAGTGCCTGAATTCTTATTTTAAATTCCACCTTGTTAATTTATCTTAAAAATTGGCGTTTTTATTGCATTCTACTGAGTTCAGAATGAACCAGCTTGTTTAGAGAGATACATCATACAGATAAGCAATGAAGTTACGGCCAATGTCAGTACTATGCTTAACATACGTAATCCGGTTATTCCTCAAATGAAAAAAGGTGAACTATTCTTTTATGCATAATAAGAGCCGCTTTTTACTACGTAAATTATCAAGTATGCAGGATTTTTATCTGTTCGGTTACAAAGGAACAATCGGATTTTTCAGAAAACCTTTTTATTTCAGGGATTTTATTGAACAGCTTGATTACTCGGGTAGCGGAACTGCTTTGATAATATTACTGGTTGCATTATTCATAGGAATGGCACTTACATTGCAAATTGCAGCAGAATTTTCGAAACTTGGAATGCAAATGTATACCGGAAGGGTTGTCGGTATCTCGATAATAGGAGAAATCGGACCGGTTGCTGCAGCACTGGTATTTGCAGGCAGGACAGGCTCCGGCATGTCATCTGAGCTTGGGTCAATGATTTTGAGACATCAGGTAGATACCTTACGGGTTTTCGGGATTGACCCGCTTAAAAAATTAATATGCCCGCGGATTTTTAGTGCAATAATAATGCTACCTCTTTTGACCATTATTGCCGATGCTGTCGCACTTGCAGGAGGCTGGTATATTATTTCTGCTGTCAATAATCAGAGCGGGTCGGTTTACTGGGACTCTGTCAGAGTGATCCTTGAACCCCGGCATATAATTTCCGGAACAATCAAACCGTTTATTTTCGGGTTTATTATTTCAACAATCAGTTGTTTTACAGGTTTTTCAACTCACGGTGGTGCCGCCGGATTGAAAAGTGCGACAACAAATGCATTTGTATATTCAACTGTCTGCATCATTATTTTTGATTTTATTATTTCAAAAACAATTCTCTTCTTTACAGGGTACCATGTATGATTGAATTCAGACATGTTGTCTTTAACCGGGGAAGAAAAACGGTTTTGAATGATATCTGTTTCTCTATTGCTTTTACCGAAAAAGTCGCAATACTCGGAAGCAGTGGCGAAGGGAAAACCACGTTATTGAAATTGATCATGCGACTGCTGGTTCCCGATTCGGGACAGATACTTATTAATTCTACCGATATCACAAATCTCAAAGAAACAGAACTGCGAAGTATTCGAAGACAATTTGGCCTTGTGTTTCAAGATGGCGCACTTTTCGATTCTCTTACAGTTAAAGAAAATGTCGCCTTCCATTTCAGAGAATTCACCAGACTTCCTGAACCGGAAATAGAGTCAAGAGTACGAACATTGTTAAAATATGTCGGTGTTGAAGACGCTTTGCATATGATGCCGGAGGAGCTTAGCGGTGGAATGCAGCGAAGAGTAGCGCTTGCACGGACACTGGCTGCAGAAGAGCCACAAATGTTTCTTTACGATGAACCTACCAGTGATCTTGACCCCATTAACGCCATGCGAATACGCAATCTCATTCAAGAGCTTACCAGCAATCACCGAGGGTTTATTATCGTTACACATGAGATGCATGATGCATTGAAACTTGCTGAAAGGTTTATTTTTTTAAAAGGTGGAAAAATACTTTTTGATGGAGCTTATGATGCTCTTTTCCGTTCGGATGTATCTGATCTTAAGATATTTCTGGATGAACTTCACGGAGACTAAAAAATGTACGAAATAAACAGAAAACTTACCTGGTCTAGTGTAAAAGCTGGAATAGTAATAACGGTGGCCCTTTTTATATTACTAATACTGGTACTGTTTACGGGAGTACTTAATGAACTGTTTGAACCAAAATCGATTGTTTATGCGAAATTCAAAAATGTAGAAGGCATGAGACCCGGAGCCGTAGTCTGGCTGTATGGTCTCGAAAAAGGTCATATACGTGCAATTAACATCACAAAAAATGGTGCATATATCAAGATCGCTATTAACAGAAGTGCATTTCGATTATTGCGAACTGATGCATCAGCTAAGATCAATACAATGGGGATACTGGGCGATAAATTTGTGGAATTGAACACCGGAAATTCTGATGGTTTTGTTTCTGAAAATGATACCATTAAAGGGATAAACAGCACCGGTTTTGACGACGTAATATCATCATCAACTGCTACACTGAAACAGCTTGACAGTCTAACTAAAAATCTTACATTGCTGATACAGTCGGTCAACAAAGATGATGGGTCCATTGGCAAGCTGATCAACGATTCAATGCTTTATAACAATTTTAATGCAGCGGTAAAATCAATTAAACAAACTACCGATCATATCCGTTTTGCCAGAGGCTCAGTGAACCGTTTGATAAACGACACGGTGTTTTACAGGAACCTTAACAACGCCACCACTGGTGTAAACAATCTAGCTGTTGACATACGCAACCTCATTGGAACAATCGATGAGGGGGTAAGTAATGGAAGCCTTGCATCTGCACTACTTACCGACTCTGACCTTGTTGACTCTTTGCGACAGACAATAAGCAGCTACCGCACAACGGCTAAAACAATTTCTGTATTGATAGAAGATATAAAGGAAAATCCAAAAAAATACTTCAAAATAGAAGTTTTTTGACCATTTTGGTTTTTCAGAAAAGTTTCTTCAGCGTTGAGCCAGCCTTTTTCTTAAGGTCCTCACCCTGTTTTTTAATCTTTTCATTTTTAATAAGCTTATCAGCTTCTTCTGCAAGTTTCTGCTCTTCAAGCTTTTTCTTCACCAGCGCTTCGGCATTCTGCCGTTCTTCATCAAGCTTCTGCTTCGCCAGAGCTTCTGCCTTTTTACGCTCTTCCTGCAGTTTCTTTTCCAGTTCTGCTCTTTTCTGATCAATTACCTCTTTTGCTTTATCCTTTACCTGACTTTGTACTGAAGCACCACCGCTTCCTGATTTGTCACCTTCACCAAATCCAAGAAATTGCGGTCTGGGATCCGTGGCTGTTCCTCCCAAACCCAGTCTCAGTGTAATCCTGCCTTCTTTATCAGAAGGTATACCAGCATTATCAATCAGCTCGCTCCCCATTCCAGCCAGACTGCTTCCCCCAAGTAATCCTTTAAGAGCATTTTTTCCGGTATTTTGTAACTGAAGAGTCTTTTGTGATACCGATCTGCTCAGACGGTTGTTAACTTTCATAGCCAGTGATGCATCAAATCCGACATCACCAAGGACATCCCAGTCCCCCATCTCACCGGCATTAATTTTACATTGGTTAAATTTCACTCTCTGGTTATCAATCTGCAATTTCATGTTCATTTCCCGGAATGTTATATCATCAACTTTGGTAAATTTTTCCACAACACCCGAAAGCCGTTTCATGATAATAGAATTCTCAATACGCCCGTCAGCCACTTTCGCATCTATATTACCCGTGAGTGTTTTTGTAAGCTCCTCAGCAGTCCCTCCACTTCCGCTCATCTTACTTGATAACGAAAGGGTTCCTGAGAGGCTCTTCCGGAGATTGATCAATTCGCGATTGAGCGGAGTTGAAGGTTCAATAAAATTGCCGAATTTTCCGAGCAGCTCTGCAACCTCAACACTACTGATCTTCAAATTATTTGTATATGACACCGAACGTACATTCCGTAAATCGGCATGGATTACGTTTTCGATCGTCCCTTTGGAAAAACCGGTTTTAATATCAACATCTGCAATGTCGTTAACTACCTTGACTTTCATAAGCAATCGATCCATTTCAATACCTGTATAGATTATTTTAGCAGCACTCACCGTTCCGGTCAAATCCACCCCGGGAAGTGGCGCAATCAGAGGTACGGAACTTCCAACCGGTGTTGTTGTATCCGGTTTCGTGGCGTTTTGCGGCTCCTTCGATGGTGGCATGAACTCATCAACATTTAACATTGGAGATGTCAGTGTGAATTGCGCTGAAGGTCTTGGATGATTTCTCTTTGTGGTATCCGGCAACAAAAGTGATAAATAATTGCTGACAGACGCATTCATGCTCAACGATGAACTGCCGATAACAACTGTCATATTTTCCCCGATTGCCCTTGAAGAAAGTGTAAATGTGCCATTGATCACCGCAGGCTTTACAAGAGGTGACCATAATACCGAAACATCCTGAAAAACAGTAGCTCCTTTGACATCAAGCTTTGATGGATCTGCGGGATCTATAAGACCATGAGCAGAAATATCAGCATTTATAAGTCCCGCCATCGCCGCACCCGATGGCAACTCCATCATATCTTTAAGATCACCAAGATTCACTTTTGCTTTAAGATCCAGATCAAGAAGCGGTCTTTTGAAATTAGACACAACAGCCCGCAGCTCAACAGGATTCTCTCCAAACCGGCACCGGAGCTGCTCAATATTCAATAGGGAATCATTGAATGCAATCGAAGCATTAAAAGCATTGATCGACTTTGGAAGATCTCTATGCTGTATTGAGCAATCCTTAACAAGAAGCGATCCCTGAACAGGTAAATGTTCACTATTGCCAAGTGTTCCATTGACAGCAAGTTTCAAATCCAGAATACCTGATGCTTTAAGTCTGGCCAGATCTGGAACAAGTTCGGGGGGGATCTCCGCCAGAAGGTTTTTCAATTCTACCGGATCAGAAATAATCGTTAGATCATATTTCGGCACACTGTTTAAATCGGAAATCGTACCACTGCAGTTAAGAAAAACCTTTTGTAATGACAGCCTTAACTGATTAATTGAAGCGGTCCCATCAACCAGGTTCGCACCGACATCATGGCTTAACGTTATCGTGAGATTTGAAAGCGGCTTTTTAATGCTCTTCTCTTTTACAGAAACATTGCTGAAAACAAGATCCCCGGATGTATGAACATCTTTAAGCTCTTTATCAATAACGAAAGAAATTTCGTTATCAATATTTCCAACATTGAACTCGAGTTTTCCTTTTCGATCAATATATTCAAAAGATCCCTTTTCAATAACAAAACTTTTGAGCGACAACGGTATGGGTAAAACGGGTAAACCACCACTCTTCTTTTCTGTTTTCTTTACCATAGTATCCGTTTTCAGAACAGCCAGATCACTGTAGTTGAAACTCCCGCTCACATCCGTTTCAAGAAGAATAAACGGCTTCTTCAGGATTATCCTGGTTACCTCAGGTTTAGCTTTTAAAAGAGATATGACTGATATCTGAATTAAAAACTTATCAATTTTTACGAAGTGAGTGTCTGAAAATCCAGCCCTCGAGGTATTATCTATTTTTACCCCGTTCAGAGAAAAACCCAACACCGGGAAAATACTTATTCCTGCACCATCAACAGACACCTCTCTTCCAAGCGCTTTGCTCACCTCTGGTAGAAGCATCGCCTTAATTTTCTGAGGCGGAAACATGAGTGCAAGTGTTCCAACTGCAATTCCAATTAAAACCACAACGGTAATAACGGCGTAAAATAGTATCTTAGTACCAGATTTTTTCCCCATAAATTCTCCAATATATAACGATATAAATAAAATGGTTTTCGTAACTGCTCGGGTACAGTATTAAGAAATATAAAATTCCCGAGTCTGAAATTCCAGTGTCTGGATTTACCCTGCAACCTGCATCTTATGGAGAATTCTCTGAATTTCGATGTCCAGTTGATTTTTGTCGTATGGTTTTGTAAACCATCGATGAATTCGCATCTTTTCAATGCTTGATTGTTGAGGAGAGTACCCTGAAACCACGATGACAACAAGATTGTTTTTGATAGCCCGAAGATTATTAATTATTACATGCGGATTTTCATTTCCGATTCTCCAGTCCATAATTGCAATTGAAACTACATCAGAATTTGCTTTGAGCTTTTGAATAGCTTCGTCGCTGTTTGATGCCTCAATTACAGAATATTTAAACTCTTTCAGAAATATTTTCAGCACATCCCTTATTTTAGGATCATCATCAACCAGCATGACCGTTGAAAAGATTCTATTCATAAGCAGTGCTTTAGTGTCACTTTCCACGCAGTCCTGTTCACTTAGTGGAAGTTCAATTCTGAATGTCGTGCCCTCATACCCTGTTTTTTCGACAAATATGGTCCCGTTGTGCAGCATCACAATTCGCCTCACAAGCGCAAGCCCCAGTCCGGTACCTTTTCCAGGTTTTTTTGTTGTAAAGAACGGATCGAAAATTTTCTCAGTAAGTTCGGGTGGAATACCAGTCCCGGTGTCACTGACTCTGATTATCACGACAGTACTCTTTGTATCCATTTCACCGGGAGTGACAGAGATTGTTATCGTCCCCCCTTCAGGCATTGCATCACGGGAATTACCAATGAGATTCTGAAAGACTCTCTTGAGATAATCTGTATCTGCCTGTACCCAGAACTGGTTATCTGATATTTCAAGAGTCAATGAGAAGTTAGGCCCGAGGAAATTGTTAAACTGAGGTGTAATCGCTTCAAGGTAGGAAACAAGATCAATTGATCTATAGTCCAGAGGTTTTTTCCTTCCAAGAGCAAAAAGCTCCGAAACAAGAAACTTCGCATCAGCCATCGTTTCTTTTATCAGATTCACCCGGTGTACTGTAATCTCTTCCTGCGACTCTTTCTGAATCAGACTGATAGTGTCATTAACATTCTGTAAAATGTTATTAAAATCATGTGCCATGCCACTTGCCAGTGTACCAAGAGACTCCATTTTCTGATATTGAAACAATCGGTTAACCATCTCTTCACGTTGAGAAATAGCTAGTTCTCTGTCAGTGACATCAGAGACAAATCCTTCAAAGGTAGCACTGCTTCCTTCATCATCCACAGATTGAATCACACAGTCAACAAACTTTCGATTCCCTGTGAAGTCATAAATTTCAAATGTCCCTTTTATACCCCCCTTGTCAAGTCTCAATGATTCCGGATTTACCAGAAAACTCTTCAGACTTCTTCCGGTCAGAACTTTTGCCGGAACTCCAAGAATGGTATGACTTGCCATATTTGACCACAAAAAATTGCCATGAGAATCCAGTGTAAAAAGCATTTCGCTAAGCCGGTGAACAAGGTTGTGATAGCGTATTTCTGAAGAAATAACCTGCTGAATGGTACGGGAGTTGTTTCTCGAAACAATACTTCCCAGTCCGGCAACCGCCATTAAAAGAAACACTCTTACAATGTAATCATTGATCATCGCTGAAGGTGATGGTTGATCGCGCATGAAAATAAGGTACAGTATTGAATAACCAACAACTGATAATACGCCGCAATAGAGAGAAAGACTGGTTTTATGATGAAGTGCAGTAAAAATAATAGCTATAAAATAAGCACCATAAACTGCACTGGTGATAAAATACGGGTTATGATTATTAACAAAATATGACCATATAATGAGAGTTATAACCGTAACATCCAGAAAAATCAGGATGTATAGAAAGGAACCCTGAATGATCCTGTTGTTATGGTTATACAGATAGTAGCCGCTATAGGCAAAAAGGCCCAGTACTGCAAGTGCCTGAATGGAAAATGCAGCTGGTGAAGTACGCCCGAGGAGTACCCCGAACACTGCAACAAAAGAATAGAAACCTGCAATCAGTATTCTAACCCAGGACAACCACTTCTCAGACTGAATTTCAGCCATGATAATAGTCTGGGTTCTTCCCAGAAAGTTCTTTTGTGTTTCAAAACTCATAAAATTAAAACAATTCCCTATTTTGAGAGGCTGTAATTAATTTTCGTGCTCTGATCTGGTTCCAGTCTGATACTCCATTCAATATAAGAATTTTTTTCTGAATAGTTATTATGATTTGAAGTCAAACGCTTACCAGCGCACGCATAATCCCTGACCAACACCTGAAATGCTTTTTTCTTATTATTTTTTACTTCTATTATATAATTATTTCCCTTACCCTGCTCTATAACTTTCTTTCGTGTCGCAGTGATATCCGTAACAGTATTTATTTTAACATCAAAAGATACATTAGATTTCACATCATCCATACAGTCATCGCCAATATACCAGTTTTTTCCCTGTGAATCTTTTCTTGAAACCCGCACCACCCCACCCGGAAAGGGTAAACCAAGAGCGTTAGACTGATTATTTTCTATATGAGCTGCATTCCAGCATTCACCGGAAGTAATCTGGTCAGAGTCCGCAAATTCAACAATTATTTTTGGTTGAAACTTAATTTTTGTTTCTGGAACCCATTCTATCTGTTTTTTCTGGTTATCACTTATTGTTACAGGACGATTGATTGTGTAAAAATAAAAATCACCATATATTTTTTCCGAACCCGATGTTCTGCATTTTTCGTTTTTAATGCGGTGTACATTGCCGGTAACAAAAGTTATCATAGCATCCTTACAGAACACCCCCGAATGATTATCGAACAGTATTGCTCCGCTCAAAACCGCAGAACTATCCTTAATGTTAAGATCCAGAGAGTAAAGTGCTTTCCATTCAATTCCTTCAGTTGTGTACTCTGTAGTTACTTCAACATCCTGGCGTTCCTGAGATTCAACATCCCATATGAGCGTTGGCTTTGTATACAAATTATCGGGAAGATAGGGAAACAGTATTCTTCCGATCTGGCCAAAAGTAATCTTGGTGCCAACGCGAAAAACCGGTTGTTCACCATTGATACTGATCAGTTCAGCTACTTTTGGCACTGTATCATCAGTACCTGAAGGTATAATTTCCAGTTCTTTGCCAATATATTTCTCCATGAGTTTGACAGGACTAATTAAATCGAACTCGTAGGACTGACCCAGAACGGTAAGTTTCCCGGGACCTGACCAACTGATTTCTGCCGATGATTCCTGAATTCCTGTGGCAACCTCCTCAAATCGGATACGGTTTGAGCCTTTAAGCAAACTCACCTTTCGAACATCCTGAACAACACCAAAATCTCTGTAGACGGTAACCTGCAACGATTTACGAGCCTTGCTCGTAACTGCAATATCAGAAAAACAAGCTCCCACCACCGTTATCATCAGAAGCCCAATACCAGCAACTTTCATTGAAAGTACCTTCGCCTTTCACCTTGATGTAAATTGATAAAATACCTTAATCGCTAAAAAAATTCCAGAACTACCAGCATTGCGACCAGTAAAAGCCATTACTATTGAAAAAATATGAGCCTCTTTCAGCGGTAAATCCTACCTGGCAATCCATTGAAAACAGTAGCGAAATTACCTTCGATGACGGATGACCATAACTATTTTCACCATAGGATATTACTGCACAATTTGGTTGAACTGAACTAAAAAAGCTATAATTATATGAATATATACTTCCGTGATGCGGAACTACAAACAAATCTGACCGGATCTGGTTTCCATACCGAAGAAAGATCTCTTCGCACGCAAACGAATCAATATCGGAGGATATAAGTGCTGAAGAATATCCGTGAATTACCTGAAACACCAGTGAATACCTGTTCGGTTCGAACGTCTCCTCGTTTTCCATCTGATTTGATGGAGGCCAGAGGCATCGTATATGCACATCATCCCCTACCATCAATGTATCATCCTGGCATATAGTCCTGAAAAATATCGGTTTTGTCCACTTTTTGCATCGTTCCCGGATGATTGCTGTATCCGTAAAAGCATTTAATCCAATCTGACCAGACCAATTTATATCTGGAGTTATGAAACTCAACCCTCCTGTGTGATCAAGATCACCATGAGAGAGTATAATTACATTGATTCCCGGACTCCCTGATTTTTTGTAGACATTGAGCCATTCATTGTATCCCTCCTCTCTTCCCAGATCCCAGACCACCGCACGTTCTCTGTAAACCCCTATCTGAGATAAACCCTGCCCGACATCGATAACACTGAAGAGAAACTCACAGCTCTCCTGCGGCGCAGTTATACAACCGATACAGACAAGAAAAAGCAGAGAGCATGAAAGTTCTGCTATTTTAGAATGCAAACCACATTTTCGCATTTAGTCGAAACGGTCCTTTTTGTTTTGTAAATGAAATATATTTTTCCACTGAACAATCAGAATAAATCGCTTTAAATAGTGTCATTGTATATGACAGTGATAACGCTATCTGATTTGTTGTACCAGTTGAATTGCAATATTTTACCCCCGGCTTTATCTGTATTTCCGGTGAGAGCTCTACCTTCTGCTCCACTACCGTTACCGTGTGCCAGTTATTCCCGGAAAAATGTTTTGCCCTGAAATCAATCTTTAGATCGTTTTTTTTAAACAGTTCTGCCACAAAGTCAGCTTTAAAATAATCGATATCTCCCCTTTCTTCGCGCCAGAGCTCCTCAAACCTCTGGTATTCGATAATAAACCGGAAGCGTTCCCTTTTCATCGAGACGTTTACCCCCGAATTAATATACCGTACTAAATAATCTGATGTTCGTAATGTCAGTGATGGGGTAATGACAGCATTCGGGGTTACCTGATGCACCCATGTCATTTGACTATAGAGCAGGTCCTGAGCTACCGGTATCATCATCGAATCGCTCTCTGTAAAATTTTTCAATAAATTACTCAACGGTCCAAAGAACCCTTCAGGAAAATAGACGAGTTCAATTCTTAACCTGTCCTTTTCTCTCTGATAATTCAGCCTGAAGCGTCCGGGAACTGCAGGCAGTCTCAAATCCAGAGGTGCGACCAGCGCAATTTCAACCTCACCCACCGGATACCTGAATCTAATCGATCCGATCCCATACATCAGCGTGTCATCGCTCTCTTTTATATCCATTCCAACAAAATCAATTTGACTCTCAATATCCGGGTGTACTGCGACATTGACTGAAATACCAGCAACATCTTCCGATTTTCTTTTATGTAAAAAAGATTCAACACTGATCTTTTTCAGCAATTTATCAGTATAGAAATCGGTGATAAATGTATTCCAGCTTCTCCTGTCGCCATAAAGCCAGTTTTCCATTAATGAATTCTCATCATTTTTCTCAATTCCAAACGCACCACTGACAAGCCCATAACGATCTGTTCGCGGAGCGACGTTCCCAGCTTTAAAAGAACACCATTCCACCGGTGTTATTGAGATCTTTCTGTTTTTCCATCTGGCTGAATGCTCAGTAATGCTGAACCTTCCGTCAACAGAAACCCATGAAAAGGGTTCAAGCGAGAATTGTATTCGTTGTGAAGACTCTCTGAGGACACCATCACGGTCAATAAAGACACCAACTCTTCCTGATTTCACTGGCAGATTCATTGAGAAATCAAGTATTGGCTTAAAGTAAAGCAATTCAGGCCAGTCTTCAAAAAACATCGCTATACTCTTTTTATCCCATGGAATGTACTTTGATAACTGGTGCTCACTGACAGGCAAACTGCTGTAGAGCTCGGGAAACAGCAGTGTAAGAATATCGAGTTCTCCATGTGGAACCGATATTGGTTGATGATAAAACGGTTCAACAATTTCCCACAATGCAGAATCAAACAGATGACTGGTAATCATTGCAGCAGCTTCAATTTCATCTGCCGGAAGTGGTTCCCGTTTAAGAGAATACGGCGATGAAAAAAGAAACAGAAGTATTGCAACTGTATTTGCAATAAAGCATTTTTTATCTTTTGTCGCATTCACGACATATCACCTGGTTGAAACTGCGGCTCTTTTCTTCCATACCATTCCCCAGTAGCACCCTGCCACCCATTGATCAGTGCATGATGTCAAACCTTTTTCGAGATTGAGGGAAATAGTGGATTTATAACAATTCAGATTGAACAATAATCGCGCAACAGAATAATGTGCAAGACGTGTTGACGAAAGACCATTGTACATGCCAGCAATTTCAGCTTTCATATTCAGCCATTCAAGTTTCTTATATTCGACAGAAAGACCATACGGAATTTCATCTGCCTGTCTGCCGAATCCACTGAACCCGCCAGCAAGGACAGGACTCCCGACCGGAATCAGGCCAATACGACTGTGAAGAGTGAAGTCGGATGAAACTTTTTTTGACATTGTAAAGAGTATGATGTAATCGGCAACACCGGTTCCTGCCCCGGCCAGTCCATTACTCTCATCGTAGTTATGCCTGTCATGCCAGATCGTATAAGGCTTTGCGCTTGACCACTTGACACCAAGAGTCAATGCTATTGCCGGTGCTATGCGCCGTTCATTGAGCAGCAGGATTTTTGTACGTACACGAGGCGATTTACCACCCATGTTCTCGTGGTTTTTGAAAGGGAACTCGATAAACAGGTCTGTTATGTCGAACTGAACAGACATTACTTTGCAGGGTGTATACTCGATGCCCAGCGGAATCATCAGGATTGTACGCTTTTTCCATTCAGGGTTCCTCACCAGCGGCATCTCCGGAGTGTAATAAGCAATAAACCCTGTTAAAAAAGAAAAACTTCCGGGTGGATTAAAGTACGCGCTATCAAATTTTGAATACATGTACCCCAATTGATGTCCAAAGTTAAAATTTTGTCTTCTGATTGTATTGCCGGAATCAGAACTGGCAGTAGTTGAAATGGTATGCTGTTGAAGATTCTGAATGAAATTTGTTTTTGAAAAGGTACGATTCTCTCCAATGCAGATCTGATGACTAATAATTACCAGTAGAATATGCATCCTGAATTTAAGGAAAAAATCACACATTGAACATGGCTCCATCAGTAAAACAATTCAGTAGAATTGAAGCGAACTGCGATTTATAAAATAAGTTGAATACTCATTAAATTCAAGAGATTATCAGTTATTGTTCTCTGATTGCACGACAGGGCTGGAAATTTACTCAATAAATTAAAAACAGAACAGTACCTCTGAGAAAATCAGTTGAGCAACAACTGCTTCAGGCGAAAATTATTTTAGTAGCAGATTTATTCACCGGAGATCAGATACGAAATATGCAATTTGCCCTCCGTCCCGTGCATAAGTCAGGTACTTTATCAGGCAGGAAAATTCAAATGTACTATCACAGACAGAGAGTGTTTTGATCAGAGCAATACTCAAATATGATTTCCGGTTTTTAAAAAAAATGTTCAGAGTTTTTGCATTACTGCTTATCTTGCAGAATTTCTGCAGTTCCGATACAGTAGATTCGACACCAGACCATTTTAAAAAGAAATTTGCTCTGGTGCTCAGTGGCGGTGGAGCACGTGGTCTTGCTCAGATTGGAGTAATAAAAGCTCTTGAAGAAAACCAGTTGCGGCCGGATCTTATCGTCGGAACCAGTATGGGAGCCGTTATCGGTGCACTGTATGCAGCCGGGTACGCACCCGACAGTATCGAGAGTCTTGCTCAGCAAAATGATTGGGATGAGATTTTCAGTAACACATCTAAGCGCAAAAAACGATTTGTTAATCAAAAATCGCCTACTGAAAACTACCTTTTTGAGATACGTTTCGATTATGACCTCACGCCGATAGTACCCAGCTCAATCTCATTTGGTCAATCTTTTTACAATCTTCTTACTCCACTTTTAGCTGTTCCCCAGTATAAGACATCAATGAATTTCGACAGTCTTCCAATCCCGTTACGCATTATCGCAACCGATCTTGTATCCGGTGGAAAGGTTGTTTTTTCAAAGGGTAATATGGTAACAGCAATCAGAGCCTCCTGTTCGATTCCACTGGCGTACGCTCCTGTCCATTTGAATAATATGGTTCTCATTGATGGAGGGCTGAGCGCAAATATCCCTGTTGAAACAGCGATCTCTGAAGGAGCGGGAGTAATTGTCGTTTCGGATGTAACTTCACCATTGTGGAAGATAAAAGATCTCGATAATCCTGTTAAACTGGTCGATCAAATTATGAATATCGGTATTACAAGACAGAAAGAGATCGAAAAACAGAAGTGTGACATTCTTCTTTCACCAGACCTCACCTCATTTTCAAACACCGACTTTGACAAAATTGATTCTATGATAAAAATAGGGTACGCAGAAACGATCCGTCATATACGTTTAATAAAAAATAAACTCCAGGTACTCTATCCCATGGACTCCGTATTGGCAAAAACCACCATATCTGACACAGAGCAGAGAGCAGCCTTTTCAATTAAAAAGCACAACCGCAGGAATCCGCTGCAGATGTTTCATTCAGAAAACGATATCACCTATCAGGAGCTTCTGCAAAAGTACTCTTTTTCATCCGTAAGCATGGCCACCGATTCTTCATCGGGTATAAGTAACGAAGTAGTTAGCCCCGGAATAATCAGAAACATTGTTATACAGGGAAACGAACGTACACAGGAACGTGTGATTATTACCGCTTCCGGGCTATCAGTAAGTGATACACTGCAACAGCAGATACTGTCAAAGTGCCTCCATTCCCTCTATTCAACAGGTCTATTTCAGAATGTCAACATCCAGTTTGACAGTTCCAGCACCTTAACTATTATCGTGGAAGAAAAAAAGTATCTCAGAAGCAGAGTAGGTCTTCGCTTCGATCAGTTTAATCTTGGTGAAGGGTATATTGAACCTGCTTACGAGAATCTGTTTGGACTGGGAGTTTGCGCAACAGCACATCTTCAGTATGGACTGCGACGTGAAAGGTATGCATTCGAACTGCAGGGTAACCACCTCTTCACTGCCAGTATTGCCAATATGATTGAGTTTCAGGGGTATATTTCAAAAGAAAGAATTTATGAGCGTCAAATCATTTCAAGTGGTTTTGATTCAATTCCGGATATAATAGAGATCAATGAACGGATTCTTCGAAAAACAGGGGTTTCAGCATTGGTAGGAACCCTGCTTGGAAAATTTATTCAGCTCAGTGGTGGATTAAGAATTGAACGGTATAAAATTCAGCAGTCTGATAAAACATCAGTTCAAAATGCATTTGGTTTCAATTTCAAAAGAGCACATCCCTGTCTCATGCTTCGTCTGACAATAGATGCCATGGATAAGGATCTCTTCCCAACCTCTGGAACCGAGCATACACTTCTGGTTACAACAGATATAGACAACAGTGGCATTAATGCCTCTTTTTCTAAAGTACAGTTCAGCCTGGGTAGATATTTTACCATTAAAAAACAGCACACATTTTTTCCGCAACTACGCATCTGCTGGGCAAATGATGGTCTCAATGAAGTTGAACGCCTTTATCTGGGGGGTACTATTTCTACAGAACGTTTTCAGACATCGGGTGTCTACAACTATATTCCCTTTATCGGGTTGGCACCGAAAGCGATCTCCGGTGATTGTCTGGTGATGGCTCATCTTGATTACAGATTAGCTCTGAGAAAGAACTTTTACGCTCATATTTTTTCTGATATGGGACTGCTCTGGGAATCGGGAGATTACACATTTTCAAAAATTGGAAAGGAATTTATCGAAAAGTCGGTGATTGGTATCGGTGCAGGTATTTCTTACCGTTCAATTTTTGGTCCTCTTCGTTTATTTTATGGTCACCTGTTGCGAAATATCGAAAATTATGGTATTAATTCTGAAGGTCAGGTTTATTTCTCAGCAGGATATGATTTCTAATATTTATATTGCTGTTATCGGAATGAGAACGTAGAATTAGCATGGCTGGAAATGTTCTCGGGAATGTTATTTTATACATTGTATTTTCTACAATTAAGTAGAGTTTTTACCTCTTATGCGTTTAACTATAGCACTTAAATTATTTTTTGGTTTTCTTGTGGTGATATTTTTAAATGTTTTCTTTTTTGTTATTATTTCCAAAATTGATAACGTCCGATCTATCACACAGGTACTTAAAAAGCACAATGATATTAAAACAAGAATCCTGAAACTACGGCCATTGCATCGTGTCCAGGGTACAAGCGTTCTGAGCTTTGAAAGTGTTAAGCGCGCGGAATCTGTGGAAAATTTTCGTTTAAAGAGTCAGGAAATCATAGATATTCTTGACACGATTAACAACAAACTGGATTCAATTAAAAATCTCGATCTGATTATCCCTTCAGAGTCGGATATTCCCGAGACTGAAAGCATTACAACCTTGCAGCGGTATGTAGACAGTATCTCTATATACAATAATATATATTCAGTATCTTTTGACAGCCTGGTCAGTGCCAAACTGGCGAATCTGCCGGAAAAACAGGTAAAACCTAAAAGGGATATTCTTGATCAGGCTGATACACGTTTATCGTTTTTACTGGATTCATCAGAGCAGTTTATTGATCGTCAAACAATCATCAAATTGAAAGATGTTGAAATACGTATCAGTAAAATCAAGCAGCTGACCATCGGAATCATTGCTGGTGTTACTCTTTTTGCCATCTTTTTTGGTTTTATTTTTTCCAGATATATTACAAATGCACTAAGAAGATTAAAGGATGCCGCAAGTACAATTGGACGGGGAGATTTCAATGTTAACCCGCATGGTTATCCAACAGATGAGATTGGTGATCTTGCCACGGCATTCTTTGATATGGCGATAGATCTTAAAAACAAAGAAGAACGACTGATACAGTTACAGCGGATGGCTGCAATCGGAGAAGTAGTTGCATCAGTTAATCATGAGATCAATAACCCGCTGATGATTATCAGTGGAAACGCTCAGTTTCTTGAAATGATCATGGAGGGATACCCCCAGGAGATGAGAGAACGTATACAAACCATTCTCGAAGAAACTGAACGTATCTCAAAAGTAACCAGAAAATTAAGAGAAATTAAAAATCCTGTTGTTGAAGATTACACTTCAAGTGGTGAACAAATGATCAACCTGGATAAATCATCAACCTGACACGACACCAGAACCTTATGAATTATAGAAAAACAGTAATTTCGATTATCATCCTTTTTATCGTAACGTTAACAGGGTGTGTTGCTGTTGATAAATTTCATTCATACGATAAGCAGTTGCTCTTTGAAGCGGATTCCCTTTTTCGTGATGGGAATTTTGAGCTGGCAAAGCGTAAATATGAGAAAATCAGAGATATGCACCCGCAACCATCAGTTGCAAGCACAGCACAATACTATATAGGATTTATTAATGTTTATTACGAGAATCCCTTTGCTAACTGGGATGCCGCACTTAGAGAATTCAAGCTATTTTCATCATTGTATCCGGACGATATCCGAATAGAAGAGGTCAATTCGTGGATTCGCATACTTGTAGTGATGCAGGCATTCAAGAAAGACTATCTTGGTACAATGTCTCGTCTTGAGGAATTAAACGAACAGCGTCAGGCCGATTCCCGACTTATGCATGAACAACTTCAGACCCAGAATAAATCTGCACTGGATTCTCTTTCTGCCATATTGCGAAACTGCAATGAGTACCGGGATTCTCTTGTCAGGAAAGCTCACGATCTGGAAAACGTCATCCTTGACCTTGAACGTAAGTGTCAACAAGCTGGACGTTAATGTAAAATCATCATTTTTTTTAAAAGGCTCATTATCTTGCTATTCAGGAAAGAGATCGAAAAGGTTAAAACAATTGTCATTAAAATCGGAAGCCGGATTTTAACTGCAGATGGATACAAACAGCGGTTATCGCATCTTGTCGAGGACATCGCAGAACTTCACAAACATGACATCAGAGTAATACTGGTATCTTCAGGCGCAATTGCCCATGGCATGAATGTCCTTAAAATGCAAAAGCGCCCTACAACGATTCCGCTCAAACAGGCATGTGCGGCCATTGGACAGAATAAGCTCATGCAGATTTATGACCAGCAATTTTCAAAATACTCCATCGTTATCGGCCAGGTTCTTCTTACCTGGGATGACCTTAAAAGTAAAAAACGCTACCTCAATCTGCGAAATACTTTTTTTCAGCTTCTTGACCATAAGTCAATCCCTATAGTTAACGAAAACGATTCTGTTGGAGTAGAAGAGATCCGCTTCGGTAATAATGACATTTTAGGCGCTCAGGTGGCTTTACTTGCACAGGCAGATGTATTTGTTAATCTAACCGATGTTGGCGGTCTGTACGATAAAAACCCCCATACCGACAAAACAGCCAGGCATATCCCGGTGGTTTCACAGCTTTCCAGCACGATTCATCAATTAGCTAGTGAAAAAAAGAGCGAAATCAGCGTTGGTGGAATGTCAACAAAACTGAAAGCCGCCGAAATTGTGACCCGCGCAGGAATATATTCGATTATCGGCGATGGCTATGATCAGCGAATCAGAGATGTTATCCTTCACCAGTACTGTGCGACCCTCTTCCTTCCATCAAAAAAACGGATGTCATCACTGAGACGCTGGATAGCCTTTTCGGGAACCAGTGCAGGGAAAGTAACCGTTGATGCCGGAGCAGCAGATGCAATTCTTAAAATGGGCAAAAGTCTGCTTCCCGCTGGTATAAAAAGGTGTGATGGAACGTTCAAGTCTGGTGACATGGTGCAGATCTGTAACGAGCAAAATCAACCAATTGCAAAAGGCCTTGCAAATTACACCGCAGATGAAATCTCACTAATTGCCGGCTGCAAAACCGGTCAAATTATGGAAAAGCTTGGACACAAAAGTTTTGATGAAGTAATTCATCGTGATAATATGGTTCTTATTTAAAAATTCAACAATTTTTTTACAACTAATGCGTAGTTAATACTTATGAAAATTATAGTTTTATTGTTTATTCCGGTAATTTCTGCACTTATTGGATGGATTACTAATTTTATCGCTGTACGGATGATCTTCCGTCCGCGTAATGAGGTTCGCATTCTGGGGATTCGGATCCAGGGATTAATCCCAAAACGGAAACAAGACCTGGCCGTTAAGATTGCACATACCGTAGAAAAGGAACTGATCTCACACAGAGACATTAAAGATGCGTTGAAATCAGAAGACTTTCATCTTCAAACCTCTGATGTCATCCGTGAGAAAATCGAAGATTTTATTACGGCAAAAGCCTGTTCCAATCCCCTGGTAGGGATGTTTATCACTCCCGAAATAACATCACGGCTATCAGCAACGTTTATGGAGGAGCTTCAGAATGAGATCCCTGCCGTTATGGATTCGCTTCTTGAAAAAGTGGAAGCTAAAATAGATTTCCGTGAGATAATTCAAAATAAGATTGAACAGTTTGACCCGTCAAAACTGGAATCTATAGTTTATGCTATTGCCTCAAAGGAACTCAAGGCGATAGAGATTCTTGGTGGAGTTTTAGGATTTGTCGTAGGGCTCATCCAGCTACTCCTTGTCTTTGCAGGAGATATCTATGGTTGAGATGATTTCTCGCAGGTTTATAAAAACGGTATTCATATTTCTCCCGTTATTTGCTGGTGTTTTTTCTTATGAGTTAATTTCAAAAGTCGAAAGTACGAGTTTTACTCTTGGCGACCCGATTTATTTTCGTGTAACAATGGAGCTTCCGGACAGTGTTCAGTGTATACCACCAGAACCTGAAAAACTATTTGGTTCCATCACAGTCAGAGAGTGGAATATTAATCGGATGGAGAACGGTGCCAATGATACCGTTACCATCGACTACATTCTCACCAGTTATATTCCCGAAAACTGCACCATCCCTTCGTTACCATACATACTACAGTCAGGATCATTGTCAGATACGTTATATAGCGAAAAAATTACTCTTCAGTTTATGACTGTCATTACTCCTCCAGCGGGGGGTGCAGACAGTACCATAGACATAAAAGGCCTGAAAGAACAGCAGGTCGCAGGTAATCCTCCCCGTATCTGGTTGTGGATTATTGTCATTGTCCTATCAATCTGGATCATTTCACTACTTATCCTGTTTCTGACAGGTAAAATCAGGAAAAAAACGATTGAACCTCCGCCTGTTCCCCCCTACGAAGAAGCAATCATGGCCCTTGGTGTTCTTCATGGTAAGCGGCTCCTCGAAAAAGGACTCATCCGCGAATATGTGTTTGAACTCTCAGAGATTTTCAAAAGATATATTGAACGGCGCTTTGATACAAATGCATCGGAGTTTACAACAGAAGAGATGATTGCCTGGGCGGGTGCATCAGGACTGGATAAAAAACTGAAAAACTCGATTGAGTGGTTTTTCCAGACAACCGATCCGGTGAAATTTGCCCGAATTATTCCTGATAATGAAACTATTAACCGTTTTTCTGATGAAGTCACACAGTTTCTCGAAGCAACAAAACCTCTCGAGCAGCAATCAGAACCGGGTGCAAATCAGCAGGTGCCTGCTGAAAAATCACAACAGCAGGAAACGCCGGCCTCTCAGGGGCCGCTTACAGAAAGTTCAAGCAACGTAAACGAGGTCCGTCAATAGCATGCAGTTTAAAAACCCTCAATTTCTCTTTCTATTTATATTATGGATACCGATGGTATGGATCTATATCGTACGGGAAAAGAAGTTTCGTCCCGCAGTCCGTTTTTCTGATCTTTCTTCGATTCTGAAAATCCCCAAATCTTCATTTGTTAAACTGCGTCACTCAATACTGGTGCTTCGGCTTATCGGAACCGGTCTGTTGTTTGTTGCACTTGCACGACCTCAGGAAGGGCGCAGTGATGAAGAAGTTACCACTGAGGGTGTTGACATAGTTCTTGTGCTTGACGTATCACTCAGTATGAAAGCTCTGGATTTCAAGCCAGAGGATAGACTTACCGTTGCAAAAGAGAGGATAAAAGAGTTCATTGCGAAACGTCAGAACGACCGGATTGGTCTGGTGGTTTTTGCGGCACGAAGTTTTACTAAATGTCCGCTTACACTGGATTATTCGGTTCTCAACACGTTTATCGATGATATAACCTACACCGACTTCAGTTATCAAACAGCAATTGGAACTGCAATTGCAACTGCAGCCAACAGGTTGAAAGATTCCAATGCAAAAAGTAAGGTAATGATACTTCTTACCGATGGAGCGAGTAATGCCGGTGAGATCCCTCCTGTTACCGCCGCCAAAGCGGCTCAGGAGTTCGGAATAAAGATTTACACAATTGGTGTCGGTAAAGAGGGACAGGTGCCCATGCCTGTGACTGTTCAGAATCCATTTACCGGCCAGACGCATCAGGATGTTCAGATGGTAGAGTCAGATCTTGACGAACCGACATTACAGCAGATTGCGCAGACAACCGGTGGTGTCTATTTTCGTGCACAAAACTCAGAAAAACTAAAGGAAATTTACGATCAGATCGACAAACTGGAAAAAACGGAGATAAAAACAACAATCTTTACATCGTATGAGGAACGGTTTTATCCCTGGCTGCTTGCAGGATTTATCGTACTTCTCCTTGAGCTGGTACTTCAAAACACCCGTTTCAGAAGGATTCCATAAATAGTATGAAAAACCCTGAAATGCTTTTTTTACTACTGCTGCTTTTTGTTTTCATATCCTTTTTTATCTGGGTTCACCAGAGCAAGAAAGCAGCACTCAAACGTTTTGCATCACTTTCACTAATCGGTAAACTGACTCCCAATGCAAATTCATCCAGACAGATCACCCGCTGGATACTGTTCTGTATATTTTTCATTTTTCTTGTAATTGCGCTTGCGCGCCCCCGTTTTGGTGTAAAAATGGAGATGGTTGAGCGTAAGGGAATCGATATCATGGTAGCTCTGGACATATCACAGAGTATGCTTGCTGAGGATATCACACCCAACCGTAT
Source organism: Chitinispirillaceae bacterium (assembly GCA_016929595.1). GTDB lineage: Bacteria > Fibrobacterota > Chitinivibrionia > Chitinivibrionales > Chitinispirillaceae > JAFGIN01. The sequence continues at coordinate 71,036 of JAFGIN010000027.1, forward strand.
AGACCGTGCAAAACATGAAATCAGTAAGCTCATCGACCTTCTCAGGGGTGACCGCATCGGGATGGTTGTCTTTGCAGGAGAAAGCTTTCTCCAGTGTCCTTTAACTCTTGATTATGGTGCAGCAAAATTATTTCTAAACTCGGTGTCGACCGGATGGGTTGAGCTACAGGGTACTGCACTGGCGGATGCAATCAAACAATCGACATCTGCTTTCAATTCAAAATCAAAAAAACATAAGGTTATGATTATCATCTCCGATGGTGAAGATCACCAGGGTGAAGCTCTCGAAGCTGCAAAAAAAGCTTCTAAAGAAGGGATAGTTATCTACACGGTTGGTGTCGGTTCAGAAAACGGTGTACCGATACCTATGAGTAAAGGTAACAACAGCATTGTTTACAAAAAAGACAAATCCGGTAATCTGGTCATGACAAAACTAAACCCGGTTGTTCTGGAAAAAATCGCACTTGAAGGGAATGGTAACTATTTTCATGCCGGTACCAATCTGGATCTTTCCAGAATCATGACCGAAATCTCGGCTATGGAAAAGAGAGATCTGGGGATGGGAAAATCAACAACCTATGAAGAGCGTTATCAGATCTTTCTGTTTATTGCAATACTATTTATCCTTCTTGAATTTCTCATCCCTGAACGTGTACGATCAAAAGAAGAATGGAAAGGACGTTTTGAATAAGGACTGCACCATGAATCATATAATATATACACTTATACTCCTTATCATCGTTTCAGCAGCGCATCATTCTTTCAGTGATGAAGCCTGGTCTATCAATAAAAGGGGTAATAAGCTTTATAAAAACAGGCAATACAAAGAAGCGCTGGAAGAGTATGATGATGCGCTTCTGCTTTCTCCATCAGATAACCGTTTGAAAATGAATAAAGGATCGGCACATTATCAGCTTGGTGAATTTGACAAAGCGGAGGAAGCATACAACGCTGCACTCTCTTCCGACAAAAAAGATCAGATCGCCGATGCGCATTACAATATGGGAAACATTCTGTTCCGTCAGGGCGTACAAATGTACCAGCAGGGACAGCAACAAGCTCTTGAAAAGCTCAAATCAGCAAACGACCATTACATTAAATCACTTGAAAAGCGGCCCTCCGACACCGATGCGAAATGGAACCTCCAGCTGGCTCATCAGGTTATGAAACAGCTCGAACAACAGCAACAGAACCAGCAAGATGATAAAAATAAGCAGGATAAGAACGACCAGGACAAAAAGGATCAGAATAAACAGGATAATAAAGACCAAAATAAAAATGATAAAAACAAGAAGGACCAGGATAAAAAGGATCAGCAGCAAGATCAGGATAAAAAGGAAGACGAACAAAAACAGCAGCAGGAAAAAGAGCAGCAACAAAATCAGGACGATAAGCAGAAGCAAGAGCAACAGCAACAACAGTCCGAAATAAAAGACGAGCAGGATATCAAAAAAGAGGAAGCCCGACGAATCATCGAGATGTTTGCAGATGATGCTGATACACTGAATAAACCTATGTCAAAGAAAAAAGCTGCAGGAATACGTCAACCGACACAAGACTGGTAAACAACAAGCTATGAATGATTTTGAATACTTTGAGTGGAAATACAATGGCAATGAGGTTCTGCGAGGCTCTATTGATCAATCAGGCAATACCAGTGCTCCATGGGTTGTATTCTGCCATGGATTTACCGGCCAGAGAATGGGACCGGGCTACCTCTTTGTTAAACTTGCACGCCAGCTGCATTCCTGTGGTTTCTCCTGTCTGAGATTTGATTTCAGAGGTTCAGGCGAAAGTGATGGCCTCTTCCGGAACATGACAGTAAAAACGATGGAGCAGGATGTTGAATTTATTCTCAATGAACTTCAATCCCGCCACGCTCCATCAAAATTAATTCTTCTGGGGCACAGTTTTGGCGGGATGATCGCAGCAATGCATGCCGGTTCGACAGGTGCACAGGGTCTGATTCTGCTCGCTCCGGTTGGCAATCCGGAAGGACTTATTCAACGCAGAAAAGAGCTGCTTGATGCAGGAGCAAACAGTAACGGGCTTTATGAAAACGGCCCGCATGAAATGAGTATAGAATTTCTCGATGCACTCAGAGGATTTGATCCTGTAAAGAGGTGTTGTTCCTCGTACAAGGGAAAGATGCTCCTGTTACAAGGTGATCAGGATCTCTCCATCTCAGTAGATGAATCGAAACGATATATTACCAGTGCTGAAAAAACAGGAATTGATACAGAATATCATGTTATCGAGGGTGCTGATCACAACTTTTCAAAGGTATCCTATGTTAAAACCGTGATAGCAACTGTCTGTGACTGGACAAAGGAGCATTTCAGTTGAAAACCATACATTGTATAGCATTACTATTACTGATAAGCAGCACGAGCATCATCTCCCAGGTGCGTTTCACCGCCTCAACACAACGTACCAGGATCTCCATGGGTGAACAGGTTCTTATAACTGCGCAGCTTGTAACAGGTAAAAACCCCGGAGCTGTAACAACTCCGTCAGTTGCAGCAAACGAGATGTTTTCGGTACTTCGCAGCGATCAGCGCCAGTCATCAAACTCCTCTATCCAGATGATCAATGGACAGGTATCACAAAAGACAGAGATCATTTTTAATTTCACCTACATTATCACTCCAAAGAGTACCGGTTCTTTCACCTTTCCATCACTTGTTACTGATGTAAACGGTACAAAATACCAGACTGATGCGATTGTATTCACTGTATCAAACGAACAGGTTAAAAACGCTGATCTCAGAGCAATTTTACAATTTGGAAAAAAATCGTTATTTGTCGGAGAGCAGACCATTCTTACCTTCAAACTTGCTCAACGTGCGACAGCATCGATAGACTTTAAAAACAGTTTCATGCCAGCACTCGAAAAAATCGATCAGGCGTTCGGAAGTTCTTTTGCACTGACAAAACTCTTTACCAACCAGGTTACTTCAACAACAGAAATGATTGACGGGGAAACGTATAAAGTGTTCTTTCTACAATTTGCAGTAGTACCACTTAACGCAGGTAAAATCACTATTCCATCAATACCGGTGGAATACAATGAGTTGCATCAGAGCCGGCGCAGGCGGGTTGATCCCTTTTTTGACGACTTTTTCAGTTCAGACTTTTTTGGCAGCGGCGTGGAGGCCGTTGGCAAAACCACAATGTCTAATTCTTTGACATTAGATATTAAGCCACTCCCGACTCCGGCACCAGCAGGTTTTTCAGGATCAGTCGGAAAATTCTCATTGACTGCAGAAGCGTCTCCGGCAACGATTCCTGCCGGAGAGGCTGTTACTTTAAAAATTGGTTTGCGGGGAAATACACGACCCGGCAGTGTCGGTGAACTGACCATTCCCAAAATCGATGAATGTGAGATTTTTAAGCCGGAACGTCAGATCCATGCGGATACAACCCCTAATGGTATTTCAACCAGACAAACCTATAAATATCTGTTGATCCCGCGTCAGGAAGGAACGATGACAATTCCATCAATCGAATACAGTTATTTTGATCCGTCTGATGGCGGCAGTTATAAAACCGCCGGATCTAAACCAATAGTGATCAATGTTACTGCAGGTAAAGAGGGTTCCAAGCCGCAAACCCGTTATCTTACCCAGGAAGAGATTCGTGAAGTTGGACAGGATATCCGCTATATAAAAACCGGCGTAAAGATTAAAAATCAATCTCGTTTTCCACATCGTAATCCTCTGTTTTTTGTCGTTCTTCCTCTGCCGTTCATACTTTTCATCTTTTCGGTTCTCTACCGTGTACAGGCATCCCGCAAAGAGCTTACCGTCGAAAGAAATATCCGTAAAAAAGCGTCATCACTTGGTCAGCGCAGACTTACGCAGCTTAAAAAACAGGGGTCAAATCTTCCTGCACCGCAGTTTCTCGGCAAAATAGCCGAAATTCTCGAGCACTTTATCTCACAAAAGTTCGGGTTTGCAGCAACGGGAAGAACTCTTGACGAACTGAAATGTGAACTGCAAATGCGCACTACCAATGCTGAAACGATTTCAGATCTTGCATCATTTATGGAAATGCTTGACAGCTATCGGTTTGGTGGAGCAACATTCAATGATACATCCAGAGCCACCATCATCGAAAAGGCCGGTGTATTTCTCTCAAAAATTGAGAAAGATTCTATCAAGGAGAAAAAAACAGTATGAAAAAGTCACTCTTTGCAGTTTTTTTCGGCCTGACTCTGTGCCAGATATCGTTTTCTGCACCCGTAAACGTCTGGTTTGAAAAAGCAAATACATTTTATTCGGAACAGAAATTTGACAGTGCAGCTCATTACTACGAGAAAATAATTGAATCAGGTTATCAATCAAGTACGGTGTATTTCAATTGCGGTAATGCCTGGTATCGTTTGAAAAAACCCGGACTGGCTCGCCTATACTACGAAAAAGCATCTCTGCTCGATCCGCTTGATGACGATATCAGAAATAATATTCGCTTCCTTAATTCCAATATCGTTGATCGTATCCCCGAACCAGAACAAAGCTTAATGGGGATGATTTTCAGTCAGATCCATCATCTGTTCCCGTTGAGTGTTCAGCTGTGGATATTTTTCGGTCTGCTTCTTACCATTTCAATTTTTTTAAGCACAGTTTTATTTGTTAATGGTAATGGCAAACTCTGGCTGGTTTACGGCTCTATTCTTCTTTCCCTGATTGCTCTTGCTATTGGATCCAGTGCGGCATACAAAATCTACGAAAAGGAAAATATCGCTTATGCAGTGCTGCTGACATCGATTGCTGATGCAAAAAATGAGCCTGATGGAGCAAAAGTACTCTTTACTGTTCATGAAGGGGTGAAATTCAGAATCCGAAAAACTGAAGACAAATGGTCGCTTGTCAGTTTGCCTAATGGCGTCAGCGGCTGGGTTAAAAATACGGATCTGGGGAAGATTTAACTCAGATTAACCTGCATTTGTTCTGAAAAAATGAGCGTATCAATAAACTTTTATTAGCAGAAGTTCTTCCCCCCCCTTTTAATAGTTGTATTTTTATTGCCATAGCCCTATAATAAAAAAACAGGGAGCACATAATGTTCAACCACCCGCTAAAGACATCATTGCTTCTTGCAGGGAGCTATATAGCACTCTGCAGTCTTTACATCTGGTTTTCCGGAATCATAGCAGCCAGAATGGCTCATTCTCTTCCAGGCCTGCAGCATATCGAACTATACAAAGGTCTTGCGTTTGTCCTGATATCCGGAATTCTTATTTTTTCAACCTCGTTCATTCTCCTTGGAAGAATCCGTACCCAGCATAATGAATTAATCATGCAGAGAAAACTGCTCATGGAATCTCATTCCCGGATACTCGCCGGAACATTTGCATCCGGTATTGCTCATGATATCAACAATGTTCTTGGTGCAATCGACTATGGATTGAGTGAAATCGAAAGTACCATACCTGACAACAAACGAGAGTACTTCCTACGTATTCACAAATCGTATGTAATGATTCAGCAGATGACCCAGCGTCTGCAAAAAATTGGAAACTCTCAGACGCAGATCGAGATGAAAAATACCAACATCAATGATTTCATCACTCAGACCGTCGAATTTGCTAAACGTCACAGGAAACTGAAACCCTGCGCGATCCGTTTAAAACAAAACGGGGACGCAGTTTTAAAAATCAATACTTTTCTATTTGAACAGATGCTCATAAATCTCATGATCAACGCTGCTGATGCCACCAGCTCACAGGGAATAGTTGAGTTGAATGTTGATAATCTTGACGGCCAGGTTTCAATAGAAGTGCACGACAATGGCCCGGGGATTAGTGAGGATCAATTTGAGCGCGTGTTCCAGCCTTTCCATACTACCAAGACCGATGGATCCGGTCTTGGGTTGGCCATGGTCAAACAGTGTGCTGAACTTCACAACGGCACAATATCAATAGGGAAATCTCCGCTTGGCGGTGCACTTTTCAAACTTGTATTCCCCTCTTGTTGACCTCTATTGATGTCTAAGCTGTTTTTCGTTTCGTTTTTTTTAACTTTACCTCTACTTATTCTGTTATAGCTGCGCAGCACTCTACTGGTATGGAAATGTACCACTACAAATTGTTATTTTGATGTAAACTGTCTCACAATACTTTGCACAGGTTTTCATTTCGCAGTCGGGGTCGGTATCGGTATCGAAAAACGCAGTAATTGAGGATCGATCCCGATTCCGATTCCGACAGCGCCCCCGATAACCTGAAGGCCGTATACTAAAAAGTGCAATGGTGTTTGGATATTCTCAATTTGAAGTGCGATCTATCCCCTCGGCGGCAATCCAGCAGATGTTATCTGGAGGTAAACAAACATCTATATGTGGATGAAGGAAAATCATCCACAGTTTTTTACTCCAGGATATGATCGATGAACTGATCATCACCTGTTATTCTGGGTTCTGGAATTCCTCTATTTACTGATATGGGGAAAAAATTGAAGTTCGTGGGGTAAAAACGACGAATTGGCAATCATTTCATAAAAAAATATGGCAACGCAATTGTTGGGAACATATCATACGTAATAACGAGAGATTATATCGAATACGGAATTATATCAGGAATAATCCATTAAATTGGAAGAATGACAAGCTGATCAATGCGACTGGTAACCACATTCAGGAAAAAATGGAATCCTACGGAGAAATACCACAGTAAACATTAGTAATGAAAGGTGGAAAACAGTTTTGTATAAAATGAATTTTTTTGTAGCAGCACTGTATTGCTTATGCTGCATAACGATGTTCCATAAACCCCTGTGTGGGGATTCGGTTCGCATTTCTGGTTTAGTGCAGGATGAAAACAACAATGCCATTGAAAATGCTGAGGTGTCATTATTTTACAGAAATTCGATCAAAACCACTACAAATACGAGTGGTGCATTTGATCTCAGCGGTACAGCCGCAATTTCATCAGAAAACACCGCTCAGGTTCACCTCTTACCATCTGTTATTCTCAACGGCAATAACATACGTTTTGATTTACATTCTAATAAGAATGCACACCTTACCATATTTTCTCTTAACGGAAGACAATTATTTCACCAGTCATTCATCTCCCAAAGCGATAATAAAACTACACTCCTTGTTCCCCTTTCAAAATTGCCATCAGGAATCTCATTACTGGTGCTGCACAGTAATAAAAGCAGATTCAGCTACACATTCGCAAAAACAGGAGATTACATCTACACGAGAGGTGAAACATCTCTATCCCGCCCTTCAAATGTTTCTTTTTCAACAGGCAGCATAGCAGATTTCAAGGATATTCTCATCGTTTCAGCATCAGGTTTTCAGACAGTGCGACGGGCTGTATCAGCCCCGATTGAAGACGAGGTCAAAATTAGACTGATGACCTCGGGGGTTGGGTATATCACTCCCACCATTCCTGTCTATAGCGATAAAGGTGGGATCGGTGATGTCACAACATATGGATCAGCCAGTGATCCCGAAAACTCACAGGGTGGTGCATGCAATTATGGCTCGACGAAGATCAAATACTATGCAGCTATAAATGTCAATCAGTTTCCGGGAGATAAAAAAGGTCAGTGGCAGGATGGACAGATCTGCGGACGATGCGCCAGAGTTCGTGTCCGAACTGCAACCGGTGAAGAACGAACGACTGTTGTCCGTATTATGGACAAATGCCCTGATGACAATTGCGGTATCGATCTTGGGGGTGCTCCGGCAGGTGTAATCATGAAAACGCAAAGCGGTCGTTATGCCGGTGAATGGGAATGGGTAACCTGTGACGGTGTTGAAGGGGTATCTGACGGTTCCCCATCTCTATGTGTTAAAACAGGAAGCAATCAGTGGTGGTCACTGGTTCAGGCGCGTAACGGGTCCGGATCTGTTACAGAAATGCGAGTCAGAAAAACAGAAACAATTGAATGGCAGAGTCTAAAATGGGCAACAGAAGCCGAGAATTTCTTTAAAGTACCAGAAGAACTCCTTCAGGATAGTGGAGAATGGGATATCGAAATACAATGGAATACCGGTACTACTTCTACTTTGAAAATTGCCGGAAATAAATTATCAATTGAGAATGCGGTCTATGATTTACAAAAATAAAAAGCCGGTCCTTTTTTTCAAAGTCCGGCTTCATATGGGAAGAACGGAAACGGCTTTCCCCTTAACCAACTACTGAGATTTTTCTTTCTTTGCTATGAACTTCAAGAGCCAGACAAGCGATGCATTGAACAAAGTCGAAGTGTCGAAATGCACAGACCACACTTGAACATTTTTTTGAGATGTAATAGCTGCCTGCACCTGAAGTGTATTACATATTTAATTCCACAGATATAAAAGTAAATTCATTTTTCAAAAATTGCAACAGTAAGAGATAAAAAGCGTTTCCTGTTGGGGAACGCTTAAAGCGTTATCTGATTACAATAATAGCAGCGCTTCTGAAAGATGATACTTTTCAGGTACTGTACTTTAGAGCCGCTCCACTCATCCTGATCCCGGCCTGGAATCGAAGTGTGGACCGCGTAGTACAGGAAAACACACATATCTCTCCCGCAAACAGGATCAACACGAGCAATCCCGCAAACATTGAAGTCAACGTACCTGAATAGTTACCGTTAATGGTTTAATGAATTGTTTAACAAATGCTTGAAGTATACATTTTCGCCAGAATATGAGTAACTACACTATCATATTTCACTGTGGCGGAAACATTATTTTTTTCCAACGAACAATACGGGTTTATTATTCCTTTTTATCCGAGAGCAGACAACCTGGGTTCAAATCGTTTACTTTACGAGTAAATCACAATGCACTTTTCTTATAGATTTTTTAGCATTATTAAAATGCATGAGAAGAATCCCCGCTAGATAGTATTGGGGGAAAGCAGGGATTCTCCCATGCAATAAATGTAAAAATCAAAGCACTCTTTTTATAGCATCATCTATAAACCTTTTCGATAAACAACGATAACCTTGTATCATTACGCCTTGTACTTCCAACTATGTACCCCAGGTTCGTACTACCAATCGCTAACCATTTCTACAAAATTAGCTAAAGAGGTAAAGAAATGCATTACTTTTGTTCGAAAGAATAGCATCTTCCATGGACGTGAATGTCCACACAAATCATTGCGCGATATTTGCAGTTATTTCTGATGCAGAAATTTTATACCAGTAACATTTCCTTTAGATTTTAAAGCAACAGCATACATGCCATTTGGAAGCCTGGAAAGATTAACAAGATGTTTTTCCCGGTTATTTTTAAGATGACCTCTATAAACCGTAATCCCCATCAGGTTGTACACTTCAACCGAAGCTCCTGTTTCAGGTTCTTGATTAAACCTTATTTGCAGGAACCCATTCTCGAACATACATACCGGATCGCTCTTTTTGTAACCATCAGACAACGAAGCGGTTTTTATTTCACCATCAAAACCGGAACCATCAAACGGAACTACTATTACCTTACTATTGTGATTATCATTGCCCTGATCACTCTCTTTCTCTGCATCGATTACCGCAAATGTCCAGTGAGTAACATGTCCGTTTTCAATATAAACACCCGGACGTTCAATCTTGGTCCAGTGATTTACAGTTCCATCTGTATAACGAAGGAATTTTGAACGGGGGTCAAATGCGATTCCCTGATTTGTCCACTTATTGATACCATCTTTTGATCTGAGATGAAATGCTTTTTTTTCACTCCATGAGTTCACGACAATATGATAATAACCGCCGCTATGCCATAATACCGGATCTTCAAGATTCGGCAGGTTGACAGATTTATAAACGGAATTGCCCTGAATCAGATACGGTCCTGTAAGCTCTTTGTTGCTGATCATGATCTGCCCCCCACGTTCGACAATCATATACCTGCCGTCATCCGGTCGGATAATCATACTCAGATTTGCTATATGCGATGGTTTATTGTAACCATTTGCATTGATCCTGATCGCCCCTGCAAATTTCCAGGGTCCATCGAGTGATGGTGCAATGAAAAAATCACCCGGTCGCGTATCACTTACAACTGATGCATAAGTACCATCTTTAAGTTGAAGAATAGTCAGATTGTGACCTTTTCCATTCTGATCTGATGGCCAGATCATCCCTTTGTCAACGTAAGGTCCCATAACCGATTCACTGACGGCATGTACACCAACAGAACTGAGCCATGCCCAATGACCACCGGACTGACCCCAGCGGCTCGCAAACATATGAAATTTTCCATCAGGACCTTTGATGATTGGTCCGTCCCAGTAACTATACGCACGGTTTGTTGTATCTTCAAGACCATTGCTGATGTCACGTTTACCTGTAGATGCGCACCCCCACTTATCGGTCCGTAATGTCTTTACTACAGGCATCGGAAGAAAGTAATCGATCAGAGTCTTTGTTTGATTGAAACCAGTTGAAATGATCGAGAAGAAAATAGTTCCTGTTAACCACCATTTTTTAATTATTAACAGTTTTAAACTTTCCATACAGAAATTCCTTTTGCTCTGTTCCGGGAATGTAATTTAAGTCAAAATAATCACATCAGAACATCCTTACATTAAAAAAAAAACCAGCAATTTTTAATAATTCATAACGACATTCATTTTCTTGATTTTATCGCATTCGATGATAATTATGTAAATCCCTTTTGACAAAAGAGGCACGTTTAAACAGCTATTATCAATGTCGTTACTCATAACAATTTTACCGTTTGACAGTATGACTGAAACTTTAAAATTCTTTTTTTCCCCTTGTTGTCTGATAAACAACTTTCCACTTGAAATTCCAGTTTTGAAACTGGTAGGACCTACCCGTTTTAATGGTTCATCGTTGACATATCCAACTGTTCCGGTAGTTTTTAGTATAAATGAAGATTCTCCCAATTTGTTGCCTTGAGCATTCAGTACAAATAACTTATACGATCCCTGGGTAGGCGGAGCTGCAATCAGTGTATCGCATCCACCAGCTCTGCTCATGGTGCGCCCAACAACAAAGTTATTTGAACCAGATGGGGCAAACCAGACCGAATTAGTTGAATCACCACTACTGCGGATTTTAATTTTACTACCCGAATTAGCAGCACAGCTCGCAGGAAAAACGTAGTTTGCAACAGGTACAAAATTTGAGGGATAAATATTCCGGAAAGAATCCTGCACACCGGAATTGACACAAAAGGTATACTGTTTTGAAGGCCAGACATTGTCGGATACGACTACCGGAGGATCTATGGTACTGTTTGGTGGATTGACACCCATTTTTCTTACAGTTGCATATGTCCGCAAAATCGTCAGGTGATGTTTATCACCAAAATCTTCACAGTTGATTGTATATTTAACATTAGGATTAATATCCAGAATATTATCATTCTCGGTGATATGAGCACTACCTTCATCATTATGTAAACCATAGGTCGGTCCGGATGCCGCAGCTGGAATACCCCTGATATAGTTCTGATTGATGGTTGTACCGGGATTCTGACCGATAGTATAGATAGCCCCACTATCATGAAGACGCCGTAATGTGTTGATAATCCGGTTATAACTAATGACGTTATTTTTAGCTGTTTTTGAATTCTTAAACTCTTTCCATCCCCACCCTAAGTTGATACCGTTATACGCAGTCTGTTCAATATGATTGTGAGTGATTGAAAGAGATTCTGTATAGTATGCCGTTATCGCTGCGCAACCTCCAAATCCGGGAGCAGTACTGATATCGTATAAAAGGTTATTCTTTATTGTTATATTTTTACATATACCTTCAACGTTTGCAGAGTATTTTGCATGAGTTCCACCATCACCGATCTCGATGTGCTGCGGATGACCTACCGTTATCCCGCTTGAAGTAATACCGGTAATGAAGTTACCCGTGATATTACAGTCGATTACATCATTTGCCATGTTGAGGCCATCTGCACCTGCATGCTTAATTGTATTTCCAGTGAAATCGATTGATTTACTATTAGTTAATGTTATCATACCAGGATTAAGATCAAGAATCTCGTACCTGGTAGTATGCCAGTTTATATCAGCATAAAATGCAATATACCCATTGGCTCCTTGACAGGTTGTTTTTCCTGAAGACCCACCGACATTGAAAAGATTAAAATCTGTACAGGTAAATATAATGTCCTGAAAGGTGATATTTTCAACTCTGGATGAAGTTGATGTTCCAACTACGTCGATCAGTTTCTCAACAATAGGAGCCTGAACATCCGCAGAACTCATATCTTCGCCTGGTCGTATATAATAATACAGGGTTTTCGTGGATTTGTTAAAAAAGAACTGTCCCGGAGAATTCAAAAATTCAAATGCATTGTAGATCGTGTGCGTTCCGGAAGTGGTGAACGAAGCTCCCCATCCAGGGGTTTGGGTTATCGCACCATAGGGTTGTTGCAGCAACAATGCTCTGGAATTGTCGGAGGTTGTAACGACATCCCTTACACAGGCAATATTTTCATTCCAGGTGGTTCCATTGACGATTTCAATATCATCTTTATTATCAGCAATTTCCGGTACATCAGATGATGAATATTTAACACCATCACTTTTACTGCCGCTGGCCCATGCCCATGGAGCCTGACCAGATGTAACAGAATAGGTTCCCTGCCCCCCTCTGGCAGTAACCTTTTTGCTGGTCATTTGAGCCCGCTTATCATTTACATAAAGGTATCTGAGTTTTGTGGAACGGTTTAATGTTGCTTTGTAAATGTTACCGCTGTGTTGTGTCCATCCGGTAACCTTTGTTGCACCACTGATAACCGCTCTTTCACCAGGAAATGCTTTGTAATATACACGATATCCATTCTTTCCACCATCCTGAGGATTGAAGGTGACAGGAGCAGTTAACTCATAAGTACCCTCTCTGAGGTATACAACAATATCACCCGACATACCACTGTTGATTTCACGAACTGCATCACGGGCAGCTGTGATCGTCTTGAATGGTGCATTTTGATTACCTGTGTTACTGTCATTCCCATCAGGGGAAACATAAAAGATACCCTGTGTTGCCGCCATGATTGAAAATAAAAATGATGATACAACAACTGAAATTTTCGATTGAAAACGAACATCGAATTTAAAAAATAATAGTATTGATTTTTCAGACATCTTTTATTTTGCTCCTGAAAGGTTCTTCAGATCAGAATACTCAGCCACAATGCATGTTTTAAATAACATTAACGCATTAAGTAAGCACTATTGAATAACATCTTACTATCAGAAAAAACAGTAATAACATACATACCGGAACTAATCAGCTTTCTGTCTAATGAAAAAGATATAATTCCAGAATTCTTATCTGTAATAGACTGATTTGCCACCAGACGTCCCTGTAAATCCGAAACAGTCACACTGAATTTTCTGCTACTGTAATCATCTGATACATGGTACGTGAATCTGACACAATTTACATTATAAGACTGAATTTTCAACTCTTTTGAATGGTGCACTACAGGATTATGAACTGTACCGGTTGGCATCTGAAACCGCCACCAATTGAAATTAAACAGCGATCCACTTCCTCCGGAAAAGGTGAGAAACAAATCATGTTTACCGCTTGTTGCATTGACTGTGCAGGATTTTGTCTGCCAGCTCTGAGCTCCACCAGTAGTTGCGACTGTACAGGTACCAATGATGGTTCCAGTCTTACTATCAAGACGCAATTCTATTTTTCCACCATTGGTGCTGGAAGCAACTCGTGCTTCAAACAGTGCAGAACCAGTACCGAAATCCACACCTTTAACTTTTATGTAATCTCCATTTTCGATTGAAGTTACATTAATTCCACCCTCGCTGCAGGTTTCAGTTTCGATACCAGACATGAGGTTAAAAGTTTCTGCTTCTATAGTATCGTAGGGGCTGAATGATCCGACCTGTTCCGGACCGGTTTTGCTCATTTTCATAGGATTAATGGTACCATCACTTTTATATGTCATTTTTTCAACACATACAGATCGTTTAAAGGTACCACCACCGGGTAATGCTGAATTATGATAAAACATATAACTGCTATCCTTAAAATCGCATACTCCTGGATGATTTGTAAAACAGTTGCCACTTGGTATAATAATGCCTTTGGATGCCCAGGGGCCAGTTGGAGAATTACTGGTAGCATACTGAATATTTTCATTGCCGCCTCCCATCCCTGCATAAATCATGTAATACAGATTGCCGCGTTTGTAAAACCATGGGCCCTCAGTAAACCCTGTTGGTTTTGGGTTACAGGTAACAATGTTTCCGGAATATGAGATCATATTTTCATTAAGCTTAACATACCATAATGATCCATTTCCCCAGTACATATACGCCTGATCATCACTGTCGATGAACACTGTTGGATCAATATCACTCCAGTTTCCTCTGTTAATCAATGCTTTTCCAAGAGGATCCTTGAAAGGACCTGTCGGGCTATCAGCTACAAGGACACCCATTCCTTTTCCGTGAATTGGAATATAGAGGTAAAATTTTCCATTCCGCTCAACACACTGAGGTGCCCAGGCATCATTATTATGACCATTTAACCATTTAAATTCTTTGAGTTTCACTATGATTCCATGGTCGGTCCAGTTAACCATATCGCTTGTAGAGTAACAGCAATAATCTCTCATCGTATAAAAATCAGCTTCAGTTTTATCGTCATCGTGGCTAGTGTAAAGATATACTCTGTCTTTATACACCATAGGAGCCGGATCGGCAGTATAAACATTCTGGATAATTGGATTATCGGTAAACCCTTCAGAAATGAAACACAACAGTATTGGCACAAATAACAATTGTGATACTGATTTTTTCATACTACACACACTTTCTTTGATTGGTTGTTTAACATAATGATTTTTACAATGTCCGGATCAAATCCCTGATAGTCTTTTGTTATCTTGTGAATACCACAGCATTGTCCTCTGATCTCTGATTCATATACATAAGCTTTATGTATTCGTGCGAAAAAATTCTTGATGATATTGTGATTTCATCCATTGAACCATTCCATTGGTAATTACCGTTTGCATCAGATCCAATACGTAATGGTAATTCATTCCTGATAGTACTGATATTTTTGATATCGCCGGCAGTCGGATATGTACTTACATCTACTCCGTCAATATACAGATGACAATCGTTTCTATCCGAACGGTTAATCACCGCTGCTACATGGTGCCATGCTGTATCGGTAATCCATGCTCTGGAAGTAAGAACAAAGGTCCCGGGATCAGCCCAGACACCATCACCTGTTGCTATATAAATTGCCAGTGCTCCATCAGCATCTAACTGAAGAAGCCAGCCATATGAGCTACTGGCCTTTCCACCTGAACTTTTAGAAATAATTGTGCTTATTTTCTTTTCATCCGATTTCTTTATCCAGCCACTGACCGAAAAGTTGGACATATCAGGATTACATACATTTCCCATATCAGCATAATCCCCGGAACCATCAAAAAATTCTGAAAAGCCTATGCATCCTTTAACGGATCTGAGATTATCCATTTTTGTTCCATTGTAATTGTTTGCAGTTACATCAAGAATAGTCCTGGTGTCATTTCCGAAATGCCATGCAGACTTAAATCCATCAGTTGTATCGAAAACAGTCCGGCTGTTTGAATTACCAGAAGCATCTTCATTGCCCCAATACATCTTTAAACATTGAGTTGAATCATTACCATAAACCGTATCAACTTTAACCCATACCTCAGCTTCATGTTTCTCTGCATCCCATCGTTCGATTTCAAATGGAACAGGTACGCCATCATATTTAGTAAATCTGATATCACTTCCATCACTGTTAGCTTCATTGAAATTGAAATTTTCATCACCTAAACGCACAAGAAGTGGGATATCCGTCACCGTTTCGGTAATATCTGCTCCTGAACTTGTCGTATTCAAGTATATATCTTTTGACATACGCCATTTGCTTAAAAGATCAAGATCGTAATTTCCCAGATCTTCAGTTTCGTTCGGATCAATAGTGATATGAGGTATTTGAACCGGAGAATATTCCGTAGATGTTGATATTATACGGATTGTATAGTTACCTGCCGGAATATCTCCGATTACAAATTCTCCTGTTTCCTTATCACGAACACCTGACCGCTCAAGTCCATATACCTGAATGAAAAGCTCTGATGAGTCCCCTGGAGCTGTAGTACAGGAACCTTTTATCGTTCCGGTTGGAAGGAGTCTTGCATTTGGTAACTGCACCACAGTATCCATCCGGGAGATTTCACACATCAGCAGAATTGCATTGGCTTTACCATCATTGATCTCAATACAGTACTGTCCACGATCAACTGAATTTATACGGAATTCACCTTTTGAATTGGTAAAAGTATCCCGAAATGAAGCTAAATTTTTTTCCGGTTGTTCCCCCAGGATATAATCATGCGATCGTAAACGCACTCTTGCCCCAGATGCAAAACTACCGTTATCATTATATATTACACATGAAATACGACCATTACCGGATTGTGAACCGGTACCTGTTATACCTTCATTATTAGAGCACCTTAAAATAACCACCACTAAAGCAATAACACTTATAGCCACAAAAAACGTATTATTTTTAATGGTATGATTTTTCAATTGTATATGAATCTGTCTCATTGTGTATCACCTGTTATAGTAGAGTCTGCTTCCACCAGAGGAAACAGCTGGAAATTACATTGACATACCATTTCTGATCTTGTTGTATCTTCTAGTACCATTTTCAATAAGTCCTCTTTAAAGCTGCGTATACGCTCTTTAATTCTTATATAACAGTGCCGTGAAACTCCAAGAGTCAGTGAGCTGATTTCACGCTCTGCTGGTTCAAAACGCTCGAGTGCATTCCTGGCAAGTTCAATGACTTCCGACTGAAAATTTCTTAAAATGAGCGATTTCATCTCATATTCAGATGATATAACAGCATCGCTAAGTTCAAGTATCCCATTTTTATTGCGACGTAAAATCCCAAGCTGCAACATTATCTCAAATGATTTCTTTGCCTGCGATACCGTGATTCGCGGGATACACTTACAGGCAATCCATTCATAATCCTCTTTAAAATCCGGAAGAGTAACCATTTCCCTCAATGCACTATGGTACCAGGTACGAAAAAATTCATACTGACTTTTATCAATAAATTTTATAGAAGAATTTCCACGCAAACGGAGCAATTCTGTTAAATGCACATTTTTTTCATCAGTCGTTTTACTGTTATTAAACTTAACAACAGCACCAAAATAATCTGTTTCCTTTTGTGATATATTCATTGCAGCTGCATACTTCTTCATTACAGGAATACTAAGCCTCCGCCTGCCTTCAACGATATCGCTGAACAGGCTTGCCGATACACCGGATTTAACTGCAAAGTATCTGTATGAAAACGATCGGATCCGCTTCTTCTGAAATTCGTAATATTCTTTTAAGAGAATTCTGTAATCAGAATAATCATAAACATTAAAACACTGTAAAGATTTTGAATTCATGATATATCAATATAAGTAATGATTCTTAATGTGTAAGGATAATAAATGTTACTCACCCATATGATCTGCGTACATATTAACTACTAAAGCATTGATATAAAAGATATTATGAATGACAAAAAGCGCGTACGTTTTTTTCTGCGAACATAAATTATATGTCATTTCCGTATGTACCTTTTTTCATAACAACATGCTTCAAATCAAGTCAGTTAATCAGTATCTGTTCAAAATGATTTTTAATAATACATTTCGACAAGTTCAGAATGAGTGTTCTATGCGTATTCCGCATAAAAAGAACGTTCATCTGATCCCGAACCCGGGATGAAGTATGGGCAGTTTTTTCAGAGTATTTTGAAAAGATTTTGAAAAGATACTGATTACTATACTCTTTGATTCAGTCGTAAAGATGTATATGTAGTTCTGATACATTTTTCATGTATGGAAGATCGATTACTATCCCGAAAATGAAGAAACACTCACAATCAAAAAACAACCTTCTAATCAGTAAAATGCCACCATTTTCTTTTCAGCTACTCCATTTTCATATAAAATACTTACAAGATAGACGCTTCTTGTTTCCACTTTCACTTGTAAATTTCCAGCAACTTTGTTTTTACAGTAAATCAAGCGTCCATCTGGTGTGAAGAGTGCAATTCTGTAAGATGAACCTATTCCTGAAGGAACTATTTCAATAGAATTCGCATCCATTTTTGTTCTGCACAAAAAACCGGTAATCGTTTTCAAAGGTTTAGCTATAGATCCGGTAACAGGTTGAGAAGAGATCATCAGCATGTTTGTACCGTGAGATGAGACTTGCATTGTGTATGAACCGGTAAAGACTCCCAATTCTTTTTTCTCCCATAAATCTCTTATGGTAACTGTACCTGAGAGACCGATATCTGAAAAATTGACGGTGATATTCGCTGTATTACTATTTCGGTTAAACAATCCAACAGCTTTTGTAGTGCCATCTTTTGAACCTAATGGTTTACACCATATATCGAGCCCATTGGACGATTTGATCCTGGTTCCCTGTATTCCCGCAGAATCCTGGTTGATAGCGATGACTTCTTTATTAAGAAGAATTTCTCTGGTAATCTGTTTCATATTCCGGATATCATTTCCAAGTATAAGAGGTGCTGCCATGATACACCATAGACTCATATGTGAACGGTATTCATTATCGTTTGGACCACCATTTCTGTAATTGCCAATTTGAAGCATATCAGGATCATTCCAGGCTCCAGGTTTTGCATACGGTGCTCTTGGTTCATTTAAATCGATGATATCAAGTATGCCCCATGACCACTCATTTGTTTTTTTCCATATATTGAGTATATCAGTTGTGGTACGCCACAGATTTCCCGTTTTTGGCATCCATGGTTGAAATTCCCATGCGCAAATGCTATATACAATATCCCTGCCGCAATTAGCAAGTGCATCCCGCATTTTTTCATAATCTTTCTGCATTGTCGCACCATTTGCTAAACAATTATCATATTTGAGATAGTCAACACCCCAAGAAGCAAACGTTTTAGCATCCTTTATCTCTCTTCCGACACTGCCACTTTTGGTATCCAGTTCTTTGAAATTATCACGAAAATAACAGGTCTCTGTACCACGATCACCATAGATACCAAATTTAAGTCCTTTGGAATGGATGTAATCACCAAGCGCTTTCATACCGCCAGGAAAGCGATCAGGATCTGCCCGTAAGTTATCGTTTGCATCCCTTGATTTTGCCATCCAGTTATCGTCAAGATTGAGGTAAACATACCCTGCATCCTTCAAACCAGAACTCACCATTGCGTCGGCGACCTCTTTAATCTGTTTCTCATTAATGTTTGCACCGAAACAGTTCCAGCTGTTCCATCCCATCGGAGGGGTTTTAACTAATCCGTTATCTAATGCGACGGCATTGATTATTACACCTGCGATTGCGATGCCTGCTGTTAAGCGTATAATTTTATTTAACATTGAAAACTCTCATTGACAAAGACATTTACCAATGCACATCCCGGATCTATTGACACCAATAATCAGTGGTCTGTTTTACCAATTCGACAAGAATGATTCAATCAGTGCATTTCATTGACTGTTTTACTGTAATGGTTACCGGTTTTTAAAATAAAACAACCGTTTGCGCTGACTATCCCTGGTTTTTTATTGATTAGCATAGTACCATTAGAAGCTCTTCCCGCTCTTCCCTGAAGATCAAAAATTTGCCAGTTGATTGTGTTATCAGACATGCCTGTTGGCAATGGTGAAAATGAAATATTCCGTGAAGGGACATCAACGGTGACTTCCTTTACCAAATCAGGATAGTCATTGGGTGGCTCAGGATGACTCTTCACAAAATCAACTAACCAGGTAAGTGCCGGACGTTCTGCTCCACCATCATTGAGCAGGCCAGTACCGCTTCTCCATGTCCGCCCTACAATGTAACCCCAATAAGTAATTCCTGGAATT
The DNA here is from genome assembly GCA_016929595.1 of Chitinispirillaceae bacterium. Taxonomy (GTDB): domain Bacteria; phylum Fibrobacterota; class Chitinivibrionia; order Chitinivibrionales; family Chitinispirillaceae; genus JAFGIN01. The sequence goes on from JAFGIN010000027.1 coordinate 90,941, forward strand.
TTGGGATGATTCCAGAACATGGTGAACTGTTCCTGCATAATCTGCTTCTGACGTGCATCATTGCTTTCACCAATATCATATTCAGTAACAAATATCGGATATCCAGTGGCAGCCAGTTTGTCAATATTACTTTTTACAGTTGATGTTGCAATTTTCCATGCATCATGCGCCTGCACTCCGATGGCATCCATTTCAGAATTATTTTTCTTCATCGCATTCGCCATTCTTACCTGCCAATCAACTTCGCTGTTCCATTCGATTGTGTTATAATCGTTGTAAATCAAGACAGCATCGGGCCATCGATCCCGGGCCATTTTAAATATTTTGATCATCCAATCATAACCTGTCGCTCCATCGCCACCGAGAGCATTCTTGAATGGCGGAGGTTTATGTGAAGGATACGCCTCATTTATAACATCGATCATTTGCACATCGGGATAACGCGCTGCAACAGAATCCAGCCATTCGGTAATCTCCTCAAGCTGTTCCGATTGGGAAAGATTATCCATCCATCTTGGATACTGACTTCCCCAGATAAGGCAGTGAAACTTCCATGGAATCCCGTTTTTTCTAGAAAAATCGGCAATGGCATCAGTACCCTTCCAGTTCATTTTATCGCGGGTACCTTCAATAGTTGCCCATTTTGATTCATTTTCGCCGGTAAGCTGGTTCCAGTATTTCAGGTAATCAGGACGTACGGCATTCCATGTCGTAATGTTCCCAAGAAATTTGTTTGCACCTTTTGCAGGTTGTGCAAATAAAGGTACGGGAGCCAGTATCAGCAACGTCAGAATGAGTACCAAAACCGTACTGACCAATTCTATTTTTTGTTTTGAGCTCACCTTTAAACTACGTGTGTTGACTGCCATAAAATGTGCCTCCTTTGAAAATAATACTCGATAGGAGTCTTTCTGATTAACTTTTATAGTCATACCTCTTATCAAGATCACCTGTTATGAATATCTTTTGTAAAATAGTATACCTACATAAATTATCTGACTTGTGCACCAGGCTCATGTCCATCGGACATTTCAATTCTTCGGTATTTAATCTGATAACGTTCAGATAATCATTTATTTGTAAATTTTAAAAAAAACTGACTGAACTATTTCATGTAGTTTACTACAATTTAATCGAAAAAATATTAATCGTGATATTTTCTTACGATATTTTCAAAAAAGCATGGACTGTGATGTCCACATGTTGTATCCATTTAATTCAGTTCACCCGATTTAACATTATATAATAAGCTACTTTGTACCCGGTTGTCTCATGGACATTCCTGTCCACAGAATTTCCTGTATATCTACACTTTTTGTCCCTCATAAAAATTGTGGTGGTTATATTATCATAAAATAATCAAAACGTATTGTCTTTTACTGGGGAGAATGTAACATGTCTCTTAAGTCTTTCATTATTGCTCTGGTACTACTACCTGCACTTTCGTATTCCAGTAATTCTGCAGGATTGCCTGTTCCACCTCAGGGTTTCGACAGCAAAAAAAACAATATCCCGCATGGAAAGCTAAGTGGCGTGCTTAACTATCCGACCAGAAAGTATCAGAACAAACCGATGAAGATCTATTTTCCTCCCGGATATTCAGAATCATCAGGAAAAAAATACCCTGTTATGTATCTTCATCATGGAATTGGCGGAAATGAATCTGCCTGGACTGCATCATCCGGCGGGCAGGACGAAGGTAACGCAGATAATGTAATGGATTATCTCTATTCAATCGAAAAAGCAGTACCGATGATCATCGTAATGCCCAGTGGAGGGGCTTTCGGTGGTGATGATTTTGCGCGATTTGCTAATTTTGAAGATGTTCTGATAAATGATCTGATCCCATATATCGATAAAACATACCCTGTACATTCAGATCGTACGATGCGGGCTATTGCCGGTCTTTCGATGGGCGGCGGACAGACATTTAATTTCGGTTTCGGAAATATTGACAAATTTGCTTATATAGGTGCTTTTTCTGCAGCACCAAATACAAAGCAACCATCACAAACAATTAAAGATCCTGAAGCAGTCAAAAATGATGTTAAATTTATTTTCATATCATGTGGTACAAATGATAATCTTATCAATAACAGCAAAATGTACCATGATTTTTTAGATCAGAAGAAGATTCCTCATATGTATCAACTTGAACAGGGACAGGGACATACCAAAATAGTATGGAACCGTAGCCTGTATAACTATGCACAGCGAATATTTACAGATACTATTACTGTAGGAGTGGCAATGACTCCAGTCAGCAGCAACGCTGTTAAAACGCAGCAGAAATGCACATTCAGATTGAATTCACTTGGATTGAATATCATTCGAAACCAGAATATCTCAGGTGTTTCACAGGTATTCTCAATTGATGGACGGGCAATAACACCTATTCGTAAAGGTCTGAATGTTTTGCATAAAATGGATAAATAACTTTAAAATAAACCCGGTTTTCATGTCGGTGCAGGCGCATTGTGTTGAATCGTAAAGGCCTATTTGAGATGTTGAAGGTAATGCGCACTGTATCCGACCTGAAATTTCGGTTAAGTATTAGTCAATCCAATATTGTTCTGTAACGTAAATTTTTTTTCAATCAATGCTACCCCATTTTACTGGATCGTAATCCGGCATCATCTTGTAAAACAGCTTTATTCAAGAGGTGCAGCTAAGACCTGAATATAAGATTTAAGTTTTTTTTAAAATTAAATAGAATTTCATGAAGAGCAAGCTATAGTTTATTAGTATACATTAGCAAATAAATTACATTTATATAAGAAAGGAAATTCAAAAATGCTGCCGTGTAAGAAGTGTAGTTCTTTTTTGATTTCTTTTGTCATCTTTCTGTCGATTAAACATTCTGTTGCGGAAGTTGCTCCAGTTACTTTTAATGTTGACCATGGTTTTTTTGAATCTTCGTTCACCGTTGTATTGTCTACAGAAACAAAGGGTGCGACCATAAAGTACACTCTTGATTGCAGCAATCCATTGACATCTCCTTCCGCATATTCTACTCAATCACCTGGTTCTGTCGTAATCGATTCCCGTAGTACAGTGGGGCGTGCAGAAACTCCGGCTGTTGTACTTCGTGCAGTTGCCGTCAATCCCCCCGATGTATCTGGTCCAATCCTTACCCGTACGTTTATCTTTACAAAACATGTATCATCTCAAACAAATCCTGGTGGAGGATGGCCAAAACCAAATCCCGACCCATCATTGACTACAACTACATCATCATCATCATCGATGGTCATGCCTGGTTTTACCAGGGGTCAAGTCTATGATTATGATATGGATTCATCAGTGATTCATGATCCCCGTTATAAAGATCTCATTGAAGAGGCACTTCTTGCAATTCCAAGTATTTCCCTGGTCTCAGATCTTGACAGCCTGTTTACCGACAGCCTGGGTATATTTGAAAATGCCCTTAACTCCGGAAGAGATTGGGAGCGTGCCGGTTCGATTGAATTGCTTCCACATAATGGATCTGATGGGTTTGCAGTACCATGCGGCATCCGAATACGCGGAGGGTGGAGCAGGCATGAAGATTGTCCGAAACATTCGTTCAGATTGTACTTTCGCTCAGAATATGGTCTTGCCAAACTGAAATTTCCGCTCTTCGGTGATGAAGGTGCATCATCATTTGATAAGGTCAGCCTGCGTACCGCTCAAAACTATTCCTGGAGTTATTATGGAAAAGAGGGTGCTCATAACACAATGGTGAAAGATGTTTACTGCAGAGATTCTCAAAGAGAAATGGGTCACTACTATACCAGAAGCAGATACTATCATCTCTATCTTGATGGAATGTACTGGGGTATCTATCAGACACAGGAACAGGCGGATAAAAGGTATGCTGAAACGTATATGGGTGGAGATCATCTTGATTATGATGTTCTAAATACCGTAAATGACTATACCCGTGGAAGTGATCTGGATAAAACGGTCGAAGTTGCAGATGGTACAATTGATGCTGCAGCGCGCCTATGGACAAAAACACTTTCCGGTTTCAGTAACAACAGTGATTATTACATGATTCAGGGACTGGAAGCAGACGGTAAAACAAGAAATCACTCATACGAACGATTGCTTGACATCGATAATCTTATCGATTATCTGCTGATAACATTCTACACAGGTAATTTCGATTCTCCTACATATGCGTTTTCGGAGCCACAACGTACTAATAACCTGCAGGCAATTTACAACAGAATAAATCCTGACGGATTCAAATGGTTAAGTTATGATGGTGAACACACCATGGTTGACTTTAAAATAAATCAGAGAGATACACTGGTTAAAGCGGTTGATGTTGATAGAACAGGTCCATATACATTATCTGATGAGATCCGTTTTTTCAATCCCCAACGTATTCATCAGGAACTTTGTGCCAATAGTGATTATCGGATGCGTTTTGCTGATCATGTTTATAAACATTTTTTCAATGGTGGTGTTTTTTGTCCGGAGCCATCAATCGCACGATATAAAGCCAGAGCTAAAGAGATTGAAACGGCAATAATCGCAGAATCGGCCCGCTGGGGTGATTCGAAAAGGGATACAGCTCGCACTAAAGATGACGACTGGATTCCAGAACTTGAAAGAATTTACAATAATTATATGCCGTTGCGTACTGATATTGTTATTGACCAATTTAAAAAAGGTAACCTTTACCCTCCGATTGAACCACCTGTTTTCACTTCAGGGGAAATCATCTCCACAACTGAAATAGACGGCTCGAACGAATTTAAAATGACACTAAGTAATCCGAACACAACCGGAGATTTACTATATACTACAGATGGAAATGATCCACGTTTACCTGGAGGTGAGAAATTTTTAAAAGCTATTCAGGGTGAGAGTTCAACAGTTCTGAGTATTAACACATCAACTATTGTCAAAGCCCGAATAGTAGATGGTAATCAATGGAGTGCCCTGAAGGAACTTTTTATTGCATTTCCGCAAGATTTTGGTAACCTCAAGATTACCGAGATACATTACAAACCTGTCAGCGATGACAATGGAGAAAATGCAGGCGACTATGAATTTTTTGAATTAAAAAATACAGGTGCAATCCCCCTGAATCTTACCGGTGTCAGTTTCAGTGATGGTTTCACGTTCACTTTTGAACAGGGAACTACTATCAATGCCGGTGATTTTTTTGTTCTGGCATCAAATGCGCAGAAATTTTCACAACGGTACGGGTTCAAACCAGATAGAGAATACACCGGACAGCTATCGAATGAAGGTGAACGGATTGCATTGGTCGATAAATCCGGAAACTTAATAATGTCAATTACCTATGAGTATAAGGAACCATGGCCTGCTGATCCGGTTAAGAAAGGAAATTCACTGATTCCCACAGATGCAGGAAAAAAGCAGGATCAGAATAATGCAGCAAACTGGACATTTTCAAATGAAGTACATGGTTCTCCAGGCAGAGATGATCCAAAATCGATTGGTGCCTCAGTTCATCACAGACAGCATAGTAATTTGGTAACTACTGTTTGTCATGTTGGCCGTTTCAGATTCGTGATACCTTTTTCATCTGAATACCAGGTCAGTATTATAAATTTACAAGGAAAATCTGTGGCTCAATTCCCTGAAAGGGGGCGAGCGGTTTATGACTGGCGCCCTGATGGTAAGGGGGTGTTCATTGTTCTGTTCAGAGATCTATCAGGGAAACAACTCGCCAAAAAGGTTCATGTCATACACTAAGCATGACATGTGCATTGGATTTATATATTGTGTGTCCCCGCACTTTGATGCCAAAGATGTCGTCGGATGGAGTTGATTGACTATTAGTTATTGGTTCAGGAGAACCCACGAAAAAAAATGAGGATGGTTTGTTTTTGTCATATTCTGTCCTTTTAGTGCCTTTCGTGTATTTCGTGGTTAAAATCTTCAAGGGGATTGGTTATTTGCTTTCCCTCCGTCCCCTCCGTCCCCTCAGTCCCCTCAGTCACTCAGTCACTCAGTCACTCAGTCACTCAGTCACTCAGTCACCTTTTCTGCAGTTTTCGCCGGTGTTGCTTTTGTCAACAATATCAAGGAGGAATCTTTTCCGTGGAAAACCCGCACCATGATCAGGTTGATAAGGGGAAGCTTCCTTGTTTTTTTATTTTTTTAATATATTGAAACGATCTGTCGAAAACTGTTATTATCATTTTTATTTTTGACAGTCAATATATAGCATCCACTTTGTAATGATGATACATCAAGCGAAATCTGCTGTTTACCTGCAACTGGTGTGCTTTTTGCCACATTTCCATTGAGAGCGATAAGCGTCACACGATTACACTCTGAAATACCAGATAGTTCGATTGTATTATTTTTTAAAGTTTTTACTATAATGGAATTAGTACTATTTAAGATTCTATTCCTTTGCAGATCAGTTTTAGAAGAGATTCCAGTATCTTTTATTTGCCACATATTACCAGTCATAGTTAACATATAACAGTTACCCAGAAATGCATGATACCAGTACCTGTCAAACGACATACGGGCAACTTCTGTACCGAATGCATCTGCAATTTCCTGACTATTACACATTGCAGCCACAGCAAAACTACCCACGTAAGCCATATTATGGTTTCTACCGGTTGGTGTACCGTCGAGTCTGTATCCATCTTTAATATTTTGTGGACCTATTTTATAAGCCCAGTCGGATATTTTTGTACACCATTCTTTCGCCTTTTCATTACCATTCCAGAGATAGTCAAGTGCAATTCGCCATGGAGCCCTGCAGGCATCAAATCCATAGGAATGAATTCTTCCACCTGCTGCCCCTCCTGAGAGTGTTTGCCAGTCTGGAATAAGACCAGTTGTTTTATCTGCACCATTATTGAGAAGCGTATATGTGTCATCCGCAAGCTTACTCCATGCCTTTTCACCAGTTAAATCAGCGAAACATCTGAAAAATGCTGGTGTATGGTAAGAAATATCTGTTTCCTGACATCCACCATATGTGCTGTTTCCACCCATACCTCCTGCAATCACAGAAGTACCACCGGAACAATTGACTATCAATTTTTTTACGGTATTTATAATTTTTATAGCTTCTGTTTTATAACTCTCTCCCCACTGCCATGAAGCCACTACCATCGAAAAAGCTACATCAAGATCTCCATCACTGGCACTGCCTCCATCAGAAACCCCCCCACAGGTTGTTCTCCAGGCCATCATTCCATGACCTTGTACTTTACTTTTATAAAACTTGTATAATCCATCAAAGGTTGTTTTGTCACCCATATATGCAGCGATAATCATTGCCCATCCCATGGATTCAACCTTTGTTTCAGACGCATTATCAGCAGCCGTTCTGATCCCCCCATTACACTCCGGAAGAAGATTACTTGACTTATAACTTTTATACCACTTATCGAGCGTAGCATTAGTTATGGTTTTTGGTAAAAAACCATGACGGTATTTAATATTCAATGGATATTTAAAATTCTGGCTGTAAGCTGTTCCGGTTATTAGTACCGCCACTAAAAATACCAACATTATCTGTTGTCTTTTCATAGTATGTTCTCCCTGAATCTGAAAAAAGTTCCTGTAAAAAAATCTTTTAAAAATCAAATAAAAAAGGTTATACCTGAGTCCGTCGATTTTTTAGTTATGAACCGCTGATACAATAGTTTAGGGTTGCTACATCCTTCTGGTCATGATACTAATTTACTTTTAATGGAAAGATGCCTAACCGATAAATTATAGATCGAAGCTAATTGCGCTATAAAAATCATCCGATTCAGGTTATTGTTTTTTCATTTAACTCCACATTGTCAATAATAATTGAATGATAATGACAGGTAATTTTTTAAGATCCGGTACACCATTACCAGAATTTTTTCATTCATCTGTACGATGCAGGTAACGAAAACATTCCTGATGGTTCACCATACTATATAATATACTTTGAATTAACAGATGATGACGGGTTTTGTTAGAGGCGGATTAAAAAATGGTGAATAACTTTTCATCGATTTACTGTCAGAAACGACAAAAAACAAAATAACTATAATTGTTACCACTTAACATTTTACATCCTGATTCACACCATGAAATCGATGTGGTTTTTTAATTATTAATCGTTAAAACATTTAAAAAAACGCCCCGGTTGCATACCGAGGCTATAAAAATTACACATTTTTTAAACGATCAATTTAACGATGGTTATCGATCTCGCAAACGAGACGAAATGAACCGGAAAGATCAAGTGAAATCTCGCATAATGCGATCGTTATTACATTTTTAGCACCGATCAATGCAGAGCTCAGCTCAATGATCGGTGTGTTATTTTAACGTTGTATAATCAGAATCTCGTGAAGAATTCCCATGTCTCAGTGGGAATCCAGTTCTTGCCGTTCTCCGTACTATTAGCTGTATGCCCTCCATTGAAGGAACTGAATTTCACGGGATATCCTTCATCGCACTCAAATTCAGTGGAGACATGAGTATTGCCGTTTGCAAGGGGAATTGATGACGGTACGATTCCCCCGTTGTCCTGAATGCGGCCCTGGAGACAATATCTTCCCGCCACGATTTCCACCATTGTCCCATGGACAGGTTTGGTCACCTGTGACGGGCAGGCAGACGCTTTACCGGTCGCGCCCGCCATCTTAATCAGAACTGTTTTAAAAAGTCCCACGCCATTTGCGGCATCCACGACTCCCCGGCGGTATGTCCACCACCCCAGGTGACGACTTTTACCGGATACCCTTCTTTACAGCCTTTAAAATCGTGGACTAAATACTGACCGCTGGAGGTGGGTATGGTTGTCGGATTATCGCAGCCGTTGTCCTGTGCATGCTTGGTCGCACAACCTTTTGCACCCGACCAGCCACAGGTGCCATCGCTCATACCGGTTGTCTGCATAAAGGCAATGGGTTTGTGAGAGTTGGTAGGAAGCCAGATAACACCATCATACGGAGCAAAGCAGACGACAGCGCGTAACTGATCCTGATGATTCAATGAGAGTGAGTAGGTGAACATTGCGCCGAAACTGAAACCGACGGAGAAAACCCGCGCGGTATCGATGCACAAATTGCCTTTTAAAAGATCCAGCAGGTCCTCAAAGAATTTATGATCCTCTTTTCCACCCCAGGTACCATTTGAGTTGGGTCCCTGAGGAGCAACAAGAATGGCGTTGGTTGCAAGATTTCCCAACCTATAGAAATTATAGGCACCGTCTTGGCGTGCATTATTACCATAAATATCCTGAGCGCTGGCGCCCATACAGTGCATGCCGAATATCAGGCGGTATGGATTCGACTTGTCGTAATTACTCGGAAATCTTATCATATATGTTCTATTCTTTCCGGAGGTTGTAATAGTATACGTCCCGGATTTATTGATGGACCCCAACGTCTTGCCGCAACCGATACTTGGCCCCGGATCCTTGCCGTTGCTGGAGTCGAGTGTAATATCCAGCTTCTGTTCATAAGCATTTATTGTAATTGCTTTGTCTTTGTAACCAGTAGCTGTAATTTTGAGTGTGTCGTTAACGGCATTTATTTTCGCAAGCATTTGATTTGCTATTACATCAGAACTTTTTGTAGCAGATTGTAAGGTATATTTACCATTTGCAAGCGGATGGAATCGAAAGGTCATTTCTGTATTATTGATAGAAATTTTGATGATAAAAAGTTTGTTCGAAGGTGTAATTTCAGATAGTTTATAGCTGTAAAAACCAGTAGTAATGTTTCTTAAAAGTACCTTCTTTATAAGAGTACCACTGATATCGAATGCCTGAATTTTAATATCTGATGGTTCAGTAAGACTGAATACCAGGGCATTATTTTGAAGAATCGCACTGGTGTATTGCGGTATCAACAATGGCAATGTCGATGTAACTATTTTTTTTATCGAATAGGTGCCATCGGTCCCAGTCGTATCTTTCATCTTCTGGGCTGAGAGTGTGAGTATCGCACCATTTATTGGCTTTCCACTTGCGTTAGAAACAGTGCCATGCAGATTAATCGTTTGAGCATTGATTCCACAGATCAGACTGAAACAGAATATCAAGATTACTGATTTTTTTTGCATACCTTCCCCCAAATAAAATTAAAAAAAACTACTATTTTGATTATTAATTTATTTCTGATTAACGATAACAGTCCGTTGATTCATTTGTGAACCATTGTGACTATCATTAAAACATTTTCTATGAATTACAATACATTTATTACTACTATTTTTTGTGAGTCTCATTTTGGATAACAATCCTTGATGAGAACTGATCTTCTTTCCAGACAAATCAAAAAGAGTATTTATTGTATATGATGGTAATTGACTCTTCTGAATAACGTATTTATTGCTGTATGAATTTATTATATGCACCTTCTCTCCATATGTATATCGCATTTTCAGCCATCGCTGGGCACAGATCTGCCCAATTTTGATATACCCGGCAGCCTTGTAATGTGTTCCATCAGTCGGAAACCCTTTGGTATCCATTGTATCGACATTCTCGATTTTCTGACTTACAGCAATATCTGCAGCTCTGACTATTGCGTTATGGGTCCATTGGTTTTGCACATCGATCATGGGCAGGATTACAGGAAGGTCTGATACTTTAACTTCAGCCCGAATATCATTAATGAGATTTGTGAGATTTTTTTCATAAGCATTTGCGTAACCCTTGTCATAAGCGTCAAACTCACCTTGAAACCATACAAATCCAGCCCATCTTGGCGTATATTTACTTGTATCAAATGCAGATGAAAAAGATTTCATAGCAGCATCAATCGTGCTCATCATTTGTTTATAGAGGTTTCCCTCTTTACCATTATTTGAGCTCGGAGGTAGCCACTCTTCAGCCTTTGCAAGATATGTCCCGCCGACAGCATGCTTGATAAATGCAATTCTGATCCCCGGCATCGAATCTGATAATGTCCGCCCGAAAGAAAGCTCTGGTCCCAGAAATGAACTGAAGGCACCAAACCCTGGCCCTAATGTCAGCCACTTATTCTTTTTTCCATTATCCCCATCTCCATTCATGAATATTTTTACGCTATCGACACTTTTCTTCTGATCAGCATTGAGATCATTAACTGATCCAAAATAGCCTGACATATTCGATTGACCCGACAGCAGAAAAACCGGTACTTCGGATTTTCCATAAGAAATCATCGTGCAACAGAAAACTATTATAATAACTGCGTATATAAATTTTAAACACGAGGATAACTTTATATATTCAATCATTTTGTCTCCATTAGTATTAAGCTACTCATAATCTATCTCAAGGAACTGCTACTCTGAGTGTAACAGGTATCAAATAAAAAGAACAATTTAAAAAACTTTCTCCAGATATGTTTTTTTTTAATGTAACACAAAAGGTAAAAAAATGAATGAGTTTTGTTCTACTGGTTTGAAAGTTCCATGGACCATGATGTCCACAAGGTAGTTTTGTTACCAATTTTACTATTTTTTTTAATCGTGTAAATATTTTTATATTTATTGAGGCGTGTTAGGTATCTGTGATTAATTATTTTAATATTAAAGGTTTAAATGACATTATTCATACTAAATACCCCATAAAAAAAGATAAATTTGTTACCTGAAATGTTATATATTATTGTATATGAATCAGCATACTGAAACTAAAGTGGATATTTATCATTATTTTGACTATCGCGAATATCTTAATGCTGTCTATACTGTGAGGAAGCAGAAGAAAAGTGGCTTTTCACATCGTCTTTTTTCCCATGAAGCTGGTATTACAAGCCCGAACTATCTTTTTCGGGTTCTGAAAGGGGAACGTACCCTCAATGGCGATTATATAGAGAAATTTTGTCATGCCCTTCATCTGACCGGTAATAAAAAAAAGTATTTCACCACACTGGTTTATTTCAATAATGAAACTCAATCCTCGACAAAAGAGAGGTATCTTCAATCACTCCTGTCGATCCGATACCGTAGAGGCATTCATAGAATAGATGATAAAAAGCTCCAATTCTTCAGCAAATGGTATTACCCTGTCATTCGGGAACTTGCAGTAATAATAGATTTCAGGGGAGATTTTAATCTTCTCGCAAGAAGCTGTCATCCCCGCATTACCGCACAGCAATGTGAGAACGCAGTATCGTATCTGTTAAAAAATGGATTCCTCGAAAAAAATAAAAATGGTACATTTAAAAGATCCGATCCGGTAATTTCCAGCGGTGATGAGGTAAAATCTGTTGTTTTGAGAAACTATCATAAACAGACATTAAACCAAAGTATTGATGCACTGAACACTATAGCTCCGGAAAATCGTGATATTTCATCGGTAACTCTCTGTGTTTCAAAAAAGACCTATCTTGCAATGAAAAAAGAGATCCAGGATTTCCGCAAGCGATTGCTGTCAATGGCCAGAGAGGACAAAAATCCGGAAATGGTATGCCTTGCAGGTTTTCAATTGTTTCCACGTTCCAGGATAGATCTTGATACAGGGAGTACGCATGAAGATTAAATCGCAGGGAACGGGATTACATTTGACAGGATGGATTTGCAGCATTGTAACAATTGCTGTGTTCTTATCAGTTATGTATTGTGCACCCGACATATCGGGAGGTGGATCTGAGGCCGGGAATGCACGGATTTCCGGGTTGGTAACCGATGAGGAGGGTAAACCAGCCTCAAATGTTAAAGTATCAATTGTTCCAGCAGATTATGATCCGGTAAAAGATCCCAAACCCGCCGCACCCTTTTATGCTACTACAGGTGCTGATGGCAAATATCACTTCACTATTGCTGACAGTGGAAAGTATTCAATATTTGCATGTCAGGAGTCTTCACACACATCGACATTACTTTCATATTTTGCGGGTAAAGGTGATGAAACCATTCCCTCATGCAAACTTCATAAACCCGGAGCTATCAAAGTTCCATTGCCACCGGGAAGCGATACGGTAAACGGATACCTGTACATACCGGGGACTACGATATATGCACTCCTTCAACATGCAGTAACAAGCGTAATCATTGACTCTGTGCCATCCGGAATTATACCCGCAATAATGTATGCTGCTATTGGCAATAACAATGCAGTCGAAATAAGGAACAATGTGAATGTCGCCCCTGGAGATACTATAGCTATTATACTACCGCGATGGAAGTACTCCAGGCAACTGATTCTGAATACCTCTGTAACAGGTGCTGCTATTCAGGAGGATATCTATAATTTCCCAATACTGATACGACTTTCTTCTTTAAACTTCGATTTTACACAGGCAAAAACTGCCGGAGACGATATCCGTTTTACAAAAGCGGATGGAACACCCCTTCCTCATGAAACCGAAGCGTGGGATGGTAACGATTACAGTGCGTCAATATGGGTAAAAATCGATACTGTATTTCAAAATAACGAAATGCAATCAATTATTATGCACTGGGGAAACCCCGATGCTGAGGACGTTTCAGAAAGTGCTCTGGTATTTGATACCTCCGATGGTTTTCAGGGGGTCTGGCATCTCAATGAAAGGTCCGGTGATACAGTTCGTGATGCAACCCGAAACGGATATCATGGTATCACAACTGCCGATAGTACCTTCCCATCAATTACAAGTGGTACAATTGGAGGATGCTGCGCTTTTGATGGAGTAAACGATTTTATTACCATGCCCAATACAGCTGTGGGGAGATTGAATTTTGCACAGGACGGAAAATTCTCTGTTTCTGTATGGGTAAAGGCAGACACACTGATTGATTTACAGCAGACCCTTGTTTCAAAAGATAAATATCAATACTTCCTCTGGATCGATTCGACGACCTGGCAGTTCTGGGAGTTTCAGCATCGTACCGGCTGGATTGCATCAGAGTTCCCTGCACAAAGTAAGCAGTGGATCTTACTGACCGGAGTCTTTGATGGCTCGACACAACAACTATATGTCAATGGGGTTCCCGCTTCAACCCAATCACTAAAAGTGGATAATTCTGCCAGGGATACAACAAGTGATCTGATTCTGGGTCGGGCACATAAACCAGCTCCATTAATAGTTGAAAATGCAGGTATATGTTCGTTCAAAGGTTCTCTCGATGAAGTTCGTATTACCAGCACGGTGCACAGTGCTGCATGGGTGCGCTTGTGTTACATGAATCAACGAAGTGATGACCGATTGGTGATTTTTAAATGACGAATGAAAGAATACCACATTTTCAAAAGGAGCTAGGTATGTCAAAACATCTCCTGAGCAGTCTTGTTGTATTGTTAAGTATGACAATTAACGCGCAAACTATTGACTTACACGGTAAAATTACCAGTAAGTCCGGAACTGCGGTTTCCGGAGCAATTGTAACTCTTGTCAAACAGGGTGTTAAGGATACGACCGGTGCGGATGGTACGTATTCAATCACCAAATCTTCAGTTGCAATTTTACCGCAACTGTTACCTCAAAACAAGGTTCTATCTATTGATAAGGGTTGTCTGGCACTTTCTCTCCCTGAAGCATCAACGGTTAAAATCAACATTTTTGATATAAACGGTAATCTTCTTAAAAAGGAGCAGGCGCAGACTGTTCCCGCAGGGTTCTACCGTTTTAACATTGAGAAAAACATAAGCACAGCCAGAGTTTTAATTATCAGAGCGACAATTGACCAGGATGAAATAACATTCCGTTATATTCCGTTGAAAACCGGCAACTATAATTTAGCAGGCACAATTGACGGTTTCTTGCCACCTGGCGGGAAACTTGCAAAAATTGCAGCGATTGACGATACTCTAAAAGTCACCGCTGCCGGCTTTACACCAAAATCAGTGTCAATCTCAAGCTATGAACAGGAACTCAATATTACTCTGGATTCAGCTTCAGTTGGAGATGCAGGGCGTAGTGCTGGTTGTGGAAAGGCAACGACGCTCAAGGGACAGACAGAACTTAAGATCACATCCGGAGGCAAAGAACGCTCATATTTTATCCGTCTTCCTGACGACTACGATAACAACCATCCTTATCGTTTTATAGTTTCGATACACGCACTTACTGGCTACGCAGTTGATGTCGCGAATCAAAAGGGCTATGAATACTACGGACTGTGGAATTTAGCGAATCCAAAAAACGGAAAAGGAACAACAATTTTTGTCTCCCCACAAGGTTTAAAATCAAATATAATGGGTGGCAATTATACTGGCTGGTCAAATACTGGTGGTGAAGACGTTGAGTTTATACGTAGTATAATTACCAAATACGAAAATGAACTCTGTATAGACACTACTCGTATCTTTGCCGAAGGTTTCAGTATGGGTGGTTCCATGTCGTATGCATTAGCTTGTGCTCTCCCCGGCAAGATACGAGCGGTTGCTGTTCATTCTGGCGGTAGAATGAGTGGTTGTGATACATTACATCGGGGCCCTGTTGCATACTTCATGACACATGGTAACCTTGATTCAATGTGTACCTACCCAAGTTATGGTGTACCTGAAGCTCAGGATATCGCCCGCTTGAATGGATGTAAAAACCTGGATATAGTCAAAGAATTAAAACCCACAGATAACAGCGGAAACACTCCTGTATGTGGTAGCTTTCAGGACTGTAAAACCGGATATCCCTGTCGTGCATGTATCTTTGTAGGAAAACACGCTTACAACCCCGGAAATAATGGTTGGGTAGCAGATTCATCGTGGAAGTGGTTTCTTCAGTTCTAAAATGAATGAATTTTTATAAAATGTAATTCTATTTATTATCGATTCTGCTGCGAAGGACAATCCCCCCTGTGTTCCCCCCTCTTTTCGCTCTTTTCGAGGGGGGAAATCTGCAGTATCAGCTCTTTGATCCGTAAGAATTACCCACTCAATTTTTCCCCGCTGAATATACAGCGGGTAACTACAAAAATTTATCATTTATTGCAAGCAGCTACATGCCATGTACCACTAGTAATTCTATTTCCGGAGAGATCTGTGACAACGCAATAGTAATTATTCACTTCCCACTCATTTTCGGTGGTTATAGAAGGTCCTGTTGCCGGTAGTATATTATCCATAAACACAACAGAATGCCATTCATATGAAGCTGCACAAGTGGAAGTGCTCACAGTAATTACTGGGTTACAACTACCAGATCCACCAATGTCAAGATCCTGACCATAAGCTGGAGTGACCGTCATCGTGGGATATGCCCAAATCGCGTACAATGTCACATTGCCTACACCCATCGTATAGGGCGATTGATCATTATATATAGCTGCACCATTGGGAGAAGTCGCCCACCCGACGAAGTACATACAAGACTCAGAAAAACCGATTGGAGTCAGGTTCTCTTGCGAACCGCAAGCGATATTCTGTGAGAGCATAATGCCAGCCGCAGAAGTATTATTTCTATCAAATGTTATTTTGTAAAGATTAGCTTTCCATTTCGCATACAGTGTCACATTTGTAGTGCCCATCTTATAGCCTTGTTGATTCGAATATGAGACTGCCCCAGACGAAGATGTTGCCCACCCATCAAAAGTCCACCCCTCTTTTGCAAACGCATTTGCTTTCAGTGGTGCAGATGAACCACTCGCAATTGTCTGAGGTGTCATTGACCCGGTAGCGTTCAGGTCGTTTTTATTAAAGGTAATCGTTAGATCCTGAGCTTTCCATTTCGCATAAAGCGTCACGTTTGCAGTACCCATTGAAAAGTCGTCCTGATCTGCATATATCGCCGCTCCGTCTGCTTCGGTCGCCCACCCTTCAAAACTCCATGCTGCTTTTGTAAAACTATTAGGAGTAAGTGATACCGTTGTTCCTTCTGGAATGCTTTGAGCAGACATCGTTCCAGAAGCAGCTGGATCATTTTTGTTGAATGTTAAAGTGTGGGTATTCTGCTTCCATTTTGCATACAAGGTCACGTCAGCTGCGCCCATCGTATAACTAACGCCATCTTTGTAAACCACCTCACCAGCTGAACTTGCAGCCCACCCGTCAAATGTCCAGCCGGTTTTGACAAATGAATTTTTTGTCAATACTGCAGATGAGCCGCTCGCAATAGTCTGTTCTGCCATTGTACCAGTAGTAGCTGCATCGTTTTTATTAAACGTTATTGTATATAAGCTTTGTGTCCATTTGGCATAGAGCGTCACAGGACCATTCACAATGTCGGTAGTGAAATTCCATACAGAAGTAGCTGCAGAATCTTTGTACCAGCCTCCAAAATCATAACCACTACGTACTGGAACCGCAGGTTGAGTTACTTTTCCCCCCTCTGCAATCTGCTGATTCGCGGTGGCGGTAACTCCTTCACCAACAATAAAAGTAACCTTATATATCGGTTTTGCCGTTACTGTTAATATTGCAGTCACACTTGTATCACTGTTAATGGAATTGCCTGCAATGCAGAAATACTGTTTTCCATTGTCGGCTACACCAGCGTCGGTTATTGAATACATTGCACTGGTAGCTCCAGTGATAAGCTCTCCATTCCTGTACCATTGGTACGTAAGAGGTTCTTCTCCCCTTGCCGTGATAGTAAATGCTCCACTCCCCCCTTCATTCACCGTAGTGGCAACAGGCTCGCTGGTAATTACTGCTTTAAGTCGTATAGACACCACTGTTTTTGCAGAGGTAACAATTCCTTTAGTGTTGTTTACAATTACATAATAGGATCCGGAATCAGTTGCAGTAACGCTGTTTTTACTAAATTCTGCACCCGTTTGTCCTGCCACTAATTCATCATTTTTGTACCACTTGTAAGTTAATGGTGATGTCCCGGCAGCAACAACTTTCAGAGATAGTGTTGTCCCCTCAATGACCTTTGAGGTCGCAGGCAGTTGTATTGTTATCGATGGTGCATCACCCGGTACGGTTGTATCATAAGTAACTATAAAAGCAAGTGTTCTGCTGTTCTTTTTCATCGACTTATCAACCGCTGTTATAGTAATCTCGGTCGGTTTTCCGTATTCAAGCCCTGTAACAACTCCCGAATAAATACTGTCCTGTTGAACAACTGCAGCCATCGTGATGCTGCCACATGTCATCGAAACGTTACCGATTCCCGCGTCACTGTCTTTTGCGATACAATTAACGGTAAGTTGTGATGTTCTGATCTTTTTACCATCGAGTGTTGGATCTACAAGTGAAAGCTGTGGTTTTACAGTATCTGAAGGGGTTATTGTAATTGTCATTTTAATCTGTGAAAGAGTAGTATTGTTTACAGCAGAGATTATTGCAGAAGCTGTGTTTTCATAACCGTAAGCAGGTGTCCACTCCCATGCTGTATCGTTAATGGTACCTACGTCTGTACTAAATACCACATCACCAGTTTGTGGTTTAATAAAATACTGGCGAAGGTCATGTTTAAGCTGCTTGCCTTCAATTGCAGGGACTGCAACTTCGGTTCTGTTCCACAATAAAGCATCTACAGTACCCATTGTTACCTGATACCATGTTGTATCACTACGTTTACTGTTCGATACGATAATACCGATTTTTACAATACCGGCTTGAGCTGGCGTTACTTCGATACGCAATGAATCAGTTCCGGAAGTAACTATGGTAAATACTGCAGAGTCGAGTGGTGATTCCGTTATGAGTTTCATAGTTAATTTATCAGTATTATTTTTATTATCAACTGCAAAAAAGAGGGTATCAGAGGTACCAACGGGTATTGAGTTTGGAATAGTAACGTTTGATGGGATCAGTGTTTCACCAGCATTAACGCGTATGCCTGTAAAAACGCTGTCGTATGCATAGACACCACCGTACAATGCAGAAACAACAACCTTCAAAACAAACGTATCCGCAACAGAATAAGCCGTTATCACTCGCAATGAATCTTTCTGTCGTGAAAAAAGAGGCGTAAGTGTGATACCTTTAGACGGTACTGCCGTAATTTTATATTCCGGAGGCAAAACAACTCCACTGGATGCGTTTGTTATGAAAAGCAGTGTATCTGTTTTCCCGATAGACGTTTTGACCGGTGCTGGAGTTGCGGTGAAATATATTCCAGTCTCTCTGGACAATACAAACAGTGGTAATGTATCACACTTATCCTGCAACCCCCTATCCTTGTATTGAGCATTCACAAAAACAGTACAGGGACCGGTAATATCGAATCTTGGTTTTAAATAGACGGTGTCTTCCATTCGCAGAGTATCTGTGGAAAATGAAGTATTGAAAACACCACATGATGTTGTCACCGAAACATTATGAAAATGCTGCGGAAAAAACAACTCAACTCCTATCGTTGGTTCATCCCCCTGATGTAACAAAACATCATCGACAAGCAAATAAACATCTGCGTTATTGGGGTCTTGAGACGGATTCTGTGGTAGACAAAATAGAAATGTTGCGATATAAAAGAATAACAGCGAGAATGAAATGAGTGGCTTTTTTTTCATATAATCCTCATCTTCCTTACTGACGGTTATTGGAAATTATATACTGTATTTTATTAGCTATGTATTTTTCTTTACAAAAAGAACGTATTCCCTGAATAATTGAACAGCTTTATCTAACTATTTAATTCAGGTGCGTACAGGGAATATAATTATTAAATACAGAAAAAAGTGTGACGGAAATCACATTGGCGTTTTTTTTAGAGTTTTTTCTAAAGCGTTAAAATATTGTGATGACAACGTTGAATTAATAATCTGATGAATTCCTTTATATTATCTCGCAGCTGGAAGAATAGAGTGCGTTTTAATGCCAACCGGAACCAGTATTGTTTTTCCGGAAATTCACCCCCACTTCTTTTAATAGTATTTAAGTACTATCTCCGTATTCCCCCGGTAGTAGCCCTCTCTACCACGCTTCCATCAAAAGAATACATATTCGAATGATTATTTCCGTTTGAATTATTAGTTATGTGGGTAATCATCGCTCGTATCATCGAGTAGGTATCGAAACTATAGCTGGTGAGGCCATTTACAAGAGCATTGAAAGAATTATCGAATCCAGCCAGTGAGATTTGCAATGGAATTTTTATTCCTCTTCCTTTGAAATAATCAAGCACCAGCAATGCACAAAGGTCATTTGCTGCAACTACAGCGGTTATTTCCGGATTTTTTATGATATAATCCAGATGTGATTGTATAGTATTAAGAATAAGTAAATCACGATGTAAATGAATATACTCGTTGTGAAAATGCTCGATTCTTGCTCCCAGGGAAAACGGAAATTTATCAGTCATCACCTTCGATTGCTGCACATTTATACTATCATCACTGTTCATTACCTGTTCAGCATAATCCCACTCACTCTTCGCTGTAGTAATGAGCATTGGATGAACCCTGAAGCTTGAATCCTGTTTACCAAATGTCTCTATTATTCCCGAAAGACGTGCCTTCGACCAGAGGCTATCGTGAAATGGTGAAAGGTAGGCAATCTCGCGATGTCCAAGCGTTAGAAAATGCTCCGCTATTTGTACTCCCGCATTCCTGGAATATCCGATATTGAAATATGCCAATTGCCTTCTGATAGTAAGCGTTTGCATATCTGTTGGATGCTCAACCCAGACCGCAAGCGGTTTTTGTGACGGCAGTAACCGGTAGATGCAGTCAGCAAGACTTTTCATATGCCATGATGAAACGATATACCCAAGTACCGCATCATCCTCCGGTAATTTTGAACATGCCTGGTAATTGAAAGGATAAAAAACCGGTTCTCCACCCCAGTCTTCGTATATGACAAATTCCAGTTCAACCTGTTTCTGCGAAGCTTCTATTGAAATATATTGAAAAAATTCCCGTTCCCGTTCACTTACTACCTTAGGTAAACCAGATGCTGATCCGGCACAGATAACAACAATCCTGGGTTTCCATCGTTTTTTTATCTTTTGATTGCAAATGCGCAGTTTTCCTCCTGAAACCTCAATTTTTCCTGAAGCAAGCAGAGGCTCAAGTGCTTTTGATAACGTCTGCCAGGATACATTATACCGGTTCTGCAACTCTTTTTTTGCAGGTAACATCACTCCTGTTTTTTGATGACAATCAATGTAATCATTGACCAAAGCATCTCTCAATTGTTGCCACTTACCCTTCATTTGCCTGTTTTCAGGAACAGATTTTTCAGATACCTCCTTTTTAATCCGAATCTCATGCCCCCATTGAGAGACCAGATTATGTTGCTTTTTCAGTAATGTAATAACCTTGCTGACTGTTGCCGGACATACGTTACAATGCTTCGCTATTTCGCGTAGCGAGGGTAATGTGGTCATACTACTCTCTTTGATCAATTTTGTAATATATGTAGAAACGTTGTCTCTTGCCGGATGTGTTCGATTCATAGTGTTATTTGCTTAATCACAATTTAAATAAACAGTAAACAATTATTTAAAATATAGAATTTTAACCGGACTTTTATAAAGTACTATTTTTTTATTTTAATCATTGTAAGCGGATAAATGTCTTTCAACAGAGAAAAAATAATTTCCAAAAATATCAGGAGGATTCGAAATGGTTTTAAAAAGAGGTACACTGTTTTTATTGTTTCTATTGAGTGTTTCTTTCGCAGAGATTAAAGTTCGTGGGGCAGAGCTAGCGTCTAAAGATCAACTGCTCTATGGCCGGTTTGAAGTAAGAATGCAGACCGCTGAAGGTAAAGGTATCCTTTCAACTTTTTTTACATACGAAAGTGATGGATGGATGCCTAACTCAGGAAATCCATGGCGTGAGCTCGATATCGAAGTTCTGGGGCGCTATACTGATCAATTTCAGACTAATATCATAACCGGGACTGCTGAAAAGAGAATAACTTCAGAATTTTTTCCTAAAGTTATTTCCAACCCTGCATCCGGATATCACACCTACGCAATTGAATGGACCCCGGATTACGTGGCATTTCTATTCGATGGAGAAGTCATGCGAAAAACTGAAGCGAATGATGCAAAAAAACAGATCACCGATTGCCGTGATATTCCTCAATCATATCGTTTTAATTTCTGGGCCAACGCAATATCTTCATGGGTAGGCGCATTCGATGCATCAATACTTCCACGGTATCAATTTGTGAACTGGATCAAATACTATAAATACTCAACAAGCAATAAATCATTTACTCTTGACTGGACTGATAATTTTGATTCATTTAATTCTTCACGATGGTCCAAATCTACTCACACTATTGAGGATTTCACTCAATTCAGTGCTGCAAATATTATTTTTAAAGATGGTACACTGATACTTGCAATGACAGATCTTTCTGGAAACGGATTGTCAAATATTACAGTTCCACCTGATGTACAAACTGAAATTACAGAAAAACGCCTCAGTAGAAAGAGTAAAAAAAAATTTTCCATTAAAATGTCCGGCAAATGGATTCTTTGTTCGCTTGAACCATCAATGAATCGTACTGTATCATATGTAATTACTGATATGTACGGTAGAACTGTTTCAGAATCTACTGTATTCACTTCAGGAAATAGCAGCTTTTCCATTCCACTGGGTTCAACTTACAGACCCGATGGGATGTATATTATCAGAGTGAAAACTGATACGGGAATTTATTCACATGTTTTCACGTCTATAAAAAGACAATAACCGTAACTATTATTCCGGCTATTAAATAGCACTCGCTGTAATCTCGCTAAAGCTTACAATTTTGAATCGTGTCCTTAAGAACAGGCCACCCTTAAGTGTTAAATGAGTACTATTTAATTGTCGATGTAAGAAATTAGAGCGTTTTTAAAAAGTCATCCACACCTCTCCCTAAAACAGGTATTTGCCCATACTTTACTACGACATGAAGGAATTATTAATAAAATTGTGTGACACTGATACAACCTGTAGTTCGCAGCAACGTTAGAGATATATGTGAACATATAACTGCGTAAAACCCTGGCTTCATGTAATGATTCCCTGCAGGGAATAAGAGAATTCTGGAGAGCATTTTTTTCTACAATAATTAAAGGGCTTACAGCCCATTTTTGCAATAACCTGCAATGTCTATATGTTCGGAATTATAAGTATTTTTTTGTATTTTTTTTAACTTATTTTATACATATAATACATTAAGATAACGTTTTAGTCATTGTATTCAGTACTATTATAAACTTTAAAATAACTTGATATTTATTATCATGTTCGGAACAATAATTAATTTTTTTTGCATTATTTGTTTTTTTTAATTATGTTATCAATAAATAGAACCACTGAAACAACAGACACAACACAACCTTTATAACATTTTTATGAGAACATTAACCAGGAAGATTTTATGAGCAACAAGCAATCAGTATTTGTTTTATCGATAATTTTTTACAGCATAACATTATGCACCGCTCAATTTGGTGCCTCTTATAAATGGAACAATTCGGGGAGTAACCTCCCTTCAGGTTATAAACATGAAACCTATCATAGCTCTCTAATAAATACTGATATCGGATATGTAATCTATCTTCCACCCGACTATAACAACTCTTCAGACCGTTATCCGGTGATATATTCTCTGCATGGTATGGGCGGCAATGAAAATTCAAACAGCCAGAACTATTCCGGCGTCCTTCAGAGTGGCATCACAAGCAATTCATTTCCTCCGGTAATAGTAGTATTTATTAATGGCAGAGGAAATACATTCTACAGTAATTCCAAAGACGGAAAAGTTAAGTGTGAATCATCAATAATGACAGAGCTTATTCCGCATATTGATTCCACCTACCGGACTAAAAAAGATCGTACCCAACGCGCTATAGAGGGAATGTCCATGGGGGGGTTCGGCGCATTAATGCTTGGATTCAAATATCCTGAGATGTTCGCCAGCATTGCCACCTATGATGCTGCGCTTGTCAATTGGGACACCCTGAGCCAGCAGCAATTTGACCGAAGTACCCCCAATGATATTTTTGGAAATGATAGAAATTACTTCAATGAGAACAGCTACCCGTTTACCTTTCTTAAAAAGAACTCTGCAACAATCAAAACACTGGGTATCCAAATACGCATGATCACCGGAGACAATGATAAGCAGATGGGACCGCTGTATTATTATAACTTATCCATGAGAGATTCGTTGCAGGCGAATGGGATCAGTCTTGATTTTAAGGTCATTCCCGGGGGAACCCATGGCTCCGGCATGAATGCAACAACTATTAAAGAAAATATGATTTTTCATACAACAAATTTCAACGCTGCAATAACAGATATAAACAGACGATCTGTCTTTAAAAAGCCTTCCGGCAGCATTCAACCTGAAGCATTTACACTATCAGCAGGGGGATCGTTCAACATTTATCAATACCGGCAACATTCTAATGGCTTCACCAGAGTGTATGATTTCAGGGGAAGAGTCGCAGGAGTAATTCCTGGTTCCGGTCTGAATAAAAAACGATTAGGATCTGCAGTGTATATTATAAGCACAAAATAAAAAAGGGCGAACAAAATTCCGGCTCATAAAGCACCATTCATCACTATGTAAGGCTTTATACAAACCGTTAAAAAACTTTGTATCATCGGGATATTGACGAAAGCAGAAGAAAAGACTGCCGGATCACAAGATAGCCGTGCAGTCTTGTTTTGTAATGATACAATTTATACGGATTCGTTAGTTGCTCTTTCAACGGCGACACCTGAAAATAATTGGACTCAATCGAGAACATTCCCTTAAAACTAGCACTCATTTCCGATGGGAGTAGGAATGCTGATAGGTATTTTAATCTTTTTTACTTATGAGTTTAAAATATTGCTTGCATTGGCCGGTTTCAAACTAAACCCTCATAAGATAATTAATACGTTTCACTATCACTTTTGTTAAATTTCCGGAACTTACTAACCGTCATACCCGTCTAAAATTCAGGAAACCAGAAAAAAGGTTTCAATTATTTCATTTATATCTTATAATTTCCCGAAATTAGTTTTAATGCAAAAATCATTTATAAGAAGGAGTAACCCAATGAGACATTTTCCCTATTTTCAACAACTGGTATTGATTGGCTGTTGTGTATGTACGTTGTATGCACAACCTTCAGAAGAGAACGACAAAAACAGACCTGGGCCTTATTATCAGATGCACCCGGATATGCCACCTCCGCCCCCTTTGGAAAATGGTATAGCCTTCAAACCGGATGGAGTTCTTCCGGATCCAATGATGCTGCGCGATCCTGTCAGACTAAAATCGTTTCTCGTTGAAATCGGGATTAATGATCGTTCTAAAGAGCAGATTTTGAGTCTGGTACGTGATTTTAACAATTCTATGGAAGAACGAATCTTACGGATGCAGCAGGAAGAGATCAACATAAAAACAGAACTATTAAAAGAAAATCCGGATCTGGCTGCGATTCAGAAAAATATCAACAAAAAATCACAGATTTTTTCAGAAATAGAATTTGCTCAAATTAAAAGGGACATCGGAATAAAAAAATTGCTCAGCGACGAAGAGTTTGAGTTGTGGAAATCACTGATGAGAAAGCAGATGTTGCTGCATATGAAAAAGTTTAAAAATGTTTACCAGAGAAGGGATGATACTGGTTCAGGACGTGAATCAAGATGACAATAAGTGAAAATGCATCCTGCATAATACCTAAGGATGCTGCTGATTTATCAGAATCACCATTGCAACGTATCAGAACCTGTATGATTGAAAATCGTGCTGAACTGATCAGCGTTGCATTCCGTATCACCTTTGATAAAGATGCAGCTGAAGATATTATTCAGGACATATCTCTTTCTCTCTGTTCCAGCAGTGAGCAGTTCAAAGGACTTTCTTCGCCCAAAACATATATCTATCGAATTGTCATCAATCGAAGTATCGATTACCTTCGGAAAATTAAACGTTCACGCTCATTGTTAAATAATATATTTTTTTATCAACAACCAGAATCGTCACATGGCGATCTCCTGGAGACAAAAGATCTTGCATCGAAAGTTTTCATGAAGATTCCTGAAAAATTCAGAGTACCTTTGATCCTTGCAGAAATTAAAGAATTGTCATACGAAGAGATTGCCAAAACCCTTTCATTACCTGTTAACACCATTAAAACAAGGATTTTCCGTTGCAGGGAGAAACTGAGAATCGCATATGAAAAACTGGAGATACTGCCATGAGTAAATGTAAAAAAAATAGAATACTGATCAGCAGGATGATTGATCGTGACCTGTCGGTTGAAGAACGGAATGTTCTTGAGAAACACATTCAGATATGTGATCGATGCTTTTCAGTTTTAAAAGGTTACAAAAAAGTCAGCAATGTTCTTGACACAATTTTTTTAGAAAAAAAGGATATTATTAAAGCAAATCCACAACTACCCGGAGAATCCTTCTTCTGGAAATCATTCAGGATGAACAGGTTGATTCCACTGACTGGTTTTGCGACAATTGCGTGCATACTGATCACACTCTTCTTCTCATATGAATCAAGCAGTAAAAAGGTTCTTTTACTCTTGAATCATTCAACCATATCCCTGATGAGCCTCCCTCTGAGCTCATTCTCATATTATGGATATACAGTTGAAACGCCTGTTCAGTCACAGTTTTCATATGCGATCGACTGTTTTGACTATACAGAAGTGAATCCGGTTGAAATATATCGGGGATATGAAAGCCCTTTATTCAACGATAAAATATCTGATGATTCCCATTTCTGCCACTCTTCACAATTTTTACTTGAATAAGGTCTCCAAAATGTTTCCACGACAGCATTCATCTGTAAAAACAATACTGATAACAATAAAAAATTCTGCATTGATTTTGTCAGACACTAAAAACCAGCCACTAATAGCTTTTAAATAATCGGCTGTCGCGAATGATTTTTCTTCATGAAAACGTGAGCTGCTACGGGCATCTGGGATCCTTACGAGTTAAGTAACAAACGTAAGCATCGAAACTGGACGTATGCCGAAAAGCTATAATCCTAAAAAAACCGCAGTGCTTGACGCAAATAACTCGCAATCTATTGCGCATAAAGTTTTTCAGCTCTTGCGGTTCTTCATCGTCACCTACTGCGGTTTTTAGGATAATAGTGATAACTTCAAGGAATCTTCTTCCCTTTGATACCATTATTATTCATTATCAATTTTCTGTGATGGAACTGATGGATTCTGCTTGTTTTGTGATAAATTTAAACAGGCTCGTATATCCATTTTCAAAATCAGCGAGGGAAGATAAACACGTGTATCCGCTCTGCTCACCTTCGGAGCCTGTGACATAGGATGCTATAAGATCATGAGCAGCCACCACTTTTGATGAAGCGACGTCTGTTTTGAGATATTTTGTTGCAAATGTATGTAATTCTTCCAGGTAATATGCATGATATACAGAATCATCCATCAAATATCTGATCAGCGGCCAGTTCGAACCAACATTGGAGTGAGTCAATGATGCAGTTGCATCAGTTACGGAACCGTTACCTGGCATAGGGCCCATCCCACCCGATTCACTGAAGGATAATCCAAGATCCCAGGGGATCCATGAGAGCACCCCTTTGTTATTATAAAGGTAATAATTGTGCGCCATTGAACCATATGCATCCCAGTTACCGATTGCACTATTGATCGCAAGCCACTTTAGAAATAGTCTGACATTGAAAACCGTTTCCAGTTTCGAGCGCCAGGCCTCAGCATTTGACCGATCATTGTGCAGTGCTGCAAAGAGGGCCGCCAGATCATTGAGGCTGTTATCATCGTTGTTCTTTTCTTCAAATGATGAAGGTTCCCAGATACTGAACCGGGCTCCCGTACCCTCAGGTTTGTAAAGGTTCCCTTTTTTATTGCCAAACGCGTTTTCAAGAAATGGTCCATCGGGGACTTCAGCCATTGTGTATAAACCGAAGTATTTTTTTCCCTGTCCATAATCAATAAAGAGACGTACAAAGGTTGTTTTTACCGCTGGAACACCATTGCTACGGAAAAGCTCGCTTGCGACTTTCTCATGCACCAGTGTGTTATCCATGAAACCATTACATAATGATATATTTTGAAAACCATACATACGCTGATTTTTAATTTCAGTATAGAGTGATTCAAATTTATCGGTTTTAATCCTGAAGGGTAGTTTATACACTCCCTGTCCCCAGGCACTGACCAGTGATGAATTACCCTTGAGCCTGAATCCAACTTTCGTCCATTTTTTTCCATTGAATTCAACGTCAACCGGAATGTAAACAGGTTCGCGGGGAAGAAACTCTGTATTGCCCATTTCACCAAAATTCGAACCTGTATCTCCCGGACCATCCATTTGAGGTTTACAGAAAAGCTTGCCTCCAATGGTATCAACCTTCCCGCTCATACTCATTCCCATCAAGGTACAGCTGCATGAGTCACCAAACTGTTTATCTTTTGCTGCATCAAAAAACTCCTGAGGCATCTGTCCGGAAAAAGGACTTCCGGATCCTGGATTTGTTCCTTGAAAACCCATTCCAGCTGTATCCGGAGATATGTTTACTCCAGGAATTTTCATTTCATTGGTATCGAAGGGGAGGCCACCTTTCACTCCGGTGGTATCAAAGGGCACCCCCCCCTGCTTTCCTGTATTACCGGGCATACCCATACCGCCAGATCCAAAAGAACCCGACATGGAACTCATATCATCCATCAATACTTTCCATGCTGAGTCTGATATAGTTATGTCAATTCTGTTTACTTTATTGTCGGGGAATAGTGTGTTGTAGTCAACTTTGGCATCTTTATCATGTGAATAGTACTCCCATCCCTCGGGACGTTCGGTGCTCTTTTTTGCTGTTGTATCCGGAATAAGTATCTCATCATCCTGATGTTCATTCAAATCCTGCTGGTTTTCAGGTTCAAAAAGATCACAGGTTAAGGTGAGCATCGTTGCGAGAACTGTTGTCGTTGAGAGCCGAATCACTTTACCATAAAGCATCAGAATACTCCTTGATTTTTAATTAAGTTGATGTTATGTGGTGATTGGACGAATGGAGAAATATAATTGTTCCAGAAATGATGTGGAATTTTTTGGATTACCAGCAACCAGCTCATTATCAATTAACGGCAGTAAAAATTTCAGTTCCGATAAGCACAGATAGAACAGGTTTACAACCTAAGGACATGATCGAAATAAGAAAATTTTTTCTCAATGATGTTCGGCAACCGTTTCCAACACTCTCGACAAAAAACAATACATCACTTCAAGTATTATCACTCTGAACACAGCCGTAGCTAATGATTTCAGGCTCATATATTTCATCACGGCGGCTTCACATGGCAGCTATTTTCGATCTATCGGGAAAAAAATTGATACCTATCAGATACAATTCAAATATCGACCTGAGAATTTTTATAGATTAACGCCGGCAAGGGGGGCCGGGTCATTCAATTCAAGTAAGCATATAATTGCAAAGCCCTCAGGGGGCCCCCGTGAAAAACTTTTCGACCTTAACAGACCGTTGCCCGGGGGGTCCCAAAAAAAATTATAATTCGGGTACCTGTAGTGGAATCTCTGACGTCTATTTTCCCGACAAGAAATCCAGGTGTCCTCTGATAGCCTGCACCAGCTCAAGATTATTCTGTGACATCGCCTCCATCAGGGCTTTACGTTCTACCTGAAGTGCTTCAGGGATACGGTTCAAGTCTGTATAGACCCTTCCAAGCAGGAATAACGCGAGGGGATCTTTCTCGTTTGATGTTCTGACAGCTATCTCAAGATGAATCAGAGCATCCTGAAAATTTTGTTTTTCTGCAAGGGCATGCCCCAGATTCCTCCGGATTTCAGAATTATCAGGCATTACCTCTGCGGCTTTTTTAAGATGTACAATAGCATCATTCGTATGACCTGATCCCGCTAGTAAAGTTCCAAGATTTGCATGAGCAACACAGTAATCAGGATTCAACTTAACTGCGCGTTTAAATTGCAGTATCGCATCCCTGATATTACCCTTTGTATTCAATGCTTCACCCATATTATTATATGCTTCCGCATACTGCGGATTCAACGAAATCGCTTTCTTATAATGTATAATTGCATCATCAATCTTAGCATTTTCCATCAATGCCACTCCAAGGCTGTTGTATACCCGTGGATTATCATGATCAAGCAGAAGTACCTTGTTCCATTCCTGTATAGCATTTTCATATTGACGGTTCTTCATAGCCTCCACAGCAAGATCGGTGTGTCTGGCATAATCTGCAGCAGGTGCCAGAATCTTTTCGATCCCGCCAGAGGATGTGTTCAGAAATTCCGGAATATTTACCGCGCGATTTGATGCTGTTGCGTTCTCAATGAGAACAGGTGGGCTGTCCATCCCAGTGGAATCAATATGTGTCAGATACATTTGTGTAAAGGGTGAACGGCTTTTTGAAGAAAAAACCATCCACCGACTGTTTGGAGAAAAGCTGTGCCATGAATTCATAAGTGAAGTATTGCATCGCATACGACGAGCAGTTCCACCACCTGATGGCACAATAAATAATTGTCCATCAGGACGCATAAGCAAACCATTTCGGGATTGCACAAAAACAATCCATCGTCCATCAGGAGATATTTTGGGAAATGAATTGCTCATCCCATTCTGTGATGCCCCAGGTACAGATTCGGAATTCCCCCCTCTTCCATTATTGAATGGTATCCTGTGCAGATCGTATTGTATCTGAGTTTCATTTGGATCATTTGCATACCGGGCAAGACGATTATCTACAGGATATGCATCCCTCGCTTTTGCACGTACAAAAACCAGATAACTTCCATCAGGACTCCATACCGCATTTGCATGGACAAATGAAGTATCATCAGCCCCGGGTAAATTGTGAAGTTTTTTTTCTTTGCAATCATACCAGACCAGAACACCCCGAGTTGGATAAAAAACCTGCAGAAACCGGTAATCACTGAAATTCGCAACATAATAGCTCTGATGCAGGTCAACAGGATTTTTATACCGCTCATAATCGTTCTGATTAACCCCCGGGTCATTAACAGTTGTAATTACATAACGAGCATCAGGTGAGATCTGGGACATGAATCCAACCCGCAAGGTATTTCCCTGTTGACCCCGGAAATTACTCCATGAAACAATATCCTGGTTGCGAATTAAAATGGATGGTTGAATTTTTACGATTGCATACAAACCCTTATCATTCCGGGGTCCATCCATATCCATTCCCAGTGTTCGTCCATCTGCCGAGAAAGAGTGGCAGTTAGCACAACTATGAATACCATCCATAACAAGGCGACTTTTTGTTTTGGAAATATCGCGAATTCTCCATGCAATCAGCGGTACAGCTTGCTGTGCAAGCGGTTTGATAACACCCTTTTCATTCTCTGATGGCATCAGCGGAACATCACGGTAAAAAATCGGTGCCCCAACAGAATCTCTTGAAATGGTGATCGTTACATTCCCTTCCGATATAACTCTTCCTGGTTTTTTCTTTTTATGACCAGTAATAATAATCTTTACTGGTCGATACCCGGATTGCACCTTGATTTTCTCCCACATAACAGAATCAGGTTTCCAGGTGTATGCAATTTCCTGTTCCCTGGACAGTACTGTTGGAGTATGTGATGATGCAACACAGCGTGGATCAATTTCTCCAGTCTGTAACCGTTCACCAGTGCAATAAACCTGAATCGAAGATGAACTGTTGTCGCAAAATGAAATGAAAATTTTCCAAAAGCTGCTTATCTCTGCAGTGTCCCGCCATATCCAGACTGGAGCAGGAAATTCAGGTGGAAAAACAGTTCCCTCAACAGGATAATCTATTTGGATACTTCCAACTGGTATCGATGTATCCTGTGAACATGTTTGTTTAACAACAAATACGACTGTAATTAAAACGATAAGGAAAACGATGAGGATGCCTGAACGTTTCATTATTGAATTCACAGACATATGCACCGGGCGAGTTTCGGCAGTATATATGATTGCCTGAATAATTGGTTAAATAATTAAAAAACGAAGAAATTTGATTCAGCAGTAATTTTCCTTTATACCCCTGAGTCACACAGAAAAAAATACATCTCTGCCATAAGAAAAATCACGAATCAACCATCTTAACAATTACTTAAGCGAATCTATCTGGCAGAGATGTTGTGTCAATGAGCTGAAAATCAATTCATTTTCTTAGTGCAAAGTAAACTCCATTCACATTTTTTGAAGAATTGTATAATACTACAGAGTTCTTACCGGACACATGCATCGTTGCAGGCATATTGGTTATCTTCTTTCCAAGAGCATTGTACAACTCCTGATGAGAATAGCTGTTTACGGGCATTACTATGGAAACAACATTCTTACGTTCATTTTTACCGATACCTGTCATGTACTTATCCTTTGTGGTCATCGTTACAGTGACATCAGCTTTCCCGCCTGGACTCTGGTATGCCTCGACATTAAAGGAAACTTCATAAAAGGTTCCGATTTTCATACCTTTCTTTTCCCATGCGTCAAAATGGTTACCACATGTAATTACACCTTTAGTACGCTTGGATTTTCTTACACTCCAGTATTGCTGAAATGTTTTGTTGTCCCCGTCAATAGATGGACCTGTCCTCTGATTTTGATAGATATCGTATGTTCCGCTGTCAGTCTCAAAAGAACCCTTTGATCCAACCCCTGGCGGTCTCCAGTTACCCCAGCTCTCTATGATATAATACTCCACCAATGGATTTCTAAACCACCCATATATACTCAAGTACGAATTACCCTGAGGATTGTAATTTGCAGAATAGATCACCACCTGATCCCTTGATCCTGGTCGTATTCCTTTTCTAAACAGAATATTATTTACCTGTCCCCACTCACAACTGAAACTGCACCCCTCTTTAAGTGTCATAGTTCCAGATCCGTTATCTTTCCAGTATTCGACATAATAGTCGCCCTGTTTACCGGTTTTATATCCGCTGATAACGTCACCGACTTTTAATCCTTGTGCATTCACTAATGCTGAAACCTGAAGGAGTAACACAGACGGTATAATTAGAATCTTTTGGCTTAATCTCACAATCATGCCTCCATAACTTTTAATAACTTTAAAAGTCGATCCTGACAACCTTTCTTAAAAATTTAGCCTATAAGGTATCTTTTTGCCTGGGTTTTGTTCTTCAGAATAAAAACTTTCATGGACCGGAATGTCCACGATATTTTCAGAAAATTTCCTTGAAAAAATGTTCCGGGACATGGTTTATACGAAACAGCCCTCCACGACCGATCGGCAGTAATCCATAATTCCCGGAACACCAATGGTATATCATCAATATTTTCATATTAGATAATGGGTAGTTTTTATAAACGAACTTATGCATCGAATCCGTAATGTATACTACTTTCCTACGGTATAAAGCATCGCCAGATTTTTGAATTGAATCATCCAATCGGTAGGTTATTACATTACATCCTTCATCGATGCACAAGACCGGTTATTTGGCTTCATAGAAAGTTATCTTCACACCTCCACTACCCATTTCCGGGCCGGAGCTTAAATATTTTGTTTCATTTAAAAAAGCATATTTACCATTGACACGTGTCTCAAATACCGGCACAAGTCCATTGCTTCCACAATTTCTCACAATAATAAGATCTGTGTCACTTGGAGCAAGCGTATATCTTGCATCAAGTCCTGAAAGCTGATAATCAGCTCCACCCGAAAGAATTTTTCCTTTTACACGTCCGCTGGTTGTCCCTCCGGTAATCGGAATTATGTTCCGGCTGCCTCGTTTACTGGCTCCAATGTTTATGGAAGAACCAAGCGTAACATTTTCTGTAAACACTTCAGCACCTTTCGATCCTGACAATTTGAAGCATTCCCAGGTCTGATTGGGAACCCCCGAAGGATCCTTAATCTGTATTTTCTGGCTGGGATTTGTAACATTAGTGACATCATAAACTTCCATGGTTATAGTCTTTGCAGCAGAGTCAATCTTTCTTGTTGCAGCATATTTTCCTGAATGTAACCATTTACATGAACTGGAGTTTGGTGCTTCAAAATCTAAAACAACCCTCACATTCTTTTCTCCTGCAGGTGCAACACCGGCATTTCTCATTAATACCGGAGTATTGTCCTTAGTTCTAAAGATATTTATCTGCTCGACTTCAACAGACCCATTTGAAAGTGTCAATTCATAATCAAGTCCCCCACTCAGAATATCAGCGTTTAACTTCTCCCCTTTTATTGTTCCACTTTTTATATCAAACTGTCTGCGTTGACCAAATTGCGTCAGTCCGACATCATGACAAGCACTGTACTGGAGAGTAATAGTAAATGAAGCACTGCCGGATTCTGGTGGTGGAATCCCCTCCGGCATGTAACAGGTCCATGAGGGGTCAGGTATAATCACCGCATTGTCCACTTGTATAGTTGACGTATCCTCAAGAGTAACCATCAGTCCGCTTACATTATATGAATTTATTGCATGCCGTGAAGATCTGTAACCGTCTTTTGTAACTAATAGTGTATCAACAGATTTCAAATCAGAAGCTTCTTTACTTACTAAACCATGACCGTTAGATTGATTCCTGTTACTTTGCAGTTTTTGCAGTACGTCACCACAGGAATTCTTTTTTTTATCTCTTGAAACAAAGCAAACAGCGCATTTTTCCTGCTGCGATTCAAAAAGACAAACATAGACACCTTGTGAAAGATAAGGTGGAACAACTTTCCATACACCATAATCTAGCTTACCTGAGTGAATTACGGCTTGTTGTTTACCAGAAAGATCAAAAATCCTGATGTTAACGATTCCTTCACTTTCATGATTTAAAATAAGTGAATTGATATCGCCAAAGGGCATTCTTTTTTTAAATTTGATTAAAGATGTAACACTGATATTGAATTTACCGTCAACATCAGTAACAGCCGAACCGCCCATTTTCAGTAATTTTACAGTGGCACCTTCAATCGCTTCCGATGTACGGAGATTTTTTACAACTCCTGATACTGTTATTGCAGATTGAGAGAAAGACGTGGCAAACAGAACTAAAACTAACATATGCATTTTTTTAACCACAGGATTTTCACTCCTTAAAAAATGTTTCCGTTGCGAAACCATTCAAAATCCTCAGGTTTTGCAAACGATTCTGTATAATCTGATTTTTTATTCTAAATTCTTTTTTTCTATCATGAACAAATATAACTACTCTGATTGTCATGGTAGAATAAATGTCGAACCCGTTCCATTTTCAGAAAATGAATTATCTTTTATTAAAGATTGATCGGCATTTTTATCGATAACAATACCGTAATTCTGGTTGTCAGTAAACGAGCAGTTTTCAATTTTGACATTCGCATCAACATAAACACCGCTGGTGGCATTGTTTACCTTACAGTATTTCAGTTCTGTTTTCACATCTGCATTTTTTCCGATTCTTATGCCGCCAGTAATCCCGTCTTCATCAGCACCCCAGTACTCATCCTGATCATAGGAGTCAAATATTATAGGTAAATTATCTGAGCCCCTGGCAATTAACGTCCCGGGGTTTGATTTTCCCACATCAATATAAGAGCCAGGTAAAAAATGAAACTCTGTACCTGGGTGAATGTTTATTTCAACACCTTTTAAGCCACTAATGTCAAGTGTTCCATCTACAATGAATGGCATATCATATTTTTTCCATGTTCCGCTCTGCCAAATGGTTTCACCACTTACATATATGCCACCTTTGCCATTGTCAGCTACACTTCCGGTACCGGAAAGATTAGAAAGCTGGTCGGCGGAAATGCTGATTCCATAACCGGCATTTTTAACAAAAAAATTATCGTTAAATGACATGGAATCAACGGGGCTTGCATAATTAAAGGTTATTCCGTTGGAGTCGCAACCGGTTACCCGGCAATTCGAAACGTTAATCAGTGTTCCTGCTGCACAAATTCCTGTTGTAGCGTTTCGTATTGAACAGTATTCAAACAGAGTGTTTTCCGTTGATTCAGGTCCTATCCATATGCCTGCACTATTGTCTCCCCATATAACATCAGGGGAACTGTTGATGAAATATATAGAGTCTTCAGGAGTACCTTTGGCAATCAATATCCCAACGCCAAAACTTGGATCACCGATTCTGATACCGGCATTCTTTTCGAATTTACATACAACACCGGGCATTATGGTTACACTGCTTGCTCCTGCCGAAAAAGAGCCGATCACTGTCATTTGGCTGAAAATGTAAGGTAGATCCATTTTTCTCCAGACTGCAGCTTCATTTTTAACAAGTACACCCAGTATATGAATTCCGTTATTCTCTTTATTAAATCCTGAGAAAGTAATCTTTCCAGAGAGATTTCCCAGTTTATCTGCAGGTAAAGTCAGAGGATATCCGCTACAGTCGGAAATTGTGTTGTTTGTGAAAGTTAAGGAATCATCAGGCCCTGCTGTACTTTCGAAGTAGATGCCATTGCCTTTGCAAGAGGTCACTTTGCAGTTGGTGATAACCGGAGATCCTGCCTTGACATTTATGCCTGCTGTTGCCTCAGTGACAATACAATAGTTTAAAAGGATATTTTTTGCGGAATCACCTAAAATAATCCCTCCGCCTTGAGATGAACCCCACGCCTGCACACCCGTATCAGCTTTAAATACTACTGGGGAGTCAGCCGATCCGTTTGCTTTAAGCGTTCCCTGCGAATAGATACCTACCTCGATATATGAATTATCACATAATTTCATCGTAACACCTTTTTCGATGGTCAGGATACCATTATTACCAACGCTTAAGACAGTGCCAGGATCAATGATGACCTTAATTCCTTCCCCCCAGGTTACCTGTGATTCAATTGAACAATCATCTGTAATCCGATAAATTTTGTCTGTCTCCGACCATGCCTCTTCATTCGATATTGTACCATCTTTAGTCAGCACCTCAAGTGGAGGGACGATTGGGTTGCCGTTATTCTCATTAGAACATTTTATGAAGAGTATGGCAGAGAAAAATAAAACTTGACATAACTTAATCATTACTACCTCACCATTTTATGGCATTTACCAGTATACTTTTTAATAGCCTGCGCAGTGAAATTTTACCAGGTCCTTACCCTGGTAAAAATCTGTCACCCAGAGATCTAAAAATTTTTTATGCTACACAGAATTGGGATCGAGAGGAAATCGTCACATTACTGCAACCGTAACCTTAACCGGAGAGGGTTGGTAAGACAAACGTTCCAGAATTCCCTTGTCAACAACAGTCTTTCAGTTTGAGGAAACCGGAAATGGCATTACTGCCATCCGGTTTAATGTTTGAATAGTTTGTCATCAGAGCCGATACTTACCTTTAAGCTCCGATGCGAAAAGGTGACAATCGCCTCAAATATCGGACTATTCATTTTTGCAATCAGTGAACAAGCAATGTTGATTGACTAATCTGTTTGCCTGTCCTGATTTCACAGCAATATACTCCTCGTGCTAGTCTACCTGTCTGAAATACCACATTCTGCTTTCCGCTACCTGTAACATATCTCTGACCTGTAAATACACTGCGACCGGAAGCTGTTGTCAGTCTAAGTTTGATATCTGATGATTGACCAACAAATAATGACATGGATAGATTACCGTTTTTCATTTCCTGGCCAAGAATATGACCAGATACGACCTGGTTGTTGTTAATCGTCTGTTTAGATATAGATACCTTTCCAATGGTATCGAAAAAAGCATAATCATCTGCTTTCAGTGCATCCCAGAACGCTTTAGCTACTGCTTTACTACCATTCAGGTTAGGGTGGAGGTAGTCACCATTACTAAAATATTCATTATAATGTCCTTTAAATACAGGAAGTAAATCAACATAGATTGCTTTGGGTTCGGTTGTATTAGCTATAAGTTCCTTAGTTACCTCAGTCCATATAGCCTGGTTGACTGTTAGTTTCTGGTTATTTGGAACTTCAGGATATCCCATCCACAGAAATGCTTTCACATTGGCTTTTTTCATTTCACCAATATATTTTTCTAATCCTTCTTTGCATGTTTTAATTATGGAACAATTCTTGTCACCGGCCTGGCAGGTAGCGCCCATCATCAAATCAATGCCACCACCATCAGTTACAACATATTTAGGCTTAGGATTAGCTTTCACAAAGTTGTTCGTAATAACGGAAATGGGTTGGCCAGACGCCGCAACCTGCTTGAAATTCTTATTTCCAGTAAGTACCCCATCTTCCCGTGCCAGTTTGGAAAGTTCTGAACAAATTTGAGTCATTTCAAAAAATGATTCGCCATTGCACAACAGATCGTTTTCTGTTAACTGTGGTTTTTGTGCGTACATGGTAAACACCATGAACAGACATGCAAAAGTCATTTTAACAAAACAACTTGTTAAATTATGCATAAACGCCTCCATTTACTTGTAAGATACATCTTTTTGTTTCACTGTTATCCGGTTGCAGTCTCGGCCGAAGACTTTACCGGATTATTTTTGAAAAACGACCAGTTGGTCGACTGTTCTCTGATTCATATAGCATAGTTTTATCCAGTCCGCATTAACTGCTTTGTTCAGTATCCGAACTTCATCGATTCCGCCTTTGAAATGGAAGATACCTTCTTCAAGTGGTGTACTCGTCTGTTTTGAAAACCTCCCGATATACAGATCATTTGAAGTAGTTCTGGTAGCAGGATAGGGCCACAAATCTAAAGTGGTGTCGACAAGAACTCCATTGCAATAAAAAAATTGCTTTTTGCCTTCACGCACTCCGACAATAAACGCCCACTGCTTTTCTGATGCAGGAGTGCTGAGTGTCTGCCATTTGTCTTTATCGCTGAATTCCACAAATTCCCACAACGGAGCCGACCTGCTTGCAACCGAGATATATGTTGATCTGAGATAATATTGCTCGAATCCCTTTGAAACAATACAGTGCGACTGATTGTCCATCGTATCAAGACGAGCCCAGGCACAAACCGTATAATAACTGTTTTCAGGAAAATTCAATGTACCATCAGCGGTATTCTGCATGGTAATAAAATCCCTCTTACCATCAAACATCGCACAATTTCCAATTACTCCCTTGCCTGTTTCAGGAAATGCAGTGTCCGGAGAAGTCCCGTGAAATCTATTGACAGTAGCATCATTGAACTGTCCACCCGCAATTCCATCACCAAGATGCCATACTCCCTGAAATCCCACACTTGTGTCAAAAACTGCAGACCCGGCATCAATCGTTCCACTCCCCCCGGCTCCGTTCCAGTACATTGCTATCGACTGTGTTGAATTGTTACCATAGATGGTATCAACCTTTACCCAGATTTCAGCACACTCACGTTCATTATCCCAGCGCTCGATCTCAAACGGCAGTATGCTGCTTTCCTCCCGTGTAAAGTGCAGGCCAGTCCCGTCATCTTTTATCTCATTGAAATTGAAATTTGTGTTGTCCAGACGTATCAGGACAGGGAAATCATATACATCACTGTTTATCGCAGCTCCATCCTGTGCAGTATTGAGTGTAATTTGAAGATATCCACCCGATATTTCAGATTCTATTAAGGTTACACCACCGGAACTGACAACAATATCGTTTCGTAAAACACTTGTCTGATTACTGTTAATATCTGATGACACAAGCGCCGGCAGGGTTGTTGCCGGAACAGAATCTATGGTCACCGTATCCGATCCAGGGGTAATGAACGCCTTGAGCTTTGTTCCGGGGACAAACAGATATCCGTCTGTACTTCCGGAAACAATAACTTTAAGCATACCGGGTATATGAAGCGTGTCACAAGGAAGTTTACTGATACTATCATTGACAGTTATCACATTGAATCGCAGCAGGCGGCTACCATCATGAACATTAACCGCTTCGACCGAATACATTCCGGAATCAGGAGCCTCTATTGAAAAAACGCCATCAGCATCCGTTAACGTACATCTGGGCAGAGCCATCGATGAATCAGTTACCGGGTTATAGTCCGAAGTAATCAATGAAACCTTAACATCTGCTGCGGCATAACCATCAAGACCGATGATCATCCCGGTAACAACCGGATTGCCGCCGCGGGTCCCTCCGCCGGACAGAGGATCTGAACATCCGGTAATCATGATTACTACTGTAATGAGTATCAGCGTAAACAGAATAATCGGTAATTGCCCCTGTTTTCGTTTCATATTCATGACCTGCTCTTTTTTTTAGTCAAGGGGAACATCTGCATGTTTATCTGATACACATTATCCGGAATATCCTTCTCTGCAGCAGCCATGCTCAGAAGTTCATCGGAAAAGGTTCTGATCCGCTCTTTCATTCTCATAAAAGTCGTTGAACTCACACTTAATGTCAGCCCTTGAAATTCCCGCTCGTCACTTGAATTCTTATCCAGTGACTCCCGTGCCCTTTCGAGCATCCCTGTATGATAGTTTTTCAATGCTACGGACTGTATCTGATACTCAGATGATAACACTTTATCTGAAGCATGCCATATCCCGTCATTCTCATATATCAGGCCAAGCTCCTTTAAGAGTTCTATCGACTTGCGAATTTTAGCAGGACTCACTGCAGGTTCGATACACCGGGAAACTGCCTCAGCATCACATCCCAGCCCCACATGAGTTATCAACTCTCTCACAACTGCATGATACCATTCAGAAAAATATTCATACTGCTGAAGATCGAGAAATTTTACTGATGATCTTCCCCTGAGGCTGACCATCTCACCAAAATACCTGTTTTTTTCATTATTGTTTGAAGCATTGTTAAAATTGACAAGAGCTTCGAAATAAGCAATTTCCTTCGCACCAAGTTCCATCGCTGATGCGTATTTATGCATAGTCTGAATTGTAAGATTCTGACGGTTTGTAAGAATATCTTTGAGAAGACTTGCTGAAACTCCGGCTTTCTGAGCAAAAGACCTGTATGAAAACCCTCTGACAACAAGCTTCTCCCGGTTAAAATAATCCGTCAGGAAAAAACGATAATCAACATAATCGAAGATGGAAATTTTCAGCAGTTCATTCACCGAAATACCTTTTTTACCTTTCCTGAAAAGTAATATAAACAAAAAAATGTTTAAAATGTATTTATTTTTTTTAAACTCCGAACTTTTTTCATTGTAACCTATTGTTTTTATTACTAATATATTTTTTTAGCAATATTTTACTCTTGTTTTTCCGAACATTAAAACAGATTTTTTTTTGTTACTATACAGCAGGCCTCCAGAATAAAACCAAAACAATACTGAAATAAGTGTACTTAACCGTTGCACCAGAAGAATACTACATTTTTTATCATTGAGTACTATATTATATAGTACCGAAGCGTAATGCAGACTTTAATCCCCGATTCTGGTATAAGCTCTAAATGATAAAAGCATCAGACAAGGATAGTTACTATGCATAAAGTTGTTGAGCAAATCTATAAAAACCTATTCGTATTTATCTCTCTTTCAGGTACAATTTTTTCGACAAGCTATTACGTCTCTACCGAAGGCAACGACTCGTATGCTGGAACCAGAGACAACCCATTCAAGTCGATTCCGGTAGCAATTGGAAAAGCAGTTGCAGGAGATACGATAAGTATTACTTCCGGAACTTATTCATTCAGCACTCCTGTTAAAATTGGTAAAAATGGTACTTCTGAAAAGCGAATTCACCTTATCGGTTCAAAAGACTCCCGCCCGGTTCTTAATTTTTCATCCATGAGTTTAGCTGGCGGCAATCAGGGAATAATTCTCAATGGAGACTACTGGCACATAAAAGGTCTCATCATTAAAGGTGCGGGAGATAACGGCCTTCTGATTCAGGGTGGAAGCAATAATACAATCGAATTTTGCGATTTTTTAGACAACCGCGATTCCGGCTGCCAGCTTAAGGGTGGCGCTTCAAACAACAGGATTATTAATTGTGACTCCTATAATAACCGCGATCCCGATGAAGGCGACGCGGATGGCTTTGCTCCGAAGATGGATGTCGGTTCAGGAAACAGATTCATTGGATGCCGTCCTGGAACAATTCCGATGATGGATGGGATGGCTATTTGCGTGGCGCAGATGATGTCAGCACAACACTTGAAAACTGCTGGTGTTTTCACAATGGATTCCGCAAGGATGGAAGTGCAAGCACCGGTAATGGAAACGGGTTTAAAATGGGAGGCAGTGATGATAAGAAGCTGAAACACAACTTTACTCTTATTCGCTGTCTCGCCTTTTCAAATCGGGTAAAAGGATATGATCAGAATAACAACCGGGGCGCAATGAGCTTATACAACTGCACCGGTTTCAGCAATGGAATCAACTACTCCATCGACGGTAGCTCCAGCACTCTGACAGTCAAAAACTGCATTTCATCAGGAACTGGTTCAAACACTCTCAAAGGCGGCACACAGTCATCAAATAACATGAATGTTGCATCATCGCAGTTTGTAAGTGTCGACCCGGAATCAGCATCTTCTCCACGAAAAAAAAATGGTAGTTTACCTGATATCACATTCATGCATCTGGTAAATAACAGTTCATTGATTGATGCAGGAGAAAGCATCACCAATGTAACCTTTAATGGAGATAAACCGGATCTGGGTTGTTTTGAATTTGAGCCCCCGACATCAATTCTTTACGCTCAAAAATCAGACCATTCATCTTTTTTAACTGATAAAAAAACGGTGACATCAATTATACTGCGAACCGGTATTACTGAAATCGACACTAAAAGACAACTGTTTTCTCTCAATGGCAGAAGATATACATCTCATAGGAACGTTAAGGCGAACCTATCAGCTATTGTTCTTTCTGTTAATGAACTGGACAGACTATCGAAATAATTATTTGTCAGGATGGTAACCATGCTGCTCCGTACTGCAATTGTACCGATCATTCTACTATTTACATCTATCAAAACCAGATCAGCTGAATCCTTTTCCTGGACCTCTGCAGCGATTGGCGGTGGTGGATTTGTGTCATCAATAGTAACTTCACCGCTTGAAAAAAATCTCTATTACGCCCGTACCGATGTAGGCGGAGCGTACCGATGGCAGCAGTCTTCAAAAAGGTGGACACCGATGATGGATTGGGTTGACGATTCCGAGCGCGGGCTGCTTGGCGTCGAAGCTATCGCAGTTGACCCTGCAACACCGGGCAAGGTCTATATGGTCGCGGGAACCTCCTATTTCAATGATGGACGCACCGCGTTCCTGCGCTCTATGAATCATGGAAACTCCTGGGATATTATTTACACATGGGACACTGTGGGAGCAAAAGGATCACCTGTAAATAAATTCTTCGCTCATGGTAATGGTATGGGAAGAGGTAACGGCGAAGCGCTCGCTATCGACCCGGAGAATTCAAACATTCTTCTTTACGGATCAAAGGGGAAAGGTCTTTTTCGCTCCACAGATAACGGAACTACCTGGAATCACGTTGACGGTTTTACGACCGCTGCAACTTTCGATACTACCTGGAATGGTTCAGGATTCTCATTCGTTACCTTCGCCCCGGGTAACTCGAATATTGTGTATGCCGGTTTTCTCAGAGAAAAAGACAATGTGTTTCAATCAAATGATGGCGGTAGTACCTGGTCACTTATTCCAGGAAGAATTAAACCAGCAACCAAAGGTGGTTACGAGCCGCGTCTTATGCCGCAGCGCATCGCAATCAAACCTGATGGATCCGAACTTTACATTACATTTGGTGATGGAGCCGGACCTCATACGATGGCCTGGGATGAAGGATGGGGTCCTATAAAAGACTGGTTCAATCGCGGCGCTGTTTTAAAATATTCTGTCTCTTCGTCAACATGGACAGATATCTCTCCTGAAAACTATATCGATCCAGGTGACAATTCAAACGTAAGCCATTACAATACCGATTCAATCTACGTCGCATGCTACAGCGGTATTTCTCTTAATCCCCTGAATCCCCTTGAAATGGTTATTTCATCAATTGGTTACCGTGGACCACAGTTCTGGTACAACGAAAGCGCCGATAAATGGAAAGATCAATGGGGAAGCAACATTTTTTACACCACTGA
Organism: Chitinispirillaceae bacterium; assembly: GCA_016929595.1. GTDB lineage: Bacteria > Fibrobacterota > Chitinivibrionia > Chitinivibrionales > Chitinispirillaceae > JAFGIN01. Next base: position 134,634 of record JAFGIN010000027.1, read on the forward strand.
TGGTGGGGCGCACTGGATTCCCTCTTTTCAATATTACTGGATGGATGGCGGGGTGTATCCATCAGCGAAACAGATGAATGAAAATGGCATCGGATGGATGTTCAACAGCTCTATTCACTGGGTTGGCTGTGTGGCCATGGATCCTTTCGATCCCAAACATATACTTGTCACTTCGGGAAATGGTATTTTTGAAACCGCTGATATTACGGCATATACCATTGACTCATCAAAATCTCCGGTTCTCCAGCAGCGTACAGAATGGAAGGTTCTCTCTCATGGTATTGAAGAAACAGTGCCTTTGGAGATCGTAAGTATCACCAATGGTCCACTTATCTCTGTCATTGGCGACTATGATGGGTTCCGCCACGATGATGTCACCAAGTATCCGGCTTTCCGTCATCAGACAAATGTCAGTGGTACAATGGTTAGCCTGGGAACGACAAGGGCTCTTGCATGGGCTCCCAAAGGGGGACGACTTGTCAAAGGAACCGATGCACTAAGTGTCAATCCAACAGGAAACAATGATGTTCCAATCTCCCCTATCCAGTTCAGCAGCGATACTGGCAGAACCTGGACTGTTGCAACATACGAGAATATTCCCGGTCAATACAAACGCAGTGAATGTGTCGCAATCTCTTCCGATGGTAAAGTCACCCTCTGGGTTCCAACACATAAGACCGTTAATGGAAACGATATCCTGGGCAACTATCCGGTGCAGCGTTATGAGAACAGCGCCTGGACAGAGGTAAAGGATATCAACGGTGCCTGGGTTTCAGGAGACCCAGAAACTGCTGATGTTTTCTATGCGTATCAAAAAAGTGAGGGGTCATTTTTCAAGAGCAGCGATAAAGGTGTCACTTTCCAGAAAATCTCAACACCCGGCACCGGTAACTGGAGAAAATTCCGCCTGGTTCCGGGAAAAACAGGTGATATCTGGCTTCCACTTGGTAAAAACGGACTCTCCCGTTCAATGGATGGAGGCACGGCATTCAGTGCTGTTGGATCAGTATCATATTGTGAAGCTGTTGGTTTTGGTAAAGCTGCTGAGAGCAAATCGTTTCCAACCGTATACATATTCGGTACTGTCAATAATGTAACCGGGGTATTTCAATCAACCAATGAAGGTATGAGCTGGACACGTGTAAATGATGATGCACATGAATATGGCGGTCTTGCTAATGGAGAGTTCATTTCCGGAGATATGAATCTCTTCGGTGCAGTATACATGAGCACCGCTGGACGCGGTATCGCCTGCAGACTACCGTCATCGATGGTATCTGCCCGCAGGATCACCACCAAAAATAACCTGACAACAGGATTTCCATGGTATCTGAAGCGAAACATACTTCACATCACGCCTGAAAAAAATTCATTTGTAAAAGTCTCAATGTATACATTGTCAGGAAAACATCTCTTCAGCAAACAATACTCCAATCCAACCCGAATACATCTGGACAATACAGTGCCTGCCAGAGGGATTAAAGTACTGGTAATAGACAATGGGACAGTAGGTGAAAACATACGAATCAGCAGTTTCAGATAAAGGACTCACTATACATTACTCAAATGAGATATGACTCATTTTTTCCTCAGGACAGGGCCCTGCAGCTGTTTTTCCTGAGTACATTTTTCTACTGGGGTAAACATAATTTCCCGTCTTTGAGAACCAATGGTGATTCGGGAAGTCCTGCAGAATGGTGATTATTATTCCGGTGCAATTAAATATTACTCACTGCAATCTCGCTAAAGCTTATAATTTTGAATCCTGTCCTTAAGAACAGGCCACCCTCAAAATTTTATTGTTAAAATTATACAAACCTGTAACTCAGCACCCATTGTTTCTTTATTTAAAAACCCGATCATTTTATTTAATAAACTTGTTCAGATCTTGTGCATTGCTGGCAATTCCACCATCACCAGTTGCAGCATCAGTTACTGCAAACTCATAAATAAGTACTTATCACCTCTTATTGCCAGATTGGGTTTTGCAGTCCAATCGGGAATAGGATTTTCAACCCTGCCTATTTGAAATAGTCATGAATAAACTGTTCTGCGCTGATGGCCCTTGTTCATTTCAACCTGTGACGATTGTCTTAACTGAATAAAAGTGAGATATCACAACAATTGTGATATAGCCATTTCAAAATTGGAAGCTGATTTCCTATCAGAATAATTGAATGCCATTAATGCAAGCATTATATTTGAGTCATAAGTAAAAAAGGTCAAATTCAATATCAACAATCCCTGGTATGTATACCAATACTCAAAACTTTCCACTTAAGATGTAAATTTTCACAATTAATTCTATTGTGTTAGGATACCGGAATTGCATCAAAGCGAACATTGATACCGAACTCGGGATAGACGACCGGGTAAGTAATTCTAACACAGTAGAATCAAGCCGTATTTTTTTACTGTAATTACAGAAAAGAAGACTGATGGCGTTTTATGATGCATTGTAATGAGCGGTTACCCGATAACAAGGTAAAGAATCTATAATGAAAAATGTCCTTCCGGATATTAACGATTATAATGATTTCCGTTGTTTTCTTGAAGAATATCGTATCGTCCGAAAAAAAGATGATCCTCAATTTACACACAAATATATTTGTGCCAGGCTGGGTTTACCTCATACCCGAGGTTTTTTTAATAATATTGTTAAAGGGCGCAGGACACTTACCGATTCAAATGTCGAACGTTTCATCAAATTGCTTGAACTTTCGGACGATGATGCACGATATTTTCGGATTCTGGTAAAATATAATCAGGCTCAAACCAGGCCGGAAAAGGATATATATCTCGGCCAGTTAATAGCACTGAGTAAATCACCTGCCAGGCAACTCGATGAAAAGGCATTTATTTATTACAAAGATTGGTACAATAGTGTTATTCGCGCACTATTAGGCATCATCGATTTTGACGGCAACTTTTCTAATCTTGCAAAAAAGGTGTGTCCTTCAATAAGTACAAAAGCAGCTCGCGATTCGGTCAGACTCCAGCTTGACCTTGGCCTACTTGTAAAAAATAACAGGAATATAATTAAACCTTCAGAAGCGGCGATAGCAACAGGACCTCTGATGCGAAATGAAATTATTCAGCAATACCAGTTACAATGTCTTGAACTTGCAAAACAGACTATCAGAGCGCCGGGAAGTAAAAAATACAGCATGTCAACTAATGTTATTGGTGTTTCGGATGCTGGCTATGAACAACTTATGCAGAAGGTAAAGCAGTTCAAATCTGAAATCCGTGCGCTTATTCAAAAAGACAAAGAATCCCCATCAAAGGTTTATCATCTCAATATTTTTTTATTTCCGGGATCCGTGTGAAAGTCAAATTTTTCATTGAAGTTTTCATCTTTGAAAATTCGAAGTGACAAATTTAAAAACTGGTTTTAACAACATACTGTTTTATTAAATTTATCCTATAACTTTTAAAAGCACTATTTCAACAAGGAACAGTAATGAAAACTTTACACGCTTTTGTAGTTGTGATGTATCTGACATTTCTGTTTGTTTGTTCATCTGATTCGATCGTTGGCACTACAGATGAGACTGAATTAACCGCTACTGCAATATCCCCGGATTCTATAGCATTAGTCTGGACTGGCATATCTGATGCAAAAATCTACCACATTTATCGAAGTGAAAAAGATACCGATAATTTTATTTTAATTGATTCCACAACAAATTTGAATTACAAAGACAAAGAATTAAAAAGTTCTACACTCTATTACTATTACGTAGTGGTAATTGATGCCAAATATTCACAAATACAGAAATCGAATATCGATTCTGCTATTACTTTTGCAGTCTCATTCGGGAAACGATTTCAATTTTATAATTCTTTACGAAGTCTGGTGAACACCCGTGATGGTGGATATTTTGCAACAGGTTTGACGGTTGACTTTGTTGGACTTGATGGCTACCTGCTAGGATGGCAGGTATTGTTCAGTCAAACGGGAGCAATCATTAAAGAACAAAGTTACAAAGGTTCAGGATATGCATCATTTCATGGTTTATGTAAAAGTTCAGGAGGTTTTCTTATTTGCGGAAGCACCTATACTGACGATTCATCTTTCGATACCGGATTGTTGATAAAACTTTCAGATAGTGGTGATGAACAATGGTCTAAACAATTTAGCGATACATCAGGAATGGTCTTCTGGGATGCGTATGAACTGACAGATGGCAGTTTTATTATCTGTGGTGTCAGGTATACTGATTTCTCGTTTACACATGGTTATGGAATTGTTACTAAAGTAGATCGAAATGGCGATACTGTCTGGACACGGTATCATTCAACCGATTCTGGATTGCGAATGTACCAGACGATAGTTTCAGCATCAAATGGCACTTTTTTTATCACAGGTGTTCTGAGAACTCAGAATGCTTTTTCCGGTATACTTGTCACTGTCGATGATAATGGTAACGAGACTGCTTTTCAATCTTTTCACGAATGCCGATTCTATTCGTCGACTCGTATTGTGTCTTCAGGCAGGGAGCAATTTTTAGCAGGCGGTAAAGATTCTACTGGTGCAGTAATAAAGCTATTTGATGCAGATTTGAATCTGGTTTGGTCGAAATCACTGCTTGCTGATAATCCCGGTAGTATTACCAGATCTGTTATCACAACAGATGACAATCATTTTGCGATGTGTGGTGGAATGACGGTTTCGCCAAAGAGAGGCTGGTACTGTAAGTATTCTATAAACGAAGAACTGGAATGGATACATATAAAGGAAAATACTGACTTTACCGATATTATTCAGACCAATGATGGTGGTTTCGCACTTTGTGGCGAATATCCGGGTGAGGATGCATACCATTCGGATGGGTGTCTTATTAAAACTGATTCTTATGGTAAAGTAGGTAATGAATAAGAATAATCAATTTTCTGATACTGTCTGATTTTCTTAAGCCTTCACCTCTTCAATGATCAATTGATTTTGATTTTTCAGCTTTCGACTAAAGTAGAATCTTCATAGCTGCCGATGCTGCTTGTCCTCTGTCCTCAAATTTAGAGGACTACTACAAATAGTGTTAACAGGTATATTAGCATAAGTTACTATTACAAAATTTTACTATGAGCATACAGCTCTATGTTCTGATAATGGATCTTTGTTTTTAAACCTGTACACTTTTTCTGATATCTTTACCTTTTTACGGGATAGTGTTTTCAACGAATTTATGTTATCTTGTAAAATAACTATCAGTCAAAGTACGATTAAAGTAAGTTATTTTTATCGTATTAATCGTACCTTATTTAACTTTTCAAGAATATTTGACAGAATAAGGAAGGTGGTGCAAATTATGTACGGATAACAAATTAACAATTAATTTTTAAATCTTTGCTGTAATTGAAACGTTAAACCGGAAATTATGAATTGTATTAAAATTCCTCGCAAAATATCATTGCCTGTAAAATACTAAACATTGGAGATACCATGATAAAAGAGATTGTTGTTGTTCTGTCGGTGTGTATGGCTTTTCTGGGATCATGTTCTAAAAAGGATCCAATTTTACCAGTCGGACCAGAAGAAACTGGAGCACTTCAATTATCTGTGAATATGGAAAAGATTGGTGCACTCAAGAAAGCGATGAAAACAGCAAGTATTGAAATGGAAAAACTTCATATAACATTAGATGCATATGGATATAGTACTATCCATGATACAATAGAATTAACAGGAGGAAGTCATGAACGATCTGTGTCTAAGATATATACTGGCTTGGTTTCATGGTCAGATGAACAGATGATCGATTGGCATTTACAAGTTGTTGCCTTTGACCAGAACGATCGTTATATCTATTCAAATGATACAATGTTTCAGGTGGAACCTTTAGATACTATTGAAATTGCCATGTTCCTTGAGCCGCAATACTCGATGTTATTTGCAAATTTTTATCCCATTCAGGACAGTGTGAACCGATGTGTTCTCACCATTGATGATGATGGTTACTATTACTCTGACCAGGTTGATTCATCATTTGAAAAACAAACCCTGCTCGGTGATACTGTAACACTGTCATATGATTATCTTACAGCAACTCCGTATGGTTCCTCTCATCGTATTTCAATGGAAGTATATGGGGAAATCAATGGACTTGATTCACTGTTATATTCCGGTGATACACTTATAATTGTAAAATCAGGAGAAGATGCAAATTACCAGATTGTATTACGTGGTGCCGGATCAAATGCGGTAAATGGTGCTGCGACCATGGTGGTAACACTGGGTAAAATCGGGAATATTACATTCAATGGCCAGCTTGTCAATAATGACAGCGGTTTTACATTGACCTATGATGACAATGGAAGTACAGGTGGGTCGGTACCCGATAAACAGTATTACTCTGCAGCATCACAGGTGACAGTTGCCGGTAATCCCGGAGCTCTGGAAAGAACCGGATTTTCATTTGCTGGCTGGACGCTGATAAAGAATGGTGTAGTGAAATATCTACTGCCTGGTGATACGTTTGTAATTGGTAAAATCGGGAAATATAATGTGGTGTTGCATGCAAATTGGACTTTTACTGATACAAATGGAAACTGTTACCATGCTGTGACATTAGGAAATCAAACGTGGATGGTGGAGAATCTTAAAGCAACAAGCTTAAACGATGGAACTCCAATTCAATTAGTCGAAGACGAGTATGAATGGGAATATGCCAATACACCCGCTTATTGCTGGTATGACAACGATTCTGCAGCGAACCACAATGATTATGGAGTACTATATAACTGGAACACAATAAAAACCGGCAAACTGGCACCTGCAGGGTGGCATGTTGCAACCAGTGAAGAATGGGATACACTTGTCGCATCTCTTGGGGGTTCCTATGAGGCTGCAAGCAAATTGAGAGAGGCTGGTAAAATCCACTGGATCGATAATTATAATGCGACAAACGAAACCGGATTCACAGCCCTTCCAGGGGGTAATCGTTACACTTATTTTCAGAACAAGGGATATACAGGGTATTGGTGGACTTCGACTCAGAATGACAATACTTCAGCAATGGCCAGGATTATTTCAGATTATAATACATATTTTTCAAATATTAATAAAAATCGTGGAATGAGTGTTCGTTGCGTTCTTGATTAAAAAATAATCAAATGCAAAATGGGAGATGCTGGCGCTAAACTTCAGTAATACACCACTTATTATGTTTAATGCCTGAGTAAAAGTCCGAATGAAAGGAGCTGTCAATTGTATTTCATGACAGCTCTCTAGTTTAACTACTAACCGGACAAAACCAGAAAACAAAACACAATTTCCACTTCTTACGACATCCAACGCTTCAAAGTGAGGGGACACTTAATGAAGTTTGAAGTTTGAAGTTTGAAGTTTGAAGTTGGAAATTAAGAAATACATCAATCGTCATCTTATTTTCACTCTTCACCCTTCACGATTTTTCATTATTCTGCCCCCACTTCCCGCTTTTGCAATGCAAGCCATCATTTTACTCGAAGTAAAAATATCAACCAGATTTTAAAAAAAAAATTTGGAGAATGCCCGCCCAGCGATTATCTTTATGCCGTCCAAAGAAAAAAATACTCACTTTGCTATTCTGGTGATACTACAAACGGTACGAAGTAATCTGTCCCCATCAGTAAAAAATACTCTTGTATGCCCTGAAGAAATCATAGTACAGTAAAATCTCTGAACAACTTGTGATGCCCGTGATTCAGTTTAAACCGGGCCTGTTTAACATTTTTAAACTATGGATTGGTCCCTGATGCGAACATTCAAAGAATTAGGCCTCTCAACAAAAACACTTATTGCTCTGGAAAAAAAAGGATTTGAAGAACCTACTGAGATCCAGGCATTGACCATACCTCTGGTGCTTAGCAGTACAAAAGATATTGTTGCACAGGCACAGACCGGAACCGGCAAAACGGCTGCATTTGCGCTGCCATTGATCGAGCTGCTCGACTCATCGATAAAACAGACACAGGCTCTCATACTTGCACCAACCCGCGAACTTGTTGTTCAGATCGCAGAAGAGATCAATTCGCTTAAAGGCAACAGTGGCCTCACAATCGCACCAATCTATGGTGGCCAATCGATTGATGTTCAGTTGATGCGCCTGAAGAAAGGTGTTTCGATTGTAGTAGGTACTCCCGGAAGAATTCTCGACCATCTCTCCCGCAAAACACTACGTCTCAATGCAATTAAGTTTCTAATCCTCGACGAAGGGGATGAGATGCTCAATATGGGATTCATTGAAGATATCGAAACCATAATGGAATCTACCCCCGACGAAAAAAGGGTTCTTCTGTTCTCTGCAACCATGCCAGCCAGAATACGCGATATGGCATCAAAGTACATGAAAGAGATTGAAAATGCCAAAGCAGAAAAGGCTCTTACCACATCTTTGACAGATCAGATTTATTTTGAAGTTTCGCAGCATGATAAGTTGGAAGCACTCTGCAGAATTATTGATATTGAAGATTCAATCTATGGGATCATCTTCTGCCGGACGAAAATTGAAGTAGACGAACTGACTTCAAAACTTCAGGATCGCGGTTACAATGCAGATGCACTTCATGGGGATATTTCACAATCACAACGAGAATCGATCCTTCGTAAATTCAAAAAGAAGAACCTCAATCTGCTTGTCGCTACAGACGTTGCAGCTCGTGGTATCGACATTTCAAATCTGACCCATGTGATAAATTACTCTCTTCCACAGGATCCCGAATCATACGTGCATCGTATTGGAAGAACCGGCCGGGCAGGTAACCAGGGAACCGCTATCACCTTTATCACACCCTCAGAATTCCACAGATTAGGATTTATCAAACGAATCACCAGCGCTCAGATCCGCAAGAAAAAAATTCCCGATATCGATGAAATTCTTGCAGCACGAATGCAGAATTTAACAAAAAATATCACAGGAAAAATCAAAGCAGAAAGTGACAAAACATTTTTCAATGAATGGGCTACGCAGCTTTTGGCTCTGGGAGAGCCGGCAGAAATGGTTGCGGCAGTCCTGAAACTTGCGTTTGGTGATGTTTTCAACCGTGAAAACTATCGCGATATTACGCCGATTGAAGGAAAAAAACGCGGAGTCAGCCCTGTTGATGCAGAAGGAAAAACCAGGCTTTTTATCGCCCTGGGAAGCAGTAAGGGGGTTACCAGAAAGACCCTCGCCCAGTTTATCACTGAACAGGCTGGTGTACCCGATAGACTAATTAATGACATTCGCGTCTATGATGAATTCAGTTATGCAACAGTTCCTTTTGAAAATGCAGAAACGATTATCGCTGAACTTAAGAAGTTTCGTATTGGAAAGAAGCAACTTTTTGTGGAAAAAGCACGTCCACCAAAAGAGGGTGATCGAAGAAATGATAATAGCAGAATGAGAAAAAAAAGATAGCATTTAAAAATGAGAAATACTACTGACGGAATCGAACAAATTTACTTCTGCAGATACTTCAAAAGTCCCGATACAAAACCAATACGGGGCTAAAGGCTTCAGTTTGGGACACTCTAAAGTGTCAGATGGGTACTATTTATTTGCGATGTAATAGTACTTATTGAAAGTCTTGCTCGAAAGCACCACCTTACACAGCAAGTGTATCACCTGTTAACAATTGCATCAATTCCATCATATCCAGCGGTTTTATCAGGTATTCATCAAATAGTGAAACCTTTTCTTCGACAGGGTTACATCCACTGCAGGCGATCAGTCGTGTTTGTTCACAGCAGGGCATTGTCCGGATTAGTTCTGCAAGTTCATATCCATCCATATCCGGTAGCCGGATATCCATAATAATCACATCCGGTTTCAGATTTTCAGTCAGCTCAAGTGCCTTTTTCCCGTTATCTGCTATTTCAACAACAGATCCATTTCTTTTTAACAGAAATGCGATACATTCAGCAGAAACGGTTTCATCATCAACAATGAGTATACGAAGTTTGTCACCAGTCTTTTGAACCGGATATGTTTTATAATTTTTCTTTTGAATAATATCCCCTTTCCCCCCATTAACAAAAGTACTATACGTTTTAACAAGCGCGTTTTGAAGATCGTCCATTGAAAATGGTTTTTTAAGCAGAACGATATTCTCGTCAGCATTATAATGATCGGTCAGTTTTCCAGCTTCAAATCCAGTCATATAAAGTATTGGCGTCGATGGACGCTCATTTCTGATAATTCTGGCCATTTCAACCCCGCTTATCCCTGGCATTACTATATCCGTGATCACAATAGATATATCCCCATTATAACTTCGGGAAACAACAAGAGCTCCTTCGCCGTTGTTCGCTTCGAACACTTTACAGCCGAGTTCCTGGAGTCCATTTACAACAAAACGCCGTGTATGCGGATTATCATCAACAACAAGAGCTGTCGATTTCCTGTTAATTACTTTTGAAACCGCTGCAACAGACTGTGTTTCATTTTCGCTTTTTTCTTTCCACGGAAGGAACATCTTGAATGTTGTTCCCTTTCCAGGTGAAGTATAGACCCGGATGACTCCCCCCGATTGCTTAACAACAGCATACGCAGATGATAATCCCAGTCCCGTCCCGCCCTCCTTCTGACGAGTCGTAAAAAAAGGATCAAAAATTCTTCCGAGTGTTTCTGTATCCATTCCACACCCCGTATCTTTAATAGCAAGCATCACATACGGACCAGCTGGAACGGCATGGTGTTTAAAGGGATGTATTTCCGGAAGTGTAACATTGGAAGAAATGATACTGATAGTTCCGCCCCCGGCGATTGCATTCTGCGAGTTCATAACCATATTTATGATAATCTGTTCCATCTGGTCCTGGTCCATAAATACATTCCCGAGATGATCATCGAGATTTGTTGACACTTTTACATTTTCCCGGAGGGAATTACTGAGTAGTTTATGGACCCGTTTTACGAGTTTATTAACACATAACAACTTTGGCTGAAGTATCTGTTTACTACTGAATGCCAGTAAACGGTGAGAGAGTCGGGCGGAACTCTGAGCGGCCTCCCTGATCACCTCAATATCTCTTGTTAATTCACTTTCTGCACCGGCGTTTTTCATCATCCTGTATGAACAAGCAGTTATTACCTGAAGCATATTATTAAAATCATGTGCAATACCCCCGGCGAGTCGCCCCAGTGATTCCATCTTTTGTGAGTGAACCAGCTGCTCCTCCAGCTCTTTACGTTGAGTTACATCAAGAATCACTCCAACCATCCGTTTTACCTGTCCACTCTCATCACGCAACGAAGCATAAGCCATATTCTGGATGTATCTCCACTCTCCAGTGCTTTTTTTAATCCTCATCTCTACTGAAAAGGTTTGTGTATATCCGGCGACAAATTTTTCGATCGCTTTTTTAAACAATACCCGGTCATCTGTATGTATCAATGGATCTATCTGATTTTGTAATACCAGACAATCAGGATGTTCAATCTTGGGAATTCCAAAAATTTCAAACCAGCGATCACTGAAAAAGCATTCTCCTCCGGGTGGAAAACTGGTTTCATAAATTCCTCCTCCGGTAGCATTTATTGCAGCGGAGAGTCTTTGCTCACTTTTTTTCATCTCCAGTGTGCGTTCCTCGACCAGTTTTTCCAACTCATCATAATAATCCCGCAATTTCTGCTCGGTTTGCATCCGAATCAACGCCACAGCTACCTGATCAGCAACAGCCTTCATCATGGCAATATCTTCGTCATTAAATTGCTCTTTTGATTTTGTACCAAACGACAGAGTACCAATGATTTTCCCGTTTCTGCCAGTCAGGGGATGACAGGCATATGCTTTTATTCCGAATAATTTGATTAATTCAGCTCTTTTATCTCCATCAATGACTGAATGATCTACAACAATTCGTGTTCCATCTCTCGCAACACATCCGCATATTGCATCACCAAAATGAAGTGCCTTTATGCGGCTAGCTTGACTTTCAGTGATACCTGTAAAAGCATTAAGAATCAACTGTCCCTTTTTACAATCAATAAGATAATTGAAAAACGTATCGCACTCCAGGTATTCCATTACTTTTTCGCAAATATTCTGTACCTCCGCCAGCGGATTATCAGAATGCAATAATTCTCCGGAAATCCAGGCGAGCAGTTCAAAACGACGTAATGCACGCCCTTGCGCCTCAAGTGCTCTAAGGCGCTCATTCTGTATCAGGATACGTTCCTGTGAACTTATAACATTCAATTTTTCGCCGAAACCGTTTGGATTATTGTGTTTCAATTCGAAAGATTTTCTTTCAGTAACATCATTGAAAAAAATGATAAGAATTTGACTATTTTCATACTCTGCCATTTGAGTAGAAACTGAAAACGCAGATCCGTTACCTGAATAAAAGTTCAGATACAATTCAGTACTTTTGATCATGCCAGATTTTTTAAAATCTTCTACAAAATCTGAGATGAAGTCATATTCTGCAATCCCCATGTTCACCAATGTCGATCCAGTCAATTCTTCGCGGGAAAATCCTGTTAATTTTACCAACGATTCATTCAGGAATTTTATTTTTCCATCGACTCCACAGACTAAAACTGGAAGTGGAGATAATTCTATAAGGGTATTCAATTGGTCTTGTGTGAGTTTCCGTATCGAATATTGCATTTTTCGCGTTATCCTGTATTGATCATGCGGTTTTGCAGATTAAACACCGTTGTAATACGTTTTTTGAAGAGAAGAAGAATCATTGATGCGTTTTCAATCCGTTGATTGGAACAGATGGCATCAATATCAAGAAAACTACCAGAAAAGAAGGTCTCTCGGAAAAAAAATTTTCCTGATTGGTATAAATGGGTGCATAAGAACTGCACCATCAAAATGTAAAGAATAAAATTAGTATTCGAAAGACTTAAATGCAAGCCATTAAGAAGGTATGAATACAGAAACGAAACTTATATAAAAAATGCCCAAATTTTATCAATTTGAGCATTTTTCGAGGTATTTAGTAATACGGCCAAAGAGGGTCGAACTCCTAACCTTCTGATTCGTAGTCAGATGCTCTATCCAATTGAGCTATGGCCGCATAAATTTCAATATTCACAAAAGTGTCTCAAATATAATTTATTGGCATGGCACCAGGACAAAGAAAATTACTAATTTTCTGAAATTATAAAACTACACTCAGATAAATAGAAGTCAGCTTCCATTTCGAAGAATAAGATTTTTCCCGACTTTAAGAACAGTTGTCGGTGTTATATTATTCAAACGGCACAGTCTGGATACCGACAAACGATACTTTGAAGCAATACTTGACAATGTGTCACCTTTTCGTACTTTGTGTCGGGATGCAGATGCTGTATTAAACCCGGTGCCAAAACACTCCGGTGTCAATAGCAGCGTATCACATTTCAAAGAGTAATCCTCAAAATTCATAAGTGCAAGGGGATCAAATGGCTCTCCGCAATGGCGAATCTCAAAATGTAAATGACTTCCTGTTGAACGACCGGTATTACCCCCCAGAGCAATGACATCACCGGCAGAAACTGTTTTATTCTGAAAGGCTATACATTTTGATAAATGCGCATACAGCGTTTCAAACCCTCTGTCGTGCTTCACAATAATTACTTTTCCATAACCACCCCTGTTAACACTCACGACCCTGACGGTTCCATCGAGAACAGCCCTGACTGTATCACCGGTCTGAAGTTTGATATCGATTCCAGAGTGGAAATAGTTTCCACGAGGTCCAAACGCAGATGTGATATAATTCTTAAAAGGAAAGGAAAACGATTTTGAAATACTTTTCATGCAGATTCGGAGAGTATCTGAACCGAACGTATCTTTATCGTCACACCATGCTGAAGCATCAGAATCTGACTTATAATAATTAAACAATTCATCGATATTTTTTAAAAAATCAGATTCAGTACTGTCTGGAGCCGAATAAAAATAATCAGGTATGATAGACTGCGATGTTTTTTTATTACTCTGTGCAAAGACTTCAGCAAAAAACAGCCCGCAAATAATAACAAGGAAGCTAATCGATAGCAGACTTTCAGTTCTCTCTCTCAAACGCCCCCTCCCGGACAGTGAAAAATTTTAATTATTGTATCTGAACAATACAACGAAACAAGGGCTGAAAACCCGGGTATGCCATTTTTGAATGTTAATGATGCAGTAGTATATTCTGTGGAAAAACAGATTGCACTGGTTTGCATTTCAACTGAGTTTGAGATCATAAAATCCGGCTTTAATTTACAATAAATAGATAGCTACTGAATCTACTTCAGAATAACGTCTGATAATTCAATTGGTTACATATACGATTAGTTTAACACACTTAGCTGAATATTTATAATATATCTTTAAGTTGTAATATTTTCAGAATTTAAAAAAGGAAAGACGTATGCTCAAGCAGATTTCTTCCAATAATGCACCTGCAGCAATAGGGCCATACTCTCAGGCGATCGGGAGTGAAAACATGATTTTCTGTTCAGGCCAGTTAGGGATCAACCCTTCAACGGGCAAGCTTTGTGACGATTCGATTGAAAAGCAGGCTGAGCAGGTTTTTAAAAATATGAAGGCAGTTCTCGACGCCGCTGAAGTGACATTATCGGATGTTGTGAAAACAACGGTATTTCTTACTTCTATGAGGGATTTCCCGGTCCTTAACACCCTTTATGCCGCAGCGTTCGGCAATCATAAACCAGCCCGATCAACAGTTCAGGTCGCAGCGCTCCCGCTTGGTGCAAAAGTAGAAATTGAATGTATTGCAGTCAAACTGCAATAGTTACTTGGTGTTTTATTAATTTTGGGTAAGGACCGAACGAAGCGTAAGTACCTTCCCGCCAAACAAGCGCACCTGCAGAGTAACGACACGGCTGCCGGTCTGACCAAGTCTTATTACACCACCGGTCAGATCGGATGTAATCATCTGCCCTGAGAGATCATACACCCTTACATCCATGATTTGAGTTCCTGCGGGTATACCTATTGATGCCATAAACGTTCCTGATACTACACTGATTCTCTTTTCTTCACGTTTCCTTGTACCTGAAAACGTCATAACCGCTCCACTTTTATTTACTATTGTAAGTGTCTGTGTAGCCGAGCTGATAACCAGTTCATCACCCAGTGCCCACATCTGATCATTTTTGAAAGTGTAAGGTTTTAAAGTACACTCCTTACAGAACAGATCTTCCCGTCCAACAAGCGCATCAGCAGTTACCGTCACCCAGTCGGGTGTTACCACAACGGTAATGCTTGAGTCTGCAAACGAAATAGTTCCTATCTGACAGCTTGCCGATGGATCCCGATTGCCCAGTTCCGTAGTACCACTCTTCAATCCGATCTCAATACTCTCGTTACTATCTTTACGAATAATTGATAGTGGTTTATAGTTTTTCTCATTATCCTGAAGCTTCACTGTAATTTCAATTTTTGACATCGGTTCACGAAACTCAAATTTGTTGGAAGAGTTAATGTATGAACTAAGAGTTGCCGGCAGTACAGATGTAATCTGCGTTGGAGAATCAGGTCCGATTATGGAATCAACCCCCCATTTTTCATCTGTATATTCAAACAGACTGCCGGTACTGTTTGCAGAAACGATACACTCTCTGTATCGTTCTGCAGTGCCTTCCCTGACTTTTGTCCAACCCGATGAGCTCTTCATATAGATCACACCATTACCAGCCAGAGCCTTACTATTAATACTACGTATTGCACCGGAAACGGTAAGCACCTTCTGAAAAGCCGAATTCTTATATTCATAAACAGAACCGCTACGAGTCCCGGCAAGACCATCACCAAAACATTCAACCGTTTCAGTGGCAGCAATATCAAATACAGTTTCTTCCTTTGATCCTATGTGAACAGATCGTAATAATCCGTTACTTCCGGTTATCCACAAGACGGAATCGACACTGTTGTAACTTGATGAGATGCCGCTTATCGAAGTGATCACCGATCCGGTTGCATTTTTCAGTATAACACTGTCTGAAGACAGAACACTGAAAGATGTTGCGTCGATAGAATAAATATGTACCCGGCCGTCTCTGCCGCTTACACAGAGTCTGAACACACCAGATGAATTTTCTTTTACCGAATAAATTACGGTGTTGGAATCAACGACGACGGAGCCGGTAGAGATCAAATGAGGCTCTGTAAAATTTAACAGATACACGCAATTGTCCGGAAGAGGGGAAGTACTGAACGCGTAAAGTGAATCTCCACTCAGGTATGCTCCAAAAACCTTTTTATCTGTTCCGGAGTATGAAATTGCTTTCGGAGAAAACAACAAAAAGCTTTCAGATGCTTCAATAAAAACGGCATTCTGTGCAGAATACAAACACTTGTTTTCAAAGAAGGGATGCTTAAAGATATGGCCTTTATAGAAGTATGAATTTAGTTCTCCAGACGAAATACTGAATAGTAGCATCACGAAAAAGAGCATAGCTGTCACCCTTGTAACGTTGATTGCCTTCCGGATATTTCGATTTTTAAATTTCATACATTTCCCGAAATTACGGATAATAAACAGTTATAGTAGAATCAGCATTAGTATTGATATCACTATCATCACTAATCCCGCCAATCAGATATACGACGCCATTATGAAGCGCAGCCGACATACCGTATCGTGCTTTGGTCATTGGACATACATATTTCCATTCTGAAGACTTTTTAATTTCAAGGACTTCAACACTGCTCAAACCTTTTTGCTGATCATAGCCTCCAAAGACGTATACGTTATCTGATACAGCAACCGCAGAAAAATTACATCTTTTATCCTTCATTTGCGGCAGCTGTGACTTCATTCCACTTGTTAAATCAATACTTTCAACATGTGAGATCGAAGAATAAGTCAGCGTATCAAACCCACCCATCACAATCAATTTGTTATCACATATTACTGTGGTATGGCTATACCGGGGAACAAGGAGGTTCGCGAAATGACTCAAGGGATTCTGCCCAATGTCCAATAAGGAAACATCAAAAATATCTACGGAGCTGGTGACATATTCCTCATCAGGACGGGCAGAATCCATCTTGACAGTCCCGCCGGAAATATAAAACTTAGTTCCGGAAACTGACACAGATGCTCCATAGCGTACATATGGTAATGTATCAACAATGGTTGACTGATGTGTCACACAATCGAACACTTCTATGGTGGAAAACGTTTCTGAAGCATTCCTTCCACCAATCGAATATATCTTACCATTGTAGAGGACAGATGAATGGTTATCACGAACTGAGCTCATCTTTGCTGAATGAAATCCATTAAAAGATTCTGGCGAGAAATATTTAACAGAATCAGATGCCAGTTGTCTTATCTTTCCACTTATTGGATGGCGAACGTCATGAAACCCGCCGAAGATGAATATATGTATACCATCTGATACCGCAGTCAAGGCTTGTTCTGCGTTGACCAGTCCGTGAGGAAAAACCTCCCACGTATCCGGTAGATACATACAGGAACTTGTTACTCTTTCTACCATAGTAACAGATGCGCCACTGTTATCGATAGCAGTGATGTACCATGTTTTTGCAAGGCTGTCTTCCCATACAAATTTCATCGTATCAATATATTGATGAACTCCGCCAATAGCTTTTTTTGTAACAACTGAATCAGGCCTTTCCACAGCCCATATAATTGAATCAACTAATCGGCCGACATTTTTTACCGTAACGACAATAGCTACAGTATCTCCGATATAGAGCTTGCCGTGGGGCGCGATCAGGGTATCAGAAACGACGGTCTTTACGATTAGAGGCGATGGTGCTGGAACTGTTATGAAATTAGATCCACCGCTGTGATTACCCAACGTATCGACTGCTTTCACCTGAAAATAATTATCAACAGGTATCCCAGTTGTATCTATCACCAGGCTGATCGTATCAAAAGCGAAGGTAGTAGTGGCAACGTTCGTCGTAATAGAGTCGCTGTGCATACCCCTGTAGAGTATGTATCCCTTAAGATCACTAACGTTTACCGGATCCCATTTCAGTATTGCTCTACCGGCTAAAGTGTCAACAATTTTTTCCAGGGTAAGATTCTTAGGTACAGGCAGATCAGCATTGGGATTTTTTTCCAGATTAACCTCTATTATAGTCTGCATACCCGGCTCAATATTAAAAGTATCGGTTACAACAGGTAGAAAATCCAGTGTCTGAAGCGCAGATTTACAAACGTATCTCCCCTGAGCCATGCCAGCAATAAGAAGCGAGTCATTTTCAATAAAATTGAAATAGGGAGTACCGGGAATAAAGCCTGCCACTCCGTCAAGAATAACATCTGCACCTTTAAAAATTACAAGAAGCATACCAGCGGTCTTTAAAACATCGTTGTATTCTACCTTACCGGATTCATATTGGATGCCTCTGCGGAGAAATACTTCTCCGGATCTGGTATCTTGACCCAAAATGACATATAATCCTGCATCAGGATCCTTAAAGCGATATATTCCGTTTTTATCTGTTGTGGTAATTTCCACAGCGGAATCATTGAGATCCTCCCCAAAAATTTGATATAATTTAACGGATACACCAGAAACCCCGCTACCATTTACATTTGTAACTTTTCCCCATACCTCTGATCCACCGGTAGTAACTAACGGGCCATCCCCTCCACACTGAAAAAGCAGCAGGTTAATCGATAAAACGAGGATGTATAAGGATATTTTCTTCATTTTTATTATCTATTACACTTTTGACATTGGAAACACATGAAAATTTACATGATATACCCTGTCGGGCTTCTTCTCGGATCGTGCAATTTCCATCAACTCCCTGGCTACACCCTTCAGACGCTCATGAAGAACCGCATAACTTTCTTCCGTAAGAGTCAAAGTCAATGTAGCCATACTCCTTTTATCACGCGGGTAACGATCTATCGCTTCTTTTGCAAGATCCGCCGTCCCCATCAGAAAATTGGTAATCGCAACAGATTGCGCTTCGTATCCAGTAGTGATAAACCGATCCGACTGCCGGTAAAAACCATCACACCCTTTTTCAATAAACCCTGCCTTTTCAAGAAATTCCACCGCTCTCTGTGCCTCCACAGTTGTAATCGGCGGAGAAACCTGTCTGGCAAGCTCTTCAAAATTGCTCCTGAACGGTTTCAGATCAATTATCTCACGAATCGCAGTGTAATACCATTTACTGTAAAACTCATACTGCTGAGCATCAGTAACTTTTATCTTACTTTTTCGATGAGAAAGAATCCGTTCAAAATAATATTTTTTCTGAGCATGGTTTTTTGCCTGATCAAAAAGTACAAGCAATTCAAAAAATTCAGTCTCAGCTTTATTAAACTTAAAAAGCTCAGCGAACTTTAAAATATATTCTGCAGAAATATTTCGCTTACCTTTGATAATATTCGAAAAAAAACCGGGTGATGAAAAACCAACCTTTGAAGCGAGCAATCTGTAGGAAAAGGCGGAATTGGACCTTTTTCGTTCTTCGTAGCAGTCCTGAAGAAGTTTACGGTAATTCAAATATTCAAAAACATCGATCATTTCCAGCCTCTTTATAGAAAACAGTTACAGCACGTTCCTGAAATAGCAGACCAGATAAAAGTGCTCAATTCACTGTTCTTTCACCATTAAATATACCCCATTTTGAAGCGGTGATCAACCAACATTGTTGAAAAATAGTTTTCGGTCAGAAAACACATATCAAAAAGGATCCTGAATATATCATTCAGAATCCTTTTTTTAAAACAGGTTCAAAAATGTAATTTATCCCTGCATCGACAGCAAACCACCCATTAGTGCACCATAAAGTGAACTGATGTAAGGATTACTTGTTATGGGGCAGCTGCCCGATGAACAACCAATAAACCTATAATATGCAAACCCTAATCCCGCTCCGATCACTACACCAATAACCAGTCTCAGTATCATAATTGGCCTCCTTTTTTTTCTTTTACAACATCCGTCTTTTCCATAAGTACCTCCTGTCCTGCATCTGATAAGGCTTACCGTTAGGATTGATTTTAGAATCCTGCCCTGAAGAACATGCCACATTGCCGATGTAACACTACCCCATACTTCGCCAGACACTTGTTTACCACACACTCTTCAACAGAATTTTCTCAAAAAGTATTGTTTTTGTTACTACTCAGGTACCAAAAACCGCGTTTCCGCTCATCCTGAGCTTTTCGAAGGGTGAGCGGAGTGCGAAAATCGCTCATGTTTCTCACGCCTCTTGCGGGATCAACACGATTTGCTTTGTAGATATTGTGTCGGGAGGACCTGAGTAGTAACTTGTTTTTTTACTCATGAGCCACCTCACCTTTGAAATATGTTGACATTCCTAAACTTATCAACTCTTTTACCGGACGGCAATCACAACCATAGAGCGTTCCGGTTTTGTTTTTTGCAACCGTTGCGCACCCGCCTCCACAGACCAGACTCAGATTGCAACCGCTGCACTGTTTGTTTTTCATTATATCGCGCTCCTGCCATATACTCACTTTTTCATTTTCAAGTGACACTTCCGGATAAAATGTCCCCAGCCGCTCCTCGCTTTTACCTGCTGTTGCAGCACAGGAATAGATGGAACCGGTATAATCGAACGCCCACTCACTTTTACACCCTGGACAGGCATTAAACAGTGCATCCGGCAGTTTACCATTATCAGACCAGAATTTACTTACAGCAAATGCAGGTTGATGAAACTGTAAGAACTGTGGATATTTTTCAATAAAACCATACAAATACTCAAACAGTTCAATATGACTGAAACGATCCTGAGGATATGAAGAGCAATGGTGCAGCTCATAATTCCTGCCAATTATTGTCCTGAACAGCGGGTTCTCAACCCATTTTTTACCAACTGAAAAGTTTGCAAGCTCCGGGAGATTACCGATATTTTTCCTGTCCACTACGACACGAAGAGTAACCCTGAGATTATTCGTCAGAGCATCATCGATTCCCCGGACGATTTTTTCAAATGTCCCGGCACCGCTGGGAAGAGGCCTTCTGCTATCATGGATCTCTTCAGTACCATCGAGTGTCACCAGTATCTCACGTATTTTTCGACCTTGCAGCATTGGTATATATTCGTGCACAGTATACCCATTGGTCACAATAGACACGTCAAGATTTCGAGACCAGGCCCTGTCCAGAATTTTTTCTATTTTCCCAGCATGCACTTTCCCTTCAAGAAGAGGTTCGCCCCCGTAAACGGTTATATATTTTTTTCTACCTTCGAAAGCTGTATCTATATAACGGTAAAAAGCATCGATGATAGTGTCATCCAGTAAATGACTGTCATGTACATTCTGATCCTGATGGCAGTACGTACAGGATAGATTACATTCATACCAGGGTACAAAAAAGAGCTGAATCTCTTCACGGTTTCTTTTTTCAGTAAACTCTTTATATTTTTCCTCAAACAGCAGTTTTTCCCGCAACGGATCCACCAGATATCCCTTATCAATGAATCTCTGAGCATCCGGTATCTCACCACGCTCAACCATTTGTCCATACCGCGACTCAAGAATATCCGCCTGACCCGACAATAAATTAACAATAAAGTACCTGTCGGATTGGTGAAATTTTCCAAATATGTTGTACTTTGACAGTTCCATTATTTCTCCATCTGTGTGTAATGGCCAGCATTTAGTCCCAACCATTTTGTCAGAAAAAAAATCAACGACTCTGAGCATAAAACTACAAGATAGATATCAATTGTTTCAACGATTTCTCTGCATTTGCATACTCAGAATCCGTCATCTGCACCTTTATCTTCTCCTCGCAATCAAACATAAGCTGATTGATCTGTTTTTTTAAATTTAACCCCTCAGGCGCAAGGGAAATGACCTGTGCTCGCCGGTTATTGCTGAGCGTATCGCGCCTGATAAACCCATTGGCAACCATCTTATCGATAACCCGACTTCCCCGGGACGGACTTAAGCCCAGACGGTCAGAAAATGATGCTGATGAGATCTGATCGTCAGGATTCAAACTGAGTACGGCCCTGTATTCTGATGGCGACAGGGGTGTTTTACTACGAATCATGTCGTCATTAATAACACATTTCTCTTTTAACACATGAATCAGGTCGGTAATTAACGTTTTCATTATCGTTCAACCATTTAATTGTTATTGGCAACAATTGCTGTTAACAAGTATAGTATATTACAATACCGATTGCAAGATTTTTTTGCTATTGCCTGAGTTATTGACTAAGAGAATCCAAAAGACACGAGAAAAGAATGTGGATAGTTTGTTTTTGTTTTATTTTTTTCCTTTCGTGTATTTCGTGTATTTCGTGGTTAAAATCTTCAAGAGGATTGGTTATTGGGCATTCACTCATTCACTCATTCACTCATTCACTCATTCACTCAGTCACTCAGTCACTCAGTCACTCAGTCAAAATAAAACCGGTCGGTAACCACATTTCCATCTATTGTTATCTTAACCAGATAATTTCCACTGCTCATGCTCTGTATCGGCAGGTTAAAAACATTTGTTCCATTTCCCGTACGAAACTCTTTACTGAGTACCGTCTGTCCATTAATCGTAAACAGATCGAATTTTACCAGTGTGGCAGCCGGCTGAGTAAGTGTTACGGCGCCGCTCTCAAAATCTATTTTCATTCCGTTGGGATTAACTGGAGCAATTTCTATCACATTCGTAAGCTGATCAGTGGAAAAGACGACATCAGCACTTTTCATTGTAAAGGTATAACGTGCAGTTGCCGCAACTTTCTTTCCCGATTGATCAAACCAGCCGTTGAATTTGTCGCCACTGCCGGGTTTGATCTTTAACGTTATGGATACGCCTTCGGGAAAGGTATTACCGCTCTCGGTAACCATTCCTTTAATTGCCTTATCTTTCAAAACGGTTACTTTGTACAATGGTTTCAACAATGCTGCGAGTTTTGCCATATCCGGATCGGATTTCAGTTCATTGATACCTTCACAGACAAATTTCGCCATAAAATTCGCACCCATCTCCTGGAAATGCGTTCCATCGGAGACACCGCTGGCAAAATTGGGGTACTCACCAGCATCAAGACCAAGATATATGAATTTTGCACTGTAGTTCTGCCCTACTCTTTTTTGCATTGCTACAGATCTTTTCTCGAGATCGATGAACGGTACCGTCAGTTCATCAGCAACATTGATCATAGCACCGCGATAATTATTAGCGCCTTCACGAAATACTTCGCGAACAGTAGCACCATTCCAGGCGTTCATGTTCATCGGACTGATCAGCACCGGAATCGCCCCTTTCTGCCGTGATTCCTTCACGTATTTTCTCAGATACTCTTTAAAAGCAGTTGTATCGGTATAACGTTCAGACTTATTGAAATCTCTGTCATTATGGCCAAACTGGATAAACACATATTCGCCTTTCTGTAAATTTGGAAGGATCTCGGCCCATCGTCCCTCCTGATAGAAACTCCGCGTACTGCGTCCTCCGATAGCCCTGTTATTAATAGTTACCGATCCATTGTTAAAAAACAGCCCCAGTACCTGACCCCAGCCTGTCTGAGGATATTTTGATGCCGCATAATTGCACACCGTTGAATCCCCGATTATCGTTATTCTGAGTGCAGTCTGTGCAAATATGATTGTCGTAACAATAGTGTTGGTAATAAACAGCACCGCTAACAGCAAGGCTCGGGAACTTCCACAGTCTTTTCGTGTGATCATTTTATAGCTACTCCCTGAAACTCACCCTATGTAACATAGAGTAATATATTCTCACCCTGGAACAGATATAAAATAACTATAAATACGGATCATTTCTGATATTATACAAGGGTCTCTGTTTTTTCGTACCATTTTGAGTACGATCTCATAGAAATCAACAAGGAATTGAAGTATGATACAGGAGTCAGAGTTCTGTTTACTCAGTAGTTTAGAAACATACCGTCATGACAGAAAAGAATAATACAATTACTACACGAAAGGCCACAGGCAGGAACATTCTGCTACCAGTGCTGATCGGTCATGCCATTGTGGTCTATAGTATCTGGTTTTTGTTGTTCATCTCCAAATGGTTTCCCTATGGCATCCTCGAAAGGGTTCGTGATTGGCTCTACAGATTTTTCTGAGTGTACTGACGACATCATGGATTTCGCTTATTTTCCTGACAACCGGTGACATGTTCAGGAAAAAAGTACGCTACCATTGTGACACTTTGATTGAAAAACTCATTATCTCTACCTCTCTGGGTTTTGGAATTTCAGGATTGCTGATAATGTCCCTGAATTTTGCAAGGATGGCATCAGCTAACAATATCATTCTTTTTTGCATTATTCTCACCCTCATCTGCCTCCCCCGCTGGATTAGGTTTTCACGTACACTCAGGAATTTTCATACATTGCTGCCACGAATGAAATTGTTGAAAAGCACAACTACAATAAACTTTTTCTATCTTTTTTTACCGCTGTTTCTTTTTTTCCTCTACTTTCTAAGAACCCTTCTCCCGCCGTCCGGTTTCGATGCCCTGATGTATCATCTGTCCTGTGCACAGCTATACCTGGACCATGGCGGCTTTTATAACATTTTTTTTAATCCGCAGGCAGATTTCCCCATGTTGACAGAGATGAATTTCATGATTGGTCTGGCATTTAATAATGATCTTATCTGCAGACAGATAAGTTTTCTGACCGAATGCATGGGAGTTGGGGCACTTGTTCTATTCTGCCGAACCCTGTTACTTAACTGGAATGAAGTATGTATCGCGGTTGCCACCCTGCTGACATTGACGGTAACAATAGCGTCTGTAAGCACCTGTGATGTAGATTTCGCAATGGCAGCATGGATTGCATTATCGGTGTATACATTAGTGAAAATAGTTGATCAACAGCGATCAAAACAGATCATTATTCCGGCTTTTTTTGCCGGTATGGCAATGAGTACAAAAATATTCGGGGTTTTCGTTCTTCCGACACTATTGTTCTTACTACTCTACAAAAAAAAGGTATCAACAGGTAAATTAATTCCGGTAATCGCCATTCCATTAATGATGGGATCTCTCTGGTATATTAAAAGTTATATTCATAAAGGCACATTGTTATCAATCAACAGATCTCTTATCGAATCTCAGGGACTCGGGCTGCCGATGGGATTTGATATACACAATCAGTTTCTTCATTTCGTGACAAATGTTGTTTTAAGAACAGTGATCGCACCCTGGACATTTACACTTTTTCCATCTCAGCATCAACAGGATTCATTCGGACCTTTCTTTGTCGCACTACTCCCGTTTGTAGTACTAACAAAGCTGTCTTCAGAATCAAAGCTGATGATTACCCTCGCAGGAATTTATCTGAGCTGTATATTGTTAATGGAGATGGTTTTTATCCCGGGGGGCTCGAGTATCAGATATTCACTTGTGTTACCGATTTTCCTGATCCCTGTATGTTTAACAACGCTGAAAGATATGAAATTCATTCATAATTCCATAGTTACTATTTTACGATTTTTTCTATTGATTCAGATCGCTCTTGGATCGATACATTTAATAAAAAGGTATCATCAGGACTGGATTGCTCTTTTGACATTACAGGACAGAGACCGTTATTACAGTCACCTGCTGCCGCAGTATCCATCTATCAGATATATCAATACTATACCTGAAGAGTGTACAATCTTGACACTGTACAACTATGATAATTACCTTATTAAAAAACAGTATATCAGCGCATACCGTCACTATACCAATAAAGACGACCTGTTTATGGATCTGAAAAAGCATTCTGTTTCCTATATTTTTGCAAATAACGTGTTTGATACATCTTCAAATGCATCAGCATTTGCTGATCTTGACAAAACAACTGTATTTTCTCAAAATGGTTTTTATGTATATAAGGTGAATAACACAGTCAGTCCCCCCAGCCGGGGATCACGAGTAGCGGATCTGTTTTAAAATTTAATTAATTTCACAGAATCGACCGGAAGAGAATTATTTTCTAACCTGATACTGATGGAAGATGTTACATCACAACCAATGGAACTATCATGAAATGTAAGCGTTGCTGGACAGAATTCAGTGTAGTAACTTCTGCAGCGGTTTGTCCCGTATGCGGGAGCATCTCGGGAGAAGATGACAATCTACAGTTTCAACCTTCATCTGGGGCACCCATTGCAGATCTGATTCCTTTTGAAGATCCATCGTATGACAATAAGCCGCTTTTAGCCTTAATAGAAACTATACGGGAATGCATTTTACATCCAAAACAGTTTTTCGCAAAAATTATTTCAGGAAAAAGCAGATGGCGACCTCTGCTATTCGCACTGGCACTGGGCGGAACAGGTTTTGTTGCTTCGTTTATCTGGAGCCAGATTCTGCCGGATCCTTTTGAGCAGTTTGCAGAAAGTACTTTCACAGAATCACTGGCTGAAACCTCATCGGTGAGCAGCCTTGTAACAGCACCTGTAATCCTGTTCTTTTCCATTGTATTGCTGAGTTTATACTTCCAGACAGTTTTAAAAGTGTTTAAAAAAAGCAGGGCTTCATTTGTAATGATGTTCAGAATAATCTGCTATTCTGAAGCAGCATCACTGTTTATGGTCATCCCCTTTATCGGCGATCTGCTCTCTGTCGTTTTTGGAATATATCTGACACTCACAGGAATTAAAGTTGTCCATTCAATCAGCAGGACCCGGGCATTGCTTATGTTTTCCACTCTACCGGTCCTACTGTCGATACTGTTTCTTTTCATAATATTACTTATAATTATTCTTGCCGGTTCATTTGCAGGCAGTACTTTAAAAAATTTTTTGCCATTATTACAATAACTTTTTGAGAGGATTCACTCTATGAGCGCATGGGATATAGATTCTCTATCATCGGTTATCAACAACTTTTCACAGTATAATGATGATCAGAAGGCAACAATTTGCTCGATAATGAATAATTCGTATCCGCTGTCAGTACTGGAAAATCAACGCAATTGCCGCAGAAGAGCTCTTGCAAATACCAACACCATAAAGGAATCACTCTCCGGGGCTGTACAGGAATTTCCGGCATATATTCTGCCTCAACAGTTGCGTCCCGATACAAGATCGCTGAAAAAATTCGGGCTTGTTTTCACCGCTGGAGGTGAAGGTGAGCGATTGCGATTGAGCCTTTTAAAAAGAGGGGTACCGGCAGAAAAACTCGAAGATTTTACTAAAGCAACTTTTCCTCTGCCCGGTTTTTATGGGGAGATGGGTACATTACCAATCAATCTTGCAATGATCAGCTCTTTTTGTAAACAAGCAGGTTGCAACATCCCGGTGGTGATCACCACTGGTCCGGAGAATTCGATCACTGCAAGGGTAATCCCGCAGCTGCTGGATAGATTCAACAACTTCGGTCTTAAATATGTCAAAGTGATCGCTCAGGAGGAGCGCCTCCATCTCACCAATGATGAAAAAGTTGTATTTACAACAATTGATGGAAAACTGCAGCCGGTGACTCAACCTGATGAAACCGGTGGACCACTCATGAAACTTAAAAAGCGTGGTTCGGGTGGAACTGAATCGATTCTTGAATGGTTTGAATCTTCAGGATGTACACAAACGATACTCATGCAGGCAACTGCAATTTACGAACAGAAATTGTTGCCCATGATGGCTGAAGCGCTTGGCGATCATGACTGCTGCGGTGTCGGTATCATGCGTAAGTGTTTTCCCGCAACAGATCCATTTGGAACCTACGTGAAGATCAATAAAGCCGATCAAAAAAGAGTTATCATTCTTGAACAGGATATGCGCAACGACCAGACACGATCAGTGGTCGACTCTTTAAATGGATTCTACCTTCCATACAATACCGGTTTCTATGCTTTTAATAACAGACTCCTTCTGGAAAATGACCTGCCCGATTTCGCAACACCTCCCAAAGAGATTCTTCCGGAACTTCCCCGCGCTCCAAAAATCGGCTATGCCGCAACAGATCTGATTTCCAGGGCCAGAAATCCGGTTGTTCTCGCGATAGATCAATCGATGTTTGGAGTCCTTAAGACTGCAGACGATCTTGAAATGCTCTCTGAACTGGGAAAATCATTCGGTCTTGAAACGATCTGTAAAAACAGGTAATTTTATTGAACACTCTTGAGAGGTTACGCAAAAAGAAATGGTACTGACCGGAGATATCTTACACCAGGAACCTGACCACATTGGTAACATACACTGTTTTACCTGTAAAAAAGCCGGTAACAATAAGTATTTATTACCAGCATTGAAATCAGTTTTCATATATGCAATTGTTGCATTTTCTTTACTGATAAAGTTTTCATCAGCTGATGAAAAAAAACTTAGCGGTGTTGTTCTTGATGAGTATGGGAAAGCGGCTTCCGGTGTGAACATTTGTGCCTGTACATCAGAGATGGTCCTGAAAAATCCGCTGCCCTCAGATATGGGACAGTTCGATAAGCTCTGCACCAGGACAGACAGAAAAGGTACCTACTCCCTCAGAATTGATGATACGCAACGTTATACAATCATTGGTACCAGAGACAATCACCGGTTTGTCCGTCATAATTGTACCTATCAATCCTCCCGCCATTACAGCGATACTCTCAAGCCCTGCGGTTCACTTGTTTTTTATATTCATAAGGAGATTGCTCAGGATCATAATAATGTGCAGGTATCACTCAGAGGTACGCCAATTCATTCCAGAACTGACCGAAAAGGAAAAATTGTTTTTGACTGTATACCATCAGGCAATTACCAGGCAGTTATTTTATCCGGAAAACCAGATTATCAGGATGTAGTCTGCTCTCTTCACATTGCTACGGGAAAAAGCGATACCTTTGCAGACACGCTCCGGCTTTATTACAAAGTAAGTAACGCACAAACACAGCTGATCGATCAGGAGCCGGAAAAAGAAAACAAGAACGTACTTACAGATCAGAATAAGCCGGAAAAACCATCCATCAAGGCGCTGCGGCAGATCTCCCCGGCAGATACAGTAAAGCCAGTTAAAAGAAATACAGAAACGCCATCCGTTTCTGCCGGCCCTGATACCATTGTCGGCTTCAGAGATGCATTTACACTTAAAGGCAGCGCAACTATTAAAGAGGGAAAAATTATCAAAAGAGAATGGGCTATCGGGAAGCAGCCATTTATCAACACACATGATGGCAGTCTGCCGGTCATAGCTCCGGTAAAATCCGGTACAATAAAATGTGTATTCAGAGCGGTCGCAGATAATGACAGTGCTGCAACCGACACCGTCCTGATTCAGGTGCGTTCTTCCCCACCCCGCCTGAATGTTAAAGGAGACAGTATTGCCGGTATTTTTGACTCCATACATCTTTTCGGAAAGGCAACAGATAACGGATCTGTCGTTTCAAAAGCCTGGGATATTGGAAATACCGGACAGTTTACTATAACAGATGATACTATTCTTACGGTGCCTCCGTTCGATAATCCGCCGGCCAGTCTTGTTTGTATATTCAGAGCTATTGATGATGATGGGGAAACATCACTTGACACACACAGTGTCATCATTAAGCCACTCTGGAAAGAGATTACACTTCCGGCACAACTGTTACCACGAAAAGGTCAGGCAATGACCTCTTTTGATGGCAGCCTTTGGATTATCGGAGGGAATCACAGCGACATCTGGCGATCACCGGATCTGAAAAAATGGGAAAATATAACTGATGCAGCAGAATTTGGAATCCGGTATGGACACACGGTCACCGCTTTCGACGGGTATCTCTACGTTACCGGGGGGAAACATTCCGAGGACTCATTTGCAAATGACATCTGGAAATCATCCGATGGAAAGAGCTGGAGAAAAATCTTTGAAGCGGACTTTCTGCGGCGTCATTATCACACTGTTACCGAGTTCAGGAACCGGTTATGGCTTATTGGCGGTCTGGGTGAATCGGATTATGAATCCTGCCTGAATGATATCTGGTCTTCTGAAGATGGTGTTCACTGGAAAGCAGAACGTGAGAAGGCCCCCTTTTCACGGCGGTACAGCCATGGAACCGGAGTGATCGATGGATCCCTGTTTGTTGTCGGAGGGATATACGAGGGGTTTACAGGAACAAAAAATGTATATGACATCTGGAGCTCACCCGACGGATTAACCTGGAAACAGGAAAGTGCCAGGATGTTTTCGCACGATTCCATCTATTTTTCATATATACAAAACGGAAGAAAATTATGGGCAGCAGGTGATTACTGCAAACAGTGTGGCATTAGTAAACCTTTTTCAGTTGTAAGCACCACCAGTAACGGTTCACTATGGGAGGACCGGGTGAACATGCAGCCTGTTTATTCAAGAATTTTCTGCGCAGCAGCCGCATATAATTCCAGTATAGTGCTTTACCCAGCGGACAGCCGTTTGATCTATCAGCTCAGGTGATTTCTGACCGGAACTATAATTGCTTTCATTGTTTCCACCCTTAACAGGAGGAATTTATGATGTCAGCAGCAGTGCAATCCCTGAAACGATCAGTAAAATATGGCAGCGAAAACAGAGGAAAATTGCGGACAATTATCATGCATTCTCCACAAATTCAGCTGGATTCCTTTTTTGACAGTGATATAACCGGTTGTCCTGCAGCCTTCAGTGAAGATGGACTTCTTGAGTATGGGTATCTGTGTCAGTTTTTTCAGTCAATGGGTATAGAGATTATCGAGCTCAATGATCTGATTTCAGAAAACAGTGATCTTGTTCCCTCTCTGCCCTGTCTCACCTATCCGGGATACACCGCAGTCGTCTCTGCCAGGGGAGCTTTTATCTCGCGTATGAAACTACCTCTGCGTCGCAATGAAGAGTTCGTCATTAAAGAATCACTTGAAAACCTCTCGATTCCTGTTATTCATACCTTCCAGAGTACCGATCTCTATTTTGAGGGATTTATCCCGTTTGACCAAAGAACACTTTTTCTGACCGCCACGGAGCATCATCACCCGCAGACAATCATGCGGTTTATTCAGGATGCGTTGATTTTGTATGACGACATCATTCTTTTGTCTACAAATGTAATTCCCGAAAATTCAAAGCCTGATACCGTTTTCAACAAAATCGGCAGAAACTGTGCGGTCTATTCACCATCATCGATTAACAATGTCAGATTATTCCGAAGATATATTTCTGAGCCGATCAATCTGGAAGAATATTGCTGGAAACAAAATATCGAACTTATACCGGTGTCTCAGGATGAACAGTCAAAAAATGCCTGCTCC
Source organism: Chitinispirillaceae bacterium (assembly GCA_016929595.1). GTDB lineage: Bacteria > Fibrobacterota > Chitinivibrionia > Chitinivibrionales > Chitinispirillaceae > JAFGIN01. Next base: position 165,712 of record JAFGIN010000027.1, read on the forward strand.
TGCGTATCCATCGATGATGAAACCATCGCTCATTTTGATTCAGTTTTTGCTCCGGAAACGCTTCAAAAATTCAAGTTTAAAAATATCCGGGTTGTTACATTCAAATCGCACCATTTACAATGCAGCAACAGCTCGATGAGCAGTTATATACTTCCGGTGTACCGGTATTGAAAAATTATTGAACGTGAATTATTTTATGAGTCTCACGTTCAATGTCTCAATTCCTTTATGCAGGTACTATGGAAAATACAGAAACCGATTCTAATGATACGCAGAAATTGTCTGAAAGCAGTATTTCCAAGCAGCAAACATCAACGCTACCGGAACCCCCGGAAAAAACTACAATACCCGGGCCGCAAGGATTACCACTCTTTTCAGCTTCTCACAGGCAGAAAATAAATCAGTATGCCATTCTGGCTATGTTGCTTCTGGTAAGCATCGCATTTATCCCTGTTGTAAGCATGTTTTTTGTTCCGGTTCTGGTTGCAGCATGTTTCACAGCACTCTTTTATCCTCTATATCTGTTTTTGTTAAAAAGGTTCAGAAATAAAAAAGCACTGGCAGCATTTATCAGCACTGTTGCCCTCTTTCTCATACTCCTTATTCCGCTTTATATAGTTCTGCACCTTTTCACAATCCAGGTACTTGAAGTAATTCGAACTGCTGGGCCGTTTTTAACAATGTTATCCCAAAAGTTCAGTAGGGATAATCTTCCGGAAATTTTCCGGTCTATACCCTATTTAGCAAACTTCGAGTTCTCAACTCTTGACTGGGGTAAACTCCTTAATGAGTCTGTTCGCACAATGGCATCATCGGGAAGCAAAATTCTCAATAAAACATCAGCCGGAATTCTTGGGCTTGTTGCCAATACCTTTATTCTGTTTTTTACCATGTTCTATTTCTTTATGGATGGCAGAGACATTGTTACCCGTTTCAAGTATCTCTCACCAATCCGCAACGATTATGAAGATCTGATATTCTCCCGTTTTCTCCTTATTTCGCGTGCTACCGTCGCGGGAACCTTGATAATTGGAATAGTTCAGGGCTCACTTGGTGCAATTGCCCTTCTTATTTTCGGCATTAAAGCATGGGTTCTGTGGGGATTTATTATGGTTGTTCTTTCTGTCATCCCAATTGTGGGTCCATGGATAGTCCTGATACCAGCAGGTTTAGTTCAGATCGCACTCGGAAATATCTGGCAGGGAATAGGTATTATTCTCTTTTCTGTCATCGTGATCTCCAATATCGACAACCTGTTGCGTCCAAGACTGGTTGGTCAGGGAGCGAAACTGCATGATCTTGTAGTCTTTTTCTCTTCACTGGGTGGAATAGCGGTTTTTGGTGTAATGGGTTTCATAGTAGGACCAGTAATCGCATCACTGTTTGTTTCTGTACTTGATATTTACAGCAGAGAATTCAAAGACCAGTTAAAGGTGATGAACGAAAGCTGAACACTTTTGGGAAACCTTATACAACTTTGAGAACTCATTAAACTCAAAAACCGGTACGGACGCACACTTCGTCCGAATAATTTTTCATTACTGATTCTTAAAGCTTAAAGAGCAGTAACGAAATTATATTACGATCTAACGGTTTTCATCTATTCAGTGGCTGGTCCGGATCCGGCGTTGAATACCTCACTTTTTCGATCAGGTTATTATAGAATGAATGTTAAAGGAATCGCAATCTGCCCTCCTCCCGGAGCAGCTCAAAACCCCTCTGTAACTCCCGAATTACTGGCGAGTTGCCTTGCACGTTACTCAAGGTCTAACAAAGGAATTGATTCAATACTCCAATCAATCGACTGGAATGATCCGGATAAATCTGTTGATTCCATTTTTAAATTCGTCGATTATGGCCACGCTTCAATATCTGGAATGACCGGTGGAATTGCGATGGTAATCGATAACTGTTCAATGTATCTGGCGTATAAGATTTTTGAGCTGGCCCAGCTTAGTGATGGTCAGGAGTCCAGTACACGTTATATCAAAATGGACGCGTCGAGTCTTTCTGATCCGGATGAGATCGGAATTGCGCCGGAACTGGCAGAACAGTGGCAATCGTGCATGGAGCTTGCTTTTCAAATTTACCAGGAACTGTATTCATCTCTTGATAAAAAGGCAAAAAAAGATCCCACAGTGATACGCTATCCGCAGGGAGCAAGTGAAAAGGTAATCGACCGTCTCAGGAAGAATTATGCACTTGACAGAGCCCGTTACTGTATCCCGTTTGCGACAAAAACCAACGCTGCTTATGTCATGACTGCACGTGTCTGGGCAGATGTAATCCGTCAACTTGATTCTCTTCCGCAGCCGGAAATGAAACAGTGTGCCCTTCTGCTGCGTGAAGAGTTGAAAAAATTTGTGCCGCGTCTGGTTAAACACAGTTTTGCAGATGAAGCGTCCTGCGCACAGGCTGCTTCACTATTCTCCTATGCACAAAAGTATATACAGACAAACGGCGTGAATACTGCAGGTTGCCCGGATAAAGTGTTCCTCTCCATCAATAAAGATTTTCCCGGTTTTCTTGACCAGGTACAATCGTTTCCTGAAGCATTTGAAGGGAAAAAGAATCGCTACAGCATAACCGGTACGGCAGTCAAACGATACATGGTAAGAGCGGCATGGAACAATATGGCAATAGCCGAACTCAGGGATCTCAACCGTCATCGGAGCGGTTTTCGTTTCACACCCTTTACACCAGTCGGTTTTTACTGTCCGCCCGAAGTATCTCATCCGGCAATGAACGAACTGCTCACCAGGCAGAAATCACTTATTGAGCTTATAGCAAATCTCAACGAGTCATCATCATTTGTATATGCACTATTTCTGGGTACCCAGGTCCCGTTCGAGCACTCGACGCATCTTGATAAATTAATTTATGAAATTGAACTCCGAACCGGTATGGGGGCCCATTTCAGATATGCAGAACATCTCAGAGCCGTTTATAATGAACTCATCACTATCGAGCCTTCGTTAAAGTCTTTCATTGACATTGGTACAGCTGAACCGGAATAACATAATAGAGCAGGATATGGACGCCCGAGGCCAGCCATCGTTAAAACTACGGATGGTAGACGATTTAGTGTGGGTTAGCGAGAGTCGTAATACGTCGTAATAGCAGTGATCCCACACTTTGGAGCATTTGATGTCGCCGGAAGGTGTTAATCGCTGGTCTCTTTACCTGCGCATTGGGTTGGACAGTGACTATGTGAATGAGTGAATGCAAATTGCGAATCAATACGGTTAAAGACGTCTAACTGTATAGAGAATACGGGAATACTACCATCCGACGACATCTCTGGCATCAAAGTGCGGGGACACTAGTCTCCCGACGTAAAAAAATCGCTTCGAACCCCCACTTCCCGCTTTTGCGGTCCCTATGCATCAAATTACCAAGCGTCATCGCAATCAACGAATAGAAACGTCTTTCTTCACTTGTTGAGAAATTGATCAAGTATCTGCAATGTAAAAAACTATATTTATTTATTACATCAAAATACGGAAATACATCTCATTTTGCGATAAATAACAACACAATTTAGTGAATTCTGATGATTGGATAGAGAATGTAAGGTGTTATCCTTAAATTGTACTTGAAGGACATAGAAAAGAACTTGAGAATGTGGTATGCTATTTTCTCTACTTCCCAACTGGGTCGTTCAAACTTCTTATTATTGAAAGCCCTCTAACCAACTGGTGTTTTATGAAGAATTTTATTTCGAAACCATTTTTCTATTTACTATTAGTATTCTGCATCCCTCTGTTTGCCGCTACCGGCCATTCTTCAGATAATCTGATTGATCTTATCGCAAGCCTTTCCATACAACTTGGCATCATAACAATTGCAGCAGGAGCAGGACACCTGCTCTTTGACAAAATCCATCTGCCATCCGTACTTGGAGAGTTACTGCTTGGAATGCTCATCGGTCCCTACTTACTTGGGTCCATACCATTTTTTGGTTTTCCTGAGGGAATTTTTCCCTTATTAACTAACAGCACCATCCCGGTTTCTCCTTATCTTTATTCAATTGCATCACTTGCATCAATAATTCTTCTTTTTTATACCGGTCTTGAAACAGACTTTTCTCTTTTAATTCGTTACTCTGTGACCGGAATCGCAGTTGGCATCAGTGGTGTTGTTTTTTCTTTTGCTGGTGGTACTTTAGCCGGTAGCTATTTTTTACAAACCTCATTTTTTGATCCACGTGCTCTTTTCCTCGGAGTAATCAGTACTGCGACCTCGGTAGGTATAACAGCAAGAATACTGTCGGAGAAACACAAGCTTGACTCTCCAGAGGGTGTAACCATACTTGCAGGTGCAGTGATAGATGATGTTTTGGGAATTATTATCCTTGCTGTTGTAAGTGGCTTATCAGCAATTGCTCCCGGAACAACTGGTTCCAGCGGTTTGCATGGCGTTCAGAATGTAGCTTTAAAAGCGATCGGGGTATGGCTTGGGTTTACCGTTTTCGGAATTCTTATTGCACGTCCATTCAGCCACGTTCTTAAAAAGCTTCATTCATTTTCCAGCATTTCTGTATTTTCTCTTGGCATTGCATTCATTCTTGCCGGAATATTTGAGAAAGCAGGATTAGCGATGATAATTGGAGCCTACATAAGTGGGTTGAGTCTTTCCAGAACTGACCTGAATGACACAATTCGTGATGCACTTGAAACCGTTTATGTGTTTCTGGTACCCATTTTTTTTGTTGTAATGGGGATGCTTGTAAATACCAGGAGCCTCTTTTCACCACAGGTACTTTACTTTGGCCTTATTTATACGATCATCGCATTAGTTGCGAAAATAGCAGGGTGCGGATTTGCTGCTCTTTTTTTAAATTTTAACACGTTGGGTGCACTGCGCATTGGCATAGGAATGGTTCCCCGTGGTGAAGTCGCCCTCATCATTGCAGGTATAGGTTTGTCCGGTGGTTTAATTAGTGAAGATCTTTTCAGTTCAGCGATAATGATGACTCTTGTAACTACGATTTTGGCCCCTCCGCTCCTCTCGAAGTTATTTTCATCCTCTAAACGTGGCACAAAAACTGATTTTCTGTCCCGGGAAACAATCTCAACCGTTTTTGATTTCTCCAGCCTGGAGCTCAATGATCTTCTTACCACAAAACTTATTCAGGCTTTCAGGTATGAAGGGTTCTATGTTCATTCGATGCCTATTGATTCTTCAAACGTTTACCAGCTTAAAAGAGATGATATCATTATCACCATGACCTCCAGTGATACGGTCCTTGATTTCAGAACCGATAAACAGGATGTAATTTTTGTAAAAACGATTGTTTACGAAACACTACTTCAGGTAAATGACATCATTAACAGAGTTAAAGATCTTATACGTCCGGAAGTGTTTCTCAAAGGTCTTACAGACCAAACCGGACGTTCCGGACAGGATATCCGGAGAATTATTGACACCCGGTGTATTTTACCACATGTTAAATCAAAAACAAAAAAGGAAGCAATCGAAGAACTTTTAAATAACCTTCACAAAAACGGTTTTATTAAAAACAGAGAAGCCGCACTTGATGCAGTGTTAAAAAGGGAAGAATCGATGAGCACTGGGATGCAGTACGGAATAGCTCTTCCTCATGCCAAAACCGATGCAGTTGACAGAATTCGGGTAGTGATAGGATTGTCAAGAGAAGGAATCGATTTTAACTCTCTTGATGGAGAGTTATCAAAAATCATTGTTTTAATACTCTCGCCACTGAATGTTTCCGGACCTCACATTCGCTTTCTTGCATCAATTTCTGCACTTTTAAACAGTTCAGAATCCAGAGAGCAACTACTTTCATGCAGGAATAGTGCTGAAATCTACCGTTTTTTCAGGGAGCAGCTCAGGAAAGAGCAGAAATAACAACCCTGAAAGCAACAATAACGAATCACATTTCTATTTTGTACAAATGAACCACAGAAACGAATTGATTTTAGTTTAATGAGCACTACAATTCCAGCCGCTTCCGCAGTGCCTTCACCTGCTCAGCAGAAAGGCCCGTGTAAAGCATGATTTTCTCATCACTTTCACCATTTTTCGCCATTACCGCTCCAACCTCAACTTTTCCCTCAACCTTTCCATCAGCTTCTCCTTCCGATCTTCCGGTAATATACGTCGATTCGTACATGCTTGCCTCATAGCGCAACTGATCACAATACCGATCATAGGCGATTCGCTCTGCCTCATCCATTTTGAGTATATCCAGGGTCTCACGCGCTTCCTTGAGCCCCCTGGCCCTGAACGTCTCCTCGATCTGTTCGTTTTTTAGAAAGTAAATCCATTCGTCAAGGGTGTCTTTTGCTGTATCGTTGAAATTATTTACATTGATCAGATAGTACTCCGGATAGATATCCGCTACTTTGCGATGACCATAGAGCTTTTTTTGCGATTCATTAAGCTCCAGTATCGAATGTGAATGAATCCCCCGAAATGATGTTGTCCCGTGATAGATATAATCATCTTCAGTACCAAATTTGAAATAGAGAATATTTACAGAGATAACCTTGGCAACCTGCGAATATGCCTGACTCTCGGCCAGGTGCTCAACGATTGTTTTCGAGGTACCAAACAGTATCCGCTGCAGATAGTCCATCTCTCTTGAATACTGTATCTCAATCAGAATAATGCAATTTTCAGCATCCCGAACTTTAATATCTACTCTGTTATACTTTTCATCTGATACCCCTTTGTTACTTTCACCATCAAGGATCTCCAATATCGAAATATCGGTATGAAGCAACTCACTGAGAAACCCTTCAAGTACCGCAAAATTAGCCTTACTTCGCAAAAGACGCTTCATTGCCCAGTCAAAACTTACCAGTTTTCTGCTCATAGTAACCCGGTCCCTTCGGATTGTATTCAGTAGTCAGGTTCCAGAATGAAAGGAAAACACTTACATTCCTGTTTTTCTAATGGATTCTGACTTCTTAATTCTGGATTCTTACTCTCATAATATAACAAAAAGCGTTTTTTATTCCAACTTCGGTTTTCCTGCCGGGCAGATATAATAGCACAGATCCGTAACTCTGGTTTTTAGCTTGAATGCCAGGATCCTCATACTTCCCGCCCTCAAATACTATTATATGGGTATTCACTTCCCTTCTTCACTGGTGTGACAATGCAACATTCTCATGTCGCCTCACCCCCTTGATCCCCCTCTCCATAAAAAATGGAGAGGGGGAAGAAAAACTGAACATATGCGGTGCGGTTTCTTCCTTTCTCCACGAGTGCAGAGAGGGACGAACGTCGCACTGAGCGGAATCGATGTGGAGAGAGAAGATTTGCTACATTATTATACTTATACATGACGACATCAATAGTTGCGATTATTTATACCCTTACATTTTTGCAACCCCTATCCCATCCTTCCCCCGTTAACGGGGGAAGGTGCCGAAGGCGGATGGGGGGAAAATCAGAACTATTCGCGATATACTATATCGCTATGTATAAGAGTTGGGGTATTGTTTAATTGCTGATGCAATAATTCATTTGTATAAAATCACATTTGACGCTGCTGCATTGAACGGGGTGCTCTTTACATGACGACCGTTGAGAATGAATTCATTCCGGAAGGTGTAAACTGATGCCGGCTTTTTCGAAAAGTAAGTGGTTCTGATAGTATAAGAACCCTGACCGGTAATCGCATGCATTACCTTTCTGTCTACAATAGACAACCCGGTACATTCCAAAGCACCAATATCAAGGCTCTGAGCCACTGTTCTTTCTTTTTTGTTCTGATGCTTCAAGTATTCGAACCTGACCTGATGTTCTGCAAGACAGGCATCGGCCAGTATAGCAGCTCGATTGACACAAATTGAGCCGGTAGTAAGATTGAAATTTTGTCCTGTCAAATCTGCAAAGCCTGGAGTGTTCCCTTCAAAGGTTGTGTCAAGGACAGAAACCGCCGCAGAAGCATTGGTGTGGCTCACCTGCCAATCGCTTTTTATCCAGTTACTACGTAGCTCAACCATCCCGTCACGATCGACAATTCCAAGATGAGAACCGGTAGTGGAGACAAAAATGATGTTATTCCTGACATCAGCCGATTCATCAGTTGATGAGAGTCGTAACAATGTCGTATTGCCGCTACGTGTGGAAATGATTGTGTTGTTGTAAAGATATAGAGTTCCTTTCCTGTACCGGTCCCGTTCTCCGCTATCACCACCATAATGGATCACCTGGCTGTTTCCGGCACCATCTGGTTCTATCAGGATATTGCCATAAACAAAGGTGCTTTTATAGTTTGATGATCGTATAAACTCTTCATTATCCGAATCAACAAGATCCAGTTGACGGTTACCGGACTCTATCCAGTTATAGCGTATCACCGAGCCCGTAGACCGATCTTTAAGATTATTTCCCTCAGCACCTTCACGAAGCGGACCAAAACGGTTAAACTGAAAAGTTATACCGAACGATTCGGTGTAATTGTTGTGCTCGTAAATACTGCCGGAATTTCCATTTCCAAATAGGTAACAATACTCCACAGTTACAGTACGTGATTGATGCGCCGAAAAGAATCCGTTTCCGCAACTGTGCAGAACACAATTTCTTATGGTGATATTTTCACCTTTTTCCAGGAATATCGCAGCAGCGTTCTTATCCCAGCTGGTTTTCCCATTTCGTCCTGTGAAACTAAATGGCGCAGAGCCATTTTTAATTTCCAGATTTTCGATAATAATATGTGATGGCATGACATCTGGCGGGTTGTTCGACCCTCCGATCTTAATCACCCCTCTCCCCTCGCTCCAGAAATTCATACCTGAAGGGTTTATTGCATCCTGCCCGTCTATAACCGGTAATTTCCCATCACTGGACACACCATGAAAAACTACTGGATTTGACGCAGATCCCTGTGCAGTAATTACCCACTTTTCCCGATAGGGCTCATCTCTGTAGAAAATAAGAACCGAATCTCCACCTTTTAAAGAAACCAGTGGAGCATCACCAATATTCAAATACTTTTTACCAGGTCCGACATGGTACGTTTCGGCAAGAGTACAACAAGTTGCAAGGAGTAAAACAGATAGCACAGCGACAGATTTCATCATGAGTACCTTTAATCTATCAGGGCTGAAAGGTGGCGGTCTTTCTTTAAAATATACCATCATACTATTTAATTTACATCCATTTTTTTGAAAGCCGAAGAGGATATTTATTTATAACTTATAATAATTCAGGATCTTACTGTTACCCCACCGCTGCTGTTCCCAAACAGCAGCGGTGGGCTTAAAGAATAGCCTGAAAAGCAATCTTTTGATGTGAAGAGGGACAATGTAAACCGTTTTTTGATAGTGAACAGTGAACAATAGCCTTATTCACCTGATTGGTCTCCATCAGATCGACTTCGATATTTGTTATATACACCCTTGATTAGTGAATTTAATGTGATACCGCTAGCGAAGAGCAAGCAGCGAAATACGTAGTGATAATTCGCCGTTCGCAGATTTTCATACGTAGATCAACAAAGAATCAATGCGTAAGTTATAGCGGGCTTTTCCTTCAATACCGGGTACTAAAATTCAACGCACTACGACAAGAATACCGGTATTTGTTGTGATACCTTAGCTAAAAGTATATATTATAAAGTAAGAAAGAACTTAAAAGACGGTTGATTCTAAGCACTATTTTGACTCAAGGTCTTTTACGATTAATCTTTATTGCCCAATAACCCCTTGATGGGTGGGTAAAAAGCAATTGCACAATAACGATATAGTCATGATAGCAACATTGCACAATAACTCCCAAATGGGAGTTATTGTGCAATTACTTTTTATTTACATCTGTAATTTTATTTCAACAGGTTGATTGCTATTACTAACACACACTGGATGGGTGAATATTACTTATTTATGCACAGAATCCACTTAAAATTTTAGAAGGAGTTCTCACCGGTACCGCCCTTTCCTCTCACGATATTTCATTCAAGAAACGAGCAATCTTTGGTAAAACAGGCCGTTCATATTCAGCAATGTTGAAATTCAG
>JAFGIN010000028.1 GCA_016929595.1 Chitinispirillaceae bacterium
AGAACGTCAGGGTTGAGGATTGCGGGGATCAGGGGATAGAGACGTACAGCATTGACGGTGTCGTCATGGACAGTATTGTTGTCAAGAACTGTACCAGTTGCGGCGTGCTGTTCAACCTGACCAAAAACGCGAAAGTCGGAACCATAAATGCATACAATTGTGCCTGGGGAACCGGTTATGCAGGACTGCGTTATGCAAACGAATGTACTAACATCACAACTGACAAGCTTATAGCTGATCATTGTGGAAGGGGATTTTTCATCGTTAAATCAGGACCATCTGTAAATTGTCATGTGAATTATGCGGAAATTTATGAATGTTCTGACATGGGTATCTGGATAGAAAACGGAACAAACTGCAGCGTTAAGGCTGGTTGCTGTGAGTCACCCATATCAGTTTCCGGTTCGGGCAGTTCTGTAAAAGTAAGCAGGGATTGTGGCAGTGTTGGTGTTACCTGTTCACGTTTTTCTTATCATCCTTTGAACCAAAACGATGATTATTCGGTATATTCAATTGACGGGAAATTGATACCCACGATCCGGGGTATTCAGTTTAAAACCAACGATACACACCTCTCTTTGCCTTCAGGTGTGTATTTTATTAAAAACAGAAGTAGTTCAGACAGTCGGAAGATTGTGATTGGGAGTTATCGGTAGATAAATCTTTGATTTGCCGATGAAACCTGGATTTCCAGAATCAACAGTCAAAATGAGATATCAGCCGATTTTCAATTCATGAGCGGCATTTTCTATGATTTATCAGGACGCGCAGTATACCAAATAAAATGATCGACCGAAGCAGCCTTATTATTATTCGTAATAATAGGATACACTCTGGAATGCATAATAAATCAACGCTCCCGAAATTACGATAATTCATATTCAGCCCCGGCATTCCGGGCGGCGCAAGCACAACCGGCTTTCTTGTCTTCTCTGCCATGAAGAATCGCTCAGGCATGCATATGGTGTTTAACATAAATAAATTCCGTTATTTAATAGGGTAATTTCAAAGTCTCCTTACTTGCTCGCCCCCTAAATCCCTTGAAGGGGGACTTGTAAGATGATGATTTTATTGAAAGTCCCCCTACGGGGGATTCAGGGGGCATGTTCGCCATTTGTAGAAATAACGGCACGCACTTTTGTTAAACCGACATGGCACACACTTGTAAGAGGCTGTAACTTACAAAAACGAGATGTAACGGATTATTATTAATCAATGCAGCCCACGATGCGATATTTCCTGAAATGTGCAGATTCGGGCTACTGTTCGGTGGACTGTCCGATCATTACCTACGAGGAAAATTCCCGATGGTAGACTGTTGATGGCTCTCTGCGTCTGATTCGCTTCGATTTTTCGCATGCGTTTTCCGGTAATGCTGAAAATTTCCACAGCAGAAGCAACCGTACGACTGGGACGAATAGGGGGGATGATGCGGGGGGAACATACGGTTTGATCGGTAAGGATGCAGTATTTTATTCCTGTGGAATAGTTCGTGTAATGATTATAATCGCCGTTCATCCAGAATAAGATCTTTTTTGCAGGAGGTTTCGCACCGTGAGGCTGCGGCCATGCAACTATCGGCCGTACGTTTCGTTTTGCCGACCCTTTGGTTATTGCGATAGATGTCCAGGTATCTCCACCGTCGGTTGTCGTCCAGCGCTCGATTTCGCATTGGTTATTGATAAACCTTGATAGGTACACGATTGATGGATCGCTGTGGTCCAGTGATATTCCGGGGGAATAGTTCGGCTCACGCTCGGTAGTTCCTGAAGACGTCTGCGGAAACCACTTACCGGCGTTCACCATGTCTTTCATGAACCACTGCGTGCCGTTCCAACGGGCGTAATAATAATGGTGGTTATTATTATTCGGGAACACCGCAAAAACCATCACCGGTCGTTTCTGACTATCCAGAGCTATGTCCCAGATCCATGCCTTTCCTCTGGTTGAACCATTGTAAATACGGTCGCCCTCATACGCCGAACCGGTTTTGACAGGGAGGGTAGAAGTATCTTTGATCAGAGCGCCTGAGGCCTTGTAGAATTTCCCCTGTTCCATGTACATATAATAGATGCTGTTTTTCGGTTGGTCGCGCGGATGACCGTCAGTAAAGGCGAAATGAACCCGTGACTCACCATCGGAGACATATTTGGTATAAGGACGATCGGCACTTGTAACCACCTGACGGGGTTTTGACCATGTCATTCCGTCATCATCCGAGTGGAGAAGTGTCGGGCTATATCCCAGGTTCCTTGTAAAAAGATAGATCCGGTTGTTCTCGTTTTTCAACTGGAATTCATGGGTATAGCAGGTGCCGTTATTGGTCTGGGGCGTGACGATGGAGCTTTCAGTTTGCCATGTCGAGATGTCTTCAGGATTGGTGGTGGTGCGATGAAAAATATAGCGGTCAGTTCCATGACGCGTATAATATGCGGTAATACGACCATCGGGGCGCCAGAAGAGCGATGGAGAGTCGTGGTCATCTTTTTCAAAAGCGGTATGCAATGTCGACGATGCGGTTTTGTCACTGACATGATCGTATGACCACACTTTGACCGTTCCTGCATTGTCGATAAACCCGATAAAGGTTTTTTCTCTCGTGCCTTTATGATAGATTGCCCGCGGATCCTGATACCAGCAGTAAGCACCGCTCTGTGCCGCCCATGGGTACTGCTCTCCCGGAAGGCCGGTTATCTGGGAAAAGCAGAAGCTGCAGAGCATCGCTATTGATAAATATAGCCTGTATAGTTTCATAAAAAAGTCCTTTCCCGTTTCCAATTGTTTTCACTTCTTCAACTGATCTGAAGGTGGTGTTTCCGGGGGCAAACATAAGAGGCGCCTCGTAGCGTCATAATTTACCTGTATTGCAGCCCTTGTGTTTTCTCGTTTTCAATATCGCTTTGTAGGTTATAGCCAGCAGACAACAGGTAAATTCATTTCATGACAAAATTGTACATACCAGCTAAAGTGAATGTTTCATGTAAAAATAGGTGCGAACTTGCGCATTTGTATGAGTCCTGACTTTAATAAAGTACAAACCGCAGGATAATCTGATATTCTCAATGTTTACATGCTTATTCACTATATCTACTTTCTGATTATACAATAAACAACCGGTTGCGGAAAACACCCGGATATCCGATCTCCCATTTGCTTTATCCGGAAAAGAAATGGACAAGCTAGTAGCACCTATCTGTTTTACCTGGAATACCGGAGCAGAATTGCTGTCTGGTAGTTTGAGCATTACTTCTCCGGAAGCATGTCGCACCATTTCACTGCACGCCAGTAAAAATGCACCAACACCGAAATCAGCAGTTGATTGTTCACTGACAACCTGCCCGGGAATTGCTTTCTCTCCGATTGGTTGAACATATCCTACACGGCCATTTTTCAAGAGTGCTTTTTCAGTCAGATATTTCCATGCTTTTACTACAACAGGCAGATACGTTTCTTTATCTAATATTCCATTATTAATGCCCCATAAATATCCATAGGTAAAAAATGCCGTTCCACTGGTTTCATATCCGGGTGCGTATCGGGGGTCGAGAAGACTTCTGGTCCAGTAGCCCTCTGATGCCTGCTCATTACTGAGGGTTTGAGCCATTTTCTTAAATATTGATAGATATTCATCATGATGTGGATCATCTGCAGGCAGGTCTTTTAAAACCTTGGCTAATCCGGCAAACACCCATCCGCAACCTCTGGCCCAGAAATCTTTTTTCCCATTGGTTGTCTTGTGCTGAGGATATACATACTTTGCATCACGGAAAAATAACCCGCTTTCCTGGTCATACATGATGTTTTTTGCATAAGAAAAATATTCGTGAAGTTTTTCCAGATACAGTATATTTCCACTTACCTTATAAAGCTTTGTCATGACAGGCATTACCATATATAAACCATCTGCCCACCACCAGTAATCACTGGCCTTTGTTTTCATTTGATATTCCATCACCTCTACAGCCCGGTCGATCATCTGTTTATCACCTTTAATAGTATACAGGTCGATATAGGTCTGAAAACAGATCTGCCAGTCACCAAACAACACATGATCATCGGTTTCCCCATAATTGTATTTCCAGGTGGATTTGTTGTTGGATTTAGCACCTTTCCATTGGTTTGCTTCTGCCCATTTCATAGAATAGTCTAGATATCTGGAATGGTTAGTAACATACCATGCTTCCATATTTCCGGTATGATATGCTGCATTGTGCCAGAATGCCGAACCCGTCCCGGGATTAGTGCTTTGCCAGTGATCATTTACAAATCTTAGTATATCCAACGTCTGTGTTTTAGTCGGCAATTGTTGGGAGAAAATATGATTGAATCCTAAAAGCAGAAAAGTAATTGATAATAAGGTCGTTCTCATCTAAAACACCACTTCGTTCACAAAGAATTTACTTTGAATTTCTCAGATTGAAATCCACAATGATCATAATTAAATATACTCAATCCTTTTTTTAAACGTTAATTTATTCGCATCAGAGGTAAGTAAAAGAGTATAAAAGTGAATAATTGTCGTGTACATTGGTATGCGGAGTTGAGCTGTTGTAGTAGCCGATACTGTACCCGGCGTTTGGTCCTATAAAGCAATCCCTGATAGTTACATCGACTTTGGTATTGTAAAAGAATGCCGGCAGTCGCTTTGTTGATTTCGCAGTTGCGCAGGATAGTGGTTCCTGCAGTACCACCATATGTTAATGCCAGCATAACTGCATTATTTCTTCATAAATACTCCACTCTTGATTCCATTGAAGATGTTCCGTACAATTATGTTTATTCAGGGAAAAAAGAGGTATAAAAGATGAATAAAAAGCTAAAATTAAAGAGATTATGGAAAGTTGAGCAGTTCGAGTGTTCCGTAAAAAAGGAACGTTTTTAATTTGTGAGTGACTATTTTTTACCACATTCCAATCATATAATTCTTATATTGTTCCGAGGACAGGTTAGGTAATTATGGATGCACTAAAATTGAAAATATCAGTATTCGCTTACACAGACTATCGAAAGTATCTCTCTGATTTTTATAAGGCTCAGAAAAGTTCTTCAAAAGCTTTTTCGTATCGGTATTTCGCTAAAAGGGCGGGTATAAATTCTGTGGGGCTCTATAAGGATGTGGTTGAAGGAAGGCAGAATCTTGGCAGGGCACTGATAATGAAGTTCTCCGCTGCAATCGGTCATACCAGAAAAGAGGCCGATTATTTCGAGAACATGGTTTTTTTCAATGAAGCCAAAAGCGCAAAAGAGCGGAAATTGTTTTTTGACCGGATGATTTCAAGTCAAGGGTCACTGAGCAGGGTAATCGATGTTACCCGATATGAATATTATCAAAAATGGTATTACAGCGCTGTACGCGCGCTTGTTTCAATTGGCAGATTCAGGTATGATGATAAAAGCTTTCGCAGAATTGCTTCCATACTCAATCCTAAAATACGGCCTGAACAGGCTAAAAAAGCGGTAGAAGTTTTAAAAAAACTGAATTTTATCAGCGAGGATACGGAAGGCTTTTTTGTAATAGCTGATTCTCTAATCACTACGGGAATACTCAGGCCTGACAAAAATGTTACTATACTGAATGTAATAAATTACCAGAAGGAAATAACGGCTCTGGCAAATGATGCACTCGATAGTTTCGGGGTTGAAAATGTAAACCTTTCGACACTCACTCTGGGAATTTCTGATACAACCAAAGCTTTAATCAAGGAGGAACTTGCTGCAGCCCGTAATAAAATTTCGTTACTGGCAGAAAAAGATCCGTCACCGGATCGCGTTTTTCAGCTCAATATGCAATTTTTCCCCCTATCCGACAGATTTGAAGGGGGGGGGAGATGAGTAATTTGAAATATAATTTACTTCTCTTTGCTACTCTGGTGCTTATTCATCTATGTCAATGCAGCTCAACAGATTCTATTGTAAATGGGAGCAGTTCAGAAACTGTCATCGGAAAAGTGTATAATAACGATGGTACTCCTGCATGTTCAACGATTGTAACACTCTTTCCAGGCAGTTATGATCCCGTCTCAGATGATCTGTTATATACTTCGATATCCGATACAACTGATGCTTCAGGATACTATTTTTTCAAATTACCAGATGATTCGTTAACTCCGTCCTGGTCAATAACTGCAATCAGGATGACAACCGGTACCTCTGCACTTATTACGAATGTATATAAAATTGATGATACAACAGTTGCAGAGGATGCTATTCTGAAAAATCCCGGTACCATTACCGTTACGATAGTTCCTGATTCCGGTGTTGTAAATGGTTATCTGTATATACCTGGGACCAGGTTTTTTACACAATTTACGGATGGAAATTCTTGGATCACCCTCGATTCAGTGCCTGCCGGAGTAATTCCCCAAATTTCCATTATGTTAAAAAGAGATACCTGGCGATCAATAAAAAAGTATTCTGTAGTCGTTGAACCTGAACAGACTACCCGTATCGATTATCCGCAATGGGAATACTCCCGACAGCTCTATCTTAATACATCACCGGATGGAGCTGATGTTGCCGGAATGGTTACCGGTTTTCCGGTACTTGTACGATTGCGATCAGCCAATTTTTCTTTCAATGAAGCAAGAAGTGATGGTGCGGATATACGCTTTGTTTCATCAAGTGGTGTTCCCCTGCATTTTGAGATTGAACGCTGGGATTCAGGGGAAAAGGAAGCTGATATATGGGTAAAGGTTGATACGGTTCGTGGGAACAATGAACATCAATATATTACTATGTACTGGGGGAATGCAGATGCTATCAGTAAATCAAATAGTATCGCGATATTTGACACATCAGAAGGATTTCAGGGGGTCTGGCATATGAGTGAAACGGGCAGCAGCACAGTGTTTGATGCAACAGCCAATCACCTTGACGGTACTGTATACAACACGCTCGTTACAACCGGCGTAATTGGAAATGCACTGCATTTTGACGGAAGTTCAAGTCATATCATTATTGATTCCTCTGCCGACAGTAGGTTGAATATGCCTCAAAACGGGACGTATGCTATGACACTGTGGGTTTTCGCGGATACTATCGACGCAGACTGGCAGGCAATTGCTGGTAAGGGACATGAACAGTATTACATGCAGTCCAAGGGTCTGGGTAATAACCGTGCAACATGGGAATTTGTAGAATTTCAGGATAATCGGGGATGGGAATATACGGAGGATTCAGTTCCCCCAGCTCCAGGACCAAGGGAGTGGGTACATTTAGTGGGCGTCAGAAATGGAGATACCCAGCAACTCTACATTAACGGCGAAAAGGTTGTTGATGGTGCATCACTTAAAACAGGTAATTATCCTCGCGTCAGTACCGATAATTTCACGATAGGATGTTTCGGACGAACAGTAACCATTCCTCAGAATCAGGACATGGCATATTTCAATGGAATGATCGATGAGGTATGCGTTTTGAGTGTTGCGTTAAGTGCCGACTGGATAAAACTCTGCTATATGAATCAAAGAACAGACGATAAACTAGTCAAATTTAAATAGATAATTAGACGAATAATGACGATTGCACGACATATGTTCGATGGGTCATTATAGGAACATGTGATACCGGAGAAGGGCGTCTAAAGTTTTATTAATTCACCGGTATTGGCATTGACAATAAGAATTACACTATTATACAAGGAACAATGCATGTCAAGACTCAGTTATTTTCCATTCCTGACATTCTACCTGTTGTTAGCGGGTGGAATGGTCACTTTTTCGGCTCCGCAGTCGAACCTTACATTGCGTGTGGATCTTTCAGATACTCTGCGTCCTGTTACTCACTGCGCGAGCGGTTCCCTTTACGGAATAACAGAAAGCCTGCCGGCGGATATCATCGGGCTGCTGGCCCCCTTAAATTCGCATGTATTCACACAACCTGCCAGAGCCGGCTCCGGATTCCAGCAACCTATCGGAGCTGCCTTACCGGTTTCGCAAAGAATTACATCAACCAGTGCGAAAGTCATGATCAGGCTGGCTGATGTCTGTCCGGGTTGGCCTTATCGATGGCCCGGTAAGTCAAGATGGGTTCAACAGGTAACATCAGTAATCAATGATAAAAAGGCATCGGCACGAAACAACTATTACGGATATGAGATTTGGAACGAAAGTGATGGTACCTGGCAGCAAGGCAATGGTGAGTTCACCACTGTCCTATGGAAACCGACCTATGAACTGATCAGATCACTGGATTCCGGCGCAAAAATTATCGGGCCTTCAGATGCCTATTATAATCATGGCAGGATGAAAACCTTCCTGTCTTTTTGTAAAAACAACAATTGCATTCCTGATATTATGTGCTGGCATGCACTTCAGGGTTGCGCAAATTTCACTAAAAATGTTAAAGATTACCGGGCGCTTGAAAAGGAACTTGGAATCCCTGAATTACCGATAAGTATCAATGAATATTGTCACAATGATAAGCCAAAGGAAGGGTGTCCGGGAACGTCCGCTTCCTTCATTGCCAAATTTGAACGAAATAAGATTGAAAGTGCATGTATTTCCTGGTGGTTTACTAATCTTCCGGGCAGATTGGGTAGTCTCCTGACCTCCAGTAACCAGAAGGGTGGCGGCTGGTGGTTTTATAAATGGTATGGCGATATGACAGGGAATATGGTCAAAGTAGTTCCTCCTAATGAAAACAGTGAAGGTATCGATGGTTTTGCCTGCATTGATCTGGAGAAGAGGTACGCCAGTATTTGTTTTGGGGGAAATAATACGGGAACGGTGAACGTTGTAATAAGCGGATTTCCTTCATCTTTCGAAAAAATTACTACCAAAGTAGAATATGTTCCATGGACAAATAAGGATACTCCTGTCATTGGTCCCACCGCCGTTTCAACTAAAAATGGTACAGTGATAAACGGTACCTTGACTGTACCGGTCAATGTAACATCACAACTTTATGGATACCGTGTCTACATACAGGCGGATCCAGCTGTCGAAATAAGAGAATGCAATCATTCAACGGTTCTCGATCAGATAACTATCAGTAAAAATTTTGATAATCGTTTCTTGACTATTTCATTACCCGGTAAATCAGAAACGGGGGGAAATGTTACTATTTGTAATATGTTGGGAATGATGATGTATAGCAATTTAATTTCAGCATTGGAAATGAAGGTCAATATCGGGAATCTGACTTCAGGTTTGTATGTCATAAAAGTTAATTCTCATAAACGGCCAATAACCAGAATATTTTATAAAAAGTAATTTTAAAATAGATAACTGTATGGTGAGGTTGTCATATTTGGAGAGTTTAATTCATGTTTTGATAATAGGAGATAGGGTACAACCTTCTTTATGTCTTTGGTTTTCCTGTCTTTCCGTTGCGCAGATGCAATGCATGCCCGGTAACGAGCCTGGCGGTATCAACGAGATGTACGCCGACCAGATGTCGAACAGGACATTGAAGTATATCAATTTTGCAAGGAAGTTTTAACCCGTAGATTGAACAAATAAATATTCTGAGGCAGGTATTGGTTTTCCATGTATTTACTGTGGACAAATCTGTCCAGACTTTTTGATCATTACCTGATATTATAGGTCATTTATTAAAGAACTCTGATTAAATTAATGGAAAAGCACAATGAATTTTAACAAAATGTAGAATCAATTTTGTATCTGCAGTGTAATTTCAGTAAAAAGTTTATCTAGCGAGGAAAAACTTATGAGTCCACAGCGATGTGATCACAGAAACAGATTAAGAACTATTCTCCTGACAGTCGTTCTTACGGCATTCAGCAGTGACGTTTACGGCTGGTCCGTATCAGGCACAGTAAAAAACGGTTCTGGCAGTACGCTGCCCGGCGTAAAAGTTACCGTAAAAGACTCATCGAAGTATTCCGCAATAACCGACGACAATGGCACATTCAGATTGGAATCGGTAGTGGCAACAGCACCTGACTTTAAAAAAGATGGATGGTCCGCCATGTATTTCATACAGATCACAGGCAAAGAGATTCGTGTCAAAACTCCTGAATCTGTATCTCTCAATCTTTCATTAGTTAACCTTTCCGGAAAAATTTTATGGAAGGACCAGATTGTATCAACAAACGCTCCTTTAACTTTGACATTACCATCAGTATTTAGAAGAAGTGGCATTTCATTTTTGCGGATCAGATTTAATGACCGTGAAGAGTGTCTCTCTTTGCTTTCGGCAGCTGACGGCATACATCCGTTGTCTCACAGCTCCATATCAAGAGATGAAAGGGCAATAACAGGTGCTGCAGCAGCGACCTATCCGACTCTTATTTTCAAAAAAACAGACTACCGTGATACAAGTATTACCATGACATCAGCGAATATGAGTAACATTTCGGTAGTTATGAACTCGACAGCTCAAGTTTGTGCCTTACCAACTGGAACACTGAAATGGCAATCATCCGGTATTCTTGTCAATATTAAACCCGATGGAAGTCACAAGATAGTTTCGGTAAAAGATCCGACGATACAGAAATATAATGACAAATACCTGATCTACTGTACCGTTTATAACACCTCAAATTCAACATGGAGTATGCAATTCATACAATTCGATGACTTCTCTAAAGCAAGTGAGCAAACCCCGTTTTTCATGGACCAGGTTCCTGGATTCACCGGCTATAAATGTGCTCCGGAATTGTTTTACTTTGAGCCAACGAAACTGTGGTATCTGATATGGCAGCAACAGGACCCGGCATATTCTACAACAACAACCCCCGATAATCCCAGTTCGTGGTCAAAGCCTAAACCCTTTTTCCAGGGCGGAATGCCCAACAAGCCAAGTCTTCCTATCGATTACTGGCCTGTCGCTGATGACAAGAACTTTTATATCTTTTTTACTGGCGATGATGGTAAAGTATACCGGATCAAGACGACACTTGATAAATTTCCAGGTGGATTCAGCTCCCCGGTCGTAGTTAAATCGCTGGAAAAAAGTATAATTTTCGAAGGTAGTTCCCATTATAAAGTAAAAGGAACAACAAACACCTATCTTCATCTGGTAGAGGGAATGGGATCTACAGGACGCTATTTCAGCGCATGGACTTCTGAGGGGATTGAAGGTGACTGGAAGGATTACAAAGTTGGGCAAACCAATCCATTCGCACGTTCAAACAATGTAACATTTGCTCAAGGTGTTACCGATTGGTCTGACGATGTCAGCCATGGAGAACTGCTGCGCAGCAATCCCAATCAGACCCAGGAGATCGATCCCTGCAATTTACAGCTACTGTATCAGGGTATGGCTCCGGGTTCAGGTGGTGCATACGAACGACTTCCTTACCGTCTGGGACTGCTTACTCTAAAGTAACTGTAACTTATGACCCAATTAGTATTTTCAATCCTAATTGGGTTAAAGCAGCATCGGGGTTGAAGCTATAGGGTTTAACAATTATAAATTCCGGAATATCATTTACTTGTGAGTATGCACTTTGTTGGGATTAACACTTCGCCTCACCCCACTTCGACTCAGCTCAGTGACCGCCTCGGTCCCCCTCTCCATTAGTAAATGGAGAGGGGGAAGAAGAATAAATCGCAGTTTCTTGCTCCCTTTCTCCACGAGTGGAGAGA
>JAFGIN010000029.1 GCA_016929595.1 Chitinispirillaceae bacterium
ACAATAGCATCATATCCAAAATACTGATTTCTCACAATGCCGGAGTCAAGTATGGGTAAAGACCTCGTTGGGGTAAGGGGTAAGGTGAATTCGGAGGTGATTCGTTTTTCACGCCAGTAGGAAACGATCCGGCAGGGACGCGATAGCCCACATCGGGTAGGAAACCCGATGTTTTCGCGTTTCGTAACCCCATTGGGTAATTATCGTGTTGATTTTATATTATATTTCCTTTTAACCCGAAGGGTTTATGTCCTTTAGCAAAGGGATCATTCCCTTTGCTGATGCGTAACACGCGGTTAAACGTTGAACCCAATTTATAATTTATAATTTATAATTTTACACCCGAAATCACAGGAGGCACCCATGTCACAATCGTTAGTACAATTTTATGCGCACATTGTTTTTTCAACAAAATACCGATTTCCATTTTTGACAGACAGGAAATTACGAAATGTAATACATTCATATATGGGTGGCATTTTAAATAGTTTGAATGCACAGCCGATAATAATCGGCGGGATTTCCGATCATGTTCATATTTTATGTTCGATTCCCCGGGATGCATCTATATCCGGAACGTTTGGCGAATTGAAACGGGTATCGTCAAAATGGATCAAAACGCAAGGTTGCGGGCTTGAGGATTTTTATTGGCAGAGAGGGTATGGTGCATTTTCCGTTAGCAGGTTTGGAATTGATAATGTTCGAACCTATATCGAAAATCAGGAATCACATCATGCAGAAAAGACGTTTCAGAATGAATACAGGAAAATGTTAGCTGATCATGAAATCGAATATGATGAACAATATGTGTGGGATTAATATATTCCGACAAATAATCAGGACAGGGGTGGGGCGCGTTACTTTGGTAATAACCTACACACAACCGCCACGCGGGTTCCCCCTGATTATGTTTCGGCCATTAGCTGGTGATGCTCCAGCCCTCGTGATGACACATACGACAAGCTGCTCAGTGCACCGCCCAGACTGAAGCCTTTAGCACCAGTGTATTTTGAATTTTTATTCCCTGATTGGCCAGAACTGCAAACGCGTCCGGGAATTACCTTTTGCGAAGCCGGATCGATTTTGGCGTCACTTCCACCAGTTCATCATCATCGATGTAAGCGATGCAATCCTCCAGCGTCATCTCAAACGGAGGTGTCAGGATCACATTATCATCAGAGCCGGCAGATCTCATGTTTGAAAGCTTCTTTTCTCTTCCGGGGTTGACCACAAGATCATTGGTGCGGCAATGCTCACCAACAATCTGACCTCTGTAAATATCGATACCTGGACCGATAAACATTTTTCCACGATCCTGAAGACTGAACAAAGCATAGGCAACAGATGTACAGGTATCCTTTACAACAAGAACACCATTCTGACGTGTCTTTATATCACCGGCATAAGGTCCGTACTCGAGAAACATATAGTTCATCGTTCCCATACCGCGGGTATCGGTCATAAATTCTGAACGGTAGCCAAGAAGACCGCGAGTGGGTACTCTGAATACGATTCTGGCAAGCCCGTTATCCTGAAACATCTCCCGTACCGCTCCTTTACGTGAGCCCATCTTTTCAATAACTACACCCATGTATTTTTCATCAACATCAACAGTTAATTCTTCGAACGGTTCTGAAAGAACTCCATTGATCTCCCTGGTAATTACCTGCGGCCGGGTTACCTGAAACTCATACCCTTCACGCCGCATACGTTCGATAAGAATTGATATATGCAATTCGCCGCGACCGCTGACTTTGTAGCCGACCACATCCGACAACTCCTCAACGACCAGAGCAACATCGGATAATGTTTCCCTGTAGAGGCGTTCCTGAAGATGCCTTGATGTCACAAAACGTCCCTCTTTACCGGCAAAAGGAGAATCGTTTGGTATGAAATTCATCGAAATGGTTGGTGGATCAATCAGAATCGGAGGAAGCGGGTTTGGATTTTCTGTATCGGTAAAAGTCACCCCTACGGTCACTTCATCCATTCCCGCCACAGCTACAATTTCACCTGTTTCGGCTGTCTCTGTGGGCACCTTCTGTACCCCTTCAAAACGATACACTTTTGTTATCCTGGCAGGCACAAGCGAGCCATCATGAAGTGCCACTGAAATTTCTTTATTGACATTTAAAGTACCTGCAGTAATTTTGCCGATTCCCAGACGGCCAAGATAGGGAGAGTAGTCAATTGTATTGACAAGCATCTGCAAAGGAGCACTGGCATCACCCTTTGGTGCGGGAATATGTGAAATAATCTTATCATATAACGGTATCAAAGAATCACTGCTGCCATCAGGTTCATTCTTCATGTAGCCTTCCCTTGCTGACCCGTAGACAATAGGAAAATCAAGGATGTGATCGGGCGCATGTAGCTTTACAAAAAGATCAAATACCTGATCAACAGCCCACTTCGGTCTTGCTGCTGGCTTGTCAATTTTATTGATCACGACTATAATGGGAAGAAAAAATGAAAGCGCTTTTTTAAGAACAAAATAGGTCTGCGGCATTGGACCTTCAGCAGCATCGACAAGCAACAGCGCCCCATCAGCCATTCGAAGGATTCGCTCTACCTGACCGCCAAAATCCGCATGACCGGGGGTATCGATGATATTGATATGATGCCCGCGATATTTAAATGACCCGTTTTTCGCAGAAATAGTAATACCGCGTTCTCTCTCCAGATCCATTGAATCCATCATTCGCTCAGAGACACTCTGATTTTCGCGAAACATTCCGCTCTGTTTAAAAAGTTGATCTACAAGTGTTGTTTTTCCATGATCAACGTGGGCAATGATTGCAATATTTCTGATCTTATCCTGTTCCATGAACTTTTCCAAATACTGTTAATGTGTATCTCTGCGAGCTGTTATCCAACGAAATCTCGGGAATCGGGTCATCGCTAAAAAGAGTGGGTAAAATTACATTCTGCGGTAGCAAATTCAAATCAGTTTTTTTTCCATTCCATTTTCACTGCAGATTTAGCAAAAAACGTCACTCAGTCACTCAGTCCCTCAGTCACTCGTAAAAGGGCAGCTAATTTGCACGTATGTTACTCAGCTATACCCGAAAAACCTGAATAATGCTGCCAAGCTTAAGCAGTTTAATCAGGCTAAAAAACATTTCACCCCTTCACCACATTCAGGAGTTGAGCCAGATGAAAACTGTATACGTCCTTATGACGCTGGTATTTTTGTATCAATCCTCCAGTGCCGGATTTCTGTTCCCATTATTAAACGGCGACGAAAGCTCTGACTTCAAACCGATCGACAGCGTTATGACGTCATCCGGGATAATTCATGTTTACCGAATAAAAGCCGCTACAAGTAATATGTACCTTCTTGCCGCAAAAAGAGGGATGGTCCTTATCGATGCAGGTTGGCCTGGTTTTGAAAAACGGGTTGTACGGCTGCTCAAAAAATTGCAAAGAACCGATCTTCGGTTGATTCTCATTACCCATGGGCACTTCGACCATTATGGATCCGCTGCAGCCATAAGGCGGCTCACGGGTGCTGTGATAGCGATTCATCAGCTTGATGAAGCGTTTATGTCTGTCGGTGCAACACCTTTAGGACAAAAACATGGTTTGGGCAGACTGTTGGGCAAGCTACTTTCGGTTGGAGAGTTTTTCCTGCGGACAGAGCCTGCATTTGCAAACATAGTCTTTGATGAGTTCTTCACTCTTGAGCGGTTCGGTATCGACGGATATGTTCTTCATACACCGGGGCATACGTATGGATCGTGTTCTGTAATTATAAACAACGAAATCGCCTTTACAGGTGACCTTTTATGCACCAGAAAAGGCGCAGTAGAATCGCAATCTTACTGTGCTTTCGATTGGAATGTACAGGCTTATTCTCTGATACTGCTCAAAAGTCTTGCCCCGCTGAGATGCTATCCGGGACATGGAAACCGTTGTATCGAACAACAGGAATTTTTAAATCTGGTTCCTCTTCAGGTCGATTAAAACAATCAGGCCTGATGTATATTCTTCATAGAGATTATGCATTATACAGGAACGATAATTCGACCTCCCAGTGAGGCAGACAGCATTTTGCTTCAGGTCACTACCGGTTGCTCTCATAACCGCTGCACTTTTTGTGGAGCGTATAAAGATACTCCATTCAGTATTCGTGATGATACAACGATACTTGAAGACATTCTGGAAGCCAGGTCATTTCCTGTATGGCAGGACAAAGTGTTTCTCTGTGATGGTGATGCAATGATCCTTCCTCAGAAAAAGCTTATTTACATTCTCGACATGATTCGAAAACATCTCCCCCACATTACCAGGGCTGCTCTTTATGCTAATGCCAAATCCATAAGCAGAAAATCGGACAAGGATCTTCAGGAACTGTATCAACGCGGTCTGAAAATGGTACATCTTGGATTGGAGTCCGGTGATGACAGCACACTTGCATCTATCAACAAATGGGGTGATTCAGAATCGATAATCCGCGAGTCAAAGAGAATTATCGATTCGGGTATGCAGCTTTTTGTAACGGTGCTTTCAGGTATTGCGCAAAAAGAACGTTCGCTGATTCATGCGGAGAAAACAGGAACTGCGCTTTCGCGAATTAACCCCCGCTTTGTCGGAGCCTTGACTGTTATGCCAGTTCCTGGAACCGTATTGTATGATCAGCTGCGAAATGGGTCGTTCATTCTTTTGACACCGGAAGAGATTCTGCTTGAACTGAAAACAATGATCGCCTGCACCGACATGTCCTCTGGATATTTTTATGCCAATCATGCATCAAATTATCTCCCGCTCAGGATAAAAAT
The DNA here is from genome assembly GCA_016929595.1 of Chitinispirillaceae bacterium. GTDB lineage: Bacteria > Fibrobacterota > Chitinivibrionia > Chitinivibrionales > Chitinispirillaceae > JAFGIN01. The sequence goes on from JAFGIN010000029.1 coordinate 4,782, forward strand.
GCCTCGTGGAAAACAGCTCGCACTCTCACAGATTGAAGATGCACTTTCCGGGCGAACCTCTCTGAAACCTGAATTTTTCAGAGGATTATAGCTCTACAGCTCTCGGGTAATATTTTTGCTCCTGCATATATGTTACATTAGGAGTTTTTTACAATACAAAAAGTATGGGGCTAAAGACTTCAGACTGGGTCACCCCCGAGCAAACGCGGTGTTAAGGCCGAATCTTTTTCAGGGGGGACCCACGTGGTGTAGTGTGTATGTTAAACCGCATTTTCTCGTTTACTGAATTCTATTAATTGTATATTTTCTGTTCCTTTGATTTCTCTGCGAACCTCTGCGCACATCTCTCTGAGCCTTCTGCGTTAAAATTTTGTATTGTTTCTGAGCAGAAAGATGTAACATGAAAGATTCTGACAACCTTCATTCATGGAGTTCCCGTTTTGTATCGATGATTACGCATGAGATCAGAACTCCTTTGACAACCATTATTTCTTTCGCACAGACACTCATCGAAGAACAGAGCATCCCGAAAGAGGAGCGTAATTATTATCTTGGAATAATTGAGAAGCAGGGAAAACGGATCAACCATTTTCTCGGTGAGCTTTCCGAAATCATGAAAATTGAAAGCGGAAGTGTAATCAATCCTGAAGAATTTGAGATCAACAGGCTGTTATTATCTATTATCAATTCGCCTGAATCTATCACCGATAAACCGGTAGAACTTGTTCTTGCTGAAACCTCCTGTATAATAAGAGCTGATTATGATCTTCTGCAGACAGCGATCCGGATTTTACTAATTTATCTTGATAATAAATGTGATGAGCCTTTATCGTTGCAGCTTGAACACAGTAATGAAATAGCCCGGATTACTATAATCTGCAGAAACGGTGATTTTACAGAAAAAGAAATTCACGAATTGTTTGACACAAACAGGCAGCTGCTGCTTTCCCGATCGGAAATACCGGTAAAAAATCGGCCGGTGTATGCAGCGGCTGTGATCAGAGGACACAAGGGAAGCATATGGATATCTCCAACTCCCGGAGGGGGCGTACAGATATCTCTTGAGTTGTTAAAATAAATAAAAAAAAATCCCTTCTGTGAAGAAGGGATTTTTCAGATATCTGCATCTATACAAACAACATTCAGCAGTTTTCACATAAGAAACTTTTCGGAAAGATGATCGCCATTTTTGTACTCGAGTTTAACGATTGCAGCAGAAGGAGCAGGGAAGATGAGTTTGAGTTTGGCTTCATGTTCCTGATCGAGTATTTCCGGTGTAATACGGACACCTTTTGCTGTATAACGCTTGCCATTCGCATCAACAAATGCAAAATGTTCAGCTTTGAGCTTAAGCGGATTGTATGAATAGTTGTACATATCGATCAGAGTTGTGATTGTTTTACCACGTCTCTGCATGGTCGGGATAGCCATAAGGATATCATATTTGTTGATTTTTTTGAAAACAGCGGAATCCGGAATTGGATCAATTACTTTTAAATAAGCTGAATAGGTACTGGCATTTTCTTTACGGAGGTTTTTAAGTATTTTTTTTGCACCTTCATGAGTTGAATCAAAATACAGTGCTGTAAGAGCCCAGAATTCTGCTTTAATATAATCCTCCGGGTCTTTATTGAGTTTACCGTTAGCGAAATCCATTTCTGCGAGCTCGAAATTTTCCTGTGCCATGCTTTTTCTGAGCTCCTGTCGTTTATTAACTGCCGGAGATGGATCACTTGCGACTTTCTCAGCTCTGTCTATTGTTTGAAGCGCTTCGTCGTACCGTCCCTTTTTGGAGCTTGTATCAGCCATCTGAAGAAGGAACAGGCTATACTGCTGTTTTAATTCAGGGCTGACTTCCTGGTTATTATATTTGTCTATATCATCCAGAAAAAGTGGAATGGCATCCATGTGAGCAGCACCTTCATTGAGAACCATGCTTGCCCGAACCAACGTAACTTCAAGGTATCTGTTTCTGAGCGTAGGAGAAATCTGACCGGGATTCTCTTTAATGGCCTTATCATAGTACATATAAGCAGTTTTTAACTGGATTCTTTTATCATTTCCTTCCAGTTTCTGCGCCAGATTGTACGCTGCATCACCACGTTTTTGATTTGCAGATCTCGGTGCGCACGACATCATCAGAGATAAAACGCTTAAACCAGTAACTAACCGCCACAAGACATTCATGGAACCCCTCCGTTTTATGTTTTTTACGTTACACTAATGGCTTTCAATTTTATTAATGAAAGATAACTTGCGGGACCAAGCTTTCGCACGTATTTTTTGGGCATGAATGCAAATTTTGTATCCCAACAGCGAGCCGGAGCTGACTTAATCGTTGAAACATTAAGAAAGAACGGTTTTGAAGCTTATTTTGCGGGTGGATTTGTCCGCGACCTTATTCTTGATTCAGCAGAAAAAGGTGATATCGATATTGCAACCAATGCAAAACCACAAACCATCGCAGCACTTTTTCCCAATACTGTGGATGTCGGGGAACAGTTCGGAGTGATGGTTGTCGTGCTCAAAGGTCAGCCATTTGAAGTTGCAACATTCCGTTCCGATATCGGTATCCATGATGGCCGTCACCCATCGAGTGTTGTATTCACTGATGCAAAAACTGATGCACTGCGGAGAGACTTTACTATCAATGGTATGTTTTATGACCCACAAACTGGCAGCATCATCGATTTTGTTAATGGCAGTGAAGATTGCAGGGCTGGAATAATCAGAGCCATTGGGGATCCTCAGCTGCGATTCAGGGAAGATTACCTACGTATGTTGCGGGCAATACGTTTTTCTGCCCGATTCAAATTCGCGATCGAACCGGACACGTGGAAAGCAATCGTCGAAAATGCATCCCGAATAAATGAAATTTCACCTGAAAGAATTTTTACCGAGCTCACCCGGATGCTTTGCGGTCCACATCCGGATAAAGCCATAGAACTCCTCCGCGAGAACGGTATCCTTAATGAAGTACTTCCTGAAGTCGCTGCACTTTCAGGTGTTGAACAGCCTCCGGAATTTCATCCTGAAGGAGATGTATTTATTCATACGATAAAAGCTCTTCATCTGCTCAGCAACAATCCATCTCCAGTTCTGGCCTGGAGCGTGCTTCTGCACGATATTGGTAAACCACCGACACTCACCCGTTCACATGACAGAGTGCGGTTCAATAATCACGACCGTGTTGGGGCAGAAATGGCGGTGACCGTTTTAAAACGACTGAGAGCTTCTAATGCGATTATCGATGGAGTGAAAGCCTGCATTGAAAATCATATGAACTTTATGAACGTGACCAGAATGCGTCTTTCAACCCTTAAAAAATTTTTGGTCCGGCCAACCCTTAAAGATGAACTTGAACTTCACCGGGTTGACTGTCTTGCAAGTCATGGTGATATAAGCAACTGCTCATTTTTAGAAGAACAGTTGAAAAATCTTCCGGTAGAGCATATTAAACCGGCACCTTTGCTTACCGGTAAAGATCTCATTGCACTGGGTTTAAAACCGGGGCCTGTGTTCGGAAAAATACTCACAGAAGTTTACGATTTGCAACTTGAGGATCATTTCAGAGAAAAATCCGAAACAATTGAATATGTAAAAAAAATATGGGTCAGGATACTGAGTTAATACGTTGAGACAGGTTCTTTTTTATTTTCCTGTATCTGCACTTATGTATTGAACTATCTGGTACCAAACAAGTATATTACAATGAAATTCAAACTTTAGTGTTTGCGGGCGAAAAGCCCGTTTTTTATTAAATAGGGTTTTAAAGGTCGTCAGGAATATGGCAGGGATTGAACAGGTAACACCTGTAATCGAAACGAAGTTGAAGGATTTAGGGCTGGAACTTTTTGATGTGCGTTTTTTTAATGCAGGTTCAAGATCTATTCTCAGGATTACTATCGATGCTCCTGGAGGGGGCGTTAAGATAAGTGACTGTGAACGTGTCAGTAGCGAGCTTTCATTACTCCTCGATGTAGAGAAATTTTCTCCTAATCGTCCCTATACCCTGGAGATATCCTCCCCGGGTATCGACAGACCGTTAAAAACACCCCGCGACTACCGCCGGATCACAGGAAGGCCTGTAATTCTCCATTTGACAAATGGAATCAACGGGAAAAAAACGATTCAGGGAGAAGTCGTCGGCTGTACGGAAGAGATTTTGACAATAAAACTGGATGAGTCACAACAGGTTGACATAGAACTTAAAGATATTTACAGTGGTAAAGAGGAGATCCGGTTCAAGTAACGGGAAGGGTACATTTAGATGAAACGAAAGAACAGAAATGAAGCGTTAAAAGCCCTTGATATCGCATCATCGATCAGTGCGGTCACCAAGGAAAAAAGTATCAGCATGGATATGGTGTTGGATACGCTTAAAGATGCACTTGCAACAGCTGCCCGTAAATTTCTGGGAAAACCGATTAACGTGGAAGTAAAAGTTGACCGTGAAAAAGGAACTCTTGAAGTATTCACTCGTCAAACGGTTGTTGAAGTGGTCGAGAACCCTGAAACGCAGATCCTCATCGGTGATGCAAGGGGTGTGGACGAGGAACTTGAGATCGGAGATGAACTTATTCAGGATCTGGACATTGACCTGTTCGGCCGCATGGCAATCCAGACTGCAAAGCAGGTTATCATACAGCGTGTCCGTGATGCAGAACGTGACAAGATTTTTGCTGACTACGGTGAACGTATCGGAGAACTGGTGACTGGAACTGTTCAACAGATCGAGAAGGGTAACATGCTTGTTAACCTTGGTCGTACTGAGGCTCTTCTTCCCTATAAAGAACAGATTCGAAAAGAACATTATCGTCAGGGTGACAACATAAAAGCCTGCATTCTCGATGTACGCAATAACCCCAAAGGCCCACAGGTTATCATTTCCCGTACATGCCCCGAATTCCTGGCACGTCTTTTCGAGCTTGAAGTACCCGAAATATTTGATAAAACTGTCCGTATTGTGAAAGTTGTAAGAGATCCCGGTCACCGTTCAAAAATTGCTGTCACAACAAACGATAACAGAGTCGATCCTGTTGGTGCCTGTGTCGGAATGCGTGGTAACAGAGTACAGGCAATTGTAAGGGAGTTATCCAACGAAAGGATCGATATTATCAACTGGACCGAGGAACTATCATTACTGGTTCGAAGGGTTTTTGCTCCAGCAGAAGTAAAACGGGTTATCCCGGTTGGTCAACACAAAATCGTTATAATCATCAGAGAAGAGGATCTCGCTCAGGCAATCGGACGCGAGGGTCAGAATATCCGGCTTGCATCAAAGATGCTCGATAAGGAGATCGACGTATTCGGTGATGAAGAGTTTTCCAATCTTACAGATGAACAGCGTAATGCCGCATTGAGTGAAACGGTATCCCAGCCGGAATCCGAATCGGAAACCGCTTCAGAAAATCCGGATACAGCCAATGAAGAAATCAATGTGGATGATGACATTTCAAATGATGTTGATCCGGCAGAAGCACTGGAGAATGTGCATCGCGGTAATAATAATGAAGAAAATCCGATCATGGGAGATATCGTCGAGGAAGCTATAGAAACATTGTCTGAATCGGATGAAGATGTAAAAAAGGCTATCGACGAAGATGCCGACAATGAGCAGAACGTTTAAAGCGAATCAGTGTTGCAAGCAACATACATTCTAAAATATACTAACAAATTTTTGAAATCAGTATCATTTGACTATTCCGACATTTCCGGCAGTCATGCGAGAGGATAAAGATGGCTAAAGAAAAAGTGTACAAATTAGCGCAAGAGTTCAAAGTATCCAGCGAGGCTCTCGTTCAAATGCTTCGGGGAATGGGGATTGTTGTCAAAAGTCACATGAGTACTGTTGATGACAGCCTGCGCAATGAAATTAAAAAGAAATTCGAGCAGGAACGTGCCGAGATAAAAAAAGAGTATGAGCGCAAAAAGCAAATGCTCACCAAGGCACGTGAAGATCTCATTGGAAAAGATGAACCAGTGGTTGCCGAAGCTGCAACAGCGCCTGAAGCGGGTGTCAGTGGATCGGTACATGGTGTGGTGCAACAACCTCACTCGCTGGAACCTCCAAGACATTCAGGGACACCACCACAGGCAACTGCTCCAACACAAGGTTCTCCTGCTCAAAGAACACCTTACCATCATGCAACACCCCATCAAGGGGCCCAGCAGCATCAGGTAGGACAGCAACCGCATCGGCATTTTCAAAGCAGAGACTCTGCGTCGCGTCCGCCAAGAGAGCGCAGTTTTACTCCTAATCAGCAGGCATTCCAAAATCCTGCAGCACCAGCTCCGGTTCTTACCGATCCAGAAAAAGCAGCGCTGGCAGAACGCAAAGAGAAAGAAAAAGGAAAAAAGAAATCCAAAAAGCGTAATGAACGTCCTGAAGTAGCTGAAGTTGAACTTAAGGCCAATATCAAGAAAACACTGGCAAAAATTGGATCAGGTTTTTCTAAAAAGAAGTATAAAAAAGAGGCTGTTGCAAAAGAAGACGTTGAAGATCAGGAAAGAAAAATTCTCAATGTGTCCGAATTTGTTACTGTCAGCGAACTTTCAAATATGATGAACGTACCGGTTCCGGAGCTGATCAGAAAATGTCTCGAACTGGGGCTTTTTGTGACAATCAACCAGCGTCTCGATTTCGATACTATAGAACTTCTGGTAGACGAATTTGGATTCGCAGCGGAACTGATGAATGAGTATGCATCAGATGTGGAAGAGCCACAGGAGGAGGTTGATGTAACAAAAATGTCTCCTCGTGCTCCTGTTGTCACTGTGATGGGACATGTCGATCATGGTAAGACATCACTGCTGGATTATATTCGAAAAGCCAGTGTTATGTCCGGTGAAGCTGGAGGTATTACACAACATATAGCAGCCTATGAAGTAAAAACAAAACATGGGCCGGTTACATTTCTCGACACACCGGGACATGAAGCTTTTACCGCAATGCGTGCACGCGGGTCTCAGATTACCGACGTTATTGTCCTTGTTGTGGCTGCGGATTCAGGGGTAATGCCACAAACCAGGGAAGCGATTGATCATGCACGTGCAGCGAATGTCCCGCTGGTAATAGCTCTGAATAAAATAGATCTGCCTACAGCCAACCTGGATAAGGTAAAAGGTGAACTGGCAAATTACAACGTACTTGTTGAAGAATATGGTGGCCAGATATCCTGTGTTGAAATTTCTGCTAAAAAAGGTACCGGAATAGACAAACTGCTTGAAGTCCTCGCACTCGAAACAGAAATTCTGGATCTTAAAGCAAATCCGGATGGAAAAGCAACCGGGGTTGTTATTGAGTCAGAACTCGATAAAGGTAAAGGGCCTATCGCTACAATTCTTGTAGAGAGAGGTACACTCAGAAAGGGTGATGCATTCGTTACCGGAATGCATTTCGGACGTGTCAGAGAGCTCTACAACGAGCTTGGCAAAATGGTTGAACAGGCCCGTCCTTCACAACCAGTACTTGTTCTGGGTCTTTCAGGGACACCTCAGGCAGGAGACTCATTCAGAGTTGTGGATGATGAAAAAGAAGCGCGTGAAATAGCCGCACGCCGTCGTCTGGCACAAAAAGAGCGTGAGCAACGCAAAATCAGTACAATATCCCTGGACCATCTGTACGAAGCAATTAAGGCAGGCCAGGTACAGACTCTTAACCTGATCATAAAAGGTGACGTTGATGGTTCTGTGGAAGCTCTTGCCGCATCAATGGAAAAACTCAGTACCGAAGAGATTAAAGTCAGAGTTATTCATAAAAGTGTCGGTGCGGTAAAAGAAACTGACATTATGCTCGCAAAAGCATCGGATGCACTTATTATCGGATTTCACCTGAGTCCTAATACGAAAATCAGGGAAATGGCAAAAAATGAAGGTGTAGAGATCCGTACTTATAAGATTATCTACGAAGCCCTCGACTCAGTACGAAATGCTATGGAAGGAATGCTTAAACCGGAAATACGCGAAAAAATTACGGCCACAGTCACTGTTCGCCGTGTGTTCAAGATCTCAAAAATCGGAACTGTTGCAGGATCATACATCGAATCCGGAACCCTTGTCAGAGGTTCCAAAGTCCGTGTTATCCGAGATGATGTTATCATTGCAGAATCACATATCGATACTCTCAAGCGAATCCAGGAGGATGTGCGTGAGGTGTCAACCGGATATGAGTGTGGTATAACTCTTCGTAATTTCAATGACATTCTCGAAAATGACCGTTTTGAAGCTTATGAAGAAGTCGAAGTTGCACGAAAGCTGACAGCACCGGTATAAAGGAGAAATCAGATGCCGACACAGAATTTTCATGTCGAGCGCCTTGCCGAAATGCTTCAACGGGAGATAGGAACTATCATTTCCCAGGAGATGAGAGATCCCAGGATCCCTCCTGTTGTCACAGTAACTCGGGTTAAACTGGCTCAGGACATCAGAAACGCGACAGTTTTTGTTAGTATATATGGAGAAGAAGATGTAAAATCAAATGCTGTTGAAGCATTGAATAAAGCTGTATCATTTATTCAACATGTTGCAGCATCACGGATTGTTGTTAAACATTTTCCACGTCTCCGTTTTAAAATTGACAATTCTATTGAACATGGCCGTCATATTGATGAGCTATTAAAAGATATTCAAAATGATCTGGAATGACATAGAAAATGTAATCAAATCCAACCAGCGATTCGTCATCTCCTCTCATATGAGTGCTGATGGTGATTCGATCGGTTCCCAGTTGTCGTTTTACTGGCTGCTTAAGTCACTAGGGAAAGATGTCATCATCTTTGATAAGGATCCGGTTCCCTTAAAGTTCCGTTTTCTGGCTAATTCTGACCAGTTCACCACGATAAAACCAGATAGTGCTGATGTACTTGTTGTTCTTGATTGTTCTAATCCCGCAAGAATGGGCTGGGAAAATCCAGAAAAACTTGCCTCAACCGTCATTGACATTGATCATCATCGGGACAATTCCCATTTTGGTCATCATAATGTTGTAGAGACTTCTGCAGCGGCCACTGGTGAGATTATCTACCAGTTTTTCACAAAAACAGGTGTCTCTTTTCCTCCGTTTGTAGCAGAAGCACTATATGCTGCAATTCTCAGCGATACCGGAGGATTTCGTTTCTCAAATACCAACAGCCGGGTTTTAAGAGTCTGTGCTGATCTTGCCGATAAAGGTGCTGATTGTTCCAAAATTTATGAGCAAATCTATTCTACATTTCCACAGCGTACGCTTTTACTTCAGTCCAGAATCTGGTCTTCGCTGAAATTTTTTGCTGATGGAAAAATCTGTATCATGGAACTGCCACTGAAAGTACTTGACGAAGTCGGAGCTGTCTATAGCGACAGTGAAGGTATGGTCGATCATACGATTACAGCTGATAGTGTTGAAGTCGGTATGATGTTAAAATACAGCGACGAAGAAACTCACTTCAGTCTCCGTTCAAAGGGAAGAATCGATGTGGGGAAAATTGCTCAGAAGGTACCTGGTGGGGGTGGCCATTACAGTGCTGCAGGATGTACAATCAAAGAGCCCCGTGATCAGGCACTCACCCAGATATTGGCAATAATCACACAGGAACTGGAATAATCTGTTTTGAACGGTTTTCTTTGTGTGTATAAACCTCCCGGTCCAACATCGTTCAAGATTATTTCACAGGTGCGGCGAGCGTTAAACATCAAAAAGGTTGGTCATTGTGGCACATTGGACCCGGCGGCTGAGGGGCTTTTGCTTATTGCGATTGGTTCGTCAACCCGTCTGCTTCAATATGTAACAATTGAACCCAAAATTTACCACTTTGGTATACAATTTGGGAGTGAAACAGATTCCTGTGATCTTGAAGGACTTGTCATTTCCCAGGGAGGACATTTTCCGTCAGAGATAGACCTTTCAAAGACTCTGGGACATTTTAGTGGAAGAATCAAGCAGGTCCCGCCACTTTTTTCTGCTGTAAAAATTGCTGGTACAAGAGCTTGTGACCTTGCAAGAAGGGGTGTTACACCAGTACTTAAAGAGCGGGAGATAACGGTTCACCGTCTCGAACTGGTTTCCTGTAATACCGTTAATGGAACTGCAGAACTGACCGTCGAATGCTCTACCGGTACCTATGTACGATCACTGGTGAGAGATATATCCCGTGCATGTGGTACCTATGGAACAGCAACGTACATCAAAAGAGTACAGATCGGTCGATATAGTACCGATGACAGTATAAGACTTGATGAAACACCAGATCCCCTTGAACGATTGATTTCCGCGAAGGAAATCTTCAGGAATGATGTTCAAATTGAATTTGATCGTTCCGAAATTGAAAAAATATTCCAGGGTAGAAATATGTATATTGATTCTGTATCTCCTGAATCATCACTGGTTTATGCAACATTCAGGGGTGAAATAGTCGCTGTACTTAGAAAGATTGAAGTGCAATGGTATCATCCCGAAACGGTACTTACAACTAAGATAGTATGAAAATTTTATCAATCACCGATGAAATTGCCGCCAGCGAAACTACTGTTGTTTCTGTTGGAAACTTTGATGGAATACATCGTGGCCACCAGCTGCTGATTGAAGAGATCATTCGCTATGCTCAAAAAAAAGGGAGCAGAACTGCGATTGTAACTTTTGAACCACATACGCGACTGGCTCTATATCCTGAGTTACCGCAGTTTTTACTAACAACGTTTGAAGAAAAATCGTTGCTTATCGAACAGTCCGGGATTGATTATCTTCTGAAGATTCCTTTTACGCCAGAATTTTCCCGTTTACCGCCGGATGTTTTTCTGAAAAAGTATCTCATTGAAAAACTCCATATGACCGACTGGTTCATGGGTGAAGGGCATTCCATTGGAAAAGATCGTTCCGGCGGAAAGAAATTTTTGCATGATGCGATGAGCAAATACCATATTAACATATTTACTGAAAATCTGATGTCAAAGAACGATATGGTTATTTCGTCGACACAGATACGGAAGTTTATTTCTGAGGCATCGATCAGTGAAGCGGTAGAGATGTTAGGACATCCCTACCTGATCAAAGCTGAGCGGGCAACAGGGTTAAAGATAGGAACTCAGATCGGCGTCCCAACCCTTAATTTCCATAGGCCAACAGAACAGAAGGTCATTCCACCGCCTGGGGTTTATGCCGCTGAGCTGGAGTTCAGAAACATCAAATTGTCTGGTGCACTCTATTATGGCGACTGTCCTACATTCGAAAACAGGGACGCGCACCTGGAGTTTCATGCACTTGAGTTTGATGGCAGGCAACCAGACATTGGTGAATCATCCAGTATCTGGCTGCACAGATTTATTCGGAACGATCAGACATTCAAAAGTGTTGATGATCTGGTTAGTCAAATGAAAGATGATATCGAAACAATTAGAACTTTTTTTCACAGGAGAAATGGTAATGGCTCTAACCAAAGAACGGAAGCAGGAATTAGTCAAGGAATTCGGTAAATCAGATACAGATTCAGGAAATACCGATGTCCAGGTCGCACTGCTCACCGAAAGAATCATTCAGCTCACAAGTCATGTTAAAGTAAATACTAAAGACCACCATACCCGTTACGGTCTGCTGAAACTTGTAGGTCAACGTCGCTCGCTTCTTGATTATCTTGCAAAAAATGATATTGAACGTTATAGAGCATTAATCAAGAAACTCGGTTTAAGAAAATAACGGGGGGGTGTTACCCTCCGTTTTTTACTGGTACTGTTTTGCACACCCGTAGCAATCTGCAGAAATTAATCATAACTGCAGGATTACGTTTTTGTAATATGTAAAACAGTTTTTTCTTCTCGGACTTCGTTTACAATAGATTAACACAAAAGAATAAATACAGAATATTAAAAATAGTACTTTTAACACCAGGAGTTCCTTTAATGGCTCATATCCAGACTGAAACAGAGATAGCAGGTGTAAAATTTTCACTTGAAACAGGAAAACTCGCAAAACAGGCCTCGGGATCCGTAGTTGCCCGTATGGGTGATACGATGGTGCTGGTAACGGCCTGTCATGGAAGAGAAAACCCTGACTCTGATTTTTTTCCACTTTCCGTAGAATATGTCGAAAAAGCATACGCCGCAGGTAAAATCCCCGGTGGATTTATAAAACGTGAAGGAAAGCCGAGTGAAAAAGAGGTTCTGGCCGCTCGAATTGTAGACCGTCCAATCCGGCCACTGTTCCCCGATGGTTACAATACAGAAGTTCAAATCGTCTGTACCGTCATCTCTGCAGATGATATGTACAGCGCAGATATTCTTGCAGTTACCGCAGCTTCCTGTGCCCTCAGTCTCTCAGATATGCCATTCAAAGAACCGATTGCCGGTGTCAAAATCGGTATGATCGATGGCCAGTTCAAGGTTTTTCCATCACTTGCAGAAACAGAAAATGGTGAACTTGATATGGTTGTCGCAGGAACAGAATCTTCAATTATGATGGTTGAAGGTGGCGCATGTGAGCTTAGTGAGGAACAACTTCTTGAAGCTCTTACGCTGGCACATTCTGAAATCAGAAAACTTATTGAACTGCAGAAAGAAATACTCGTTAAAATCGGAAAACAACCGGTTGAATATATCGAAAAGCAGCCCGACCATACTCTCGTTGCAGATGTCGAAGCATATCTTAAGGACAAACTTCATGAGATCAGTTTCTGTGGAGACAAAAAACAGCGCTATAGTGGTATCGATAAACTCTTCGGCGAATGCAAGGCTGCGCTAGCAGAAAAATACCCGGAACGTGAGGGTGAGATTTCTGCAGCATGTCATCATTATGAACGCATGGATATCCGCCGCACAATTCTTGATGAAGGAGTTAGAATCGGTGGACGTGGTCTTGATGAGATCAGACAAATAACCTGCGAACTCGATATTCTTCCTCGTGCCCATGGATCAGCCCTCTTTACAAGGGGTGAAACACAGTCACTTTCTGCAACTACCCTCGGTACAAAACTCGATGAACAGCATATTGACAATATTCAGGGGGCTTACGACAAATCATACATGCTGCACTACAACTTCCCCCCCTACTCTGTTGGCGAAGTTAAACGATTCGGTACGGTTGGCAGACGAGAGGTCGGTCACGGACATCTTGCTGAACGCTCCCTTTCTCCGGTACTCCCCGATGAAAAGAGTTTCCCTTACACCATCCGTATCGTCTCTGAAATTCTTGAATCAAACGGTTCTTCATCGATGGCGACCGTATGCTGCTCATCACTATCTCTGATGACTGCCGGTGTTCCAATTAAAGGTCATGTTGCCGGAGTTGCAATGGGGCTTATTAAAGAAGATGATAAAATTGCTGTTCTTACCGATATTCTCGGTACTGAAGACCATGTTGGTGATATGGATTTCAAAGTTACCGGAACACGTGATGGTGTTACTGCAATTCAGATGGATATTAAAATCGCCGGAATCACTCCTGAAATTATGAAAGAGGCACTTGCAAAAGCAAAAGTCGCCCGACTGAAAATCATCGATATCATGGATGCTGCGTTGCCGTCATCCCGTAAGGAACTCTCAAACCATGCTCCACGTATCAGTACCATTATGATCGATAAAGAGAAAATTCGTGAGATCATCGGTCCTAGCGGCAAGGTGATCCGTGATATCCAGGAAACAACAGGAACAACCATCTTCATCGAAGATGACGGTACAGTTCAGATTGCAGCAGTGAACCGTGAACAACGTGATGCAGCACTTCGCAGAATCAAAGGAATTGTTGCAGAACCTGAACTCAATGCGATATACGATGCGATCGTAAAAACAGTCGTTGAGTTTGGTGCTTTCGTTGAATTTCTTCCCGGCAAGGAAGGACTCGTTCACATCTCTGAACTCGATTTCAAACGCGTTGCCAGAGTTGAGGACATACTCAATGTCGGCGATAAGGTTCGGGTAAAACTCATCGGTTTTGACCGTTTCGGCAAAGTTAAACTCAGCCGTAAAGCTCTGTTGACATCACCAGCGCAAGCTGCTGATCCGGTACCAGAACCACCTGAAGCATCTGAACCAGGTGAACCCGAAACACCAACCAATCCTGAGTAAATATGCAAATGGCTGATGCTATCAGAATTGTTCGATTAGAGCATGCGACCGGACTTTCAATTCCTGTCCGCATGACTCCAGGCTCTTCCGGGTGTGATATATGTGCTGCAGTCTCTGAAGACATTATTATCATGCCCGGAGAACGCGTTCTTGTCCCCACAGGATTTTGCTTTGAAATACCCATCGGTTACGAAATACAGATCCGTCCCCGAAGCGGTCTGGCGATCAAACATGGTATCACCGTGCTTAATGCACCGGGTACTATTGATGCTGATTATCGCGGTGAAGTCAAAATTATTCTTATTAACTCAGGATCCGCAGATTTCAAGATCTGTCGGGGTGACCGTATCGCTCAACTTGTAATCGCACAAGTCGCTCATAATACTATCTTTATCGAAGCTGATGAAATGGAATCAACTAGCCGCGGTAGTGGTGGTTTCGGCCACACGGGTATGTGATTCGGAGTAACAATTTTCATCACAAATTTAAACGATGTATCCAGTCTTAGTCATTGAATAATTCTATTGTCTTGCGTATACTTTATTTAGTACCTGTTTAATACACAGTAAAAAGACCAGCGATACTTTATCCTGGGCACGCGGGATCAGCATGAACGTCTTTTTAAGTAAAATTTACGCTTACAATAAAGATTTGACCTGAAAGTAATTAAGAAATGTATCGACATCTGAACTTTTATCAATGCACCAAAGGGCCTGGTTCTAATGATTAAATCGCTTGTATTCGATTTTGATGGAACGATCGCAGACAGTTTACAGGTTGTAATTGAGATTTACAACTCTATCATCGCACCTGCTTACAATATCCGACCAATCCAGAGGAACGAAGAGGAGATTTTCAGGGCAACGGACCCTCGAAGTCTGCTGCGAGCTAATAAAATAAGTATCTTTCGATTACCGATGATGGTGTTAAGAGCACACAAAGAGATCGGTAAAAAGATCAGTGATATAAAACCGATTACCAATATAACAGAAATTTTGAATACACTGCGCAAATCAAGTCTTACGCTGGGAGTATGTACCTCAAATTCCAGAAAGAACGTCCTTGCATTCCTTGAGGAACATAAGATGTTGGATCTGTTTGATTTCATCTACTCGGGGAAGCATCTCTTTGGTAAAGACAAATTGATCCATAAGCTACTCAAAGAGCATAAACTCAACAAAGATGAAACGCTTTTTGTCGGTGATGAGATCCGTGATGTTGAAGCTGGGCATAAAGCGGGGTTGAAAGTTATTGCAGTTACCTGGGGATACAACACCCGTGACGCTCTCAAACTTGCTGGTCCTGATTTTGTTGCAGAATCTCCGGAAGAGATTATAGGATTTGCAACCTGAACCAAACCGTGTTCAATGGTCGACCTCGGCCATGCTCTGTACCATAATACTACTCAGATTTATCTTAACCGTTGCCAGACAAACGTCCTACCCACTTTGAAGATTCTGTTACTGTAAGAAAATACTTCAAGTTCACCCTTTTCATTCAGCTGCAATTCGCATTTATAAATTTTACCATCTGAAATATCAATCATTTTTCCTTTTTCCCACCCATTCTCACCTTTTGTCAACCCCCAGAGAATTTTCATGCCCTCCAGTGGTGCATTATTGAGTGAGTCAGGACAGTTCCTGCATACTGGATCATTGAGGATTTCATTACTGATAAAACCGGTAACCATCCCGTATAGAGTATCGTGCATAGACCACACTTTTACGATAAGCTCCGGCTGCTTCGTTTCATAATTCTCTGTTCTCCAGACACCCTCAACAACATCAGCGACATGCCACGGAGGATTGTCGGCTGCTACAGCGACAAGCAGGCCGGAGATGAGAGCTGAAAGCAGATTTTTGACGAGAATATTTGAATACTGAATTTTTTTCATATTTTCCGTTTCTTATATTTGGACTCTGGAACCATCAGAGGTCATTAATAAAAATATACTCTAATTTTAACCTGAAAACTACAATAGAAGATGGAGAAACCCGAAAAGTTTAGCTGAATAATTTGTTTCATCACTCATATTAGAATACGCGAAACATATATTCAAGGCTGTTTTTATCGTAAAACCGATAGTAAAATCTAACGTACTACTATAAATACTATTTTTGCTCCTGGAGGAAGTTAAGCAAATGGCTGTAAGCAAAAAACCCGCAAAAAAAGCACCTTTAAATAGTAATAAATGCCCGTGGTGTGGATCACGAAGTTACAAAAATGTTGAGAAGTTAAATCTTCTCGAGAAGATACGTTATATCGGATGCAAGGTATCGGTGTGTTTGAAATGCAATAAAAAATGGGCAGTATAACCATTTTTTATTGCAGGTATTTTGTATTCAACACTGAAAGATGAAAGAAGCATAGTCCTTCCTCAATAGTGTACTACGGTTTTTAACTCATTTCTTTTACCAATCTCAAAAATACTTTTCTTCAGTAAACCTTTTCTTAAAATTTTCAAATTCAGTTCCGTCTTCAAGCTTCCGGATTTGCACCCCACCTGTACATTAAACTCTTTTTTATCTGGTTATATTTTTGCACTCACATTTTACCTGATTTTTACCATTAACAAAGGATATTAAATGAGTGGCAACAATTTCCCTCCTCAGCACCAGTATCATCAACCGGGACAAAGATCTGAAATGAATCCATTACCAATTGATGAAGACAGTTCCTGGATTCCCAGTGGAAAACTAAAAGGAAAAACAGCACTAATCACAGGAGGCGACAGCGGAATTGGCAGAGCGGTATCACTCCTGTTTGCACGCGAAGGAGCTGATATCGGAATTCTTTATTATTCTGAACATGAAGATGCCAGAGAGGTAAAATACAAAGTCGAACAATACGGAAGAAAATGCATATTGATTTCCGGTGATATCGGAGATGAAAACTTTTGCAGAGAATCAGTTACATTAGTTGTTCAGCACCTGGGTCGTCTGGATATTCTTGTAAATAATGCGGGAGAACAGCATGTTCGTGAAAAGATTTCTGATATCCATTATCAGGATCTTGACAGAATTTTCAGAACGAATCTTTACTCTATGTTTTTTGCCGTAAGTGCCGCTCTACCCTACCTCGAGTCCGGTTCATCAATAATTAATACAACATCGATTACAGCGTATGAAGGAAATCCGGCATTGCTTGACTATTCAACAACAAAAGGGGCTATTGCAGCCTTCACACGATCTCTTTCACTTTCTCTTTCGGATAAGAATATCCGGGTTAATTGCGTTGCCCCGGGCCCGATCTGGACACCACTCATCCCCTCTTCGTTTCCAGAAGAAAAAGTATCCCAATTTGGTAGTAATACACCTATGAAACGTGCTGGTCAACCATATGAGGTCGCACCCTGTTATCTTTTTCTTGCTTGTAATCAGGACTCGTCCTACATTAGTGGTCAGACTCTTCACCCTAATGGCGGTCAGATAGTGAATTCATAAATCCCGGCACTTTGACAATCCAGTAGCAGCAAGATACTCTTCCTCCCTTGCGTCTTTTGTATCGATCCAGTTGGTCTTCTTGCATATATATATTTCATGAGCCGGATTCGACAGCAGTGAAAAGCCACACTCCCTTAATAGAGCTTTTACTGCTGTACTGTTGGGTACCCACCAATTAGTAGGATCATCTTCAATGGAATGTTCAATGAATGCCATTTTTGGCCACCCTTTTTTACTTAATAAATCCCTCTCTTCAAGACTGATATTTGTCCTGTTTTCATAATAATCACAATCAGGCATAGTCATAGTCTGGAATATCAGCATTTTTTTAATATGCCGGCTGATTATGTCAAGAGCCAGTAACGGATATCTCAAATGGTATAACACCCCCATAAACCAGATCATGTCATATGATTCCTTACAACTTGCCAGATCATAAATCTGCATTTTTTTGAATACTATAGAAGATGAGAGACCTGAAACCTGAGCTATAAATTTTGCCTGTGCAAGATAATGTTCATCACAGTCTACAGCAGTAACCTGTGCTCCCCGCTTTGCAAGTTCAAATGAATAAAAACCCGCGTTGCAGCCAATATCAAGAACACTCCAATTTGAAAGATCTGAAGGTATTCCGGAGGCGATGTCTCGCCATTTAAACAATGGGAAATCTCCCAGCGGATGGTCAGGAAAGGTTTGAATACCATTTTCTAAATGAATATTATGGAACCACGGCCCCATTTCTGAGATTTTTTTTTTAACTCAACTTCATCCATTCGTAGTCATCTCACTTAAAATTTTTAACAGATAATTTTTATAATAATCATACTTTTTATCAAAAAGAATTCCATCATAAGTACCTTTTAAGGACTCAGCAAAAAGTTTTGATATCCCGACTCTGAATGCGCAATAAGCAATTTTATTCGGGCATACTCTTTTTCTGACCGATATGTCTCCACTTTCTTTTATATATGCATTTGTAAAATATTTCTCTTGATCATAATTAAGGTCCCATTCGATAATACCCCCGGCAATGTCCCATGCTATATCCTGACATCCAGGAAAGAACTGATCATGATAATGATCAGTATTATCGATTTTTATGATATGGTTATCAAATTGTAACCATTTATGCAATTGCATTCTTCCATCAATTGCAGTGATGTATTTTAGATATAGATCATCAGTATACTGGTGATATACGCTTAGTTTATCCAGAAAAGCATCACCAATACTTTCTTTTATGTTAACCATAACCATTTCTCTCATGGTATCTGGAGATACAACATCACCGCCAGGAAAAGTGTTTTTCAGGAATGCTGCATACTTTGCGGCTGAGTATAGAAACGATGTTGTTATTTCTTTTATCCATCGGTGTTTGCCCTCTACAAATTCATATTCAATAAAACCGTTTTCGTAATTTTTTACAGGTAATGACATGCCACTTACCTGCAAAATTTCAGCTCGTCGAAAGGTCATTTCCCCATATCTGCCTAATCCTGAAAATTTTATCAAAGTCGAAGGATCATTTCTAAGTACATTCTTTACCACCAGATATTTTCTCCTCTCATGATGAGGGTGAACAGGAGGTATTTCCGAACTGTTCATTAACAGCCTCTCCCTCCACATTCCTGCTGATAAATCAATTAATAAATCGGTATTGAGCCACCGGTGCAATTTTCCCGAATCTATCCAGACAGATTCAAATGAAGTTGACATTTTCGGATGTCGTTCCCAGTGATCACGAGCCCCCGGCGAATTCATCATAGATGAATCGGGCTCCCAACCTGGAAAAAAGAAAATATTTTTATCCTGTACTCCTAGTTCTGATAAAAATTGAGCTGTTCCTCCAAAAGAGGAACCACTCAATCCTGGACCTTCATCGGTAATGATAAAGCCCCCATTGACTCTGTTACTTACAAACGATTCCAATTCTTTTGAAACCCTGATTTTCCTGTCGAATGGTTCTCCCCGTGGCCTGACGGTGAAACTGGTATTATCGTATCCAAGTATTGTCAGTGCAGCAGACACAATTGCAGATAATGTTGTTCCTATTGTTCTTAATCCAATAATGGTAAGTGGACGTTTACAAAATTGTTGAGCAAATTTTTTTGTTGTTTCCAGATATGTTTCCGGGAATAAGCCATAAAATGCAAACCCTTCCGAAACACCAAAAGGTACAATTTCAGGTAAACACATCTTCTTCAATGCTGAATGCATAGAATATAACTGATAAAAATAGCATCGATCAATACGATTGTTTTCCCAGGACTGAACGAATATTTTCCCTGCCAATATAGTCATTTCACGTAACAATCGAATAGTGCTGGTAACAGAATCTTCTTCATTGCAAACGATATCTGTCAGAGCACACTCAAGTTCTCCGCAATCAATAAGCAGTTTCACTGCGAGGTCATGTTCGATTTGTCTGTTAAAAATTGTATTTAAACAATGTTCAATCCTCCTGATCCAGTCGTCAGTTCGGAATTCTTCTTTCTTATCTTTGAATACTATCATTTTTTATTAATTTGAATACTGTAATTTTGTTTAAATGTTACACCCCAGTGGTGTTTATATATTTCATTTCCTCTTAAAAAATCAAAGCGGGAGAAACCTTTTTTAAACAACTCTTCTATTGTCATGAATAAAGCTATTGTTCCAGGACTGTACTGGCTGTATAAAGGATCTAAGCCACTCAGGTAAAAATAGACACATTTCTTTTTTTTCAGAACATAATTACAGGCGATCGTCAATTCGTCCATTTTTAATGAATAAATTGATACATCATTACTCTGATATTCACTATTCAAAACATCGAAATGCATTTTTTGAATAATTTCATCATCCAAAACACCTTTAAAACCCTTTTTTTTCCATCTTTTATTATGCAATTGTATCAGTATTTCAGATGAATTACTTTGTACAAGAGATAATGTATGATACGCATTAATTGATTTTAGGGATCTATAAACGTTTTTTCTTAAATTTTTTGGTAGTACAGTGCTTACATTTTCTACATTGGCAGCATCGATAAAACTGCAATCACTCATTTTAGATAATGTAACACGATATGATAACAGATACTTTGATAAATTCAATAATGGAGATGTATCAGGTACATCCTGTAAATAACATTCATCCCACATGTCAGAAATTGAAACTAAGAAAGAACCAACAGTTTCTGATAACAGTTGATGGTTAATATCAATATACAGGAGATCAAGATAATCTGATATACCTGAGCCGACTAAACACAACCTTTTTTTTTGATTTGCAGTATAAATAAAAAAAGGTGCAATGCAGATAAGTTGTTGATCATTTCTGATTGTGACAATAACCAATTCACTCTTCCCGAAATTTTTCCACCAGGGTATTACCCAGAACAATCCCTGAAAAGGCGTTGCTGTTGAAGACAGGTTATACAACTTTATCCATTCAGCTGAAATCTCTTCAATCTTTTCGATTGTTGATATCAGTTCGATTTTTACCAAAATATAGTCCTGAAAGAATCTCAGCTCGAGTTATTTACTTTGTAATCTTTTTATAGAGTTCTACATAGTTCTTTACCATTGCATCTGCGGAAAATCGCGATCGGGCAACCTCCATACATTTTGTTCTGTCTATTTTATGAACATTTAAAATTGCTTGTTCCATCTCCTCTTCTGTACTACAAATATACCCGGTTATTCCATGTTCAATAATTGAAGGCAGGGCACCTCTGTTTGAAGCTACAACAGGAGTACCGCAAAAAAGCGCTTCCATTGCCACAAGTGAGCTTGTTTCATCAATCAGACTGGGAATCAGTACACAACGAGCATTTGTCATTAATTTGATCTTCTTCTTTTTATCAACAACTCCCGTGAACTGGTAATTTGAGTTATCGAGTTCAGGTGCAATCTTCTGATTGAAATATTTTATGTGGCTTTCATACGGAAATACATTACCAGCGATTTTCAATGGAATTCCTGATTTTTTAGCAATTCTCAGCCCGATGTCGAATCCCTTTTCTGGACAAATCCTCCCTATACACAAAATATAATCACCTTTTGTTCTTACAGGTATCCGTATACCATTTAAATCGATCCCATTGCAGATCACTGGATGGTTCTGAAATACTGGAGGAGCCTGTATTCTTTGCTGTTCAGAAACAAAGTTAAAATAGACATTTTTAGTTTCCATCATTTTTTCAACAGGATACAATTCAATTGGAAGATGAAGCGTTACTAAAATTGGGATATCAACATCCGGCAAATAGTGATAAAAATCAACTCCATGAAAGTGGAGTATATCAATTTTTTTATGAGAAATGATCTTTTTTAATAATGGAACGACCTTCTTGTAAATCTTTATTTTTTCTTCCTCTGTAATGAGTTTGTTACTTTCAGGAATAGCAATTAAACTGCCCGAAATTCTTGATTTCCTCGAAGCCAGTACAAAGGAATGATATTTCAATTTCGTAAGCAGTGAATCCATGGTCAAAACTATCTGCTCGGCACCTCCAGCACAATCAGTTCGCACCGGAGCAAATGGATAGGCAACTGTCAGTATTGATAGTGTCGTCATGATATGTAAAAATTTTTATCGATTTCCTGTGAAACCTTTTCAACAACAGCTCTCCATTCACTACTGCTCATACCCCAGTCCATTATTTCATACAGTAATTTACCATTATGAGGAGGTCGACTGTAATCATAAACCGGAGCAATTCTAAAAACTTCTTTTTCTATATTGAAGATCGACAGCATTTCTTTCTGTGATACGAAACAATCGATCATCATCTTTTTTAAATTTTTATTGTATTCAGGTAAAGAAACAGTAATCATAATCCCGCTACCAATTTTAAAAGTACCAGTTTCTATTAAACTGTTGTGTTCATGGTAACCTGAAAATTCAAAATGCCTGATATTTGTATACCCCAGGTATACTGAAAGTACCTTCAATGCCTTACTTACAATAAACGATGCACAATCATGATCCGGGTGGCCTCCCTCATAAGAATGAGTCAGAACGACCGTTGGTCTTATTCTCCTAACCAAATGTATCACCTGTACTGTAAGACTGTATAATGATTCGATAACCTTTTGATCAACACCATTAAGCACAAAGTGATCTTCCCGATTAAAACCGCATATTGACAAGGCCTCGCTGAGTTCTTTTAATCGCAGTGATGCATACTCTTTCTGGTTTTTACAACCGGCCCTGTATGCAAATCGCATATCATCAGGAGAACCGGCCGTTAAGTGCACAATGAATAATTTTTCAAATTCCGGAATATGACCACCAAACCCTGCAGTCTCATCATCCGGATGTGCAACAATCAAAAGAATTCTCTCACATTTATTTAACAGTAAAATAATTACCTCGATATTGTACGCTTATGGTAAACCTTAAGACAGCAAGCAGTACTGCATTTATTATTCCTGCAATTAAATAATACTCACTATGATCTCACTAAAGATTATCATTTTGAATCCAGTCCTTAAGAACAGGCCACCCTTAAGTGTTTAATGAGTAAATTTAAATTGCCGATGTAATAGCTACCTGAATAATTCAGATCAATAGCACATTGTTATTAATAAGTAAATGGATTGCATCCCTGTATCCCTTCAATGTACCGACATCCACGTATTTTTTTCCCGCGTAAATACCCGATACATGAGCTCCATTTTGAATATACGCATTTACCAGAGTACCAAAATACTCATCAATTCGATTACGTTTAATCCATAAGTGATACAGTTGATGAAAAATAAAACCTGGCATTTTGAAAGCGCCCCAGATCCAGTGACTCGTTATTTCTGCTTCTTTCACCTTTATCTTTGAAATGTACCCATCTTTACCAAGTTCAACAGCATCAAAATTTTGCGGATTATCAGAAGGAAACAACAAAAATGTTAATTCACTGGACGGTAGATAACATAGAGCGTCAACCGGAAACCACAAAGTATCAGGAAGTCCAATAATAACATCTTCATCACAGGAAATCAGAGGAGCCGCAGTAAAAACTGCATCACAGAGTCCCCTGCGTTCCTTTTGAATAACATAATTAAAATGGATCGATGAGTGCCCTTTGCCATAGTAACGTAGTATATCTGATTTTTCAGGTGATATAACCATACAGATTTTTTCAACTCCTGCTATGGATAATCTATCAATCAGATATTCGCTGATAACTTTTGGATATTCCTTGTCGTCAAATATAACTGAGCCTACAGGAAGGAGTTCCTTGGAAAATGCTAATGGTTGTATCCTACTCGCAGCACCAGCTGCAGGAATAATACCCCACATTGTTTAAACTCCTTATATACTTGATAAAATCGACAAAAAGTCATCAGCTCTTTTATCAGATGTATGATCTCTAAGCACTCTATCCTTTGCAGCCTTTGCAATTCTTTCCCTTTTTGCTTCCGGAATACACAAACTGTGCACCACATCTTCAGTAGAAGTAACAGTAATAACTTCATTGGTAACATCAAAAAAATCCCCGAATCCTTCCCAGTGATCTGAAATAATTACTACACCGCAAGCTGCAGCTTCAAAAAGTCTGCCAGAAGGACAATACCCCAATGCAGCCATTGCAGATCTCGTAATGTTGAGTGTAAATTGACATGAACAATACAATCTCGAATGTTCATGAGGTTCAATATGTTCAGAATGCATCACATTGGCAGGCCATTCAACAGATGATGGATATTGAGCTCCACAAAGTTTGAATAGTGAATCATTATATATTTTTGCAGGTTTAAAAAAGAGATTTTCCACCGCATTTTGTCTGTCAGGTGAATATGTGCCCAAATAGGACATTTTCCCCTTATCTTCATTATAATTGACAGGAAAATGTACCGATGGATCTACGCTGCCATATAATGGAAACGTTTTCTTAGCAAGTAATAATTTCTTCTGAATTTCCAGTGAAATTCCTCCTGTATAACTTAAAACAGCATCAAAATTTCCTAATCCCTCTGATGGGATATAGAATGGAATCGTTCCGGAATAAATCAAATTAATAGTTACCGGAGTGTCCATATCGTAATATAGTTTAGCTTTTGCCTGTGACAGAGTTATCAATTTTCCAGCAGTACAAGCGTCTGGACAATATGACGTAACAATCGCTACATCTGAGCGATTCAGGACCTCATAAGCCATTTCCACAATTGATTCCCAGGATTCATAAAAAATGATCTGGATATCCTCACCGCTATAAAAATCCCGATTCTTTGCGTAATAACTGGTATCCTGCTCAAAAAAAATTATTCTGTTTCCTTTCCTTACTAATGCATTTGCAAGACCACGCCAGAGTGTTGCATGCCCGTTACCCCATGAAGAACTGATTGACAGACCAAAAATTGTAATCAACAAAACTGGATTCCTTTTTCGGTGGCCTCAGAAACAGTACCCTTCACAATGTAACGTTTAACTACATTTTCCGCAAAAAGTGCAAATTCCGATACATCACATGGCGGACTTGTGATTGATGCAACTTTACCTACCGATGGAGGAGTAAAGCAGAGTGTTAGTGTTACATCAAAATCTGCAAGTGCCTGCATTTGCCGATCAAACCACTCAAGACTATCTGGCCTATACCAGTCTGCCCAGCTTATTCCTGTACGAACTTTTTTAACGCCCATTTTTTTGAGCCAGTTGCAGGCGAATTCCAGTCTTGCATCCTGATAATGAAACCATTGACATATTCCCATTTCCGGGTCGAACTCTGATAAAGCCGGTTTAACTGAACCATCAGCTCGAATCAGTCCCATGTAAAAATGACGATAATAGGAACTTCCCTCACTTTCCTTATGCCTTGTCGTTGCTTCCCAGCTTGCCGGCAAATCTAATAAAGAGTACCAGTAGATCCTTGGAACACGTCCAAGAAGTAACTCTCTGGTTTTTTTCAACCCGAAAGTCTGGATTTCATCGGCCCCAAATGTTGATGCTCCAACCTCAGTCACCCATATCGGCAGGTTACAAACTTTTTCGATTGCCTCAATTTTTGAGGGCCACTCCTGTATCTGCCAATGATTCCAGTCTAACGGAAAACCGTGAACAGCAACTGCATCAAAATAGGGCAGCAGACCATAGCTTGATAATAATTTGATGAAATCCGGATCGACAGGAGAAATTCCCCCTAAAACAATCGTCAATGATGGACATACATTCCTGATTGCAACTGCAGCCTGTTGAGCCATACGAGAAAAATCTTCCCATTTTTTATCTATAGTAAAATCCCAGTGTGACAGATTATTCGGTTCGTTCCAGATCTTTATAGCCTCTACCATTTTTTTTCCCGGTTTCAAGGTTAATTAATGTAAAACAATCTACATACCACATGAATTCTTTTCTTGAACAGCGAAAAACTGACGTCGCGTTTGCAATGCTTCTTTGTAATACAGTTCCAGTTGCGCCGCTCTGTGTGCTGCTGTGTGTTCCATCAGGATACGGTTACGAGCCCGTTCACCAATACTCTTTCGCTGGCCTTCCGGTATTTCCTGTAAAATAGTAAGTACCTCTTCAGATGAACTTGCAATCAGGATCTCTTTTTCCAATTCAAAAAACGAATCAAGCCCTTCCCAGTAATCACTGATAACTGGTGTTCCACAAGCTGCAGCCTCGAATAGTCTGACACTAGGTGCATACCCTGCTTTCATCATATCTGATCTTGTTAAATTCAGAGTATATCGTTGTGAGCTGTAAAATTTACTATGTCCGGGCGGCGGGATATGATCGACATGTTTTACGTTCCGGGGCCACTCGATACAATCTGGATACTGCGGGCCCGCCACGATGAAATTTCCTCCGGGTAAGCAGAGTGCTGGTTGTATTAATAACGCATCAAGCCATTCCTGACGATCACAGGAGTGAGTACCCATATATCCAAGATCGTAAGTCAATTCTGATGTACTATTTTCGTATCGTGTCGTATCAACTGAACAATACAGAGGTCTTACCATAGGTGAGCCATATACTTTTTCCAGTACTTCCAGTATTGCACCCCCTGCAAATGAAAGATACATATCATACATCTGTATTAATTCATACTTTAAATAAAAACACTCATCCTTTTCAATTTTAGTCATGGTCACCGGAGTGTCAATATCATAAAATGCAGTGATTCCCTCTGCCGTTTTAATAACCCACTCACCTACTTCGATACCCTCAGGCACATACGATCCCACTATGACTAAATCAGCTTTTTGTATCACTGATGCATATTGCTCCCTTAGTTCCTTTACTGTTGCATACAACAATGTTTTTACATAATCAGAATCATTAAAATCTCTGTGTAATGCATACCAGGGCATATCCCTTTCCAGAAAAAGTACCCGATGCCCTTTCGATGCTAATTCCCTGATTAATCCACGGTAGGTAGTAGCATGACCATTTCCCCAGGATGATGTAATAGTCAACCCTAAAATAACAATATCATACTGTGAAGTTACTGACACAATACCTCCTGTTTTAATTGCATAAAATTTGTTCTACTTCCCGAGCCCGATGAGAATAGGTATGTTCATGTAATACTCGCGATTGAGCTCTACGTCCAATGGCTCTGGCATACTCTTTATCCATACTTTTTATATGACGTGAAACATCTTCACCTGAACGCGCGACAAGACATTCTCTGTCCGGTTCCAGAAAGCTCTCAATTCCCTGCCATTCATCAGTAATGATACACGCCGCCGCACCGGCTGCTTCAAAAATCCTTGTAGGTGGTGAGTAGCCATAGGATGCCATACTCGATCTATTAATATTTAATACTGTTGAGACAGAACTGTTAAACATGTTGTGTTCGTGTGTATAAACGTGTCCTAAAACTTTTACGTTATCAATGCTGTTTACATTATTCCATCCCGATCCACCAAGAAGAAACTGTTTGTTTGTGAGATTTTTAGCCACTTTCCAGAAAAATTCCTCTACACGATCCTCCCGATCGGGCATTCTGTTTCCTAAAAATCCAAGATCACCATAGAAGCGTTCATTTGGTTTCACAGAATAATGAGTTTGCGGATCTAATGCATTGTAAACGGGACAGCATTTTTTCGCACCAAATTCCAAATATGATTTTTTTACCGGATCTCCTCCACCATATGTAAATATATAATCATACTCAGGAACCAGTTTTCTGAAATAATCATTAGCATCAGATTTCATTCTATCCAAAGTTGCAGGTGCATCAACATCCCAGAACAAAACCTTTCTGTTACTATTTTTTAATCCAGGCATCCACGACTCCAGCAACTCATCAAAAACACCAACACCGCTTGCTTTAATTATGATGTCATATTCGAGTGCCCTTTTTAATGAACTGTGAACTCCTTTCTGGGTCGATGGATACACCTCTGCATTTACAAAAGATGTATCCTCAAGATCTTTGTGCTTTTGTCTATCAAAGGCATCCGGTTCAAAAAAAGTTACACTATGACCTCGTTTATTCAGAGCACGAATCAATCCCCGGTAATAGGTTGCAGCTCCATTCCAGTATGCAGACAGGATACTTGACCCGAAAAAAGCAAATCTTAACTTACACATTATATGACTCCTGTTTCTTATCAATTTGTAATGTATCACTACCAGAATCAATTTTTCTGCAGATTTCAAGTAGTTCATCAGCTCTATGCCTGCAGGTGTGTTTTTCAAGAATCGTAGTAAGCCCATGTGATGCCATTGATCTGGCAAAATCATTATCATTGATAATCATTTGCAGATACGTTTTCATTTCTTTGCTATTTCGGGCTATCAAAAAATCTTTTCCAGGTATAAATAGCTGTTCAGTATCAAACCATGGTGAACATACAAGCGGTATTCCACAAGCAAGAGCTTCAAAAACTCTGATTGTTGGTATTCCAGGCAGCTCATGAACATATGGACGTCGGGGAATATGCACGGTAACTTTGAATTGTGAAAAAATCTCTGGAACTTTGTAATTTGGTAACCAGCCCCCATACTCAATTCCCTGTATAGTAAGTGTTTTCAATACGTGATCAGGATATCGTACACCGTACATTTTTGTATTTAATTTTTCCGATCGTACCGGCTCAATCAGGAATTCATGCAACTCCTCAGATCGTTCCTCATCTCCCCAGTTACCGATCCAGACGACATCACCCTCCTTCAAATTATTTTCAATGGGCTTGAAAATAGTAACATCCGCAGCTTCATGCCAGACCCACACATTTTCTGCCCACCCTTTTTCGACATACAGATCAGAAAGAACCTTTCCAAAAGCAAGTACTCCATCATAATTTCCAAGATCAAAAGCTTCAATACTTTTCATATCTGTAATTGAGCGGTGGTGAGTGTCATGAAAAAGAAGTGTATATGAGCCATGCATCTTCCTGTGAGCTCCAACCATCGCTACCAGTTCAGGTGAATTCCACTCATGAACAATTACAACATCAGCCTCATCAAGAATTTTGTACAGATTTATTTTGTCCGGAGGATACTGACACGTAATAATATGTGGAAAAAGCCGGTGAAAACCATCAATCGCTTTTTCACCCTGAAAACATTTCAACATTTTCAGACTCCATGATTCCTCTGATTCGTAACAGATCACTGAGTGTCCCATTGACAGCAGCTCAGTAATGACTCCCCG
This sequence comes from Chitinispirillaceae bacterium, assembly GCA_016929595.1. Lineage (GTDB taxonomy): Bacteria > Fibrobacterota > Chitinivibrionia > Chitinivibrionales > Chitinispirillaceae > JAFGIN01. Next base: position 33,846 of record JAFGIN010000029.1, read on the forward strand.
TAAAAAATGAGCATTTCCATTATTCCAGTCACTTATCAATGAATGGACAAAAAATACAAAACGCATATACGATCCTTAGTTTATTTTTAACATTTCATTATATATTTCAACATACCTGTCGCACATCAAATCAGCGCTGTATTTATGCGATTGTATATTTGCTTTTCGGGCATATTCAGAGATCATTTCATTGCTTTTAATTAACCGTTCAACAGAATCTATTATTTCTTCATTATTACGAGGATTAACAAATATAGCCGCATCACCCCAAATCTCTCGTAAACTACTGATATCACTTAAAACCAGTGCACAATTATTATACGCAGCTTCAAGTACTGATAAACCGAAAGGTTCGTATAGTGCTGTAGAAATGTAAATTGATGCTCTTTTGTACCAGGATACCATTTCAGATTCACTCAAAAGTCCTAAATGCCTTCCGCATTCTACATTCAGATTTCCTCTTCCAGCTATATATAATGGCCATTTAAAATGCCTTGAGATTGTCGCGAGTAATTTTAAATTTTTGGCTTCATCCCAGACTCTTCCAGAAGCGAAAATGACCGGCTCCTTATCTTTATCCCCGGTGTTATGTCTTGTTCTTCCATTATAAATGACTCTTGAATTCTTTACGCTTCCATAGTGAAACTCAAGATCTGAAAGCATTGCCATAGAAGGTGAAACTACTTTTGTGGCTGATGATAATCCATTCTTCACTCTTTTTTTATATTCTCGCCAGTGTGACTCTGGTAATGTCAGTTTAACATGATTGAACCAGCTGTAAACGCAGGAATGAGCAACACATACAACAGGTACATTCCAGGGTAATGCTACGTGTGCGTAACCGTTTACATGTACCAAGTCTGGACCATACATTTCAAATAATGATAATAGCCATTCACCAGCCTCGTCAACATCATCCCAGGGGTTTTCCATCCATTCGAGACGAAATGGTTTATAGCAGATAGTAACATTATCAATAGAGAGCATCTGATCAAATTGTTGTTTTAAAGGTGCTTCTCCCATAACCGCAAGTATTATTTCAAAATTACTGTCTTTGAGACACTTCGCTAATTCATACACATATGTCCATACGCCTCCCATCGCATCAGCGGTCATTAGTATGCGGTTTTTACATTTCAAAGTCATTTATAAATCAATTACTGAATGAATAGACAGAATCTATTATTGATGCGACATCGTAGACATGTTCAATTTCACTATCAAAATTCTTTTTGTTGTATATTTTTTTCGCCCATTCTCTTATTGCCATATCCCCCCAATTTTGTGGACTTTTGTTAAGTACAATCCGGGACGTACCATTGTATTGTTCTGTAATAAAATCATAAAATGATCCATTAACATTTTTTATACAGATTGTTCCATGTGTTCCGTAAAACGTCCAGTTGATAACGGCATTGCACCCGGCAGAAATTTTCCATGAACTTGCAACTTTAATCATTGTACCTGTTTCCAGTTCTATTCTTGCCTCCGCAAAATCCTCAACAGTTGATTTTAAGATTTCTTTAGTTCTGTATCCTTTCGAGTACAATGCACCTGTAACATTTTTGACTTTCGGGAATTCAAGCATCCACATCGAAAGGTCGATCAGATGTGTCCCTAAATCGATAAGACACCCTCCGCCTGAAAACTCCCTGTTATAAAACCATGCTTTATCAGGACCGTATGCATTGTGAAAGCTGCAGTCGACAGAAAAAATGGTTCCGATCTCTTTATTTTTAATAATACTCCTGGCGATTCTCACCCCTTCAATCCATCGATATGATAAATCAACTCCAAGTGTCAAATCATTCCTTTTTGCAGTTTCGATTACCCGCTTACACTCGTTTGCATTACGTCCTAAAGGTTTCTGGCAAAAAACAGCACATCCAGATTCCAATGCTTGAATCGATTGTTCGGCGTGCATTGCGCTTGGTGTGGCAATCACGATTGCATCAGGTCGCCTCTGCAATAATTCGTGCAGCGTATCAAAACGGACACAATCTGAAGAAATTGACTGTGCTTCAAGCGCCTGCGCATCATCGGGGTCGACTATTGCAACAGGTTCAATAAATGGTTCGTTAAGAACCCCCTCCATTCTGTTTCTACCAATCCAACCTGTTCCAACAAATCCGATTTTGATATTCTTTGTATCTTTTTCAATCTGAGTTTTCATACTACATCACCACAACAGCTTTCAAAAATCCTTCAGGTCTATTCAGAGCCATTTCAAAAGCCTCCTGTATTGAATCAAAATCAAAGGTATGAGTTATCAATTCACGGGGATCCACTATCCCTTCAGACACTGCTATTAATGCTTTTTTAATTCCATTTACATAGACGTTTTCATCACGCTCATGAGCATTGATCACATCTATGCCTTTCCAGTTCCACTCCTGGAGATCTACGGTGCGTAATCCGTCCTGATGATATCCTGCAATGACCAGCCTGCCACGAACACGAGTAAGAGCGGATGCAATATCGAGACATGATTGTAGTCCGGTAGCTTCTATAACAAGATCACACAATTCGTTGCTGGTTATTTTTTTTACATAATCAATTACCTTGTATTTGTCATTCAATTGTATTGTCTCTGCCACGCCAATTTTTTTTGCATATGATAGCGAAGATCTCCTTTTTGAAATCGCTATGACATGGGCACCGCAATTAACCGCAAGTGCACACAGAACTGCTCCAATAAATCCAATCCCGACAATAACGACTGTCTCCCCCTTTTTTATTGAACATCTGCTGAAAATGTTCATTGCACAACCGAATGGCTCACCGGGGAAGGGTATCCCGTCTAAATCACCTGGTAATTTAACCACGTTTTTCTCGTTAACATTGACATACTCAGAAAAAGAATTATTAGACAAGAAAGTAACTCTGTCTCCAATATTAAACAATGTAACACCAATCCCTTTTTTTTCTATAATTCCCCACCCCTCATGGCCGGGAGAACCCTCTTCACAAGGATACTTAAACCAGCTCCTTCCTTCCCACAGAGGAATATTAGATGCACATATTCCGCAACCCTGCACCTTTATTCTCACCTGATTATCATCAGGACATCTGATTGTCTTACTTGAAATCAGTATTTTTTTGGGAGAAACAATTACCGCAGTGTTCATTTGATTTTTTTTTACATCGTTTAACGTAATCTCTTTTGATACACAACTAAATTTTTCCACTTCAACACCTTTTCTAAATTCAAGTTTTAAACAATTATATGCTCATCTTTATTCCTGGCCTGGTAAACCCAATTGTAAACATCATCGAGACCATTCCTTACATTTACTTTAGGATACCACCCTGTCTGTCGGTTATACTTTGACACGTCTGAAACATAATACTTTTGATCACCTGTTCTCCAGGGAGCATACTGTACAATCATCTTTTTACCATACAATTCATGGATATAATCAATTAATTCAAGAATACTGACACTATTTTCCGGTCCACCCCCGATATTGAATACATTTCTTCTTATGGTATCAATCTCGTTCCATCCAGTTATAAATGCATCGATAAGATCATTTACATGTAAAACATCTCTAACCTGGCAGCCATCTCCATATATACAAATATCTTCGTCGTAAATAGCTTTTTTTAAAAAGTGAACAACCCACCCCTGGTCTTCATTTCCGAATTGATGAGGTCCGTATATGCAGCTCATCCTGAATACAACAGTATCTAAACCATATGTCTTTGCATAGTCAAGTACATATTGATCTGCAGCCCCCTTCGAACATCCATACGGACTTTGAAAATCCAGCGGTCTCATCTCATCGATTCCCATTTCATCATATCCATTTGAGGCTATAACATACCTGTTATTTTTAATTTTCAAAGGAATATCCCTTAATCCACCGTACACTTTATTAGTTGACGTCATTATTACTGGTGGATGAACACTACTGGTTCGAACTGCTTCAAGTATGTTAAGTGTACCTTTGACATTAACATCAAAATCGTATAGAGGATTTTCTATACTCGTTGTAACAGCTACCTGACTTGCAAAATGAAAAACGATTTTTACATTGCCAATAACTTCTTTTATTGTATTGTAATTTCGAATATCATTAATACAGATTTTCAATCGTTCACTGTGTTCATCTGCCAACCATCTTAAATTTTTTTCACTACCGGGTCGTGACAAGTTATCATATACAATAACCGTTTCGCCCTGAAGCATCAATTGGTGCGCCAGGTTTGCTCCAATAAAACCGGCACCACCTGTTATTAAAACCGGAACGTCCCTTTTTTTTCCATTCTTTTCATTTACATTATTAAACCGGTATGTATTTGTAATCATACAGATAAACCTCTTTCTACCAACTCTGCCGTTGCAATTTCCAGATTGTCACAGGCTATTTGCGATTCAAGCCATGGAACCAGTTCCCTAATACCATCGTCGATTTCTACCTCAGGCATAAAAGATAAATGTTTTCGAGCTTTTTCTATGTCAGCAAAACAGTGACGAACATCACCAGCCCGATATTTTCCATTTTTAACAGGTTTTATATGACTTTTATTAAGTACTACCGCTAATTTCAGAGCAACTTCATTAATAGAAATTTTCCTTCCGCTTCCAATATTAAATACCTGTCCTCCAATATTATTGTGCTCTAAAGCAAGTCTGAATGCCCTGCTTACATCTTTTACACTTATAAAATCACGCAACTGTTCACCATCCTCAAAAATAACCGGTTCCCGATTATTCAAATATCTTGATGCAAATATGGCTAAAACGCCAGTATATGGATTTGACAAAGCCTGCCGGGTTCCATATACATTAAATAATCGTAATGCAACTGTTTCGATATTGTATACCTTTCCAATCATAAGACACATTCTCTCCTGATCATATTTTGAAAGAGCATATACAGAAGCTAGTGAAGGTGATTTTACTTCAGGAGTTGCAACTGGTTTGATTTTCATTCCGTTGAAATATTCTGTATCCCATTTTCCATTTTTCAAATGTTCAATATTTCTTTCTATATTGACATTTTCCTGTGTATCACAAATCACATATGCGCCCTCTCCGTAAACACTCATACTTGATGTTACAATCAATTTTCGTATACCATTCTCAATGATGCACTCGAGCAGTACCGATGTACCTAAATTGTTTACAGAAGTGTATTTAAGTATCTCATACATACTTTGACCAACACCAACAACTGCCGCAAGATGATAAACAATACTGACTCCACGCAGGCATCTCTTTACTAACTCCCGGTCACGTATATCACCATAGATAAATTCAGCATCCCTGTTTAAATACTGTGGTTTTATGATTTCTGTTCCATGTACCTGTGGGGATAAGTTATCAATTATACGAACGTTATAACCGTATGTTAATAGTTCATCAGCCAGATGTGATCCTATAAAACCAGCCCCACCTGTTATAAGTACTGTTTCCGACATAGGTAACACTCTCTTTATTGTTTAATTTTTCTCTTTCGTAATTTAAGCAACTAATATGCCATCTGAATTTCATTATTCTATATTAATAACGTTTTTTTATTGTTGATTCTTATCTAAAATTCTTAAATTGAGAATACGATGTCAATTTTTTGGGCAGAGTTATACCTGATCCGGTCGATTGCTTGACTCGATCTGCTTCGCATCTTTGGTTTCCAGGAGGCTTGCAGATGCCCGAAAACACCACATCTTTGCTTCGGGAACCTCAATATTTATGAAATGGTATACTGAAGTTCTCGAAAGCACCGCTGGCAACCCCCGGCTACTCAAAATCCTGTGCATTTCATCGTTTATAAATCAGCCGATTCATGTTAAAGGCTGATATACTTCCGTATCAGCCTCCTTTTTACATATGCATTTAAGCTTATATGGCTTTTTTAATCCAGATATCCTCTTTGCCCTGGAATTCTTTATACATATCAGAAAAATCATCCTCTTTAAAGATCTTTTCGGCGACTTTAAATACTTCTGTTTCCTCCTCATTGACATGATGCTCAACAATTTCTTTTAGTACGGTCAGTTTTGCACTCCATTCAGCATCGTTGATATTCAATGTCTTTAACTCGTTAAAAAGAATCTCTGCAACATGATGCTCCTCGTAAGCTTCAAGAGCGAGCATTTTTGTTTCAGGTTCATCTTCCAGTTTTGGATAAAACGATGCTTCTTCAGCTTTTAAATGAGCTATAAATTGTTTTTGAAATTTGTGAAGAGCTGATACCCGCACCTTTTCATTACCTTTTGACATTGACTCAAACATCCGTTGTATCTCCTGATGCTCCTTCTTTAACAGATCAAAAAGAGGTATTTTCATAGACTCATTCCCCTTATTTTCATATCCCTTTTTATGGTACATTTACAATTTCTTCTCTGCCAGGTAACGAATCACGGCCCTGGAGTATCCCGATCGGATGATTTCCGTTTGTTTCAAAACGATAATCCTTTCCGTACTTGACAATACCATCAGCAATGACCTGCTGCGATGGAACATATTCTCCCGTATTGACAGCATTCTGGTATTCATCAAATCGCTGCCGACTCTCAGCTTTGTTTACCGGTACCATTTCTGTTCCATCTCCAGTGTAGGTAAACTGTTTTGCAAGCACATCCCTTACATACTCTTTATTTGACTCTAATATCAAAGGTTGTGGGAATTCTTTCGGATACATTTCTGAATAGTCTCTTTTTTCGTACTTTTTTCCAATTTCATTAATCATTTTCAGATGTGTAATTTCATTCTCCAGAAGCTGTTGCCAAACCAGTCGCATTGGTTCTTCAGTTTCTGATTTCATACATGAGTAGTACAAGTAGCACTCACAATATTCATGTAAAAGAGCCATTTCAAACCATGACATAGTCGGATCCGACAGTGACCCATAATGAGTTACATGTTGTTCTTCGATCATGGCTATTTCCTGATATAATGCGCGTCCTGCCATATTTGCGAATCGATTACCAACATTCATATAAAAATTCATCGTCTGTTGTTCAGCTGCAATTATGGTTGCAATATGCAGTTTGGTAAGGATATCAGCCGTATCTTTCGCAGCATACCTGCGAACGTCATCAAACGGGTGACGATGTTCAATAATAGTGGGCCTTCCGGGCATTATTTCCGTTAAATCATTTACTATCGCCTCAGCTTTCTTCGGGTCGTTATCGAGCATGAGGTTCGCATAGCGATAAAGATGATCGAAATCCTCGAGAAGTGCAAAATCTAAAGCAGCTTTAACATATGGATCGGGTTCGTTTTTAGCCATTGATGCGGTTAAATCAACTGCCAGTTGTTCATAACCAATAGTTACCTCCAGAGTTGTTTCTGATGCAGGTATAACCCAGTTAACTGATTTCTGCTGCTGCTGTTCAACTCTACGTATCAGGGAAAGTTGACGTCGTAAATCGCTGTCCTGTGCGTGTCGATGAAAATTATGGTAGAAAAATACAGCCTCAGTCTCGATCCCATTCATAAGTATTCCTCTTGTACGAGTATATGGATGTACCGACTGAGGGTCGTATGTCGCAGTATTGAGTTCAGACCATGCTAACATCTGCTTGTCAATAGGCATTCCTTTTTCTTCAAATGGATTCATCACTGTTCTCCTTAAAAAGTTAATAGGGTGTGAGATTTTTTATATAAATCGAATTACCAGTAAGGCTCGATTTCAAAATACGCAAGCAGTCGTTTTTCAAATTCACGATCCATAGTACTGCCACTCACAGGTCCAAAACCTGCTTTTAACTTATCGGAACTGCATGAACAATAAATATGATGATCCTGCATGTCTACACCAGTTACCAGCAGTGTGGGAATATATCGATGTACTGGAAGGACGTTATCAGTTATTGTACAAATAAGATACCGGATCACCCAGCCATTGTCATCAATAATGAAATCATCTATTTTTCCAACCTCTTCATCGATAGATTGCACGTTTGCACCAATTAACATCGTACACAGTTCGAGCTGATGTTTTTCCCTGTCATTCTTTTTATTTGTAAACCTTTTAAGACTATCTTTTAACTCAGTATTCAGTAAATATTTTTTTTTATATTCATTCGGAAAATTATTATTACCAAAAGAATCTGAGAAAGCCGGTAAGTCCCAGTAGTACTTCCACCCGTAATGATCATGAAGTTTTTTTTCGATATCTCTTGTTAATGGATATTTTTGTTCAATTACTTCGCTGGTTTCTATCATTTTATAGGATTCGTGCAATTTTATTTCAGCCGTTGAGACAGTCTCAAGTGCAAGTGAAGAAACAATTTTTTCCTTATGCTGTAAAAGAATAGTACTACTGTCAATTCGAATATAGCGAATAGCCCAACCGATCTGATCAAAAATCAGATCAACCAGCCTGCCTGCTACTCGATCTGATGTGTCTACTTTTTTGTGGTATAAAACTTTCCAGTTCCAGAACAAAATATTCTCCCATTCAGAAAATGATCTGATAAACTATCTCAAAAACAGTGCCACTCCATTTTTCTTTTTGTTAATTTTTAGAGGTAAGCTCAATTTATGGATCAAAAGGTTCGTAATTATCTCAACTGAAATTTCAATTTTTTTTCAGATCTTAATGAGCTGTTTTTCTTTAACAACAGGGCATCCACTATGTCTTCGACCGACAACACAATATCGCTGCCAGAATCTATCAGGACTCTTTTGTCTGATCGTAACTCCAATGTTCTTTTTTATCAGGAAAGTGATCTCAGCGCTGAACATAATTTTGGCAGCAGCTTTTTGATTGCTCTTGATAATAAAATACTAACAGTAACGGACCAGAAAATCGTTCAGGAATACTCACTCGATGAGCTTTTAAATTTAAAAAATGATGAACTTACCGGGGGTGGCCGCATAACAGCAAACACCCGCTACGGAATCAGACATCTTATTTACTATTCAAATTTGTATGTTCCTCATTTTTCTGAGGCAGTTCGGGTGCTTTCACATTTTCTTGAAAATAACAGACTGCCACCCCATGAAAACTTTAAAACTGGATATTGCCCGAAATGTAACTACCCTCTTCCGGATCGTGAGAGCTGTTGCCCGCGCTGTATTCCTAAAATGAAAATTTTATCAAGAATTCTTTCTTTGATGAAACCTTACAAAATCTCTGTTTTTCTACTTTCCCTAGTTTCTGCAATTGGTGTCGCATTACAAGTTTTACTTCCCTGGTTCACAAAAATGATAGTGGATGAAGTCATAAATAGTAATCATACTGATAAATTATTTATTTATACATCTGGAATGATAGCTGTTGGTACGCTCTATTTTATTGCGCGTCTAATCAATATCAGATTAACCGCGCTGATTAGTGCCCGCATTGTATGTGATTTACGCAATACACTTCATAGCGTTGTTCAGTTTTTACAACTTCGGTTCTTCAACCGTCGCCAGCCGGGAGAAATTACCGGACGAATCATGCACGACACCGGGGAACTGCTTCAGTTTCTTGTTGAAGGAATGCCCTTTTTATTAATTAATACATTTTCTTTCGTCGTGATTTCCATTCTGCTCTTTAAAATCAACTGGTTTCTTACGCTGTTGGTTTTTATTCCGGTACCATTACTTGTTACTGGATCTGCCTGGTTCTGGCGAAACCTTCATCCTCTGTTTCTCAGAGAAGGTTCTTTAATTGGACACATGCACTCATTTTTAAATGAATCATTTCAGGGATTACGAGTTGTCAAAGCACTTTCAAAAGAGCATCACCGCATTGATCAATTCATCGATATCAATCGAAATCTTTCTGAAACGCAAATAAAAACACAGACAATCTTTGGCTGTTTCAATGAATCGATGTTCTTCATAATGTCGTGCGGGGTAACTCTTGTCTGGTATTACGCCGCTAACATGATCACCAGCATTTCGCCGCAGATGACCCTTGGAGATCTTTTTGCATTTATAGGATATGTATGGCTTTTTTATGGGCCACTCCAATGGTTTTCTGTCATTTTGAACTGGATGACACATGCATTCTCCGGAGCGGAACGGATTTTTGAAATCATCGATTCCAGCCAGGAACTCCGTGACCCTGCTGATGCAGTAGAATTACCATCAATTAATGGGGATATTGAATTTAATAATATCCATTTCAGTTATGAACGTGGTAAAGAGACAATCAAAGGGATCTCATTCAAGATAAAAGCTGGTGAGATTATCGGTCTTGTAGGTAGATCAGGAGCGGGAAAAAGTACTATAATCAACCTGCTTACCCGTTTTTTTGATCCGGATTCGGGTGAAATATTAATCGATAACCATGCTATCAGCAGAATAAAACTCATGCAATTACGCCAGAGTATCGGTCTTGTACAACAGGAACCGTTTCTATTCAATGCTACTATTGCTGAAAATATCGCATGGGGATTTGGTGATCAGATCGCTTTCAGGCAGATTGTCGAAGCTGCCCGCGCTGCCAATGCGCATGAATTTATTATCAGAAAACCAGATGGTTACGATACGCTGGTCGGTGATGGAGGAATAACCCTTTCTGGTGGAGAGCGACAACGTATTGCAATCGCACGTGCAATCATACTTAATCCACCGATACTTATACTTGACGAAGCGACATCTTCTGTCGATAATAAAACTGAACAGCAGATTCAGGAAGCTATACATTTATTCATGAAAGGGAGAACCACAATCGCTATCGCACACCGTTTATCAACGCTGCGTTGTGCAGACCGCCTTGTAGTCATTGACAATGGTACGATAGTGGAACAGGGTACACATGAAGAATTGATCAGCCGGAAAGGACTCTATGCAGAGATGGCTGATTCCTATACAAAAGCTAACAATTTACAAACTATATCATGGAATTAAGGACTCTCAAATGCACAAACCTGTCCTTTTTAAAAAAGGTGACCAGTTATTCGCCAGGGTAATGGAAGATGAATCTCCTGTTACGGTTGTTCTGGCTCGATTTTCAATGGGATTCAGAAGTGAGATTGTAATTCTTCACCAGGAACGCGAAATAGCTCTGCTTGATGGAATTCATGAACTTGATGAAATATCTCAGAAATTTGCCATGGAGGAGCTCCGAAATAACTATTTGATTCCCAGAATCAGAAAAATTAACAAAGCTGAGGTATACCTTGGTAACAGATATATACATGCGGAAACTGAATCAGGTAAGCGTTGTTTCATAGTTAAAAACCCGTTTGTAAGCATCAGACATATCGATCCTGATGGGTTACTCTTTCGTGATACAATCGGCAATATGTACTACATTGATTCAATGGCAACTATGGATAAGTATTCCAGAAAACAACTGAATAAAATCCAGTGATTTTTTTCATTTCTGTTTTTGGAGAGAAATTTGTTACTCTCTTTCAAAAACCATTGCCTCAATACCGGGATTTTAATCTATGAATAAATATATTGCAGTCATTCTGGCACTTGAACGATCTGGCAAACTGAACAACGATGAGTATCGGCCATATCTGGCTCAAATCCCTGTGGCTGGAAGACCGATGCTTGAATGGGTTATACGATCGCTCCGTGCCTCAGAAAAAATATCTGGTGTAATAGTGCTGGGGCCGGATCAAATCAACGAATTGTATTGCAGTCGAATGATTGATATCCAAAAAAATAATTACAACGTAACTATTGAGGAGTTAATAAAACTTCTTCCGCAAAAAATTATTACAAGTGAGCGTTTAATCGATTTGTCTCCTCAAAACCATTACATTATTGTCAATACAACATCTATTCTCATTTCTCCTGCCCATATAAACAAAATTATCAATGATTTTGAAGAAATAAGTCAACCAATGGCGGTATTGGCGACAAACACAGAAAAAATAATTCAGGAACGTTTCCTTCCATCTTTCGTCTTTAAAATAAACGGAAAATCTTTTGCCCCTACCGGAGTTGTACTTATAAAAAATGCAATAATGTTTAATAGTGCTATTAGTAAACTAAACAACATTCTTGATTATAAAACCAAATCGAAAACCATCGTTGAAAATAATGCCCCTCCGACACAATGGTTTGATCCAAATGAGAAGGAGCTGTGTCACCTGTTGCTCTCCAGCCATTTTCAAACAGCAGTGCTTGTCACAACCAGACATGAACTTAACCTCGCTGCAGATAAACTGCATACTCAAAGACCACTATCCAGAAGAAAAAATTGTGTTTTGATAATGAACCCATTTTCCGGCTCTGGATCTATCATACCCAGACAAATGAAAACTTTAACTGGATTAAAGCCGCGATCGTTCGAACAGGGAAAAAATCCTGAACTATTATCTATTCAAATCAAGAATTATTTAAAAGAGTATGGGTTCAACCCGGAAATACATTTAACAAAGAGTTCTGAAGATGCAGGAAGTTTTGCAAAATATTGCGTTAAAAATCATCGGGAAATGGTTATAGCTGCAGGTGGTGATGGAACGATAAATGCAGTTGTTAATGGTCTGGCAACATCAGATGTCGTATTTGGAATAATTCCTCTTGGTACCGTTAATCTTCTTGCAACAGAACTGGATATACCACCTGATATTCGTTCTTCCTGCCAGTTACTCGCTGAAGGAAACATTCGCAGAATGGATCTTGGAATGATAAACGAATGGTATTTCGCATCACTTGCAAGCATCGGCTTTGATGCATACGTCATGAAAAAAACAAAACCTCGGTTGAAACGGCTGCTGGGTGCCCTCGCATTTATTTTCTCCGCAATGAGAATTATTACCTCTTATCCATTCAAGTCAATAAGGATAAAAATCGATCATGAAACCGGAGAACGAAAGGGATATTTACTGGTTATAGGAAATGGAAAGTTCTTTAGCGCAAACATGCCTGTTGCCCCCCATGCTCGTATTGACGATCACAAACTTGATCTTGTTCTCTACAAAAGACACAACCTCGCAGGAATACTTTCATATTTCCGGGAGATCAAAGCCGGCAATATAGTTCAAAGTCCCTACACCGATTATCTCCAGGTTGAACGTGTTTCTGTTCTGGCACATGGCCATCATCTAGTTCAGGGTGATGGAGAAATTTTTGGAACTACACCTGTGACAATTCAGGTTGCGCCATCAGCCCTCAAAATAATTTGTTAACATCAGGGAAAAATGGGTTTAGAAATACGACCTGCAGCAATTTTTGACCTTGATGGGACTTTGATTCCTATGGCAAGCGCTGAACGTACGTTCTTTTTCTATCTCATCCGACAAAAAAGTCTTTCGTTACTAGACCTTGTCCGGATGTTTGGTGCGTTGTGGTCCTGGCAAGGAAATATGCACGCCATGCTCCGTGGTAACAAACGATATTTAAAAAATAAATCGGTTACTAAAATAAACAAAATTGCCAGTGATTTTTTTGAACCACAAATCAAAAAACTGATTTTTCCTGTGATGTATGAAAAAATTGAAATACATAGAAATGCAGGGGATCTGTTACTGCTGTTAAGTGGAACATTAGACATCATCGCCAATTGTTTCATCAGGCGATTAGGATTTGAGGGTGGAATGGCTGGGACTCTGGAACAGAGGAATGGAAAATTCACTGGAAAACTGTCTGGTATTTTGCCCTATGGAATGGGCAAACTGGAGGTACTCAGTGAACTGCGACGCGAGTATACTTTCGATCCGAATGAAACCACACTATATGCAAATATTTATTCCGACAGGTTTATTATGAATGCAATTGCTCATCCAAAAGCTGTAAATCCCGATAAGAAACTTCGTACCTATGCAACAACCCGTAAATGGGACATCATCGAAGCTTAATGTATGACTGAAGTTTTCACACAGAACCCCAAACGAATCAGGTAATTTTTCCGATGTCTATAGGGCATTTTTTCCACAATACGGCAATTCTCCCTACAGGTAGTTAAAACGATTAAACCTCAAGAATTTCCCAGCATAACTAATACCACGTGAGAGATTCTCTTTTTAATGTGAAGGGCACTTATACTCCTATTTCAGCCATTTTTAATACATTAAGTGAACCATAGGAAAGAACTTTTGCATCTAAATAATGTAACAGAACCTCTGTCCAGTAGAAGAAATAACACAAATTATTTAATTTATCAATAAATTCGGTTCTGTGCTATTACAATGTAGAAATGGACGTGAATAATCGACACAAAAGCCGGATGAAAATGCTAAGTGAATGTAATGGAACATAATGGAACATATTTCAATATTTTTGATTGCATTTTTTTAAAACATTTCAGTGTGGATTTAATGTCTGATCAGTTCAATTTTTTTTCGGCATGAAATTTGTTCAACTATCATATAGCAAATCGATTTCCCAGATAGAAGGAGCATTATATGAGAAAAAACGGATCACCTGATAGCTTCTCAAATCCAGAGAATTTTGAAGTGTCGTTTGACCAGATCATTCCATTGTTATCAGGAAGACCAGAGAGGTCGACGGTCATTAACCAGGATGATACCATCAATCTTCAAATTGCTTTGTATACATCAAAAACAATGGAAGAATTTCTTTTGTTAATTTAGCCGTCATCCTGATATGTCTGTATAGAAGCTTCTACTTCATATCGCGATCGAATGACAGATTTTTTGAAACAAATGTATCAGTTTCAATTTTCTCTATTTTAGAGGTAACAAATGCACCTCCCGGTGCAATTTTAATATTTGTACCCGCCACAATAGTGAGCCATTGTTCTAAAGTGACTTCACGTGGTCCCTCGATCTCTGTAGGGCCTTCCATCTCTGCAGGACCGTTTCCGGGAATTGTATTCCCTCTGGTAACACTAAGTTCTTTCTTTAACTTGTCAGATGGGCCGATATCAACTTTACCATCATAAACGCTCATATCTACAGATTGATCATCACCAGCTCTCATTGCATAAATCGTACCTCTGATTGCAGCAATAGCAGTTGGGGTTGCGACATCAAACTCCCGATGTTTTACAAGTTTTTTCATGTTCACCCAGACTCTGCCTGCGGGAAGTGATGATGCTGTTTTTTGAGAACTGTTCATATCTAAACAGAAAACCGTATTTTCATCAAGTCTCACAATCTCACCATTGTCAAATTTTATTTCTACCAGTGATTCGGTATGGGTTTGAATTGTGTCACCCGCACGTAAAGTCATACCCGCTCTGGCAGGAAGCTCTTTATCTGATGTACTTTTTTTCAGACCTGCACTACCCTGTATCAATTGTATCGCAGCAATACCCTTACTGCTGTTTTGAGAAAAAACAAAACGACATGCTATGGCAATTATCAGGATCGTTACTATTTTCTTGACCATATGCACCACTTTACATCATCCAGCGTCTGTCGGATGTACCTTGAATTCCCCGTACCTGAAGGTCAAAATCATCCGGATTGCTGGCATACTGTTTTGCTATTGGTAATGTAATCAGATCATCCTGATACAACTGGATCAAAGACTGATCAAAGGTCTGAGAGCCATATTGATTATAACCATTACTCACAGCATCCAGTATCATATGTGTCTGATCCGGTTTTTGTACCAGTTCCGCAATATTTGCATTGTTAATCAAAATTTCTGCAGCAGGAACCCGTCCATGTGAGTCTTTACGTGGAAGAAGACGTAAAGAAATGACTGATACGAGAACATTTGCGAGGACAAGGCGAATCTGTTCGTGCTGATGTGGCGGAAAAAAGGAGACGATACGCGTTATTGTCTCCACAGTATTCATGGTGTGTAATGTGCTCATAACCAGATGCCCCGTATCTGCAGCAGAAATCGCTGTTTCCATGGTTTCTTTGTCCCGTATTTCACCAATAAGAATTATATCCGGATCCTGACGAAAACTTGCTCTGAGAGCATTTGCGAAAGAATTCGTATCAGGACCGACTTCCCTTTGAGCAACAACACTTTTCTTATCTTTATAAAGAAACTCGATCGGATCTTCAATGGTAACAATATTCATTGATGCATTATTGTTGATATGCTCAATCATCGATGCCAGAAGTGTCGATTTTCCGCTTCCTGTTGTTCCTGTCACTAAAATCAATCCCCTTCGTCTCATGGATATATCAAGAATAACCGATGGGAGACTCAATTCGTCAAATGGAGGAATCTGTGTTTTAATATATCTGATTGCAAGTGATGAAGTACCTCTCTGCCGGAACGCATTCACACGAAACCTTCCGATACCTTTAAAACCAAGTGCAAAATCAAGTTCATTTGTTTCGATGTACGTTTCGTACTGTTTTGTATTCATAATGGTTTTAAGCATCTGTTCCATCTCTTCACCGCTGATTCTATCACACTGGATACGGACAAGATCACCATTGATACGGAAAACAGGAACAACACCAACCCGCATATGCAGGTCGGATGCATTATTCTCAACCATAAATTTCAGCAACGATTGTATCTGTATCATAAAATCATAAGCTCTTTGTCTGTTGATGTAATAATTTCTGCACCATTGCTATGGAGTAAAACCATATCCTCAATTCTGACACCACCGATACCAGGGATATAGACACCAGGCTCTATAGTTACAATGCTGTCGGCTTTAAGCATAACATGAGCATGCGGACTTACCCTGGGTTGTTCATGGATTCTCAATCCGACACCATGCCCGAGAGCATGTCCAAAATACCCTCCAAATCCCGCTGCCTCGATGCGATCTCTGGCAACTTTATCAAGTTGATCAGTATAAAGACCAGCCCTGGCCTGTTCACATGCACATAATTGAGCATCAAGAACGATTTCATATATTTTCTTCATTTTTACACTTACAGTTCCAATTACAAATGTTCTGGTCATATCAGAACAGAAACCTTTATATCTGCACCCGAAATCAATAAGAATAAATTTGCCCTTTGATAGCTTACTATTTCCAGGACGTCCATGAGGGAGGGCTGACCGGGAACCAGAGAGCACTATTGTATCGAATGATGGACCTTCAGAACCATTTTGCAGGCACAACATTTCAAGCTTTCTTGCCACTTCAGCTTCAGTCATTGCCGGATCAATTAAATTGACTAACTCATTAAAACTTTTGTCAGCAATTTCAGCAGCACGCCTGATAGAATTAATTTCCCGGTGCAATTTTGTTATAAACAGCGCAGAAATTGTACCTGAAAGGCCTCTGAATTTTACCTGACGCGCACTACGCTTCAATTTACTTAATGCGTCAACAGGAAGAATATCCGATTGAAAGCCCACCACCGAACTGCTATCAAACAATGCCGCTACTGATGTATATAGATTTTCTTTAGCAAGTATAAATTTCCAATCAGGATTAGTTTTCAAAAATCGTTCTGCGGAAGATTTATATCTGAAATCAGAAAAAAGCATTTTTTCTTTTTCTGAAACAACCACGGCTGCATTTGATGATCGAAAGCCACAGATATACTCAACATCTGCCGGATCGGTAATGACTACATGTGTACATGCATTTTCTTTTAAACACAAGCGGACTGATTTTACACGATTTTCAAACATCAATAATACCCTATACTGTAGACAATCGATACAGCAAAACAGAAGATTATTTTACCTGTATCATAAAGCCTGAACTAAGTTACATTTTTTTTCTTTGTTCTCTTCTGTTTTTTTTCTTTTTAGATATTCTTACACCAGCAAGTGGACGGGAATCACTTTTCAACGGATTTTCTTTCATTGATGTACGAGTTGATGATTTTTTATCATTTTTACTTAAGGGATTAAAGCTCCGGATCTCACTGTTTTCATTCTGATTCTGCTCTATGCAAGTCTTTATTTCTATTATCCTGCTCTGCAGCCTGTCATTGTCAGGATCCTTCTCAGATAAACGCGAGTATATCTGTAATGCAAGTTGATACTGGCCCTGTTGAAAGTATATATCAGCAAGAGTTGGCGTTAGCACATGGTCAGGAATATTGTACGGAGTATCCTTTTCGTCTATTTCCTTCACAGACTGATTCTCAGCTGCCCGCGTCAATACCGGTGTATCATTCTGTATAGTGTTCTCAGCAACAAACAGATCCCCGGCGCAAAAACGTTCCGTTTTCTCTTCTAACGACATTTCAGGACCTGCCTCCTTAACAGGTTCAGCGTGTTCCTGAACTGCAGCCATTTTTACTGGCTCCTCTCCCTCATTTTCCTCGTCCACCATTTCCGGCAAAATATCTGAAACAACGTCACTATCAATATCCGAAACAATTACATTATCAATTCCAGATACAACATCAAGGTCAATATCAGAAACAGAACTTATTGTTTCCGGTTCATTCTCAACATTCTCAACTGTTATTTTATTCTCTTCGGCAGGTATCGATTCAGGCTTACTATTATCATCGATCGGAGTAACAATAGTCTCATTTTCAGGTAGTTGAAGATTCTCATTGTCTCCATTAAATTCTACTGGCCGATCCATTTCGACCATATCCACACCATCGAGATCTTCACACTCCGCTGCTTTGGCAGTATTTTCGCCTGATATAGTATAGAAGTCCTGTATAAGCGTTTCTTCTATCTCTTCGTCCTCGGGGACAAGAGAGATCACTGATGAATCGCCGAGAAGATCTTTTCCAAAAAATTCTTCAAGTCTTTCTTCAACATCGGAGCCCGATATCACCTGTGAATTGTCAGCATCATCAATAATCAGTTCTTTTATTCCTGAATACCCGCTCCGTCCTGCATTATCCTCATCTTCTTTAATCAATTCAGAGCCCGGGAGCTCCATAAGAGATGCATCCAGATCGACAGCACTGTTCTTATCAATAGTATCTGAAAAGTTCCTGCTACTCTCACTGGAGAGCACTGGTGTCTCGTCCGGTTCGCTATCCAGAACAAGTTCTCTGTTATCGTTATCCGCCCTGTGATCATTGCCAGTTACTTCACTGTATTGAAAACCGTTAGTAAATTCACTCCTGTTCTCGGCAAATGTCTCATCTGACAAATTTACCATCGCAGGATTATCTGTTCCGGAAATAGTATCAAGTGTATATTCCTGATCATCCTCAATCAGTTTAACCGGCTCCTCATTAACAATAAATTGCCTTTTGCCACCGAACTCAGCCTGTTCAAATATGTCCTGGATTTTTTCAGCAACATCATCACCAGTCATCTGTTCATTTTCAGGCGAAGTAACCAGAACATCCATATCAGAAACAACGCTATCATCATCTTCAACAGATATAATATCTGAATCATTATTCATCAGCAACAAGGGGTCATTATCCTGTATTGTATTTTCCAGGGCATCAAGATCCGTTACTGGTTCAGATAGTGAGACTCCGGTATCAGATATGCTCGCATCCTCATTTTCCTGCTCCATAGCAGAAATGGCATTTTCCAGATCAACAACATTCATTAACCCATCATTGCTGAAAATATCTACATTCCGGACACCTTCATCTTCAGAGGTTGTTTCCAGAATCTGATTTACCACCGGTTCTGATTCTGAATCTTCCTGTTTATCAATTGTATCCGATGAACTATTGAATATATCATTACCATCAAAAACGCCTTCAACATCAGCCGACAGTATGTCTTCCTGCCCTGAATTTTCCAGCACTACCGATTGCAACGACTGTTCGATATTCTCTTGATCAGAACTCAATTCATCTAAAGCAACACTATTTTGTTCTTGAGAAAGATTACTGATTAAATCGTCGAAATCGTCCTCTTCGGGTAACACAACATCATCGATTAATTGACTTGAGCCTTCAGGACCATCATTGCTATCTTCATTCTGAAGAAACATTAAACTGTCACCTGAAGAGATCTGTTCCAAATCAGAACTGTCAATAAGGTCAGAATCTTCCTGCAAGTTCAAAAACGAAAGAGCATTCTCTAGTGAATCACCGCCAGGAAGCTCTGCATCAGCATCATTCTGACTGACTTCACTCTGTAAGGACATAAGATCATCATCGGAATTAGTATTTTCCGGACCAGAATCTCTCCTCCCGTTATCCGCTTCAGAAATTGCCATATCTTTGATATCAGTATCTATTGCCAGATCTGACATCTCATTGAGACTGTCTGTAATATCCGGCAGCTCGGACAGCTGAAAATCAGGTGTCTCCAGTGTTTGTTTTTCTGAAGAACCATCTGCGGAGCTATCAGCTGCAATACCTGTTACAGATAATAAATCATCACCCTCCGATGATTCACCATCCGGACCTGTATCAGCAGTATTTTCGGATTCTGCATGTTCTTTAGTTTCATTATCCCCAAAGACACTTTCAATTTTGTCAGTAAAATTTTCTGCACTGAACAAACCAGATGACACTTCATCACTTTCGGCCATGACAACATCATCAACATCGAGTTCGCCGAATTGATAATTACCATGAAAAACAGTGTCTTCGGAAACAGTACTCAGGGGAGAATGTAACTGAACATTATCAACAGTACTTTTATCTCCACCATCGGTCAGATCCTCATCGTGAACTTCATAATTAAGTGATTGAAGTTCGTACTGTACAGACACATCATCAGAATTGGACTGTTCCTGGATTTCGTCATCACTATGTTCCATGTTCCGTTCACCGGCAGCATCCTGGTAAAGTTCCCCGGTCTTCCCTATTACCTTGAAAGGATTTGCGGATGTTAACTCATCAAATTCAGGCTCATCATCAAGACGTGAGAACATTGATCTGTCAAATTGCAATGTCTCTTCAAATTCTTCATCTATCGGATCGACAGAAGATTGGTTATTTGAAAACGGAATGATATTATCACCAGAGGAAGCATCATGGTTATCTGCTGTATCATCAACTGTATCCCAGACATTTTCCTTTACAGTGTGATCTGAAACGCTACCACTCTCGTAACCATCCGGACCATCTGCAGACACTTCATTCGAAACAACAGAATTCAAATTGTCAGCAATATGATCTTCAGGGTAGATTTTCTCGGTAATGCCATCCTTGCGGATGCCGGGAGTGTCAGCGACATTACTTTCGGGAATATCGAATAATTCATCTATACGGCTACTGATATCTTTACCGGAAACTGGCTGCATGGAACCGGACTCATCCAGATTCTGATTCTTCTCTTCAGCTGCATCATCAATTGTATCGAATTCATCAGGAATTTGACTTGAGCCACTTGCATTTTCTTCACCAAACAGGGAATTCATTCTGTTATTAATATCCGCACCAGTAACATTAACTGAATTTTCAGCTGAACGGCCTGGAACATCCTCAGCAAACGAGGATAGCATCTGTTCTATTGAACTATCGCCAGAGCTGTTTTCAAACCCGGCAGCATCATCTGAAACCGCTGAATTGTCAAAATAATTATCAGCATTGTCCAAAGGTTCCGATGTTGATGAATATTCAGGTAATACAGCATCGGCGGGCGCCTGAATGCCCAATATGTCAAGAAGATCATTTTTACCGGTTGTATCAAAGCGTGAAGATAATATTTTAAATGATGAGTCAAATGGATCAAGCTGTGTAAGCAACCTGTAAAGATCACCGGCTTTTTCCGTTTCACCACGCTTCACAAATATATCAGCCAGCATTTTTATTGCAACGATATTTCGCCTGTCTAATCTGCAGATAGAAATAAACTCATCAATTGCACTATCATAATTCTCAAGTTCAATATAACAACGTCCGAGAATGATCCGTCCTGTCACATACTCCGGATGAACCTCAAGACCTTTCTGACAAAGTTCAATCGCATGCTTTATATCACCCTCCATCCTGTACTGGTCAGCGACCCTGGAAAAAAGTAAGGAGTCGGGATTTTTAGCAAACAATTGTTTAAGCTGATCACTGTTTTTTTCCGCAACGCGGGATTTCATTGGCTGGCCTCCGTCATTAAAGCCAATTCAGTTTTTCGAATTCTGAAAATTATATCAGGAAAACGAATCGGGAAATATGCTCAAATTGTTAAATATATCTAGAGTAACACTGGTTTGACTATTTTTCAAGGTCAAAACCCTAAAACTGCTGTACATTATTTAATTCTGCTTATTTTCCTGCATGTAAGACTTAATTTGATAAACATATTTTTTTGACAATGCTTGTAGTTGAATATCCAGGTAAAAAGGGTACTATCTCTATTCGACCACCCTCATGCTCTACAATTGTTCTTTCCGGAAGTTCCTCAGGTTTGTAATCACCACCTTTTACATGAACGTTTGGTTTTATTAAGCTAAGGAATCGAATCGGATCATTTTCTTCAAAAATAAAGGTACAATCCACACTCTTTAAGGCTGCGATTATATATGCCCGATCCATCTCTTTTTGTACCGGTCTCCGGGGCCCTTTCAATCTCGCTACACTCTCATCAGAATTAATCCCCACAATAAGTGCATCACCTTTCATGGATGCATCATACAGGTAACGAACATGCCCCGAATGTATAAGATCAAAGCATCCATTTGTAGTAACAATGGATTTACCTGACTCACGAAGCATTGTTATATGTGGTAGAGCATCCTCAACACACTTAAATACGATTGATTCAATATCAGACATTCCAAATTCCTTTATCCTTAACCGGACAATTTTTCAACGCGAATCCCCATTAACCATTAACCATTAACCATTAACCATTAACCATTAACCATTAACCATTAACCATTAACCATTAACCATTAACCATTAACCA
>JAFGIN010000030.1 GCA_016929595.1 Chitinispirillaceae bacterium
AGACGCAACTCTCACAATCGGTCGTCGAGCGAAGTCGAGACGCAACTCTCACAATCGGTCGTCGAGCGAAGTCGAGACGCAACTCTCCAAACCGGTCGTCGAGCGAAGTCGAGACGTAACACTCCAAACCGGTCGTCGAGCGAAGTCGAGACACAACACTCCAAACCGGTCGTCGAGCGAAATCGAGACGTCAAAAAGTCACTATTATTTCAGAACCGAAACCATAGGCGTTATCCGTATTTTCATCTGTGTATTTGACAACCTGTCCCCAGATCCACCACTGTACATTTTCAATTGGATATATGTAGAATGTGGGTACTATCCAGAAGGCACCGTCTTTTTCGATATCACTATTTGGATCATGGTACTCAAGTGGCAATCCGATGCCGAAGTGATCGTTAACAGAGTAACCAGGTTCAACATAGTAGAACATCTCATCCCCAATACCCAGATGATCTGCTGTAACATTTACGGAATCAACATCGTCAAGTCCGATAAACGCGGTTGCAGCAACAGTGAACTTTCCAAAACTTAATGATGGCTCCAGTAGAATAGTTGTCAGATTTGTACGCTCTTCACCAGCAATACTGTTATACCCTATATCAATTTTCAAGGCAAGTTTATCTCCAAAACTTCCATTATATTCCAGACCGGCGAAGAAATCTGAACCCTCCTTAAAACCTGACAGAGAACTGCCACGAATACCGTAAAAGAGCCCTGCGTTCTGAGTTTCCGAGATGGTAATCATGGATTTCCCATTAACATCTGCAGTATGCTGATCGATATCTGCAATACCAGCCTGTATGTCCTGAGTAAATTTCTCATTTCCTATACTGTATTTTACACCTCTTGAAAATGACTCCATCGTTATCATACTTTTTCTTTTGTAGAAATAATAATTGAATGTACCATACTGATAAACGATATCACCAACCGCAAATGTACCATACGGACTCGCCCAGGTGATATCAAACCCATCAAAATTCATTGTAAGCCAGCGTTCATCAGGTACGCCACTGCCAGCAGGAATACTACCCGCTCCCGATTTTGAATAAACACCATTTGCTGTAACATATACATGAGCACTTACTGCATCAGAAAACTTCGCAGTCAATCCCAGGTCAAGCTCCGTATTAGTATAGTACTTACCAGTGAAATCAGCCCAGCCATCAGCATCAAGGTATCCACTGAACGAGACTTCGGGAGCGGGAGCAGCCGCAGCTGCAATTGATAGAAGAATTACAGAAACAGACACAGCAGGAATAAACGATACTTTCAGATTCATACTCAACCCTTTCACATAGATATTGATTGTCGTAATTGCCATACCATGATCCCGTCTTATGCAAAGTCAGGACCATAGCGTAACCGGGCTGAATTCAACAAATTTTCATCAATAAAGCTTTGAGAGTAGTACAAATTTGTTCCGCAACATTAGTGTGTGGAACAGTTTTGTTTGTGTGCATGGGCGACAGAGGATAGAAGATTAGAACTCACTAAAAATGGGAAAAAAGCAGATGCATTATCGTAGGTTTGTTTCCCTGGCTTTTATAAACCTTATCCACTTCGGCTTCGCTCAGTGAATCGACCGGCCGGCTCAGCGCACCGCACTGCCAGAGAAGGGTGAACTCAGAAAGATTTTTAAACTCCCCTTCTCTGATCAGCTGATAGGAGAAGGGGTTGTGAGGTGAGGTTAAAAACGCAAAGCAGAAGGAAGAGGAATGCAGGCTTAACAGATACTATTTTATCTTATTGAGATCCTTCAGGTTCCTGATAACGAGCAGGGCATCAGGACCACTTACCGGCTTCTCCATCCCGAACTCACCATTCATCGATGCATCCATAATATTTTTGTCTACAGCGTTGCAGATTGCGTTATATACAGGATGTGATGGATTCACATCAGGAAAACGACTCTCGGTGCCGATATGCTTTGTAGCAAGTGTCTGGTCCCCGGTAATCGCAATGATTGCATCCTCAACTATCAGTGCATACTCACCGCGACTTATCAACTGATCAGGATGAAACGTGTGATCCGGATACGGTTCAAGTCCGCGAATTCCACGGCTCACGATATCTGTGATGAAATTTTTTGCCCAATGGTTTTCAATATCTGTTACTTCCGCCATCGAAACAACACTATCTGCATTCATCTCACGGGTATCTGCCGGAGCCTGGAAATCTGTGTCATAATTTTTTTGAGCTTTTTTATCAACCAGTTTGTCAATATTGAGCTCAGAAACAAAAAGCGCAGCGATATCTGCACGGCTGATCTTATCTACCAGCGCGATCTTCTTACCGACATCACTTCCGGGAGCTGCACGCTCGATTTTCTGCACAAGTTCCCACTCCTGATTCGCCTGGATAGTAAATTCAGTGTTAAGGTCGAGCACTTTTTTGAAATCGGCTGCAGCCTTCGTAAATTCATAGGCTTTTTTGTAACAGACTCCCCTGCGATAATACGCCTCTGAATTCTGAGGATCAAGTTTGATCGCATTTTCGTACTCTTTCTCTACATCACCCAGCCACTCTTTTACCGGTTTACCTTCGTTGTGCATAGTGATTACAATCGCTTTTACCACGAAAACATCAGGATTTTTTGAATCGAGCTCCCTGGCTTTATCAGCAAGTTTCATTGCTTCTTTGAATCCGTTCTGAGATGATTCCACATCTGATGCGGATCTGGCATTTTGAGCAGTTATCAATGCCAGTCCAGCCCAGGCCGGTCCATATTTCAGATCAAGTGAATTGGCGAGCTTAAACTCCTCCTGCGCCTGTTCAAATTTCCCATCATCCCAGTATTTCATACCCTGTTTGTAATGCGTCGGTGGATCATCCATCTGACCACCCGCTTTACGTGCCTGAGGTTGACACCCAATAAAAAACGAAAGTGAGAGCCCTGCAATCAATAATGATACTACATTTTTTTTAACAGTCATTGTATCCTCCGGAAAACTACAGTTAATCGATAATTAAGATGACCCGACATTCTGAGAGAAATTTAAGATTTGCTGATGCACTTCTGACATCCGCAGCGTCAGCCGCAGAGATAACTACATCGGTGCTGTTCTCACCATGCACTTTCTGTGCTTTAATTTTTCCTGGAGTATCCCCTATTCTATCAACTAATTTGATTGCCATCGCTTCATCTTTTGCATAGCCGACGATACCATTTTTGATTGCCCATTCACGGGAAACATATGCGCTTCCATACACTTCACGCCCCGATTCATCAAGAATCCTTGGGCTTAAAGCAGGTTTGATCTTTAACCCTTTACAGTCGATTATCAGACCGGTAAAAATTGTCTCCTCTGGTGCTTTGTTTCCCTCAAATTTTGAAATTGCAGGCTGCTCGGTTAAACTGGCGCCAATAAGGGACTCCCCCAACCCACCAACTCCATCAAGAGGGATCTTCATGGTTACTTCAACGGTACCATCATCCATATATCTGGTGCGTCCCTCTTTTTCAAATCCTTTAAGAAAACCGCTCACACTGGTACTCACAACATCACTTTGAACCATGAAATTACTTACCGTAGTCGAAGAGTTAAGATACATTCCTTTAATCGTTTCAAGAGCGTTTCGAAGAGCAAGCTGCTGTGCTGCCCTTTCCGCTGAAGGACGAGCTGGCATATTCGGGGACGGAGAACCGATACCAACCGCAGAAATAAAACGTTCCGACCAGTCAACACTGCCGCTTCCCTGATTCCCTGTTACAACAGGTTGAATCTGTGCAAAACATAATGATACAGAACAAATAGATACAGCCAGTATGGCCATCCTGTTCATATTGTGCCTCCTTATAACTATTTTTATTCTCTACGATTAGCATAAAACGATTACTTTCTTGCTCTCGCAATACAGAATATATATCCAATATAGCGAAATGCTTCAAGCCGATAGAATACATCAATTTCACGATGAAAAGCAAGTTTGATTCTCTTATCTGAAAAAAAGCCCTCTTTGTCGTCAAGCCTCCTTGCCATATGTGCATAATAATTGTCCCAGCCCCCGGGAGGAACCAGACTCATAAAATGCACATCAAATCCGGCATCGCTTATCAATTGACGATAGGATTTCTCAGTTTCATAACGGTAGGAAGCATGTTCGAAAATGGTAAGTACTTCTGATGGAGTATTTTCAGAGAGACGAATAAGATCGGAAAACGCAAACCAGCCCCTGGGTACAAGCCACGATCGCGCAGTATCAATCCCCTTCTCTCTTCCTACAAACGATAAGACTCCCCCCTCAGCAAGTACCAGTTCAAACGGCGTTGTACTGTAATCAGCTTTCAGAATATCCATTACTTTAAAATTAATAAGGTGACTGACATGACGCTCTACCGCCATCTTCTGTGCAAATGCGATATTCTCATCACTGATATCTATTGCACTGATCTTACAACGAAATTCAGATGCAAGTGTACAGGCACCTTCTCCATAACCACACCCCATATCCAGAACAGTGCTTGAGGGATTCACCCCCGAAAGTCGTGCCGCAGCAAGCGTGCACTCCCTGCCGGCCGGTGATGTATAGCGTGAAATGGAGAGAGAACCCATTACTAACTCCCTGATTTCAAAAGAAACAGATCGATCAATCTCCCGATAACCATCATAGATATAATAGCAGCATCAACAGATCTATCCATTCACCTCAATAGTTAAAGAACTAATATTATCTGACTTTCAGAAATAACGCAAGTCCTAAAACCAGTAAAACAATCGATAATATATGGAAACGCCAGCAGATCTTTGATTTTATATGAAATTCGCCGGGATAAGCCCCGCATTTTCTCATCTTTATCTGGAAATGATGATGTATCGGTGCCATAAGAAAAATCCGCTTCTTAGTTAATTTGTAATACCCGATCTGAGTAAAAACCGAGACGAATTCAAGAAGAAATATAAAACCAACAATAGGAAGATAAAATCCAGTCTTGGTGAAAACAAATAAAATCCCGATTAACCCGCCCAACCCGACCGAACCACTATCTCCCATGATAATCGTTGATGGAGGCGAATTAAACCAGAGATATGCCAGAAGTGTCCCGATCACCCCACCGATCAGCGGCAAAAGCTCCTGCAACCCGTTAATATGGGGAATAAGAAGATAGCTGCTCCAGAGACTGTTGCTTGAAACAAATGATACAACACCCACAAACAGCAGACACGTTATGCAGGGAACGGCTGCCAGCGTATCAAATCCATCAGTAAAATTGACACCATTTGCCAGTACAGCAATCATCAACGTCATGAATGGAATAAAAAGCCAGAACACCATATAGGGAAAATGGCGCGAGATACTCACGAAAGGAAGATTGATCGTTCCGTTAATATTAGGTATATAACGATATGCAAGAACTGCAACCGTAAACGAGATCAGAATGTATAGTGAAAGCCGCAGATTTGACGATATCCCATCAGCCTTATATTGAAAATCCTGCTTTGACAGTTTGCCTTCGGCGACTTTCTTTTTATTGATTACCTTCACAATATCATCAAAAGCCCCGATTATCCCGAAGAACACGTAGATCACCAGCGCAGAAATCACATACGAATTCATTCTTACCGTCATCAGAGTCGTGAGAACGATGATAATCATAAACAAAATACCTGCCGGCATCACCGGATCGTTCCTGACTTCAGCCCCGTTAGAAAATTCAGCACTGACATTGAACTTTTTTAAATACTTGATATAAATCGGAAACAGCATCATCGCCAGCAAATATGAAAACACCATCGCAACACTGGTACTGAAAAGCCGACTGTAAAAAAGATACACCCCTGTTTTCTGATAAAGCAGTTCTAGCAGCATGTACATTCCTTATTGTGAGAATAGATATTCATCATTATTACCTCATTCCTCTGAAGAAACTCCTATCCCTCAGATGTATGGTATAGTTTTCTAAAATAGCTTAAGGCACATAATTTTTAAATATCAAACTTTCACAACTATAGATATCTTCTTTTGTAACTATTCCAATAGTATACCTTTTACCGGTTTTTCGCCCTCCGCAGGGGGACCTGGAGGACAATAATCCCATGCACCACGTCTTTAAGTCCCCCTGCAAGGGATTTCGGGAACGTACCTGAATAGATATCTTCTTTTTTTCTTTCTGAACCGACTTCACCATCATCTCTTTCTCTATTTGGACCGCAGAGCGGAAAAGTGTGGGGTTGAAAGATTATTGCGACGTCGAGGGGTATAGTTAACCCACACTTTGTGGCAGTAGACATCGCCTGAAAAATCTATTGCTGCTATATATCAGATCAACCCTGGCGATCCTTTAATCCGTATAATCCCGATCCCAATTAGTATATTTCTCCACCTATGAACAAAAACTCAGACCTGATCTACTCTACAAACCCGGAGCTCAATAAAACCTGTTCACGTTGCAAAAAGCTCCTTGTTGCCTGTACCTGCAGCAAACAGAAAACATCACCCGACACATCAACAATCAAAGCCATTTTGCGACTGGAGAAAAAACACCGCGGTGGTAAGGACGTCACCGTTATCGATCGACTTCCCGCCTCTGAAGAGTTTCTCGCAGAACTTTCCGGATACCTTAAAAAAAAGTGCGGAACCGGTGGGACATTCAAGATCACAGATAAAATCGGGATCATCGAAATCCAGGGTGATAAACGCCTGCAGATCAAAACTGAACTTGAAAAGAGAGGCATTCAATGCAGATAATCGTTGATGCGGATGCCTGCCCGAAAGTGATAAAGGAGATTGTGTACAGGGCCGCTGAAAAAGCTCAGTTACCCTTGATTGTTGTTGCAAACACAAAAATTCGTACACCCGATAGTCCACTGTTCAAATCAATCGTGGTACCTTCAAACTTTAATGAAGCTGACGACCGCATCGTTGAACTGGTCTCCCCTGATGATCTTGTCATCACCGCCGACATCCCCCTTGCCGACCGTGTTATCAAAAAAGGTGCCGTTGCACTCGATCCCCGCGGTGAGCTCTATGATGAAGGCACTATCGGAAGCAGACTTGCATTCAGAGACCTCATGCAGGAGCTCCGTGAAGGCGGCTTTGAAGGCGGCGGCCCGAACCAGCTTAAACAGAAAGATCGGGAACGGTTTGCGAATAATCTGCAAAGCATTATCGGACGGAGGGGATGATGAGAGCAGACGGAGTGCAGACAACCGGACTGCCAGATTAAGAGCAAGAAATGAATTCTATTCAACACTACAGAATGACAATATTTTTCAGCACTTCCACAACATTCACCAGAGCATCGATTGACTGCCACTCTGTAAGAGAATGCGCGTTGACTCCACCGGTGAAAATATTGGGTGTAGGGAGTCCCATTGCGCTCAATCGTGAACCATCGGTTCCTCCGCGAATTGGTTTACGAATCGGTTTGAGACCCGCTTTGAGAATTGCGTCTTCAAGTCGTCTGGTAATTTCGGGATGACGGTCGATAACGGTTTTCATGTTCCGATACGTTTCAGAAATTGACTGCTTTATATCAGATCCCGGATAGAGCTTTGATACTTCATCAATAATTTTATTCAGCATATTTTTATACTCGACAAGCTTACCATCTGAAAATGTACGAAAAAGTATTTTCAATTTTGCATTAGATATGCAGCAATCAAGTGAGCGAGGGTGCAGGTATCCCTGATATTCATCGGTTGTCTCAGGCGCCATCTCCTTTGGTAATCGGCTTATAATGTCTGCAGCTATCCGGATGGCATTTACCATGATATTTTTTGCATATCCCGGATGAATATCCTTTCCCTTTATCTCTATGACCGCTTCATCAGCCGAAAATGTTTCATCATTATACTCTCCGATAAAGCCGCCATCAACGGTATATGCAAAATCAGCCCCGAATTTTCTGATGTCAAACAGATCCGCTCCCCGACCTATCTCCTCATCCGGTGTAAATCCGATTTTAATTGTTCCGTGAGGAATTTCCGGATGATTGTTCAGGTACACCAGTAGTCCCAATATCGCAGCCACACCAGCTTTATCATCAGCCCCCAGAAGCGTAGTTCCATCAGTGACAATAAGCGTATGCCCGAGAGCTTCTCTGAGATATGCATCATCCCGTGCTTTGATAACAATCCCTGAGTTGCCAAGAGCAATATCCTCCCCATTATAAGAACTGATTACCTGCGGATTAGTGCAGTTTCCCGGAAGTTCTGGTGATGTGTCAAGATGAGCGATAAGCCCGATTACCGGAGTTTCCGTTTCAACATTTGCAGGAAACGACGCCATCACATAGCAGTGTTCGTCAAGAGAAACGTCACGCAGTCCAAGAGTTTTTAACTCATCTGCAATTAACCGCGCAAGCACAAATTGACCATCTGTACTGGGATGTGTGCCGGAATCCTCACTGGAACGCGTATCAATAGCGATATACTTTAAGAATGTATCAAGAACTGTTTTTTTAAGAGATTGATCGATCATTGTTGCTCCCTGGATTTCAGAATGTCATCAGCAATACGAAACGTAAAATGGTTCATCCGGTGGATCTCTTCAAGAAGGTCAATGTGAATTGCAGTAGTCTGCAGTGATTCAGGTTTACGCTTGTACAGACGGTTCATATGACGGTCAAAAAGTTTATTGTAGAGTTCTGTGGTTTCATTCTTACTTCGAAAGACTGAATCAACAAGCTGCAGATCATTTAAAACAAATGCAGCCATCACCTCTTTGAAGTTTTTTCCTGTGTATTGGAAAAATTCAAGAATATCCTGTTTTCCTTCAATAGAGAGCGGCAACGGACTGTTTTCAATTTTTTCGGCAAGCCTTGCAATCATTTTAGATATGATATCTCCGATATGTTCAAGATTGGTGGTGATCATAAGAAGTTGCTGTATTCTGGAAACCTGCTCTGATGGCAGCTCTTCACGTGTAATACGAGTAAGAAATCTTATGATCTCTTCGTGAATATAGTCAACCTCATCATCTTTATCCAGTATACGATTCCTTCTATATGCATCAAACTTCTCAAGAAGATGTTTACTCTCATCAATCATCAGTGAAACTGTATCTGACATACGGCCGACTTCTTTTACTGTTTGTGAGATAGCAAGCAGCGGTATACTCAGGGTATTTTCATTGATATATTCTATGGAAAATTTCTGAAGCTTCTTCTTACCCGGCTTTATATGTTTCTGGAGCAGCCACTCAAATGGATGCAGTAATGGTAGAAACAGTACAGAGATAAACAGATTGAACAATGTGTGATACAACGCAACTTGAAAAGCAACGGGCTGTCCCTCAAAAAAATTGACATTTTGCATAAAACAAACAAGCGGAAAGACAATCACTGTACCGATAAGTTTGAAGAAAAAGTGAGCCCAGGCAACCCGGACACCTTCGATATCGGCTTTAAATGTCGACATAAACGCAGTCACACATGTCCCTAAATTAGCACCTAAAATAACCGGAAGAAACCCGCTAACAGGTACAGCACTCACGCTGACACTCTGAAATGACTGCAGCAATGCAGTTATAATAACAAGTGTCGCTGCACTGCTATGGATTATTGATGTTATCAGAGTACCAACAAGTAAACCATAAAAAGGGTTCATGAAACTTGCCTTCATCATCTGCTCAAAAACTGCAAAGCTGCGTAGAGGTTCAACACTCTTTGTTATCATATGCATACCAAAAAATATAAACCCCATAGCAAGCAGCAGTCTGCCATATCCATGCATTTTACGATTTGAAGGACCGGACGACATAAAAAAACCGGTTGCAATCAGGAGTGGAGCTATCTCATAAAATTTTAGAGCGAACAGTTGAACTGTTAATGTTGTACCTAAGTCTGCACCCAGAATCATCCCCAATGATTGTCTCAATGTCATCAGGTGCACACTGACCAGACTCACCAAGATTACCGTAGTAGCAGATGATGACTGAGTTATAATTGTGGTTAAAAATCCGGCTATGTAGGCTGAAAGTCTGTGCCTGGTGATTATTGTTATCCCTTTTCGCAGCGTAGTTCCGCCCACGATCCTGAGACTCTTCTCCCCAAGCTGCATCCCATAAAGAAAAACAGCCACACCACACAGTAATGAAAAAAAATCAAAGATGGTAAATTGCACAAACTATCCCTTTTTAACTGAACCCGCACCAGCAATCCCCAAAACTACAAAACTCGTTCCATCAATCTCAGCCATTAGCCATTAGCCATTAGCCATTAGCCATTAGCCATTAGCCATTAACCATTAGCCATTAGCCATTAGCCATTAACCATTAACCATTAACCATTAACCATTAACCATTAACCATTAACCATTAACCATTAACCA
>JAFGIN010000031.1 GCA_016929595.1 Chitinispirillaceae bacterium
AAGGTGCCGAAGGCGGATGGGGGAACGCGAAAACTGGGAAATATGTAATGCAACAAAAATATTCACTTTTGACCCGTCTGCAGTATACCATCTGAAAAAAAGCAATTTCAGTGAAATAAATGGCAAGACCAGTGAAGCATCCGCTCCACTTCAATCGGTATTTTTGTATTCATAAAGAACAAAAACTACACTATATTAACGTGGAGGTAAATATGAATGCAAAAGATTTCAATGTTTTTAGTCTGGGCACGGTGCATGCGACTTCATCAAACTGGGTAATCGAAATTAGTCCTGAGTATCGTGACGCATTGATTGGGCTTGAAGGCTTCTCGCATATCCAGGTGTTTTTCTGGCTTCATCTGCATGATACTGATGAATTGAGGAAGACGGTTACCTGCGACAAACCATATAAAAAGGCGCCAGATGTTCTTGGCATTTTTGCTACACGATCTGATTACCGACCGAATCCCATAGGCTTATCGGTGTGTCCTGTTAAAAACATTGATGTTCGAAAGGGATTCGTTGAGCTTTACTATGTAGATGCAGAAGATGGCTCGCCGATAATTGATATTAAACCTTATCATCCGGGAGTAGATCGTGTAAAAAATGTCACGACACCCGTCTGGTGCGCGCATTGGCCGCAATGGTATGAAGAGATGGGTGGTTTCAACTGGGCTGATGAGTTCAATTTTCCCCTTTCCTGATAAGCCGGGAGGCCTTGAGGCGCCGCTTTCTTGTCGGAATTTAAAAACTTTTCTGTCCTGTCCGCCTGTGATGTGGACAGGATTTTTTGTTTTAGAGCAGATTGAATAGTATCTTATGAGTCAGTACAATAGAGTTCACAGTGTCGTTTTGAGCTTCAAAGGCAAGGCTTACGGGCATATGTCATTAATCATATATGAATATATAGATTACAAAAAATTCCTGAGCGACTGGCGAAAAGCAGAAAAGCAACGGAATCCCGGACTAAAGAAAAAGTTTATGATTACGGGGGTAATAGTCGAAAGAGGTAATCAAGTAGTAAGTCAATGATGAAGTGTCATCAGAAATGTCAGCAGCTCTGTTTAAGATTTTCAGCTGTTGCAAACTCACCTTTCACAAAACTGGCCAGAAAAGCAAGTCTGACAATCAGCGCATCACAAAAAATTAGTAATAACGTTACAAGTGTTTGGCGTACCTTCTTTTTTTAGCAAAAACTGACCGGATTATGTATATTCACAAAAATGTGATCTCAGGGGCTGGGCAAAAATTTCCAAACGGGTACATACATGATTTACCATCATTTTTACGCAGCTTCTTAATCGTGCTTCTTATGTTTAAACCGATCCGGAGGATGGCATGAACGTTCTTAATTCAAAAGTGCTTTTTTCAACAATAGCACTGGCAGCTTTTTTGGTTGGTTGCGGTGGTGCAAGCAAAACAAAAATGGGTGAAATTGAAAACAGAATCAAGGCGCTGACTGATAAAGGTACGCCGGACAGCATTTTAGCGAATGTAAAAGTATTTCAGTATAATGTTGCGGCTGCGCAGAAAATCAATAATTCCGGTCATGCACGCAAGTATACCGATTCTATGCTGGTTGCTATTGAAATTGCAGAAAAATGGTACGAAGAAGCGATGGTTCAGAATAAGAGTTATCTGGACACCAAGGGCGCAGATCTTAGAAATCGTAAAGCAGCTCTCACTGGCCTGCCATTGAGAACCGCAGACAGCATGTTTGCTGTTGTCGATAGCCTAGTAAAAATGAACTGGCTCATTATGGCTCGGACAAAACTGGATAAACTCGATACTGCTATGGTGACTCTTGAAAATGATGAAAAAAAATCAGTTGAAGTTCGCAAAAAGGTTGTTGGTAAGTGGGGTGATGCTCATTGGGTAAAACCGGAAGAGGCCAATTACAAGGCTCTGGATAAAAAAGTGTATAAATTTACAAAAGATATGAAGTTCGAAGGCGATGAGTCGATGAAAGGACAGACAACCGAATTTATGAAAGAAGACTGGCAGTTTCTGTCCTGGGGTGATTATGATATCAAGGGAGATACTATTTTCATTTTTGTCAAACGTGAAAAATGTACACGACAGATTTTTACTCAGTGGCATATAAAAGATAAGAAATGGATCGAGGGTAAGAAACCCACCTACGATTCAACAATTACCAATGGAGCAAAGGATCGTTTTATCCTTTACAGCGATTTGAAAAGTGATTTCAAAAAAATGTAATTTGTGGCTTCGATTCAAAGAAGACATAAACTACCGATGGCCGAGGCTCTTTTATAGAAATGGCTCTCAGAGGCTGCGGTTTAAATAGACACAAACTTCCGGTGGCTGAGGCTCTCGAAGCCACCGGTTTTAATCCTTCTCGACAAATTCAGTATTTCCATGCCCGAATTCATTCCGCAATTCAACAAAAGAATCATTAAGACTATAGTAACGAGCTTCACAATAGTGATCAAGAGGTGTAGGTGAATCATTGATGATTATCAATGCACCCCCATTGTCAATAGTGTATTCTGGAATTGATGCTGCTGGTTGAACAACTAAACTGGTACCGCAGACAATGATCAGATCTGCTTTTGATGCTTCTGCAACAGCTCCACGCAGAACCGTTTCATTAAGCATCTCTCCAAAGAATGTGATGTCCGGCTTGACAATGCCTTTACATGCAAAACAATGTGGTAAGGCCCCACTCTTTACGATCTGCGCAATTTCGTCATACTGATATGTTCTTCTGCAGGAAACACAGGTATGAACACGGGGTGATCCATGAATTTCATAGACATTGCAGGAACCCGCTTTTGAATGTAAAAGATCGATGTTCTGAGTGATTAATGCTTTAATTAAACCAGCCTTTTCCAGTGATGCACAAACCTCATGAACAACAGATGGTTTTTTTGAGTCAAGATTATAAATTATATCTTTTGATTTCTCATAAAAATAGGCAGGGTTTTCAAGAAAGTAATCATAATCAAACAACTTGTCAGCATCAAAGCTATTATAAAGACCCTGTTTGCCCCTAAAATCAGGGATTCCCGATAAGGTGGAAACCCCTGCACCAGTGAATGCAACACAATGTGATGCATTTTTAATATAGTTAAGTAATGTTTTCATAACGAATCAGATCCCTTGCAATAGCATCCGCTCTGAGTAATCCTTGGTCAGAAGGTTTCCAGAAACGGCCATTTCTGGTTAAAAGATTATTATCAAGTAATAGTGTAAGCTTATGAGAACCAGCGTAATCCTGAAAATCAAAACCGGTTTTGTTAAAAAACTCCACCTCATCGATTCCATCACTGCGACGTACACCTAAAAAAATAATCTCCCGGGCAAGTATCTCCCTGTCGATCGTTTCATACTCTTTAACGGGAGGATTTCCATCAGTGATAGTTTGAATATAGGTAATAATATCGTTATTATCAGCAAAACGCAATGGGTGGATATATGAGTGGGCACCAATTCCAATCCCAATATAACTGTTATGATTCCAGTAGATTTCATTGTGACGGCACCGATGTCCGGGAAAAGCGAAATTTGAGATCTCATACTGCTCAAAACCGTAGCTTTTCGAGATTTGAAGAACCTTCTGAGCCATTTCATAACTCAGATCCTCATTGGGAAGCGGCAGGATTTTTTGATGACGACCAAAGGGGGTCTCTTCGTTGATGTTCAGCTCATAGACTGAAAGGTGCTTTATGATCTGGAAATTTAGAAGAGCTGTCAGTGTGTAATGTAAAGAGTTAAGTGTCTGACCGGGAAGTCCATAGATGCAGTCAACTCCCACAGAATTGAAACCGGAAAGTGCGCTACTTCCGAGAATTTCAAAAACACGATCTGCTGAATGTATTCTACCCATAATTGAAAGTTCTCCGGGTACTAACGATTGAACACCGAAGGTAATTCGGTTTACGCCTGTTTCGAGGTATACTGAGGCTTTCTCATCTGAAAAAGAGTCCGGATTACATTCGATGGTCCATTCGTAATTTTCAGCGAGCATTATAGCTGATCGGATTCCGTCAGTGAGTCTATGCCATTGTCTCCGGGAGAGAACTGATGGAGTCCCGCCACCAAAAAACAGGGTGTTGATAACAGGTTTCTTCCAATGGTATCTCCGGCAGAAAAGTCGTAGCTCTTCAATGACTGCCTCAATGTACCTGTCTGCAAGCACAGAATCAAATGGAATGGACAGGAAATCACAATACCTGCATTTCTTCACACAGAAAGGAATATGTATATAAAGAGAGAGTGGTTCGGGGATCATAAAAAAGTACGTTCGCCCCCCATCATTTCTTTAAATAGATGACACCTAACGAATCGAAGTAGGCTTTAATTGCGGTACGATAGTGTGGTGGAAATTTACTTTCAAGCGCGCGTCGCCGTATTGAATAGAATGTATCAGGGTTATTTCCTGCTTCTGAAAGAGCTGTGCCGGGAGAGTCACTTGTAAATGTTTTCAGAGCTGATTTTGACTTTCGTTCCTCTTTTCCTTCATCCTGTCGATGCATCGAGAGCGTTGCCTGAAGCATTCTTGATAAAAAACGGTCCTGGCGGTCCCGAAGATCGGTATCAGGAGGATTTCGAAGCTTTTCGGCAAGCTGGCGTGCCTCTTTTTCAAGCTCTTCCATCCTTTTACCCATGGATGATCCTTCGCCTGATTTATCATTGCCGAATTTTTTTGCAAGTTGATCGAGTTGCTCAGCAAGTTCCCGTTGTGCATTCTCTGCTTCCTGTCGCGCTTTTGCCTGTGCTTTGCTCATACCACCCGCTTTATCTCCTTCACCGTTTTTACATTCACTACCCGGTTTGTTTCCCGACATCATCGAACGAAGAAGGTCTGAAACGGCACTGTTGATTGCGCCTTGTTTGCCGGAAAGCTTCTGGAGCTGTTCCATAAGGCTGCTCATACTGCCTCCTGATGAGGAATTATTATTCTGATTTGACATCTGTTCCAGAATTGAGATAACTGTTTCAGTAAGATCCCTGAGCGCCTGTTCCTCAGAGAGCATCATGTAGAGGGCGTCCGGTGTACCGGTTGATTGTAGTGCTTCGCCTGATTGCCGGTAAAATTCCCGAAAACGTGAGCGGAGCAGCTGCTTAAGCTGAGGGGGCAGAGCTTTGAGCGTGTCAATTTTCCCCTGTGCAAGGTGCGTAGACTGGATCAGAGCCTGATGCGACAGGGCGATCTCTTTGTCTGAATCGTTCTTCATGTTTATAACAATTTCAGCATTCCAGTTTATGATGGTGAACAGGTCGGTTACAAGCGATAGCAGTGTGGATTTCAGGTGCTGCATCTGTTTCATCTTCTCGGAACTCATTTGTTGACGCAACTGATCTGAAAGTTTCATGAGAGAACTGCCCATGGACGACATTTCATTGCTTTTCGGCTTACCATCCTGTTCTATGGACATCTGCATCAGCTGATTTACATTGTCAATCTTCTGGAGGGAAGACGCTACATCCGGGTGACTGCCCATCTTCTGCTTAAGAGTATCTGTAAAAGATTGTATTCTGTCCATAAGAGTTTTTTGTTTGCTGGCAAAATCCGACGAAGATTGTTGCTCTTTAAGGTCAAGCTGTTCCTTTGCAAATTTCTCAGCCTGTGCAGCCATCATGGCGAGTTCCTGATCCTTTTTAAGCATCTCAAGAAATTTGAGCGTGTTTTCAAGACGGCTCTCAAGCTCCGGAAGCATCTCTTCTGTTTTTTTTATCGCTTCTTTCATATCATTCATCGAAAATTGCTGATCCTGCTGGGCGGGCATTTTCATAAGGCTGTCGCCGTACTGTGCAATAAGGTCTTTAAGTGTTTTTTCGATTTCCTGCATTTTACTCAGAATATCTTCATTGAGAACACCTTCATCCTTTAGTTTAGCAACGCTTTCTTTCAGTGCATCAAGAGCTTTCTGAAGTGTATCGGCTTGTGCAGCAAACTCTTTTTGAACATCCTGTAAAGCCTGTTTCTGCTCCCAGCTCAACTCATCATTTTCAGCGGTATTACTTTTTGAAAGATTTTTCAGCTTATTATTGATTTTTTCCTGCTTATTCTGGACTTCAGAAATTTTATCGCTGATATATTCGCCGTTTTCAGCGATATTCTTATGAATTTCACCAAAGCCAGGTAATCTGAATGTAAACGTATCACTGAACGATTCCTGGATCCTGTCAGGGCGGGTGTCACGTACTTTTATCCAGTAGTAAAGTGTGTCACCCGGGTAGAGAGACTGCTTTTTAAGATCCCAGACAAATTCGGTTCTGCATTCCCTGCTTTTCGTTTGCGGACCGATTTTCTTTGATGCAGTTTCGTGGTTATGGTTCGTGTACCATTGACAATACAGCGACTGAATTCCAAAATCATCGACTGCCTCAATCCAAAGTGTCTCAATCTGATTAACATTAAGGGCTTTGTTTCGAGCGGGGCGGATAATCTGTACAAATGGTGATTCATCCGGAAGCACGCTGATATGAAAGAGAGGAAGTGAATCGTTTGGTACATCGAAAACGTTCTTCAGTGCAAACGAATAGGAAAGGTCACTTTTAAGTTGAAGAGAAAGCGATGCCGTGTCTTCCTGAATAACCATATCAAGAGAATCGGAAGAAGTAATCAGTTTTGCGTTTGATAAATCTGTAGAGATAATTTTGATGGATACATCAGATCCTGCAGGAATCAAAATATCCCCCCAATCATCGTTAAATTGCAACGTTTCTGATCTCATGTATGCCGGAGGTGTGGCGGAGATCCGTAACCCCATGATCATTGGCGGAGGAATAACCTGAATTGATTCTGGTTTACATGTTGTGGCACCATAGCTGAACTGGTAACGGATGTTGCGGTTCAGTTTTTCAAAAGAGAATTTAAAAGATCCGCTTGAATCCGGCCGCAGAAGGAAGGAACTTTTTTTCTGGCTGTTGTCGGAAATTATACTGATGCGAGCTGATGGTAACGGTGTTCCTTTGGGAATCAGCTTAAGTGTAGCTGGGCTGCCAAGTGGCAAACGAATCGATCCTGGTTCTATGGAGATATCTCTGTTTTCAATGAGTGTGAATGGGAGTTTCCAGAAGTCGGTTAGAAGTGGTCTGCAGAATATCAGAGCTATCATCCAAAGGAGCATGCTGCCGCCAAAAAGAACCTTAGGAAGATGCGGTACTTCAGGGAGTGCATTTTTTCTTGAAATTACTGAGAGCTGCTCAACAGCGACCCGAAAAGTTTCACGGACAAAACTGTTTGAATGATCCGTTTTTTCCAGCTCAAGGGATATTGAAGGGAGCATGTGCGGTTTTGATGATCGTTTCTCAATAACCTCAGAGATTTCATGCAAACTAACAGGATGAAAAAGCGTTGAATCAAGGATCTTCCATAAACATGAAAAAATCGTCAGAAGAACAGATAATTCCCATACCGGAGGGAGGATAACCCAGGGGAAAAAAGCGAAAAGAACAGTGAGAAATGCTGAAAAGAGAAAGAATACGGTACAAGTGACGCACAATTTATTGACAAGAGATCGTACCGTATACCAGGTTTGGTAATAACGCAGGTTTTTTTTAATTTTTTTGAGATCGCTGTTCATGGGTTAAAAAACCAGTAAACGACGTTGATACCCATTTTCAACGCAAGTTCATGCAATGCTGCGCCATCATTATGGATATGTAAATCTTCCATGCCATCACCGATATCCGCACTGTATGTGTAGTATATTAGCATCCTGCTTTCAAAAAATACTCCAAAACCCTGTGCCACTTCACCATCATGCTCATGAATTTTTGGAAGGCCTTTAAGTTTATAGAAACTGTTGTAGACTGGATGTGTTGAGGGGATTTTTTGAAGAGGATTTTCAGGGAAAAGAGCGGCGATCTCTTCCCTGAATGATTTATCAAGCCCATAATTGTCATCAGCCCATAAAAATCCACCACCGATAAGGTAGCGTCTCAGGCGAAGTCTTTCCTGATCACTTAGCCTGAAATCGCCGTGGCCGGTTATGTAGATAAATGGCAATGTAAAAAGTCTGTCATCACTGATTTCGACAGTCGCGACAGAATCGCATATAGGTACAGGAGTTCTGGTTTTGATCTCTCGAACAAGGTTTGGCAGGGAGGATGGATTTGCATACCAGTCTCCACCACCGTTGTATTTCAGACGAGCCAGTGTGAATGAGCACTCCTGGGCGTTTGTCGTGACAAGGCTAAGGGCTGAAATAAAAATAAAAAAGAGGTGAAAAGATATAAAAGGACGTGCAAGATCCTGATTGTTGGTGCAGTTCATCAGAGTTCTGTTTCTCTCGTTCAAAATCTTACTTTCATCAGGTTTAGAGAACTAAGGGCTCGTGACGAAATAACTTGATCATTCTCGTTTGTCTTTTTGTCAGATTCCGGCGTTGCGATCCTTGGCACATCCATACTTCAAGGATGCAATCTGCGGTCGCCCCTTGGACTCCGCCAAAAATCCTGCGCGTGAATATATAATCAAATTATTTCGTCACAAGCTCTAAAATACTTAAAACGCTCACTCCAGCGTAGTAATTTCCATAGCTCCCTTAATGGATTTTATGAAAAAAATGGCAGCGGTTAAAAGTACCTTCTTTCGGGCACCGCATAATGAAGAATGAAATTGTAAACAGTACAGGGAAGAAATCACTACGAAAAGCATCGGTCAACTCTCTTTTCTGAGTGGTAGCCGGCTGGATGCTGGTCATTACTTTATAAAATCGAGCTGATCCTTTAAATCAGTAATCTCTTTTTTCCAGAAAGAGTCACTGCCCCAGTCGGGAAAGTTTTTTTTGAATTGTAAATCATCGATCTGACGGCTGCACCAAGCAAGAAAGTAAATCATTCGCATAGCCCGCAGTGGTTCTATACATTTCAAACTGTTGCGTTCAAATTCTCTGAAATGTTCATAACCTTCCAGAAACAGTTCAAGCTCACTGCGTGCATTATCGAGTCTGTCGGGGAGCAGCAGCCAGAGGTCCTGTACCGGAGGGCCCATAGCCATGTCGTCAAAATCAATAATAAACAAACCTTCATTCATGCGGTCCAGGATATTGCCGTTGTGAAGATCTCCGTGTATCCGGATCTGCTCGATGCCGCTGAATGCTGGTTTACTGATTGAAATTATTTCATTAACAACTTTGGAGTAGGGTTCTTTGTATCGTGGCGGAAGAACGTTTGTCCGCAAAAAATCAAGATCCTGCATTGTCGATAGTGTTGGATCTATGTGTATCCTTGAGGTTGCCTTTTGTCGTGCCCCGACACAATGGATTCGGGATGTAAGCATTCCGATGCGGAGCCAGTCCTCCCAGGAGTTAATTTCCAGTTGTCGGCCGGCTTTTTTAGGAAAAAGAGCGAAAAAAATGCCATTTATTTCACCAACAGTGGTTCCGTTCTGAAGTTCGATCGGAGCCACAACGGGTATCTCAGCTTCCTGAAGCTCTCTGAGAAAGGTATGCTCATCGGCGATAGCCTGAGCAGTCCATCTACAGGGGCGATAAAATTTGGCAATAATCCTGGTAGCATCAACAGCCCTGAATTCGTATACCCGGTTGATATAACTTGGAAGCGGTGCGGTCATGCCGGTAAGTTTTTTTCCGAGTGCATTCTCAGCCGCACTTAAAAGGATGTTAATATCACTGTCAAAACCCATTTTTTCTCCATGTCAGTATAAGGGGAATATAATACCTGACATTGGTGGAGGATGCGGGTTGCAGTGAATGCGGTGGTAACGTTATAAGAAAATTCCTAAACTCTCCATTTCTGTTGCTCCAGAACCTGGTTCAAAAGTGTTACAATTTGCTGTAACTCATCATCTTTTCTGATTGAAATTGTAGGTGGTTCGTTGGAAGCAAGTGCCTGTTTAAGAATTGTTTCTATACGAAACAGAGGGCCCAGGATCCTGTGGGATAGTCTTATACTGAGGACCCAGGTCAGGAAAACAGAGCCTGCGATAGCAAGACCAATTAATGAAATCATCAATAAATGAAGATCTTTAACTTCATCTTCTGACGTTGTTAGTGGATCAAGATTTAAAACAATAGTGAAAACTAAAGTAAAAAGAAAGATAACGAGCGAAAGGCTGGCCGTTTGCGACAAGATCAGGATGCGTGCATATCGAAGCTGGAGCTTTTTTTTATGATTATCAGGGACAATCTGGAAAATCTTCCTCCGATTTGTTTTCATTACAAAATCCTTTGAAAGAGTGTAAGTGGCCTGCAGAAAAGACTGTAAGTTTAATTATATTTGTTTTTTTTAAAACAGGCTACATCTCTTTTATAATTAAAAGAGGGGGAAGCTTTTAATGGCTTAATTCATGAAGGTAAATTGAGACCACTTATCTTTTACAACATCTGAGCCCTGTTTGTGGTTTGGCAGATCCATCAAGGCCTGGGGAAACGGTTTGACACTTTGAGTATGGACCTCCCATCATGGCAGGTTCATTGTTCT
This sequence comes from Chitinispirillaceae bacterium, assembly GCA_016929595.1. GTDB lineage: Bacteria > Fibrobacterota > Chitinivibrionia > Chitinivibrionales > Chitinispirillaceae > JAFGIN01. The sequence continues at coordinate 10,420 of JAFGIN010000031.1, forward strand.
TACCTTCAACCCATTCAAAAACATTTCCGGTCATATCAAAACCGCCAAATTTACTAACACAGTTAAGGCGGGCTCCGGATCTTTCAATCTGACGGGTATCTGAATTACATTTATTTTCTTCACGATTGAATCCATACGGGTACGGATTGCCTTCAATACCAGCGCAGGCCCATTCCCATTCTTCGGCAGTGCAGAGCCTTTTTCCATGAGATTCACAATACTTTTTTGCTTCAAGGAAAGAAATCGAAACAACAGGAACCTGATCTTTTCGGTTCGGGTATTCGTATCTGTCGATGCATACCTTAAAAAAAGGCTTACCTTTCCTGCCGGGAGGCATGTCAACGAGGAACATATCGTTGGGGCAGAATAGAGGTTTAGCATATAATTTTATTGGATCTTCAATCTTACTGGAACTGTTCATGAAAATTCTAACTATATCAGCCCTGTTGATAACTTTGGTCGAGCCATCGAGAAGCTTCATAATTACCGAATTATTGTTTTGGTTTTGAATCTGTCCAGTAATTTTTACATCAGCTCCCCGTACCCCCCAATCATCTACCTGAGGATTTTTAACAATGACCGTATCGATAGGTCCCTGGATAACATCTTTTTTAGTAGTATTATTCTCTTGTGGTGGAAGTGTCATTATCTGACGGATTGCTTCTTTTGTAATTGGTATTTTTGATCCATCTATATTGATCCTCAGCATCGATTTGTCTATAGAGGCTAATGTTCCCTTAAATGATGTTCCCCCCGCAATAATAACTTCAAGAAACAGATTGTCCACTCCGGTGTTCATTAGTTCTTCATAGGAAAGTTGAACCCTGTCTGATAGTTTCTTAATATCTTTTTTAGGGCGTTGAATCAGCTCATAGTTTTTTACCAATGATAATCGGAAAAGGTACGGTTTTCCATCAATAGTTTCAAGTGTGAGACTCGTATCGTTTTTGGCTTCAACAACACCTGTCAATTCGTCACCTGTTGTTAAAGTAATTTTATATGTGCCTTTCAAAATAATATCATCTGCAGATTTTGCAGGAGGAACATACGTTTTCGAAGTGGAGTCGTTTAATGGTGTACCTGCGATTGCTGTAGTACCATTCACCTGGTACCACTGTTTCCAGTCCTGTTGTTGTGTACCAATTGAAGCACCGGTGATTCTTGTAAGAGTGCAGGCACCAATATGAAAATACAAAGTTACGGTAATGTTTACAGTTGCACGGACAATCGCTCCTGATGCACCCACTTTTTTATCGATAAAATCGATCTGGTGAGTGGTGATAACGCTGTTTTCACACAGAGTCATTGAATTATAATCCAGTACCGGAGACGAAAGGATAAACTTGTTTTTCTCACTGGTAAGGTAGGTCATTAACCAGTCTTCAAACATACCCTCACCCGAGTAACTGGCATTTCTGATCTCTGTAACGTGAACAACTATGGGATAGTTTTCTATGAGTAAAGGTATAGCCTCAGATGCTCCACTGCCCATATTACCAAGCTTTATTGCTGCTCTGTACCCCTTCGAAACCGTTTCCCGTGGTAATTGGGGTGGAATGTTCTGACCTGTTCGTGTATAGAAAGAGTATGCCTCGGAGCTGTAGTATATAGGTGGAATCGCCTTTAGTTCCTGTATAAGTGTTTCAATTGAAGTTTGTCCCTGCAGTGAAACGGTTAGAAAAAGAACGATATTCACAAATAATAGGAACGATGATTGTGATCTATTATCTTTGATATTTCGAAACATTGGAATCCTCCGATGCAGGATTAAAACGGTATGAACTGATTTTTAAATATCGACTGTATAAATATATAAGCTTAATCCCGGCAGAGCAACCTTAAGTTCAATACGAGACTGCAGAATAAGCAATATCAGTACCGCTAGACCGAAATATTAAATGGGATGTAGTATAGAATGGTATAGTCCAAAACCGTTTTTTGAACTTTAGCTTTTGGCCTGAACGTGCCGAATAGTACAATAAAAGAGTAGAGCAATCTGAAAAAAAGAGGAGGGTAAACGATGACCAATCAGAGAGGTGAGCAATACGTCACATTTGATGACCGCCCTGAGAGGGAGAATGTGATTGAGAAAGATGAAATACTTAGTCTCATTATCGATATAGAAATCATGTCAACAGCTGAATTCTACAGAAAATACTTTGGTCAGAAAAAATGAAAAAAAAGTGAGGCGATGGTGGATTGAATATTCGAGAATTCTTATTCTTCAAGCTGGCGGTACAACAGCCAGCTGGAAAAATATGAAAAACGAATTCAATCCATTTTACATACTTCTAAATGGCTTTACCACCTAAAATTGCACATAACTGATTGTTTTTAGATTGGCCTGCAAGAGATATAATAGTAGCTTGTTCTATTTTGTTCTTTGTTAAAGGCTCAATAATATCTTGAATCAGATCGGGGATAAACGTAAGTAGTATCTTACTGTTGCTATTTGCGCGGACAGTTACCTCTTTAAGGACTGCTGGCAGTAGAATTGTTTTACCCTGCTCAATAATTTTTTCATTACCACCATATCGTACTGAAATGAAACCCTCAACAACAGTTACTATTCTGAAAGAATTTCTTTGTTGTAGTATGATATCGGATGGTTTCAAAAAGAGGTACTCTTCAAGTGCGAACTGTTTGCATGCGATCCGCAGCGAATAAACATAGTCATTGCATTCTATAGTTACAGGATCAATCTTATACGACAATTCTCCCTGCATTTCAAGAGCATCAAGAGCCTGTTCTATATGAAGTTCTCGGGACTTGTTGGATGCATCACTGCGGTCCCAGTCGTAAAGACGAAATGTGGTATCTGAAGATTGTTGTACTTCGTAAATCAGACAATTACCCATTATGGCATGTACCGTACCCGATGGAATGTAATACATTTCACCGGTTTTTATTGGAACTTCATTGAGAATAGAATGCAGTGATTTTGATTCTAATGCAGCTATGATGGTATCTCTGGTTACATCACGGGAAAAACCGGTAATAAGTGAAGCGCCATCCTTCGCATCTGCAACGTACCAGCACTCCGATTTCGCGTCTTTTGAACGGATGCCGGGATGAACCTGAACAGAAAGGCGGTTTGATGCGTCGATAAATTTGATCAGAAGGGGAAACTGGACATGAGAACTACTTCCTGTAAGTTCGCGAGGTGCTCCTTTAACAAGTTCTCCGAGGGAGACACCCTGAAGATCACCTGAATTTACTATACTCTGTGAAGATTGAAACCCCGATAACTCCCACGATTCACCAATCAATTTGCCTGAAGTGATCTGACGATTATACTTATCTTTTAATGTACTGCCACCCCATATTTTCTCGAAATAAATTGGCTCAAATGATAATGGTTCAACTGGAAGCTTAATCATACCTTTTCTTTTTCGAGTATTTCACTCGCAAAATCCTCAAATGTTTTAAACAGGAAGCCTTCGAATACAATATCAAATTTTAGTGTTTCAAAAATATAGTTAATATACTCGTTTGATGAAATGATGAAAATCGCACCATTAAGTTTTCTTACCTTATTGAGGTTATAAACAAGTGCACCTATACCGCCACTACAAATAAAAGTAACTTCATCAAGATTGAATACAATATGGTAACTTCCTGTTTCGATAACCTGTTGGATTTCTTTGTCAAGTAACCGGGCACTTTCCCAGTCAATACGACCTGATGGTTTTACAACTTTGTACTTACCGATCTCAGTTACCGAAAGCTCCACATTAAGCTCCTTTAAAAATTATTGGATCTCTTTGTACTCTCCATCACTGATATCGGCTCCTTCAGAATTAAACCGCTTTGTCGAATTCACGTCTTTTGACGTCGGCTTCGATTTATTCTGAAAACCTGGAATCAGTCCGATAAAGAATCGGATTACGAGAAAGAGGATCACTAATTCAATTAGTTTTAATAATGTTAGCATAGGTACTTTTAAAATACCACTATTATGGTATAATTTGAGCTTCCAGGATTCAACATCTAAGTTTTAGTAGAAAAAGAAAATAAATTATTCTACCCTTGCGTATTTAGAAAATATTTAATTTCTGTTCAAAATGACTTAGTTTGCTATTCTTAAACATTGTCATGGAATTTATAAATATGAACAGCAAATATAAATTTTAAAATACCCGGAGGAGATTAATGACTGTAGACATTTCAGCCCTAAATGAAAAAATTAAAGAAGAAAGTAGTTTCGTTACACTTTTACGTAATGAACTTGGTAAAGTAATAATTGGTCAATCCCGAATGGTTGATCGCCTTTTAATTGGAATCCTTACTCGTGGCCATGTTCTTCTTGAAGGTGTTCCGGGGCTTGCAAAAACGCTGGCGGTTTCTACTCTTGCAAAAATTGTTGACACAGGATTTAAACGCATTCAATTTACCCCGGATCTCCTTCCGGCCGATCTGATTGGAACGATGGTCTTTAATCAGAAGTCAGGTGAATTTGTCGCAAAAAAGGGACCGCTTTTTTCTAACATTATTCTGGCTGATGAAATAAACCGTGCACCAGCTAAAGTACAAAGCGCCCTTCTTGAAGCAATGCAGGAGCGTCAGGTAACCATCGGAGAACAAACCTACAAGCTTGATGAGCCATTTTTGGTTCTGGCTACTCAAAACCCGATCGAACAGGAAGGAACATATCCTCTCCCGGAAGCTCAGGTTGACCGTTTTATGATGAAATTAAAAGTTGTCTATCCAACTCGTGAAGAAGAAAAACAGATTCTTTCGAGAATGGGAAAAGGGGAGGTACCTGAAGTGTCCAGAGTGATTTCTGTAGATAAAATTCTCAGTGCACGCAGTACTGTTTCTGAGATCTATATGGATCCAAAAGTAGAAGACTATATTGTCAATATAGTCTATGCCAGTCGTGAGCCACATTCTGTCGGCTTAGGAGATCTTAAACCTCTGATTTCGTATGGTGCCTCACCACGTGCAACACTTTTCCTTACTCGTGCAGCAAGAGCACATGCTTTCATTCGGGGAAGAGGTTATGTAACACCTGAGGATGTTAAATCGATAGGTCTCGATATACTTCGTCACAGAATTATTGTAACATATGAAGCGGAAGCAGAAAATATTACTTCTGAAGATATCGTTCAGAAAATATTTGACAGTGTTGAAGTACCGTGATCAAACAAAGATGTATTCGTAGTACTTAATATGTTGTTTTTAATAAAAATATGGTCTTTTTCCAGAGAGCATTCTCTTTCGGCATTTCTGATTGTTGCTGTGGCAGGAATGTTTTTCTATATCTTTGCAGAAAATGAGATTATCTATGATCCTGAGAAGGGTATAACTTTTTCAAAAGGCTCCCCTGTATCAGATCAGCCATCTGTTACAAAAAATGTTCCTGAAAGAAAAATTATTCATACAGCACCGGTTCGACCAGTATCTTCCGTAAGTCATTCCTCAAAAAAGGAAGATCTGCATATAAATCGTAAGAAAGATCCGCCTGAAGTCTATTTCAAATCAGGTTTGGAGTATTTCAAGAATGGAGATTTCAACAACGCATTGAAAAATTTCAATTATGCAGATTCGCTGACCGAATTCCCTTTGTATAAACTCTGGAAAGCCAAGGTGTTAAGGAGGATGGACAAGTATCAGCCTATGCTTGCTCTGCTTATTAAAATTACAACAGAAACAGATAATTCAGATGTAGCAGATGATGCCCTGCTTGAAATGGCCATTCATTATAAAAGCATTAATGATTACGAAAAATCTTTGCAGACATTGACCCGGCTTATTGAACAATATCCATTTGGCCTTTCCAGTGCTACAGGTGAAGAACTCTCTTCCATAGCCAGAGATCAGCGTCGTTTGATTCGTCAGGAAATGATTAACAGTCTGGCCATTCTTGGATATCAAAAAGATGATCTTGCAACTGCTTACCACCAGTTTCAAAAAGAAAACGACCTTGAAATCACCGGGACCGGAACGATTGAAACGGTATCTCTTATTAAGCATCTGAATGAAATGACGCTGAAAAATCATGAGAAAGAGATCCAAAAAACTAAGCAACTTGAAAAATATCAAAGTCTTATGCTCCCTGTTTATTTACTGTTGTTTGGTACAATTACTTCTCTTTTTGTGTTACGAATGAAAATTAATTCCCGAAAAAAACAGTTACTCGAATTGAAACATACAATAATAGAACTCGATACAGGAAAACTATGATTCCCAAAGAAGTTATTCAAAAGGTCAGACGAATTGAAATTAAAACCAAGCGTGTTGTTGACTCTATTCTTTCGGGTGAATACCACAGTGCCTTTAAAGGGAAGGGAATGGAGTTCTCCGAAGTACGAAATTATATCGAAGGCGATGATATCAGATCCATTGATTGGAACGTAACTGCCCGCATGGGATCACCTTATATCAAGAAACATACTGAAGAGCGGGAGCTTTCGGTAATGCTCATGGTTGATGCATCTGCCTCTGGAAGCTTTGGTTCCCTGGATAAGTTCAAAGGTGAAATTGCAGTTGAACTCTGTGCACTATTGGCATTTTCAGCAATAAAAAATAATGACAGGGTCGGCCTGATCATTTTTACTTCTGAAGTGGAACTGTATATTCCTCCGCAAAAAGGTAAGAATCATGTACTTCATGTGATTAGAGAGATGCTCTATTTTAAACCGGGAAAGAAAGCTACCAATATCAGCGCTGCGCTGGGATTCCTCAATAAAGTTCAAACACGCAGAGCTGTAGTATTTCTTGTATCTGATTTTTTCTCATCTGATTATTCAGCGGCACTAAGAATTTCCTCAAAAAAACATGATCTCATAGCTGTCAGCCTTAATGACCCCCGTGAGGTTTCGTTTCCTGATGTCGGTTTAATTGAACTTGAGGATGCTGAGACAGGAAAAACAGTTCTTGTAGATTCCGGGAGTAAAACATTCCGGGAGTTGTACTCAAAAAAGATGCAGCTTCAATATCAAAAAACTCAAACTCTATTTCGAAACAACGGCATCGATGAAATTCACATTTCAACTGAAATTGAATACGTTGTCCCACTTGTAAAGTTTTTTAAAAAGCGCGAAAAATTACTTCAATAAAAAAAGGATCGGTACAATTAGTACCAATCCTTTATACATCGTGATCAAATCAAAAAAAGATTGTTCTATATTACCTTCTGCCGAATTTGATTTCGGAATCAGCAGATGCATCCTGTTGATTTTCAGAAGAATCCGAAGACGTTGTACCGTTTTCCTGAGACGATGTGTCAGCGGAAGTGGTACTTTCGATAACGGAATCTTCTTCTTTGAGCATTCGGCGTTTGACTGAAACTTTTCTTCCATGCTGAAGAGAATCATCATTAGCAAAATCCGTCGGTTCAACAGTAGATTGTGTTGCTGGCTGCAAAGAAGCGGCATCCGCGTTAGTGATTTGATTTACTTTCGGATTTTCTTCTGAGCCAAAACCCTTGCTAGAGTTTACTGATTGTTCTGAGGATTTGTTAAAATCAGCTGAATTACCGGAACTATTTCCGGAATCTCTTCGATTATTTCTCTCCTGCCAGTTGTTGCCGCCACGACGATCCCGTTTGTTGTTATCTCGGCCCCCTCTGGAACCATAATCGCGGTTATCATGTCGTTTAAGATTTGAATCTTTTGAAAAATTAGTCTGTATCTTCTTTCGGGCATTTTCCTGATCTCTCTCAGCATTTTTTAATTTGAGATTAATATCCCGAAGAGATTTTTCAACCTGCTCCACTGATCCGGAAGGAGTTGTTGTTGCAGGCTGAGTTTGAGGCTTTTGTTTCAGATCTGCTTGAGTGCGCCTATTGTTCTGCTGCTGTCTGAAATCACGACCACCGCTTCTTTCACGATCGTTATGAGAATGACTTGATCTTTGAGCAGCAAGCTCATCAACTTTTTTTGCAGTTGATTTAAGTGCAGAAATTGTAATTATCTGCAGAACAGCGACCAGCAGAGTCGCAAGAATTGCAACGATTTCCATAAAATGACTTCTCCATATTGTTTGATAAACAGTGCATTTGTTTAATTCTGACGCATTCGTTTTTCTTAGTCATTGTTTGTATTCCCTTGGTTGTATCAGTTAAACTTTGCGTCATTTTTTAATGTGTGAAATTGTTATCATGCACCTGGTGCTACATCTTGATGTGGTTTCAAGCATGATTGGGATTGAACATTTATTTTTTGCCTTCTCACACTCCCTTCTAAATTATAGAGTTACGCATTATACACCAGCGCAGTATGCGCTATGTTATTAATAATAAGTTGCTTAATCACCGCCCTTTTTCTGTTGGTCAATGTCAGGCAGTTGTAGAAACTCATTATCAATTGCATGGTTTTTCCTCACCAGATCAGTCAGAGCTTCGATTCTCTTGAGAATCACGTACATTTTACTCCAGATGAAAATAAGACAAAAAGAAAAAAGAAAAAAAACAAAAATCCATAAAATTTTGACTATTTCCATGGGGAAACTCTGGCAGAATCTATTGTTAAGAACATTAATATATTTAAGGAATTCATATCATGCAATAATTTTTTACTGTTTCAAAATGTTTTTTATGTATTGTGGCAATAAAAATAATCCTTTGTGCATCTCCTCATTATAGTATTCACAAAGATCCGCAATCCCAGCAAAACGCGCATCACTAAAGTTTTCAAGCAGTTGTTCTGTATTGGTGCAGAGAAGAAAACTGCAGAGGCTGTCGGGAAATGATGCAACAGGACAGATATAGGGTTTACATGAAGAAAACTGTGGCGAAACTCCACTCATCACCATGCGGGTATACTCTTTTCGAATTACAGGTGTGTCTGTCTGAAACACTACAATACCATTTTCACCACATCTCTGCGAAACAATGCTGTAAAAATCAGCAGTTTCAAGAGATTGGACAGGGCCAGCCGGATCGTAGGAGTCTACAATAATCACATCAAACTTATCTTCATTTTTACTGAGATAATGATACCCGTCATCAAAAACCATAGTTACCCGCGGATCAGAGAAACTTGCTTCTCTGCCCGGGTAAAATCTTTTCACCGTTTCTGTAACCATGTTATCGATCTCTACAAGGGTTATTTTTTTTACCGATGAGTGTTTCAAAATCTCTCCAAGACATCCACCATCCCCGCCACCGATAACACATACACTCTTTGGTTCCGGATGCATAAGCATTGGAGGGTGTACAAACATTTCGTGATAAATAAAACTATCCCGTTCAGTCATGACAATAGAACCACCCAGACACAGCACAAGTCCATAATTGTATGTGTCAAAAATTTCAATTTTCTGAAAGGGGCTTGAATCACAGAATACCGCATGCTTCGCTTTTATACTCAAACCGGAGAGTCCGTTTACAAGATGTTCTATCCACAAATTTGAACTGCATACCGGCTGAAAATTTACACTATTCATTAACGTACCTCATAAATCTTTAATATTAAAATGTATGTGAGACCGCATCTCAATTCACATCTAGTCGACTACGACTATTTTTGCTTTGGGAAAACCATTGAAGTTAGATGCACTTGCACAAGTATATGATCCCATCGAATTGAAAACCAGGAGATCACCTATCTCCAGATGCGGAAGACTGATGTTTTCATAAACAACATCTATAGAATCACAGGTCGGACCTGCCAGAACAGAATTGTATCGTGGACCTCCACGTTCGACTACCATCGGATAGTCGGCATGGTCGTACATTTTTCCTGAAAACGATCCATATAACCCATCATCAAGATAATACCACCAGACATCGTTACGCAAGGAGCGGCCCATAACCTTTGTTGCAAGTGTCATTGTGGGTCCACTTAAAACCCGTCCTGGCTCTGCAATGATTCGATAACTTGAAAAGTATCGCTCAAGATACTCCATAATTGGGCTGCAGAACTGTTCTATGGGAATAACTGGTGAAATGTAATTTATCGGAAATCCTCCTCCGATATCAATAACCCTTATATTAATTCCCCTTAGAACTGCCTTGCGATAGATATCCCTGCAGTACTCAAGTGCTTCTATGTATTTAAGAGAATTTTCATTTTGAGATCCTGCGTGAAAACTGATTCCAAGCACATCAAGTCCCAGTGAATGAGCTTTGCTTATCAGGTTCCATGCCTTTTCCGGTGCTACACCGAATTTATGAGACAGGTTTACCAGACAACCAGGGTTTTGAATGCTCATTCGTATTAAAATCGAGCACTTGTCTTTGTAAGGAACAAATTTTAAAAGCTCATCCTCATTATCACAAACAAAGATTGAAATACCATATTCAAGGGAATAACGTATGTCTGAATCCCTCTTGATCGGGTGGGTGTGAATGCACCTTTCCGGAGCGATTGAATATTTGTTTATAACATCAATTTCTCCATTAGTGCAGATGTCAAAAAAAGCCTCCTCGCTATTAAGAATTGAAACCAGATCCGGGGTTGCATTTGATTTTACCGCATAATAAAGGTCGACACCTGGAAGGGCGTTTTTTAGCGCCCGATAGCCTTCCCTGACCTTGCTCTCGGACAGAAACAGTGTGGGCGTACCATGCACACGCACTAAATCCTGAACTGTAGAAAAATCCATCAGCTCTTATCTCCCGTAAGATTAAGTTGAAATAAAGTCATCCGGAAAATCCGGTTTGGCGTCTGTGATAATACGTGTCGGTTTTTGCAAAATTTCGGAAATATAGGGGAATTCAACCTGCATTGATCCATGTGTTGCCCCGTTATAGACCTTAAGATTGTCAATATTTGATCCTGAAAGAACTCTATTAATTTTTGCTGGACTCACTTTTCTGATATCAGTTCTATTGGAGCAGATTGTTATTGACCATAAAACAGCGTACATTTGTATGTACAGATACATGCTGCTGACATTTGCAAAGCTGGTTCCAAGAGTTTTTCTGATAGACGAAAATGCCTTTGGTCTTGAAACTGGTGATTCTGAATGCATCACAAAAATCCCATGTTCGCTTTTCAGAGCTTTTTTTACCTTCCGGAAAAACTCCCGGGTATAAAGATACTTTGATGGTCCGAAGGGGTCGGTCATATCCATAATGATGACATCATATCGTTGTTTCTGTTCAGAAATAAATTCTCTTCCATCAACAACATGAATCTGCAGCCGGGGATCTTCAAAACTGGTTCCGTGTATGGCCCCAAGATATTTTCTGGAAAAATCGATAACCCCTTTATCAATCTCTGCCATATGAATCTCTTTAACCGATTTATGTTTAACAACCTCGCTCAGCACTCCTCCGTCGCCACCACCAATAATACAGACCGATTCGGGCGATGGGTGCGAACAAAGAGCCGGATGAACCATCGGTTCATGGTATTGATAGTCATGACGCTCAGTTACCTGTGTTATATTATCCAGCAGTAGTACTTTACCGAATTCATCAGTTTCCACCAGTTCTATATCCTGGTATTCGGTTTTAGCTTTCCTCAACGATTTTTTTATTGTATAGAAATAACCAAAGTAAGGATTCAATGCCTCTGTGTACAATGAACGGCGTGAAGCGATGCGGTTATTACAGGAGCTTACTCCCTGTCGAAAATGTTTCTGCATTCAAATATCTCCTGCATCTCTTTTTTAACAAGTGTTTTGGTACGTGCCCGTTCAGCCTTGGACATTTTTATAATTTCAGGTCCAAAAAGATAATTTTCCAGTTTTTGATTTTTGAGCATCATTTTGCTGTGAAAGATATTGTCAGATACAATATTGATATCATAGGCAGAATATTTATCGAGTATCTCATCTGAAATGTAATCCTGAATTGATGTAATATCGTGATCTATATAGATTTTCTTTCCATTGACATCTCTTGTGAACCCCCTTACACGATAGTCCATTAACACTACATCTGAATCAAAACTATCGATGAGAAAATCAAGTGCTTTTAATGGTGAGATCATACCGCAGGTAGAGACATCTATATCAACCCGGAATGTTGCGATTCCTGTATTGGTATTATTTTCGGGATAGGTATGAGCTGCAATATGACTTTTATCAAGATGTGCTACAATTCCATCGTTATCCCGGGGGTAATGGCCCTCATTAATAAGAACAGTGACACTGGCACCTCTGGGATCATAATCCTGAGTTGAAATGTTTACAATTTTGGCTTCGATGATGTTAACAACTTCTTCAACGATACTCCGTAATTTTTCGGAGTTATAAACATCATCAATATACTCCAGATAATCTATCTGCGATGCTTTAGATTTTGCAAAACAGATATCGTAAATATTAAAACTCAATGACTTTGTAAGATTGTTAAACCCATGAAGTTTAATCTTACGTCCTCTGCACCGGTTGATCATATTGGTTCTGTCCCCTGTCCTTTCAATACAACAAAGCGTCCAAAATGTACTTAAATAGATTAATATTCCGCCAATACATCTAACCTGTCAGCTTTAATTTCAGCTCTTTTCACCCCCCTTATAGTTCATTAATATAGAGAGGCTTGTATCCACGGTATTTGTTTGAAAAATAATTAATGAGAATCACTTCTGTTCTTTTATTTGGATCAATGTTAATAATCATTCGATCAGCGAAGAGGCGGCTCATGTGGATACCCCGACCGGAATCGTCCAGAAGTCCCTCACCAGTAAGCTGCCGGTCAATTTTATAAAGGACGGTCTCCTTTTTGAGTTTTCCCTGGTTATCGGTAACAGAAACAGCATATTTTTCCCTGTCATATCCACATTCGACGTTTATATATTCATTGGACTCGAGGGCAACATCTGTAAACTCCTGATATTTTTCGGTTCCATCGTCAAGAGTTGGTGCATGATAGATTGCATTAGTAATGATTTCATCAAGAATCAGTTTCATATCTCCAGCAGTTCCGAATTTTTCAGTAAAAAGATCGATAATGTGCTCTCTGGTGTCTCTTGCTTCAACAGATGAGCGAATGGTTGAACGTTCCATTATAGTCCCATCACTGGCAAGATAGCGTGAAAGGCCAAAGATTTCTCCGGTTAAAAGCCCTGAAACTATCGAATCGAGTTCGAGAAAATTGAATGGTACGGTTTTAGGAATAATATTGGTTACCTGAGTTTCTTTTGCAGTACGGATGTAGTCATCAATATTGTATGCGGTAATCAGTGCAGTTTTTGTGCCTGGATAATTTTTTCGCACTTCACTGAGCAGTTGAGGCCCATTCATTCCAGGCATATTAATGTCGGAAATTACAAGATTAAAATTTGTTTTTTTGAGTTTCTCCAAAGCAACATCAGCAGTTTCAGCAGTTTCAACCGTGTATTTATTTTCCAGAAAATCGACAAGCATCATTCGGATCGCTTTTTCATCGTCGACAACCAGGATTTTATACATCTGCTTACTTCTACTCAAATCATCAATACGCTGTTCCATGGTCATTCCTCTGTTGTTGCCCCTATTATTTCAAAATTATTTTTTTTCTCAAAAGGAAGCTCAATAACAAACATTGTCCGGCCATTTTCACTCTCGAAATAGATTGTTCCACCATGCTCTTCAATGATACGATGGCAGATACTCAACCCCAAACCAGTACCCTTTCCTGTTGGCTGAGTGCTGAAAAATGGCACAAATATTCGTGAACGGTTGGATTCCGGAATACCGATACCATTGTCGGTAATCGAAATTGCAACCCCACCACCCTGACGAAAGTGTGTGGTGATGTAGAGCAAACCGGAAAATTCTTTCTTTTGGGCTCCGAATGCAGCTGCTTTCTGCTGAATTGACTGAATTGCGTTTGTTGTCAGGTTCATTATAACCTGTTCGATTTTTGATGGATCACAGTTGATTGGCAGTACACCGGGGTCAAGATTAAAGCGTCTTTCAATGTTAACAGAGCCACCAAAATGCACCGCTTTAACAGTATTCTCTACAAGCTTGTTAACGTTTACTAATGCAGATGTCTGCTCGTGATCACGAGAAAGGTGTAATAGGTCACGCATGATCGCCGTTGCACGATCTGAAAGTTCCAGTATTGTCGAAACCCGGCTGAGTCCTTTTTCGTTTAAACCATACTTTTCAGGCATTTCGATTAAATTTACCGCCGTCCCTGATATCGCTGAAAGCGGATTGTTAATTTCATGAGCAATTCCGGATGTCATGATACCTATACCTGCGAGTTTCTCAGAACGAATGAGCTGATCATTCATTCTCTTTTCGTTTGTAATATCCCGGATAAATTCAATTACATGTATTGGTTTCTTTTTCTCATCAATTACCGGGTACGTCTGAATCTCATAGTAATGGATACCTTCCGATGAGAGCTTCTTGATCCTTCGACAGGATACTGTTGCACTGGTAGTAAATGTTTTTCTGGAGGTACAGTCTTCACACACATCATTGCGTCCCCACAATGCAGAATAACAGGGTTGCCCCAGAAGCATTCTGATCGGCTTTTTTAAAAATGAAGCACAGCTCTGGTTAACTCGTACTATCCGGTAGTTCTTATCGATGATCAGAATCAGATCGGTAATCGCATCGAAAACAGTTTCGAGTTCTCGTTTACTTATAATTAGTTGTTCTTCGATAGTTTTTGAAGAGACCGAATCATCCTCAATTTCCTCTTCAGATGTTTTTCTGTACTTCTGGTGAATCATTATCCCCAAAAGTAACATAACACAGCAGATAATAACTACGATTATTACAAGTTGAAGAGATTCGACCATAATACCTTACTTACTTTTTTCCGACAGACAGTATCTGTGATTATAGTATCTGTTTGTGGTTTTTTTTATGTTTATTTTCAAAATAAGGTCTATTTATTCATATTTTCACATTTTATATTGCATAGAGCGCCAAAAAAACAGTACTCCGGCGTTTCGGATTCAATTTTACACCCATGAATCTGTGAGATTTATTCAAGGGAGAAAAACAGATGGAACTTCAAGAGCTCTATTTTGGCTCAGATTTGAAACCGGCAGATGTAATGACCTTTGAATGCGGTCCTGTTTCGTTCTTATATCAAAATGGCATGATCCGTTCCGTGATGTACGGGAAGACGGAACTGATACGTAGAATATACATGGCTCTCCGTGATTCAGTATGGAATACTATCCCATACACCGTTTCTAAACCTGAAATTAGACAAAATGAAAATACTTTCTCACTCTCTTTTAATGCTAACCATGTGCATGATAGTATAAAGTTTCAATGGAAAGGTTTAATTGAATGCAGTAATGATGGTATTGTTCGTTTTCAGATGCGGGGAAAATCACTTTCAACTTTTTATCGCAACCGCATCGGACTTTGCGTACTCTTACCCCTTTCTTTTTCCGGAAAGGATGTGTTAATAATTGACGCGAAAAATACCGCCACTAATGGTGTTTTTCCCGTACAGATTGCTCCCCATCAGCCCTTTACCAGCATTTCAAAAGTTAAAGGCAGTGCTCCTCATGGTACTTCATACGAACTTTCCTTTGATGGTGATATTTTTGAAATGGAGGACCAGCGGAACTGGACTGATGCATCTTATAAAATTTACTCAACTCCACTATCTCAGCCAATACCTGTAATAGTTAATGAAAATGATGAAATATCTCAATCTGTTACACTATTGATAAAGTCCGGCAATCAGATTACATGCGAAAAAGAGAAAAAAGAACGTCTTTCAGTACCGCAGGACAGGACTCGTTTTTTCAGAATTCCACAACTGGGGCTTCATGATTCTACTACTGATCCTGTCAGCCCGCCGGCAATTAATTATCTTAACGGATTAAAGATTAATCACTGCCGTTATGACCTGATTATCAATGAAGCAACTTTAATTTCTGATCTGCAGAATATTGCCCAGCGATGCGGTATGTACAAGGTCCCCATTGAACTTGCTCTTTACTGTAAATCACTCAGCTTACAAATAGTTGATCAGCTTATTGATGCACTGATTATCGCGGGTATTAGAATCTGTCGATTCTGCATTTATGATGATAATAAAGTAACCTCGCAGGAAACATTAGAAGTGATTGCCCCCCCCTTAAAATTACATTTCCCTGATTCCCTGATTGCATCAGGGACTGATTTCTACTTTGTCGAAATAAATCGTAAACATCCTCCTCTTACTATGGTTGAGCAGATTTGCTACTCAGCCAATCCTCAGGTACACACCTTTGATACCATTTCAGTAATGGAAAACCTTGAAGGAATCGAAGAAACACTGAAACATGTCAAGACATTTGCAGGTGAAATTCCTGCGATTATTTCACCGTTGACACTCCGACCACGAAAAAATCCCGGCAATCCCCGAAAAGATGGTGGCGTTGATGTTCGTCAACAAGGATTGTTCTGCTCATCCTGGACCGCCGGAGTGATACAACGTGCTGCATCAGGAGGAGCATCCAGTATTACCCTCTACGATATTTTTGGTGACGGGGGGGTAATCCGGATGGATGGGTCAGCGGTATTTCCTGCTTATATTGTCCTTCTCTGGCTCTCAGAGTTATCCGGACAACCAGGTATCTTATGTCAAAGTACGTCGACTATTATTCAGGGGATGATTATCCATTCACCAGATGGAGATAAAATGCTCATAGCGAACCACTCCGAACAGAGTCACACTGTGATTATTGAAGGATTACCTGATGAATTTTCATCCAAAGTGCTGGATCAGAATTCATTTGCAGCTGCAGTTTCCAATCCAATCGCATGGAACAGCATGAGAGGGAAGTATCACCTCTGTGAGGAGCATCGGTGGGAGACGCAGTTACTTCCTTATGCTGTGGCGTTGCTTTCGTTATCCTGAATTTCCTCAAATCTGTTTTTCGCTCAGTAACTGGTTAATAATTTTTTTTGAAACTTTTTGTGATAATACATAACTCGGCTTTATATTGACAGAAGATAGACAGATGCGTTTATTTACTGTCAATATGAAGCCATTACTATCAGTTGATACAGAAAGTGCACCTGTGATGGGAGGGCTATTACCTCATACTTATTCAACATCATCTTTCAGTTTTAGTTGCCAGTTTTAAAATGTTCTTAAATCAGCAGAGCACCAGACCTCTAACGTTTTTGATGTAATCCCTATATTGCCACCGATTAACCAGATTTTGTCATTATAAACAACAGCATGGCAATTATCGGGGTATTTACCTGATGAAGAAACCTTGAGCCATTTTACACCATCTTTTGAGTACCATACGTCTCCCCCGCAGGAAACAGGATT
The DNA here is from genome assembly GCA_016929595.1 of Chitinispirillaceae bacterium. Lineage (GTDB taxonomy): Bacteria > Fibrobacterota > Chitinivibrionia > Chitinivibrionales > Chitinispirillaceae > JAFGIN01. The sequence goes on from JAFGIN010000031.1 coordinate 27,548, forward strand.
TCCAGATTCTTGACTAATGCCACCGACAAGGAAGATTTTATCTTCATAAGTAATGCATTTATGTCCATATCGAGGTGAGAATTCTGCAGCGGGGTTAACCTGTGTCCAGGTGATACCATCAGAAGAAGACCAGATATCATTCAGGTTGTTTTTTCGTGAATCAACACCGCCGATAACCCACATTTTATTCTGAAATTCGACAGCCGCGAATTGATCTCGTGGTAAAAATGGAGCTGAATCGGTTGCTGTATTCAAGGTTATACCATCAGATGAATAGAGCACCGCATCAGCTGTGGAATCTTCACTGTTTTGTTTCATACCACCTAAAATCCATATGCGATCGTTGAAGGTCATACTATAACGCATGTTATAGGCATTAGATAAAAGATGTGAATCCACAGGTGCTTGTGTCCATTCGATTCCATTTGAAGAATACCAGAAATCATTAACCCGTTTCAAAGCATAATTAACTTTCCCACCGATAATCCATATTTTGTTATCATATACAATGGTTTTATGGTTGAATATATCGTTATAACTACTGAAGGTACTTAGCGAAGTAGATTTTACCCACTCTGTTCCATCTGTCGAGTAGCGAATTTCACCAGAAGGAGAAGAGGTTCCTTTGTCAACTATTCCACCGATAATCCACATTTTATTATCAAATACAGCACACGAATGATCGTATGTAAGGGGTGCAGAACTGGTTAGACGACGGAACATGTATACGGATATTTTTTTTGTAGCTGTAACGCTGTTACCATCATCATCGGTAACCCGAACAGATATTGGTAGCTCAGGATCAGCCTGGTTCGGAGCTATAATAAAGGTATCTGATTGTAATGAAGAAGTAACGTAGGAGTCGGTTCCGGTTTTCCATTCGATCAGGTTGATATTTCCATAAGTATCTCTGGTTTCAATATTAAGCTTGATTGTATCACCAAATGCATAAAGAGAATCGTCAGCCTGCAATATTACAACTGGCAGGTCAGTAACAACCACTAATTCGGTTGAAGAAGACCAGGTTTTACCAGCTCCATCAGTTACTCTGCAGGTAATGCTCTGCCTTCCCGGCGCACTACTGTATATGTAAAGAGAATCGGTAATGTTGTCTATCGGTTCATTTAAGTCTGTTGTTTTCACAAGTTGAGAATTGTTGCCAAACCATTGGATAGACTTGAGTTTTCTAATCGGGTTTGAGGCCTGAACAAAACAAAGTATGGAATCATTGATAGATGCGCTGTCAGAAAAAACCCTTTTCTTCAGATGATAATGTTTAAATGAAAAAAATGGTTGAATTTTTAACGGAGGGACTGCAGTGATACCAGTGTATTTGTAAGTCTGACCAATAATGGTTCCATTACTTCGAACTGCGACACGATATTTAAAACGATAACTGTTAGTATCTGTGAAAGAGAAGGTACCTGATGTAATACCTTTTTTAAATATTGTGTCGGCAAAAAATGTGTCATTCCTCGCTGCAATAGGTTTACTGGAAAATTCAGTGGAATCATAGAAATCACGGTAGATAACATAATCCTGTAAATTTCTGTAATCTGCAGTGTCCCATGATAAATTTACAATACCATTCAATGTATCATAATCAATTTTAAGACCTGTCACGACAGGAATTCCAGTATAGGGAAGAACCAGTGTGTCAAAAAGAGTGTCTCTGGTTGAAGACTCAATGGTGATGTCTGCAAACAGTGGAGAATAATCAGCAAGTATTGAGACTAGTTTAAGCCGATATTTACCAGTAGTCATCGGTTTCAGAGTAAACATACCATCAGAATCGACATTGCTATAAAGATCAGTTCCCAAAATTCTTACTATTACCGTTTGAGGATCGTGATTTGGTTGAAGCTTTATAAAGCCTGCAATTGCTATAGGTTTTCCAAGAGTATCGGATTTTACTGTAGATGAATTAGTGGTGACAGTAACAGAATCCTGGAAAGCTATTTGGGAATCTTTTCTTGATAAAATGGTGTAGATTCCATTAGGTACTTTATTGAATTTATAGGTTCCCTTTGCATCGGTTATTGTTTCATATCGGGATATAGTATCATTGATTCCGAAAAATCTTACAACAGCTCCAGTCGCAGGTGTCAGGTCATTATTATAAACCACAGCAGATTTGCTTGTTTCTGTATCGCTGATCGTTCCTGAAATATTTTCATTTGAACAGGATAGAAGAAGCAAATATATCAATATTAGCATAGTCATTGGCTCCATAATATTCTCCTACTTGGACATGGGAAACAGATTAAGGTTGATATGATAAACCCGTGATGGCTCTATTTGATCTTTCTGGACAATCGCTCTTACTTCGGACTTATATTGCTTAGTACGTTCGGTGATTTGCCTGAAAGCTTCGTCAGATAAGCTTACTGTCATGGTAATATTGCGATAATCCAGATCCGATCCATTTATAATCACATTTTTTGCATGCTCAAGACAGGTGATCTGGAATTGCTCAATAAGTTCATTATGACCAACAGTTCCAGATGAGATCACTTTATCGGCTGGTTTCCAGTATCCCTGGTCATTTAGTACTATTAACCCAAGTTGTTTAAGAAGAGTAATTGAATCGCTGGCTTGTTTTTTTGAAATTTTTGGAAAAATTTTGTTTACTATCAATTTCAAATCATCTTTAAAATCAATGATATCCAATAAAGCTCTAACAGCACTATGATACCATTCCTTATAGTAGGCATAAGCTTTTTTATCAATCAGACAATGTGGTGTATTATTTAACCGTATGATCTGGTCAAAAAAGAACTCTTTTTCATGAATACTTGAAGACTGATTGTAGTTGACCAATGCCCGAAAATAATGAGATTCTTCTGTGTTGAGTGAAAGAAGGTCAATAAAACGGTCGATAAAGGTGGAAGTAACATCCATTCTACCTTTAATAACATTGCTGAAATAACTCTTTGAATTTTCCTGTCCCAGTTTAAAACAAATATAAGTATGTGTAAATCCGGCATCAATGGATTTTCGAAAATTGTAATAGTCATGTAAAAATTTTCGATAATCGATGTAAGCAAAAATGTTTATGTTATTCTCTTTCATACCTTAATAATAAATGATATGGTCGCGAGATTCAACTAGTGTTGGTGCTAAATTTTATAGAACGTTTTTCCAGTATTTCAAACATGCACCGAAAGTACTATTCTGATATTAATTATCTGTAATGTAATACTATTCTTGTGTTTTCCATCAGAAAACGGATATTGCGATATTTATGGTAAAACGGTTGAAATTAAGAGCTATATTATGATCATATACAAAGACCTCAAGCGCATAATGTTAATAAGCCAGAAATAGATGAATGTTTTATCTTATTTTTTGAATTCATGTAAAAGTGATCACAAAAGAGAGATATTTAAGAATATCGTTCCATTTTTAAGAGGATATAGTCTTTTTTGAAACTTAAAACATTGTTGCAATTAGATTAATCCTTATTGATCTTAATAATATACAAATAGAAGTATTGTATTTGTAATAGTTACATAGATATAGTAACATTCTTTAAAAACAAATATTTTACTCACTAAAATTGATATGTTTAAATTTTGAATCCAAAAATACAGGAATATGAAGTTAGGAATTTATATGAAAAAATCAGCGTTAATTGTGTACGCGTTAAATGTTCTTTTTTTTGTCAGCTGTTCCAATATCATAGATTCGGAAACCGCTCAAGCAATTAATAAATCCAGTATCTCCGGAATCCTTACTTTACAGGATGGTGCGACTCGTGCCGACAGGGCTATGGTAATACTCAGACCAGCTGCTATGCTTGGAATGGTAGGCGATATCAGTAGAGATACTACAATCGATACTACTTTTACTAACAATTTTGGACATTATGAATTTCAAAATGTCCAAAATGATCAGATATACTCCATTGAAGCGCGTAAAGATAACAATGCAGTTTATATCAAGTCAGTTCCTAATATGACATCCGAAACGGTTGATCTTGGAACAGACACATTGAAACCAACCGGGGCGATTACAGGAAGTATATATCTTTCGGGAGGTGGAAATTACCAGAATGTATATATACTTGCATTTGGCATTGATCGTTTTGTTCATGTCAATGCAGATGGAACATTCTACTTGAAGGGACTGGGAGAAGGAAACTATGCATTGCGTATAATTTCAGCGATTCCGGATTACGGTATTGTCGACCCAGCTGCTTTAACAGTTGTATCGTCCTGCACAACAGATATCGGACGTATTGTTTTACCATTTACGGGAATCCCAAGGCCATCCAATGTTAACGTTTCATACGATGAACATTTAATGGTAGCTACGGTTTCATGGGCTTCATCTACTGCAAGTTCACTGATTGGTTATAATGTATACCTGCGGACAGGTAACAGCAATTTTGAAAAAATTTCTGATAGCGTATCTGAAAGTGTTACTGATTCCATTGTTACGGACACTTTTTACAGAGTAGATCTCCTTGAACACCAGAATCAGACCATCCAGTTTGCAGTTACTGCTGTTGACTCTTCATTTGTTGAATCGGGCTTTGGTACAAGCGAGACAAAAATACTCAGTTCATCCTGGTGTGGGAAAACTATCAATTTCGAGAATGGGTATCCATTAAATAATGATGGTGTATATCTTACATTCAATAAAATATTTATTTTACATAAAACCGGCACTCAAATAAAAAACATTATCGGATATGATTCTGATGGCAAATCGACAGGTGAATGGAACCCCTACACTTCTAACAATATAGATACTTCAGGAAAGTTCTTCGTTGATATGATTTTTGATAATGACGGTAATTACTATATCTCAGAAAATGAACGCATTTGTAAGTTTGACTCATCTTTCAATTTTATCGACTCTATAAGTGGATCCAATGCTGTCAGTTATCTCCCGACCTTCGCTAATGTTGACAATGGAATAATTTGTGTGGCAAATTCAGCAGTCATGGTAGCAGAAGGCAGTTTGACCAGATTTTACGATACAAAACTGAAGCTGCTTGGGACATGGAAAACATGGGCAGGGAGAGTTGAAGATTTCAGAGTTTTAAATGATACAATCGCTCTTGTTGTGGATATAGCAGGCATGATGCAACGGGAAAAGTGGATTGTCTATCTTAATAAACAGTTCAACGAGTTGAGTAGAATTGAAATGAAATTATCTGAATTGGCAGGGGGAAAAGTTCCAGGAAAATTTGACAAAATCTATATAGCTCAAATGGAGCTGCTCTCTGATGGAGGATTCATAATCCATGCTGGTGGTAAACGTTTAAATGAATCTTTACAAGCAACTATGTGGCTCTGGGAATTTGATTCATCCAGACAGTTGCATTCAAGAGTGAATTTACTGTGTTCGCGTTTTTTACAAGATAAAAATGGTCATATTTTTACAGATAATTGGGGTAATAAGCTTCCGGAAATAGTGTATAATTGTAGATAAATTCTGATGATAAAAGAGATGGTTGCAATTTATTTCTGATATTTAATAGATGAGATGTCGATTGTTGATATGGCTGACTGGTAATGTCAGTAATTTAAAAACTTTATGGACTTTAGAATGCAAAAAAATTCATCATCTATTTTCCCCCGAATTGTTTTATTAATCTTATACTGCTCTGTATTTAGTTTTAGCCAATTCGAATGGAAACAATCGATCACAAAGGATTCTCTTCCTTATCAAACCTCATTAAATGGTATAGTATTTGGAAATGGTCAATTTTTTATTGGAGGTTGGAATTTCAATGGAATCGTATCAGGGAGTTCTGGGCATGCAACATATGAACCTGATCCTCTTGTGTTGACTTCTTCAAATGTACAGATATGGACAAAAACGGTTGTCGACTCGTCCATTCAATTTACCTCGATAGCTTATGGAAATACTACTTTTACTGTTCTTGCCAGCAATAATTCTGTATGGTATTTAAAAGAGAACAAGTCTGATACCTCAGATAAACAGATTCTGTTAAGAAATTATAAATTCCAAGTAAAGATAGTTACCAGCAAAACAAACATTTCTATTCATGTGCTTGACAATACATCGTTACATTCTCCAGCTAAAATAGCCTTATTTACCTGCGCAGGCAGGAGATTGTGTGAATATTTTTCTACTCCGATTAACAATACATTTACATTTCCTGTAAATGGGATTCCTGCAGGTAAATATTATGTATCGTTTGACTATGGAAATGGTGAAAAGAACACACACTTTCTCTTGTGAGCTATTGAAATCATAGCAGATCAATACAAATACATAGCAATTTCATTGAACAATTAAGGGAATCTATCTGTTGGATTTATGGATGCTGCTACAAAAAGTAAAAATTTGAAAAATGTATTTAAAACAGCACTAAAATTACTTTAAGACACTATTACACCATTATTAAGGGAAGTATATGAATCCCAGATCTCTTTTCAAAATCAGAGGCCTGAAAGTCGGACATTGCGTAGTCTGTGACAAACCCACATTGTTTATACTGAATGATAAGTGTTGTCAAATTAGAAATCATGCTCTGTGCATAAATTGTCGCAGCGTAGCAAGACAGCGGCATATTGCGCACTGTGTCGTTTTGGCATTGAAAGAAAAAAATGTAAATAAGTATAGTGATTTAAAAAAACGATCTGACATTTCCATATACTTTGCAGAAAACGGAACACCTAATGTCAAAATGTTGCATGGTAGTCAAACACTTGCAACATCTGAATTTTTTGACGATTGTCTCCCCGGTGAAATGAAGAATGGGATCATGTGTCAGGATTTACAAGATCTTACATTTGATGAAAATAAATTCGATATTGTTGTCACGCAAGATGTGTTTGAACATATTCAGGATTGGATAGCTGCAGCTAAAGAGATTCATCGGGTCTTAAAAAAAGGAGGCGCACATGTTTTCAGTATTCCTTTTTATTTTACTTCAAAAACAAAAAAACTGTTTGATTTTGTCGATGAAAAGTTTGTTCCAATAATTGAACCTGTTGAGTATCATGGAGATGGTATCAGGGGCAGCATACCCACCTATAGTCATTTCGGTTTTGATATGATAACAGAAATCGCAGAACTTGGATATGATATTATAGTAAACATACCCAAGTACTGGGAGTATCATCATTATGGTTATTTCGATTGTTATACCTTTATCGCATACAAAAAGTAGCTTGAAAATTGTTTATGCTATTTTCATAACTGAAGTTAATTGTTTGACAATTTTACTTATCTCGTAATTGGAATGTACCACTTTTTGATTCTTTTCGACAATTTCTGAATACCTTTTGTTACCTTTAAATAAAAGTTCAATCTGTGAGTAAAACTCTTCCATATTTGTAAATGAAAAAATTTCCAGGTCCTCCAGCCCCTCACCTCCTAACGGGGTTGAAATTATTGGGCGTCCAAATGCAGCAGCTTCAATAATTTTAGTTCTTAAACCACGCCCGGAGACAATAGGATTTACAAAAATATCGATACTTTTATAGAAGTCATCTATCTTTTCAAGGTCTCTTTTAAATGTTACATTTGGATAAGAACCATAACACTTAATAAAGGTTTCAGGGAGGTTCTGCCCGGCAATAACTACTCGAAAATTGTCGTCGTTATGGTTTAGTATAGACATAAATAAAAAATGGACAGCATCAGTATTAGGCACATGATTAAAATTTCCGATAAATCCAATAGATCTGTTCCCGGGGGCATTAATAGCTGGAAACTGCTGAAGATCAATTCCATATTTTATTATTTCACATTGTACTTGTGGAAATTTTTCAATAACGACTTTTTTTTCCTGCTCTGAAATGCAAATAAAACAGCGAATTCTGCTGAAAAATTTCCTGTAAAACTGGAGTGTTTGGAAATACTTGAAGCGCTTGATTATACGGGTACTGCTGAAGAGGTTCGCATTATTTGATACTTCCCTTATTTTTTCGAAATACAGATCGTCTTCAATGTAGATGATATTTTGATTTGATCTTGAAACAAATTCAAGGAATGCCAGTGCCAGTGGAAATGCTACCAGAACTGCATCGTATGATCTGTTTGCAAGATATTTCGAAACTTCATCAATTGTATCGTATTTATTGGCACGTACATCCAAATCTGACAGCAGCATTCTGCTTTTCAGGTCTCTTTTTTCTTTTCTTGTAATAATTTTATAATAGTTGAATCCCGTGCTATCGCTTTTAAATCGATCTATCTCCTTACAGCCATCAATACAGATTAAATCGACAGCTCCATACTTTGTGAGTTCTTCCACAAAATAGTGAAGTCTTTTTGCGCCTCCAAAGCGTGTTTCTCTGAAAAGTAAAAAAGAAGAAATTACTAGAATGTTCAATTTGTATACCTGTCTTTTTATGTACCTTTATTTCAACGGTGTTGCATAAATTCAGGGGATAACGATCACTAATTTGATAATAAAACATAATCAATAGTGAACCTGTGAGGCCCTTTATGTGTAATTGTACAGGTTTTAGAGTTCCCTGTGTACATACTGAAAAATCGGGTGTATTCAAAAACATAAAAGTTTGATATACTATTTTTTTTACCATTACATTCTATAAGAATACTGGAAGTATCGTTTGTCTGCATATGTATTCCAAATGAAATTTCCTCGGAATTGGTTATGAAACTCAAAAAAGAGATGCTATCCCTACTATCGCTTTGAATTTTCACTCTACTCATTTCTCTGTTTTCAATAATCCAGTTTTCATTGTTGATTGTAATTGGATCGGTGGTATGCAAAACATATGCTTTTTCAAAAAAATCCGAGTACTTACAGGGTGGGACAGCTATACTTTCTGATGCGGGTTTATCGATTTCTGATTTTAAATATGTGTACAGCAGTGATGCACAAACCTTATGACCGTTATCAGATGGATGTGGATCATCGTAGAAGAAGATGCCCCAATTCTTTTCCCTGTTCTTCTCGATAATTGGCCATACAGCGTCTCTGTAACTAATCATTGGCAAAGAGTAGTGAAGCCCTACATTAATGTGTGATGATTGAACATTAGTTCCATCACCTCTGGCAAAAAAAAGAAGCACCACCGGAACGTCAGAATCATGATTCAAACATTGACGGATCAATCCTTCCATATATTTATGAATATTAGAGGTATCCTTTATGTCCCAGTCGTTCACAGCAAATTCAATTATAATTAAATCGGGTTTATGTTGCAATAGATCCTCTTTCACTCTTGAGCATCCAAACCGACTGTGTGTTGCACCTATACCTGCATTAATTTCATGAATTGTTTCGATAGTATTGAAACAGCTTTTGATATGCTCACAGAAAAGAGATGAAAAACGGTTCGATTTAGACGTTGCTGCAGCTCCATCAGTGATAGATCCTCCAATAAATCCGACATTCAGAGTTTTGCTGGATTTACATTTTGATATAAATTGCTGCATCCGGTAATTATTTCCCCCGCTGATAAGGGATTTATTAAATATCGAATCATTTGGAAATGTAAAATCAGCAATCTCAAATGGTGTTATTGCAGAGTGATCGTCACTGTCGTTAACATTTAGACAGAAAAGAAATAACGAAACAGTCACTGTGATGACTAATGCTATGTTGATCCTTTTTTTCATAGTAACTCGTCGGTATTAAATAGTGGAAAATAGTTTACTGTATATTCCAGTTTATCGGGACGGCTGTTTATTTTTTTTGCGGGGTTACCTGCAATAATATCGTATCTGTTTGTACTTTTTGTTACGACGGATCCAGCCCCCACGATAGAACCTTCATTTAGAACAACTCCTGGAAGAATGATAGCCCGCGCTCCAATCCATACGTAATCAGCAATAGTTGTCTGCTTACAGACAGTTTCAAATGTCGAAGATTTTGAATCATGATCCAGAGATAAAATGTATGTTTCCGGGGAAATGCTGACATTGTTTCCAATCTGCACAAACGATCTTCCATCGATATAGCAATTTCTGTTAATAACCGTGTTGTTACCTATTGTGATGTTTCTTCCGGTGAAAAAGCACCCCATGTGAATAGCGGTGTCTTTTCCTATTACTATTCTTAAAATCTTTTGCAAATAGATGCGCCTTATAGTATATGAAGGGATATGGGTTATAAAAGAATTATAAAAATAATACAAAAACGCTTTTAGAAAGGTTTTAACTTTCATAGTTATTTCTTCTTAAACTCTAATGCTGGAAGTAATTTTATCTTCATTAAAATCAGAATATCTGCTAAGGCAAGCGTCGAGCCTGCTAAGAAATGAACGACCAGTCTTCCCACATCAGTAATTTCCAGGCTGTATGATAGCTTTTTCAAAATTATTGCAATGCCAACAATTAAAACAGCATTAATCGTCGGTATAAAAAAGATTTCAAACATAAATTCGACAAAAGAGATCTCAAGTGCTTTCGTTCCAAAGTAAAATAATACAATACTTCCAACGATAAATCCTATACTTGTACCCCAGACAACACCTTTAATTCCCCAGAAATATATAAAAGTAACCGATAAAATAGAGTTAATTACCATTATAGCCGCATTACCAATTATTTCTGGCCGCATCTTTCCGGCACTTTTTAGAATTGAGGTCAGAATTCCAGTAGATAAGTGAACTGTTGCACCAACCAGAAGAACATGCAATACGTACACAGAATCAGGGTTAAGGTTTTTTCCGATCCAGAAGGTAAGTACGGATTCTCCTGAAATAATTATTAAAGAAAAAATTATTGAGCTGAACATTAAAAAATATTTTGAAAAATCGGTTGCGACTTTTCGAACTTTACTTAGGTCATTACTTGCAAGCAGTTCACTGGAATAAGGCATAATTATAAGGAAAAAAACATAAGGAATTTCTCTCAAAAATGTAATTATTTTTGTACCTATATCATAAATAGCTATTGATGCAGGACCAAGATATTTTCCAATAAGCAATTTGTCAAGATTGTTTGCAATATAATTCGCAAAGAATGCAACCTGTATTTTCATTCCAAAACTGATCATTCTTATCAGTTGAAACTTTTTTACATATTTCAGGGAAAGGCTCAATGATGGAAACAATTTGTAGCCATAGATTAAATTAAGAACAAGTATAGCGCTGTTTGAAATGAAAATTGCCATTATCATTGTGTCGATTGTTGGATTGCTGCTGAAAAAGGTATAGATAATTGAAACATATAAAATTTTTCCAACTATTGATATGTAGCTTGCGATATCAAATCGCTGATAACACTGAGGAATAGAAACTGCAATTTCATTTAAAAGTGCCACGCAGGATGTTATTACCAGAAAAAAAAGCGATCTGGAATTATTCTGAATTGTATCACCAATGTTAAAAAACCCGAAAATATATGGTCCGAATATTCCGGATGCAGCTATAAGGATTGCAGATATGGCTATCAGTGTATAAAATGCAGTGCAATAAAATTCTTTAATGCTGTCATACTTCTTATGTGCCAGATCTTCCGATATGTATTTCTTAAATGAAACAGAAACTCCAAATTGAGCGAGTAAAAAATAATTTGTTATCGAAAGCAAAAAAACCCAGCGGCCATAATTACCATTACCAAATCTTGAAACAATCAAGGGTAATGTAAATATGCTTACTGCCAGCGAAAAGAATCTTTCAACTGAAGCTATTGTGGTGTTTTGAAATAAAGACTTTTTAATTTTAATTACCTCAGTATTCAAACGGCTCGAATATTATAATATCCAGCCATTTTCAAGACCTGCCAATTCTTCTTTAAAATAATCATATACTGCCTTCTTTTTGAGAATAACCGCATATAAGATTTTTGTACAGAAATACATTTTGAGCAGTTGCTTTATCAAATATGATTCTACTTTACCTTTATGTTTGCCTATATATTTACTCCAGCTGGCAAAATTCATCTCGGTTATAAAGCTCGATCTTCTGTTTTGGCTAGCCCCACCAATATGTACAATTTTTGAATAACCATAATGATAAATCTCGTATCCAGATTTTTTTGCCCGTTTTGCAAGGTCTGTTTCTTCAAAGTATAAAAAAAATCGTTCATCGAAATAGCCTATTTTGTCAAGAAGATCTTTTTTAACAATAAAAAAAGCTCCACAGGGGAAATCTATTCTTTTTACCACATTTTTCTTCGTTGGTGTAATAGCTCTAAATTCACAGTATTTATTACTGATTACTTCTTTAATTACTGTAATTAATTCAGGAAATTGTCCATACGATACTCCATAGGACAAATCCGGATTCAATAGCAAACAACCAGCTCCGAAACATGAATCGTCACTTTCTATCCAGTCAATGATTGTTTTTATTGAAGAGTCAATCAAGTAGGTGTCGCTATTCAAAAATAACACATGTTTCCCACCAGCGATTTTCAACCCTTCATTATTTGCTTTTCCGAAGCCCAAATTGATATTAGAACAGATTACTTTAACAGTCCTGTTATTTTGTGCTAACTGGTTAAGCCATCTCTTTGAATTGTCTTTAGAATTATTGTCGATAATGATGATTTCGTATGTTACATTAAATAGGTATTGCTCAATGCTGTTAATACAGTTTATTAATAATTCACAGGTGTTGTAATTTACAATTATAATTGATAGGTCAATTTTAGACATAGCTGGATTTTCACTGTTTAAGCTCTATGGGAATAATGAGTCCGGGAGAATGTGCTACTCTATTATAAAATTTTCTTCGCTGCCAACCTGTTTCAACCAGGGCAAATAAAAGTGCAAGGAAAGGTACAATGTTATCTCTTATTAAATATCCGCTTGTAATTGAAATAATGCAGTGCTGTAACATAACAAGAAATGTTATTAAGCCGATTGTCTGAAGAGTACTATTACGATGGAATACTAATACAATTGATTTAAAAAAGAAAATACTTAATAGTAATAAGAATAAGCCTAATCCGATGAATCCGTATTTGTGTAAAATTTCAATATATTCATTGTGAATACTCCACCAATGGTGCCACTTTGTATTTCCAATGGTATCTACTAAATGAATTCTTGCTCCTGAACCGTACCCAAACATACTGGCCTTCTGTATTACCATATAAGATTCATAGATTCTATATCCGGTTGAAGATGTTGGGTTTATAAGTTCTTCAATCTTAAAGTCACTCAGTCTATTTGTTATAAGCCCGGTTAATTGATTGTTAAAAAATCCCTGCAAACCGACTAAAACCAATAGAGCGATAGAAATCTTTAGAAAAATCCTTGAAAACTTTTTAAAGTTTATGACCAGTTTGGCTATAAAGAATAAAATTAAACATACAGTGAAGCTCAACCAGATCGATCTTGTTTGAGTAAAAATCATTGCAAAAAAGCACACAACTATACAAACGATCAAAATCTTTTTCGCGACATTGTTTTTTAGAAATAGAAGCAGTATTATTGAAAGTATGAGAGCATCCGCAAAAAAAGGCTCATTCCATGTCAGTTTTCTATTTGGTGAAGTAAAATAGGAAAAATTTATGATCATACCAAATATAGCTGAAGAAAGAATGATTACCATTAATATCAACACATAATTTTTAAATGTGATTTTTTTGTAAATAAAAATTACCGGTGCGAGCAGTAACATCAGATTATCATTGAGATCGAGCAGGACGTAAGGATCAAATCCGTAACGTTGCAGCGTGGGTATGGTCATTATACAACAATAGATAACATATACGTACAAAGAAAAAAACAACAATGTAATTGGAATTTTTACTTTAAATATATCCTTTCTTCTGAACACAATAAGGAAAAGGATGATACCTATAAAAATTTCGGGAATCAAAAAAAATTTTATTCGTGATGTAATGAGGATTGGGTCATAGAGCGCGATACTATTAAAAAAATAAAAACATAGCAATGTTGTTATCGATCGATTAACAAAAAATACTGGAAGGGAGATCAGTACAAATGCTATCGGACTGAAATTAAGCAGGTTAGTAATAAAAGAAACGACAATGAAATAAACTGCCGGGAATATATAAACATAGCTTTCCGAACTATTTTTTTCCTTAATTAGAGAACTCATTTGTTATTTAATTTGAATAAATTGACGATTCTTCTATACAATTCGTAGTTATCTCTTTTAAGACTGATAGAGTATTCAATTAATAGAATCACGCCGAAGCAGAAAAATGAATTGAATGCCATGGAGAAGATAAGTAAAAATGTTCGCTTTGGTTTAAACCTTTTGTCAGGAATGCGGGCGGGATCAAGAACTAAAAGATTTGGAGTTTGCTTTGCTTCTTCAAATTTAGCGGCCTCATACTGCTGCATTGCGAATTCGTATATTTTTTCCTGAACTAACAAACTCCTTTTTAATTTGAAAAATTCCAGTCCCAGATCCGGAACTGTATCTAATGGTAAGAAAATTCCAGATGTTTTCTTTTTCGAAAGCTCATTCTTTTGTTGTTGAATTGTTGTTATTTCAAGTTCCAGCTGCTGAATTTCGGGGCTGTTATAGTTGTAGATCTTTTTTGTTGTAGCCAATTTCTGCTTTGCATCAATTAATTGTGCTTCTATTACGGCAAAAGCTTCAATGGTCGCTTTCGTTTGACTTTCAATATCAATTAATGAATACTTATTCTGAAATGCATTAAGCCCGTTTTCACAGTCTGCGAGGTCTTTTTTTATGATATATAACCGTTCTTCGATAAACTGTCGATTATTTTTTGCACTTTCAGTCATCAGTATTCTATACATATCATCTAATTTTTTAGCGACAAAATCAGCCATCTTTGCTGCACGTTCTGGATTTTCGTCAATAACATCGACCACCATCATACCTTCATCAGAAATATTAAAAAAGAAATGCTTATTATATTCTTTCAAAACATCTTCAAAAAAATATTTATCCTGTTTATCGAATTTATAAACAGATATGAGGTTAAATTTCTTTATCACCTCTTCTTTCAGGGATCTGCTGTTAAATACTGCAATGAACTTGTTATCAAAATCGTCATTTGGAGAAAATAAAGAACCGCTTAATTTGGATAACGAAAGTCCACTTGCAATTCCCAGTACATTGTCCTGTTTCGGCGGAAAGAGAACGGTTGTTGCTTTGTAAGAAAATGGGAGGGTCAGTAAAATAATCACTGATACTATCAAGGCAATCAGCATATATATGCCAAACAGCCACTTCCATTTTTTTAGAATATATAAAAGGTCAAGAATATTAAAAGTCAAATTGTAAGAAGAGTTACCGCTCATCGATATTCCTTATTTTTGGTTACTATAGATCATCCATGCCAGAGAAATTGTTGTCAGTGTTGCTGATAATATGGGCATAAAAACAGTTGAGAAAATTCGCAATTTCTGTTTTTCGGGTACAACGATGATATCTCCCGGTTCAATTTTATTACGGTCTTTTATAACCATAATATTTTCCGGATAAACGGCCAAAACATACGCATTTGATTTATCACCGTTATTAGCCAGGCCACCGGCAGCTTTTATATAATCAGCCACACTCATATTATTCGAAAACCTGACAACACCTGGAAAACCTACATTTCCACTTACATAAATGCTTTTGTCTAGTTTAGGGATGTATAAAATATCATCTTCAATTAACAAAATAGAGTCATGCTCATTATGGAGACGAAGTATGGAATAATCTTTAAAGGAATTCATTTTTCTAAGACTGGTTTGTATTTCCGGATAAATAGAAAGAGGAATTGAAGGATTAATCGAAGTTAAATTCTCTCCTGGATTATTTTTTCTTCTGATAATACATGAACGTTTAAAATCAGCATAGCTGGTAATCCCGCCTGCCATTTCCAATAGTTGTTTGAGAGTTGTTTTTTTACTATTTATTGAATAATTTCCAGGACGGGAAATCTCACCTTTAATCGAGACCGTTTGAAATACCGGATATAATGACTTTTTTAATATAGTTACCTGATCACAATCCTCCAGTACAATCGTATCACTATGGTCATAATCTGTTTGAATTATTTCTTCACTAATCGCTTTTTTAACCAGTATAGAACTCTTATCTGCTGACTCATCAAGAATGCACAAGTTAAGTATTGATTTTAACGTTTCATTTTTTTTGAGTGGTACTTCACCTGTAAGGCCATTAATAACAGGTCCATCAAGTTTAATTTTTGAGGTTTTGTATGATACATAAATATTCTGGCCCGGATAAAGGTATGGGTTTGCCATTAAATTATTTTTAAAAAGAAACTCGTACAGATCGATAGTCAGGGTGTCCTTATGGTTTACTAATAATACTTCCCGCAGACTGGTATTTGGTATGCTGCGAAAGTTTGAATCTGCATTTGCTTTTTCAATCGCATCAAAAACCCTGTACTTTCCGCGCATTGTATAAGTACCCGGTTTTAGTACGCATCCTCCAATTGTGAAGGTAGGAGATTTTATTTTTGTCAAAGATATGTAAAACTCTACATTTTTTCCTTTAACAGATTCAATTAACTTTCTGTTAATTACCTCTTTTGCTTCAGTTAAAGTTTTCGGGCCTACCTTTATAAGACCAATTTCCGGAATAAACACATCGGCTTCAAGTGTAACTTGCCCTATGAATATGACTGCCGGTGAATTTATGGCGTATGCAGTAAGTTGATCCCCATGTCCAATTATGTAAGTGTTCGGATCAATACCATTATCTTCTATTATAGTTTCATCTTTTTCCGGTAACTTGATTTTGTCAAGCATTATCTTCGGTTGAAGAAATGGATTCATTTGAGCGTAACTTAGTGTAACTATTGAAATAAAGAAAAATATGACTTTGAACATTTCAGGCCTTTTTTAAGACAACAATTAAAGATTGGTAATCAGAATATTATTCTGCTGAATATACTAAATTATTTATTTTAATATACATGTATATACGCATATTTCTTTAGAATACGACGGATAACGATCCTCATCAGGTTCAAAATTAAATTTTCAGATGATTAAAAATTGAAAAATGAAGCACCGTTCTTAATTTGAATTATGCAGAACATATCTTCAGGACCTTGTGAGGATATTATGCAATCACCAGTTAAAACTTGTGCTTAATTAATTCTACAACGTTAGAATACCGAATTCGCATCAAACGGTCATAGCAGCGGAGCCGAAATGACCGTTTGATGCGGCCGTCTCGACTCCGCTCGACGACCGGTAAGTAATTCTAACGTTGTAGAATTAAAATTAGTCTTTCACAATAGACTTTAATTTATTAATAAACTTTATAAAGATTGATTGCTTTTTTTCCTCTTTCCAGCTCCCGACACAATAGTGAACGGCATAGCTTTTATCTGTTTTAAAATCCGGTCTTCCGGCAAAAACAGACGAATCGTAAATGTGCATTCCATTATCAAAGTTTTGTTCTCTGTCTATATATTTAAAGCCGAACTGTTCAGCATTCATCGACAAAATTGTTGGTGCAATAATCTGATTGAAATAACTTCCATCAGGAAGTAAAAAATGCTGTTTTTTGTAATAATCGAGGCATTTCTGAAGAAACGGATGACCTTTCTGGCTCCCCAGAAAGGCAGATTGCATTCCAATACCCGGGATCGGAGTAAATGGTTCCTTACTGGTGCCATCTTGGAATAAATAATCTTCAGTGTTCTGTTCCTTCATTATTGAGGGATGGCATTCGATCGAAGAAAAAAAGTCATGATTTAAAAATTCATCAAATCTTTTAATAACCTGAACATCAGTATCCAGATAGATGCCACCTTCTGTAAACAATGCATATAAACGAACATAGTCTGCAACAAAAGCCCACTTTTTTAACTGATAAGCTTCGTTTACAAAAGTTGGTTCAGCACAACCAAATCGTTTTTCATCCCAAACGACTATTTTATAATCATTCATTAAATTTCGCCAGGAGTCGATGCATTTTTGTAAGTTTTCCGGTAAAGGATTTTTTCCAAACCAGCAGTAATGAATAACTTTTGGTATCATCTATATTACTTTCGTAAGATTGTTCCGATTGTAGATAATTTTAAAATATGTTAAATTTAATTTTTTGGTAAAGGTAATTACATCGGGAAAAACCATATGGAAAAGCCTCTAGTTTCAATAATCATTTTAAACTGGAACGGTCAGGAATTTATCGAAGATTGCCTGAACTCTGTTTTGCATTCTACCTGCAAACCTGTTGAAATTATTGTTATCGATAACGGGTCCACAGATAATTCTATAAAAATAATCAAATCTTACCAGAATTCTGTTATATTAATCGCTCACACAAAAAACCTTGGTTTTGCAGCGGGGATGAATTCCGGTTTCAGGGCAGCAGTTGGAGAATACGTAGTTACCCTGAATAATGATGTGGTTGTTGAAAAAGAGTGGCTTCAAAGGCCCGTGGAAATTCTCAATTCAAAACCAGATGTTGGAATCATCTCCTGCAGGCAAATGGTCTACGGAAAAAACGATATCATAGACATCGTATATTCGGCTCCATCCGTATATTTATTGCCTAAACCTGTTGGTGCTGATCAAAAATATTCTGATCATCCTGAATTTCACGAAGAAAAAGAGGTTTTCGGCGCAAGTGGTGCATCTGTAATATATCGTAAAACATTGATCGACCAGTTTAACGGATTTGATGAACGTTTTTTTGCCTATCATGAGGAATCAGATCTTCATATGCGGGCACATAACAACGGATGGAAATGTGTGTATGTACCATCTGCAGTTGTCTATCATATGGGTTCAAGGAGTTTTGGAAAACTCAGCCGAACCTTCCATTACTATCACGAAAGAAACCGGTGGTGGTACATTGCTAAAAATTACTCTCCGCTCAAAATCATCTATCACCTTCCCTGGCTGCTCTTTATGGAATTACGGCTCATCAGAGTTATTTTTCTTAAATCAAGATGTCCGGATATCTATATAAAGGCGCGAGTTGATGCAATTGAGGGATTGATTAAGTATAAATTCTTTAAATAACCCAGTTGCTAACTTCTTTCCCACAACATATTAAAACGATCCAGAACACTCTGTGAATCGATTTTTTTCATGCATGGGCTATAGTGTCCAAAAATGCAGGTATGAATACCACATGGGAATTTCGGGCATGAGCTATCCCGCAAGTATTCAACATTATCACTGAAAGGACGCCATTCATCAAAAATATTGGCACCGGAGTACAAAGAAAGAGTCGGGATATTAAAACATGATGCAAGATGTCCGCAGAAGGTATCAACGCTAACAATAACTTTTGCATTACGTACGAATTCTGCATATTCAGGCAGAGTTACACGTACCTGGTGAAATAATGGAGAATGCGGAGCAACCGCTGCAATCTTTTCCTGATCCATATCAGCACATACGACATTTATCTTCCTTGAGATTACTTTGTCAATAAATGTTCTCCAGCTTTCCAGCGGCCATTCACGATTTTTACCGCCTGTGCTCATCTGGATGAATACATATTCTTTTGAGTTCAATGATTTTTCCTGTAGTAGCTTAGCAACAGCTGTTTTCGCAGTTTCAGGGATTCTGATTTGAAGAGGTGCAACGTTGTGTGTGTGGCCTGTTAGAGAATCCAGCATCCTTGTCTGCATGCCACAGATATGCAAATTATACTCACGCTTCCAGGAGATCGATTTGTTTAAAAAAAATCCTCCACCCCGTACTGAAGTTCCGACGCGAAATTTTCCAAGCATCCAGGCAATAAAATTATTACGAATTTCCCCATGAACTTCAAAAACAAGATCAAATGATTTAAAATGTTGCAAACAAAATTGCAGCACTCCGATCCAACCGGCGTTTTTTTCACGTGACAACCATGGTGTATGTAAAATAAGAATCGAATCGATTCCATCAATCATCTCGGCAATGGGAACTGCAAGTGAACGTATCAAGACAGAGATTTTTGCATCCGGATATGTTTTTTTGATTGATGCTATAAGTGAAGAGCTCAGGATCATATCTCCAATATGATCTAATTGTATAATCAAAATAGATTGTGGATATTTTTCAGTCGTTCTCTTACGAAAAAAGAAAAGAAGGCTGCCGATTCTTTCAATAATCCATATCAAAATTGCTGTTCTGGCATGAGAGACCCTGAAGTATGACTTAAAAACCGACCAGCCAATAAATTCTTTGTTAATCATTTTATTAACTTTACGAATCAAATCTTTTCCTCTATAAAATCACTCATGATCAAATTCCACCGATACTGCTCCTCCATCAGAGCAACCCCTTGTTCGTTGTATCTAAAGGGTGATTTTAGAAGTGCTCGTATCGTTGTTTCCATTGAGTCAATACTTTTCTCGATATACACAACATCTTTAAAAAGCTCCACATCGCCGCAATTGTTACACACGACCTGAAGCCCGCATGCCAGATATTCCCTGACTTTCAGGATTGCTCTACAATCGTTTGCCGGCGTTTTACGCATGTAATTAATCCCGATCTGATGCTGTGCAACAAAGTCGGGTATTCTTTCATGTTTCATTCTTCCGGTAAAGATAATCTGTTTTTCAAGACCCATCTGGCTGATTTGCGATTCGAATTTTTTTCGCTGTACCCCATCTCCGACAACATGAATGGTCGTGTTTGGAAGATCTTTACATATATTTACAAGCGTCAGAATGCAATCTTCAAAATCCGAAGTGATTCCTAGTGTTGCAACATAGATAATTGACCTTGGTACCCTCTGAACAGTTCGTGAATTGATACGAAGAAAAGCTTCAGTAACCCCCTGCGGAAGATAATACAATTTTTCCTCATCAATATTCAATTGATTGACCAGATAGTTTCTCAAATTGGGGGTATGGTAGGTAATGATAGGAAACCGTTTTGCAAGCAGGTCAAAGAAAAATTTGTAGATTCTGTATTTACTGCTGCCTTCAGGAAAATACGCGAAATCCAGATCATCTATGTCGAGTATTTGTCTCTTTTTTAAAAAAAAGGCAAGTAATGAAACGATCCCATTATTAGGTGCTGGCTTTAGTGTGTAAAGAACCGGGCAATCACGGTGTCTGAGAAAAACGAACAGATTAAAAATTGAGGAAATGATTATGTCAAAAAAAAGATATCCTGTCTGGGGACAGGAGTAATAGGTTATCCCTCTGGAGTGATATAGGGGTTTTCCGTTTTTAATTTTCCTGTCGACATATACAACTTCGTAATCGTGCCTGACAAGTTCGATTGCCATATTCCAGAAACGGATTGCGCTCCCACTTACGCTGGTAAATGGAGAGATCATCACGATTTTAGATGGGTTACTTTGTAAAGAGGACATTGAATTTCCGCATACTCTGTGTGAAATTCCCCCATGACCTGAACATCCTCCAGAACATCCTCCACAGATATACCGGGCGACGGTAATAGCGTCGGTAAAAAGTTTTCAGATACGTATTAAGATCATTATTGGTAAGATGGGGGAGTTCTACTGATGAATTGTGCACGCTGTCGTGCTTTTCCCATTCTTTGGTAAGAAAACAGTTGTTTTCTTCAAGGAGCTGATAGTAATCTGTTCCCGGCAGCGGTGTAGGGGCGGATACCTGAGTAAATTCAGCGTTGAGTTCAAAAGCAAAATTAATCGTATCTTCAACTGTCTCCTTAGTATCCCAGTAAAAACCGAGCATGACACAGTTAAGAACATCGATTCCGTACTTTTTTGCAATCCTGACACCGCGAGAGATTTCGGCTTTTGTGGTTCCTTTCCGGATTTTTTTAAGGATTTCATCGTTCCCGGATTCAACTCCATAAAGCACCATCCGGCACCCTGCACGTTTAAGCCATTTTGCTTCATCATCGGTCATCAGTTGCGGTCGGCATTGTACCGAAAAGGTAAAATCCAGTTTCTCTTGTACAAGTAGTTTGCAGATTGCAATCACTCTTTCCTTGTCAATATCAAAAGTATCATCATCGATACGAAGTTCCCTGACTCCAAGGTCATTAACAAGATATCGGATCTCTTTTACCACTCTCTCTGGAGACATCGCCCTGTATTTGTGGCTGTAAATAGTCTGGGGATAACTGCAGTAGATGCAATTGAAAGGACAACCCCGTGATGTTATCATGGTTGCAGCAGGAAAACGGATAAAAACACTTTCGTAGAATTTACTCAGATCGAGCAGATCATATGCAGGTATCGGGAGCTGATCGAGATTCTCAATCCTGTCTGCATCTTTATTTATAATCACTTTACCATCACTGTTTTTCCAGCTAAGCCCATCAATAACCGTAAGATCTGTTTTGTTTATCAAAGCACTACAAAGGTCACGGACAGAATAATCCCATTCTTTACGTAGAATGTAATCTACTGAAGGATCGTTGATCTCATTCTTATGAAGAGCTGTAACAAAGGGTCCTGTCCATATTACCACTATACCATGTTCTTTTGCAAATGATGATATCGCCCGAGCCACGCTTGCATTGATATGTTCAACCATGATAACAAGCGCAAAAGGAGCATACTCGAGAAGTTTTTCTTTTGTGATTGTCAGATCATACTTCATTGTCGGACAATGAAAATAGCGCACATCATAGCCGCTATCCCTTAAAACTGCTGCGCAGGAGAGGTTCTGGTAACTGTAGGTCTGCTCACCTGTTTCGTTTAAGCAGGGATGACGCCGGCCGGCTTTTGATATTTTTGAATCAATAGTCCAGTTCAGAAGAGGAGGGGGTTCGATAAACAGTACTTTTTTCACCCGCAATTCCTTTCAATACATTTAAAACATCATACCCTCTTTAACCATGGGTAGATTTTAAGCGGTTTTATATAAATTAGCTCTGCATGACTACCTGCTGAGTAGTAACCATAATTGTACTATTACGATTTGATCGACTCTAATATTTCATGCGCCGCAATTCCAGGATTTTTGGCTCCCGTTATCGGACGGCCGATCACCAGCAGTGTAGCACCGTTTTTAATCGCTTCGGATGGCGTTGCAATCCGTGCCTGATCTCCGGCTTCTGATCCCACGGGTCTGATTCCCGGGGTTATCTTTATGAACTGTTCCGGCAGGTGCGGTTTCACCGACGGCAGATCTGCTGCTGAGCAGACAATCCCCGCAAGCCCTGCTTTAAGTGCACAGGTTGCAAGATGTTTAACATAGTCAACTGGTGAGACCTGAATCATAAGGTCGGATTTTAAAGCATCAGCACTTATACTGGTAAGTAGCGTGACTCCGACAATTGATGGCGGTGTTTCGCTATGTTTATGAGCAGCTTCAACCGCTGCTTTCATCATATCGATGCCACCCTGTGTATGGATTGTTAAATAATGAACACCAAGATCACACGCTGAGTCAACCGCTTTGGCTACGGTGTTTGGAATGTCATGAAATTTCAAATCCAGAAAAATTCTGCAATCAGCTTTTTTTACTACTGAAAGTACTGTTGCCCCAAAACGGGTAAACTGTTCCAGACCGATCTTATACACACCGATTGATTCAGAAGTCTGATCTACCAGAGTTTCGATTTCTTTGATTGTCGAGACATTATCCAAAGCAAGAGCAAGTTTAAATTTGTTATTTACCATGTATCACACCTGAGAAAAATTGAATTGTTGCTTATTTAGATGTGGAATCTGTGTACATCTTAAAAAATCCGCTTATATAGAGTCCAATCGATGTGTCTGCGAATTAGATAATAGTGAAAATATAAACATTTTGAGCTTCATGGTGGGATAAATTCTTATATAACCCATATAGTAAGTTACTTATCAGAAGCAATACAAAGATAACGTGGAGCTAAAGGCATCGGTCTATACGGTGCACTGAGCTTGCCGAATGTGCGGTGCACTGAGCTTGCCGAATGTGTCATCCCGTGGGCGGGGAGGGGCCCCGGCGGGCGATGTCTGCCATCTCTTCACAGAAAGAAGTTATTCAGAAAATATTTCCTGTAAAAAATCAAGAATTATCGATGTCGGATTCGGGATTGAAGCTTATTTAAAAACAGAATGGTAAACAGGATAATGATTTTAGCTTCCTGTTGTTTCTAAAGAGTTTTTATAATAATATTCCGATCCCGATATCGAAAGCGACCCCGATCCCGTATTGCGCCCGATGCCCATCCTCTTCACCTTTAGATGTGTCTTCACCAACAATAAGTAAAAGAAGCCCTCGTGAATGACTCGAGGGCTGATGAAGATCAACCGATTGCATCTTGTCCCTGTTCGCCAGTTCGAATACGAATGCATTCAGGCAGGTCAAGAATAAAGATTTTTCCATCACCGATGTTACCTGTTCTGGCCCCTTTAATGATTGCGTCAACGGTCGGTTTGACAAAATCATCATTGACTGCAATTTCGATACGGACTTTTTTCAAGAGATTAATCTCAAATACACTCCCGCGGTACGATTCAGTATAACCTGCCTGCTGACCACAGCCGATAACATTCGTCACCGTCATTTTTCGAACATCTGCAGCGAAGAGTGCGTTTTTTACATCAGGCAGTTTCGCTGGTTGAATTATTGCCACAATCATTTTCATCTGACTACCTCCTGAACTTTATTACGAGCAGTTTTTGATGATTCAAAGCTGATACTGGGACCTATATCCTCAGTAGTAAAAATCTGAAACCCACTGTACCCTTCAAGTCCCATCTCTCCGACATCCAGACCGCCAATCTCCTCCTCATGAGACACCCGTAAACCGAAGATACTTTTAATAATTGACCAGAGAAGAAACGAGAGAATAAAAACAGTGGTTCCCGTAGCTGCAATACCGGTAAGTTGTATACCGAGCTGTTTAAAACCACCTCCATAAAAAAGGCCGGCCTTTCCACCAAAGAGTTCAGGTGCAGCAAAGAGTCCCACTGCGAGTGTACCCCAGATACCATTAACAAGGTGAACCGAAAGTGCGCCTACAGGGTCATCAATTTTAAGTTTATCAAAAAACATGACAGAATATACAACAATGATACCAGCGATGAGGCCTATAAGAATCGATGCTGCCGGGGTGACAACCGCACAAGGTGCTGTTATCGCGACTAGTCCCGCAAGGCAACCGTTAATTACCATCGACAGATCGGGTTTTTTACTTATTCTCCAGGAAACCGCCATCCCCCCGATGATCCCGGCGCATGAAGCCAGTGCGGTTGTAAGTGCGATGCGGGGGACATTTTCATCCATGGCGAGTTGACTTCCAGGATTGAATCCGAACCATCCGAACCACAAAATGAAACCACCCAGTGTCGCAAGCGGTATCGAATGGCCTAATATCGCCCGCTGCGATCCATCAGCACGGTATTTTCCCATGCGTGGCCCAAGAATAAGAATTCCTGTCAAGGCACACCATCCACCAACAGAATGTACCGCCGTTGATCCGGCAAAATCATGAAAACCCAATGATGAGAGCCAGCCTCCACCCCAGATCCAGTGTCCGGTAAGTGGATAGATGACTGCGACCATAACTATGCCAAAAATAATGAACGAGATCAATTTGATACGTTCCGCGACAGCGCCAGAGATTATTGAACAACCAGCTGCAGCAAATGCGAGCTGAAAAAAGAAAAAAGCGAACACAGGAATATTGGTAACCGGGCTGTTTGCGGTACTACTAAACAAAAAAGAGTCTGTTCCGATAATTGCTCCACCTTTTCCAAACATCAGCCCGTAACCCAGTGCCCAGAATGCAATTGCAGCAAGAGCGAAAACCATAAAATTTTTTGCCAGGATGTTAACTACATTTTTTGCCCGACAAAATCCAGCTTCGACGAATGCAAAACCGGCATTCATAAAAAAAACTAAAAATCCGGCGATAAGTACCCACATGGTATCCACCATATTATACTGAGTACCATCTTCAGCAAATACTGCACAGAATGATGCCAGTATCAACAGAAGAGCTTTTCTTCCATGCATTTTCATTTTGAAACCCTCCTTAAAGGAATAGTTGTTAGATATTTTTTTAGTGATTGTAATTACATCCTTAAAGCCCCTCCTATGCAAGTGCTGTTCCAGTTGTCGGATAATATATTTGTCAGGGGTTTATCTGTAAGAGAAAAGAATTGAATAAACGAATAAACAATGTAAAAACATTAAAAATTTTTAAAGATGTCTTATAATATTTCGGAGTTTTATGCATGTCCGTGATTGTTACGATAAACAGAAAAAGGCTGGAATGCGAAACAAGAATGTGCTCTTTTAAAGGGGTGGATACAATTATGTACAGGATATTTCAAAATTATGAATATGCAAAAATTCCTGCTCAGTATGAGCTTGTTAAAGGGTGAAATTATGGTTCGGAGGTTCACCGCATTCGTAATGTTCAGTGTGTAGCAGGGTCTTTTTTACAACGAATCGGTGGAGCCTTGGGCAATACTCTTTTTGAAGAAATTATTTCTGGCATTTTCAATCTTACTACCGGCACAAAACCCAATTGCTGTTGTAATAACACAATCGCAATGGAAGACTGAATGTCGTTTCTTCACCAGGAAGGGCTTTTAAAAGTGGCTTTCCATACTTGTCAACAACCTCGATCAGTTGTCCTCCGGCATGATACAGTACCCTCATGTTATCAAAATCAATAGGAGCCATTCCCCAGGTATTATCAGAAAAAAGCTCCCGGGTAAAAAAGGTCCTTTGATCATTCAAGCGTTCCTGCCGGGGAATATAATAGGCATTCGCGAGCTCCTCTGTTTTAATTTTTAATAATGGTTCAAGTTCATCATAGCTTTTGTTCTGCAGGATCTGATGCAGTCGGGTAATATACCCTTTTAAGCTCTCAAGTGGAAGTGTATCATTGGTTATAACTTCCGCCTTTTTCCATAACCAGTCTCCATAAGGGATATCCAGTTCAAATGTGCTCTCCAGATTAACAGGGAATGCAGTTTCATCTTTTACATAGTGCCAATCAACAGAAGCAACCCTGGTCGAAATAAAATCAGGCTTGACTCCCGAATATTCAATGATGCTGAATTGTAAAGATTGCTCATTAAGTTCTTCACTCCATTGTGGATTTATTGAAATATTTATACTGAATTTATTTGTGCCGGAGTGTACCCACTGATTAATCGGCAGCCGTTTTGACGGTAACTGATGAAAACGATTTACAATCAATTCGATACCATTAATTTTTACAGAAAAAGCGACTTTGTGATTTGAAATATCAATGAAAATATGTTTCTGCATTATTTTTTCCAGTTTATTAGCTGTTTTATTTCTATTAAACGTTCACTACTGATACCCTCATAATTCTTAAAAGCAAAAAAGAATGCTACAAGTGCTCCAACACCGATCAAGATAACAAATGCATAAGACGATCCCGATGCTCCTGGTTCAAGAACTGATTCTTCAGGGTTCCCCGGATTATAAAAAACCTTAACTGTTGATCCGATTGGGTATTTGTCTCTAATGCTCTGTACTACCGATAACACATGTGACATTTCCGAAAAAGACAGCCTGTCATTTGAATACTCTTTTCCTTTGAAATTATATGAATAGGTAATTTTGACCGATCCTGTCTGCCGTTTATGCTCAACAAACTCATTATTGGTTTGTTTTTGTCATCATGCAATGATTTACTACATGTTTTCTTAATTTTTTCTATAATTCTGACTCCTGACTCCTTCCCGAGCTCGGGATGGATACCTGCTGAGTAGTAATCTTAATTTGTTTGTACCTTGACGGAGAATCGATGTCGGGGTCGGTATCGCTATCGCTATCGGTATCGAAGCTTGCTGAAAAAGCGAATGGATTTTGTTCATGCATACTATACAAAACATATATTCTATGTTGAATTTAATTAAGCATGAAATTTATCCGGTATCTGATTGTATACGTACCTTTTGTCCACTAATCCTTGGAGGAGGAAATCTCCAGCGAGGCAGAACTTTTGCTGTTTCAACTGCCAATGATGGATGCCCTCTTGTTTCGACAAACGTAAATGATTCCACTTTTCCCTGCCCGTTAATGCCGTTCCTGCTCAAAAAAACGGGCTGAGTATTTCTATCCAAACCCTGCAGTAATTAAACGTTCACCTGGATTAAGCAGTTTACCGTTGTTAAATGAGTGTGTTCCAACAACAACCCTGGAATATAAAAATGAGAAGAGTTGTGAAGCAGCAGAGTGCAAATTTATGCATTTGTCATATCCACCAGGGGGCATTGTAAAAAAAACACAGATAACCAACTGTATCAGTGTAGCTGTTCTGAAATATAATAAATCCAGTCAAATACTACTATTGAGAAAAAGCAGTTTTAATAACTTTGGCTTTTACAGAAAGCTTCTTCAGAATTTTTTTATCTATGTCAAACCGCACCAAACCAACCAGAAGGATTATTACAATTGCTGTAAAACAGACCGTCATTCTCATAAGAATCCCTCTAAGCCGGACCGATCGTCTAAATAGAAACATAAGATAGGCAGCTGTCTCTTTTACACGGAGAAATATGACCATCGCCAAAAATACGATGGCAATTTCAATGAGGAATGTCCAGTGAGAAAGGTAATTCTGAACCCACCAGATATGAATATCCGATACGGAAAAAACATTAAATGCTTTGTTGTTCAGAGGATATAGCCAGTAAATAACTCCGGTAATCGTATCACATACCAGATGCAATAGAGCTGAAAGACAGGCTGTTACGGATACAATAGTAAAATTGGAATTTTTGAATAATTTACCGGTAACTATCGAAAGAACCGTTAATGAAATCCATAGTATTGGCATATGAGTTATATATGAGTGGTGTGGTGTCTTGTTCGGATCAAAAAAGAGATGATAGATAAAATCAACATCGGGAAGAATGGCTCCAATCAGACCGGCAAACATTACGGCCTGATAAAATCGATTACTTCTTTCAGGGTCGATCGATTTTTTAAATACTGTGCGCGTCAAAAATCGTGTCAACAAATACCCTGCGGGTGCGTGTGCCAGAAGCATAGGCCCTCATATTGTGGTAAAGATTAAAAATATGATTACGAAATTAAGACTTCTTTATTGCCGGGAAAGGCAGATTATATAATTGGAATTTACTGCATTAAAAGCAGATGCCAATCGAAACTGTATTTTGGAAATTTATACATGTCGGCAGCTCAAATGGATTATGGAATTTCATGGGTGTTTTCTGACGAGCGGTGAAATTTTGACATTGAACAGGTAAATAGTACGTTTTACAAAAAACTGCTTGATTCTACAAATTTTCATGACACTGCCCATCCCTCACCATTGGGACCGCGTGTTAAAAACTTCAGAGGCCCGTTTCGTTGGTCGCTACAATAACAATATGCTCAAAGTGGGCAGATGGTAGGTTCGTCAGCTGTAACATACGTTAATCGATTATAAAAGACCCGATTTCCGCATTCTTTTTATCTGATCCGGAGTTTTTGTGTTTATAGTTTTTTCGTTGTTAACATGAGAAAAAAAGGAATTATTAATTGTCTCATTATATAATGCACAGGTTTTCATCTCGGAGTCGGTATCGGTATCGGTATCGAAAAGCACAGTAAATGTGGATCGATCCCGATTTCGATAGTGACCACGATAATTATAAGACCGATATTATCAGTGTTCAATCGGTTCGGGGTCCCTGCGATAGTAAACAAAGCCATACTCTGTTTTAAGCCGCTTGAGTTTATATTCTGGTTTACTGTACTCTCTGTCCTGATGTATCCTTCCGACAAAATATACAGGTTTGTCGATATCTCCACGCAGCAGCCATTCCCGATCGTAGCTTTTGGGGTGCAAACCCGGTTTCTTCTTCCCGTAATATAAATCAGCGTAACTTTTAAAGAGCGACCGTATATATACATCTTCATTTGAATGTTCCTTGTAGAACGCAATCGGTCCTCCCTGTGAGTATTGTTCAATTCCGGGAGTGAAAACAACAAGAAATGAATGGACACAAAACACACTGGCAGCCATCAGTACGACAAAACCCGGAACAAAACGTTTCTTCCCGATCAGTATCAGCGCGCAGAGAAGAATCCCAAAAAAGAATACGCCAACAAATGATTCCCACCCTGTCCAGACAACCGGATTCGAAAGGCAGGCAACCGCGAACTTATCTTTTATGAACGGCATAATTGCGTTTTTATTTATCAGAACAAAAGGAAAAGCCGTTATTGCAATCGCTATTATAACAGAAAAAACGACCAGAGATGCTTGAAGTGCTCTGTTCCACTTGAATTTATTTGTAACCATTCCATACATATGGAGCGCTGAGAGATAAGTCACAGGAAACCATGTTAGTGATGCATACAGGACAGTTTTGGTTTTAACGATAGAGAAAAGGATCATTACAACCCAGAAGAGTATGATTACCAGACGGTTGAAGAGCTGCTGCCTGTTTTCGGGCTCGTCTCTTTTGATAAATGAACGTATTGCAAAAAACGATGCCGGAAAACATCCAAAGAGTGTAACAAGAAAATGAAAGTAGAATGGACGACCATGACCAGCATCTCCGGTACTGAATAAGCGGATCTGATATCGGATAAACTCCTTAATAAACCAGGTACCATGGAAAAGCGTTTCGATACCGTAAAAAACAAATGTTACAAATAAAAGAGATGCAGTAAAAGAGAGGAGGTCTTTAAGTGTGAAAAAAAGTTTGAACCGCTGTAATGCCCAATACACGCTCATTACCAATGCTATCAGAAGAAATGCTACCGGCCCCTTCGCGAGCACGGCGAAGCCTGTCACAGCTCCTGCAAGAGCAAACATGATTACTCTTTGTTTTTTCTTTTCGGCAAGCAGCGCCCATGCAATACATGTCAATCCCAGAAAAATAAAAAGGTTGAATACCGGGTCTATTATACCGGATTTAAAAAAAACGTGCGGAAGAAACGATGCTGGAAAATTAAGCGCCCACAGAAGCCCAAAGCGATAATCGTAGAGTTTTTTTCCTATACTGAACACTACAAGCATGGTAACTATGCCAAAAAGCGCATTCACAAAGCGAGCGGAAAACTCACTTACCCCCAATGCTTTCATAGAAAGGGTTTGAAGCCAGAAAAATAGAGGGGGCTTTTCCCAGAATGGCTCATAATTAATTGTCACCCGCATATAGTTTCCAGTTTCAATCATCTCCCGTGATGCTTCAGCGAAGTTTATCTCGTCCCAGTCGAACAGGTGCACATTTCCCAATGCCGGGAAAAAAAACAGCGCACCAAGAATAACTAACAACCCATAGTGAAACCATGTTTTTTTGTAAAATGGAGCAGGAGTTCTTTCACTTTGAAGTGGATTATGATAATTCATACTCATAAACACCTTTACTGTTCAAATATTTTCACAATGTTATACATGACGACATCAATAGTTGCGATTATCTATACCCTTACATTTTTACAACCCCTATCCCATCCTTCCCCCGTTAACGGGGGAAGGTGCCGAAGGCGGATGGGGGAAAATCGGATCTATTCGCGATATACTATGTCGCTATGCATAGTATATCGATCGATCAATCAATAACGGTCACTTGTACCTTCATACTCATTCCCCGCCCCAGTGCCATTCTGGTTCCGTTGCATACTATCACAATTCTTCCGCCATGATTTGCAATCATCTCCCCTTCGCATCCTGGAGCAATTCCCAAATCCATCAGGTGACTTCTGAATCCGTCTCCCCGACCTGTTCCAATGTCAACAACTTTGAACCGTCCCCCAGTTTCTATCATTGAGAGAGGTATAGTCTGCCTGTTGCTTTTCCCAAAGCATTTTTTGCACAGTCCATGGATCTGCATCTTGTGGGAAAATGGATGAAACCCGTATTTTCTAGCCTCGTCAAGCTGTGCCGCTTCAATAAGAGGAGACATGAACTCGATGATTGTACCACATTTCAGACAGTACAGATGATCGTGATGTTCTCCTATATGGAGATGCTCATAACGGGCGACATTATCTGCAAATACTCTTTCGGTTGCGAAACCGTATTCTACCAGAAGATTCAGAACATCACGGATGACAATGTCACTTGCATGTATTCCCTTGTCTTTGATAAAAAGGCGAATTTCATCGAAGGATACGTGGTGGTCAAGCGAAAAGAAAAACTCTATTACGCTGCGCATTTTTTCATCTGTGTCAACGCCATTTGCGTTAAGGAACTCAAGACATTCATTTAAAATGCGTTCATGTTTTGACTTATTCATTCAATCTCCGAACTGTTACCCGTAAACCGTATACTCTCTTAGGATGTATCAGTTTTTTAGCTGGAAAAACGGATTTGTCTGATGGCTCATATATTCAAGAATCATTCCCCGTAAGGGGCAAAATAACCCTCTTTACAGGAAACTCCCGGAAACGGTATATGGACAGCTTTTTATTAAAAATGCAGTCCTGATGATACCAGAAGTCGGGACCAAGTGGCAAAATACTCAATAAAAAGGTGTGTATCAATGAGAAAATACCCTGTTCTGTGTCATTATGGTATATTGAATAATCTGAGAAACCATGAATCAATTTATAGCGGAGGTGTTGTGATCAGAGTTGTAATTCTGGCGGTAGCTGCCATTATTCACCTTTCATCTGCATCCAATGAGGTAGATCTGATTATCACTCCTCAGAGGAGCTTTTACAGCGCTGCGCAAAAAGCTATGGGTGATGCAGGTATTGCGCTGCAATCGGGGATCACTGCAGGTCTCCTCAACCCATCACTGGTGAATGTGTATCGAAAAGATATAAGGGAAACTCATGGATCTGTTACCGCCGGGTTTGGCAGAGATTCACTGTATAATAAATCGATGATTCCTTTAGGGGTGAGTTACTCCGCTGAAGATGGTACTGCTGCATTGTTTTACCGATATCTGTTAAGTGATGAAGAGTTGTCTCATCATGAATTGACCTTCAATCTCTCCGGGCTGCTGTTTCCAGAATCTGAAGATCAGGGGGCAGTCGATTTCGGTATAAATATACGCATTGAGACGATGAAATGGAAAAACAGGGAACTGGAACCTCTGTATATGGTTACACGACATATGGATACTGCTATTGGTAAAAAGACCGATACAATTGCGCTTTCAGCTCCAAATATGTTCAAGGGAGAATTAAGCCAGACAAATTGTATCCTTGATCTGGGTTTTTTCCAGCCTGATGTCCTTCCCGGTGTAGATTTCGGATTGGCACTGAAAAATCTGGTCGGGTACACCTGGAGGAAAGAGAGACCTTTTATAAACACAGTAAGGGATACCCTGAATGATTCGATTGCTGTTGACTCGCTTTTGTATTCAAATCAGAAACAGAAAAAAAGGCAATGGATCAACAGGAAGTATAAAACACTCTCTGCCGGCATTGTCTATCGTACAGTAATTAAGCCGAACACTTTTACATTGTCGATTCCTCTTGATCTGGAAATATTTGGCCTGTTTGATAAAAAGATGAAAAACACTTTTGTTTTTAAAGGCGGTATTGAAGCGCTTGTGGCTGGACATTTTGCGCTTCGACTTGGCTACTCACGCTCACCGGGAATACTTATGAAAGATTTCTCTAAAATAAAGAAGCTCAATTTTTTTACCGGTGGCGGTGGTGTGAGGATCGATCCGTTGACCTTCGATTTTTATGTTTCGCATAATGTTTTTGGAACGACGCTGACATTTGACTATTAGAGTCTATATAATCACTTTGATATCATCAGAACTCACTAAAGAGAACGGTTTAAAATTCTGATCATTCGGCAGATTCAAATAAGCAGAATTGTTTACTTCTACAACGTTAAAATACCTGAATCGCATCAAAAAGGTCATTGAGCGGAGTCGAAATGACAAGCGTGATTTGCTTAAAACGCGTCG
>JAFGIN010000032.1 GCA_016929595.1 Chitinispirillaceae bacterium
CAACGGGCGCCGCACTGCGTGCTGGGCTGCCGAAAGTTTCATCCAGTATTCGCTTTGCCATATTAGTCCATGTATGCCTTGATACCTGTAGATCAGCCTTGCATGCTGCGGCTGTTGCCCGAATGTTTTTGCGTTGCTACCGCAGTGTAATTCATTGTTTTTTCGGGTATGGCGGTGCTGTAAATAACGGATATATGCAAGTAAAGCTAATTGAATATTTGTTTTCAAGGTGCCGGCTATTTCGCTTTTTGTCTTTATTTTTGTGCCCCCCCTAAAAAGATTTTAGTGCTGCTCGATGGCTGCTGATTTTATAAAATTGGTTACGATTTTACTTCCAATCTACCTGCAAATAGAAAACAACTCTGCTGTTTTTATACCTTGCTTTTCAACCACAATTTGATAAACTCCTGGAGCAAGATCGCGAATATCGATTTCAAATGATGCGAGTGCAGCCTTCCTTACTAACATTGGTATTCTTTTCCCGGCAAGGGAAAAAACTGATATTGTTGATTCTTGAAGAGAATATGGTATGTGTACTGATATTTTTTTACCGCTGAGTTTAAGAGAAATCCTGTTATTTTCCTTGCTACCAATAAATTTGCTAAAAACAGTATTATTTCCAATTGGAGATGTTATAATAGTGCTCTCATGTCCTACAGCAACAAGCTTGTTCTCATCTTTTGAGATTGAGTTTAAAATATTATCCGTGCCAGAAGGAAGAGAAGACCATGTTATACCATCAGGTGAAGACAGCACTATACCGTTAGTTCCTACTGCAATTAATACATTATTCATTAAAATAATGGAATTCAATGCTTTGCTAGTAAAACCCATTCCAGAATTCTGCTTAGTCCAAATCTCACTATCTGGTGATGTTAGAATTGTACAACCATGTCCTACGGAAACATATTGAGTACCTGTCCATATAATATTATACAGATGAGAATCTGTTCCCGATACTTTCTTTTCCCAGGAGATACCATCACTTGTGGAATATATTGCACCACCCTTACCAACAGATATCAATTTATCACCATCCCATACACCTGAATAGAGGGTCCCTTGAAATGACTGAAATGACCATGCCATACCATCGGAAGATGTTCCTGTAATGTTTTGACCGACAACGACAAATTTATTTTCCATCCATATTACAGACCACAAGCCTTGAATTGTTGATGTTAATTGATTTGTCCATTTTTTACCATCAGACGAAACAAATAAAACCCCTTCTTCCTGCGGCCCCTTTATTCCAACAATAATATATTTGCTTAAAGCATAAATGACAGATGTTAACATGCTGCCATTTCCAATTCCCACACTATCTATACTCCAGCTTGTATCAGTTGAACTGATTATTGTGCCCCTAGAACCAACTGAGATAAATTTCTGACCATCTGAAGTTATTGACCATAAATCGGTAGGTGTTCCTATAAATTGAGTTTTCCACTGTGTCTGGCCTGCAGAAAAACACATTATTATTAGGATAAAAGCAGTAACCCTTACCATATTGATATTTATTTCCATTCTCAGCCTCCTATTTGGTGTTATTTACAAACACCTGTAATATAAACATACCAATAATCACCTTTATTATCAACAATTAAGCAACTATTTCGTTCTCTAAAAAAAACGTTACTACATCTTGGGTGTCATTTGCCCTCTTATTCTTACTGTACTGTCAGGAGTTACTACTATCATGGCTTTCCCTTCAGGATTTTTCCATACAAAGCAACTATCCAGATTGTCCTCATCATCCATCCATTTTCCTGATCCTGTCAGTAATTGGTTGCATTGCAGAATGCCGGTTGAGGAGAGTGAGGCGGCTGTACCGAATCTTAGTCCTGATTGTGATCCGTTTGTAACCGTGTCAGTAATCTTAATATTATTTCCTTCCACATCAGTAATAAACCTGACAGTGCCGTCGCTCGATGTGATGAAAAACGGAGATACCGGCCTGCTCGAAAGCGGAAAATAATCTTTGCCTTCATGCGGCAAAGAACCGCCTGTCACGTAATTGCTCCAGAAACTGCCTTCCTGGCTGCCATTGTCCCAGTAAAAGCTTCCAGGTACATCAAACGAATATGATGTTCCGCTGAAATTGTTGTGGTATATATAACTGCTATTGCTGCTGCTCAGATTAATAGAAACGCCAGACGAACTTGTCCATACATTTTCCGTTATGTTGAGAAGGCTTGTGGCTCCTGCAATACTATATTGCGACGCACTTCTAACAAAATTATTCTGGACCTTCTGGTATGCGCCATTGGTAATGTATATTGCATCACCTGTTATGTCATCAAATCTGTTGTAAAGGATTTCATTAGCCATACAGTAATCCAGTATAATTCCTGAGGATAATATTTCATTGTTCTTTATAATGCACTGGCCTGTGTTATAAATATCCATGGCTACATCAGACGCGGAAATTACGTTACCCATGATCTGGCATTTGATATTCGTTGAAATACCGGTATCGCAATTCGTGATTTTATTGTTGCAGATAGACACATTGGTCGCGCTGTTAATGGCTATAGCTATATCAGCACCAAGGCCGTTAACATTGAATCCCGCAAGTGTAAAACCCGAAGCATCAGAATTCAC
>JAFGIN010000033.1 GCA_016929595.1 Chitinispirillaceae bacterium
AAGGTGCCAAAGGCGGATGGGGGAACGCGAAAACTGCGAAAAATGTAGTGCAACAAAATATTCACTTTTGACCCGTCTGCAGTATATGATGCTTTTCGCTTGATTGAGACCGCTTCCCCCAGCCCCGTTCTCCCAATGGAGATGGGGTTGTTTGGGGGATAACTGGTATAGTGTGATATTATGAAGAGTTTATCTACTGAAAAACTTGAGTGGTTTCTAATCAGAAATCATCTGCGGTGTTTTCGGGAACATTCCAGGGCTGGTGTGTTGCCGTTTATTAACTGTTGCAGGAGTCGTTATGGTATCGGTATCGAAAGGTAAGATAATTAAGAGACGATCCCGATACCGATTCCGACCCCGATTCTGAAATGGAAAACAGCATTATGTTATGAACATGGCACCTCAGTTATCGATGGTTGAGGTGCCATAATGAACATAGAGATATTTCTCAAGTCAGTGGAGGACAACAGATCTGTTGAAGTTCACCCCTGGAGCAGTACCTCTGATAAGGTAGGTTCCAGGGGAAACGTGATTCAGTTCAACTCTATGAGTTACATTATCTCTTGTATGAATTTTTTTGATAATTGAACCGTTTATCGATACAACGCTGATATCCAGCGGTTGGCCAGCCTTCAGAGTTATCGTTTTTCCAGCAACACTCAATGACATATTAATCCTGTCACTGAAAAAAAGTTTTTTCTCGACAGCTACCGGTAGAAAAGTTTCAAACGCTGGAATTTGCAGACCGGTACATCCATTTACCCCACGTACCGTATATACACCTTTCACCCCATTAACACCATCACTATCCCATACCTGGTTAAGAGTATCATAAGTATACCAGCTGTTATACGCAAGTGATTTTTTCTGCAATGTCCAGTATTGCATTCCCCCGTTCGATGCTTTGTCGAGGCTTTCAAAGATTGAATCGATCACAACATCTGTAATTGTCACGATAGTATGTTCAACCAGCCATTCCAGTTCGCTTTTTACTGCCGCAGCGAAATGAAACACCTCCTTTGAAACTGATTCATGTGAATTCATCATTTCTTCAGATAATGGGTATATGATACCAAAACAATTCATCATCATATCCTGCTGGTACGATGTCCCGACATTACCGACAAATGCCATCACTTTTGGATCGTAATGAGAAGGATACGTTATCGTAATTCCCCCATTATCACTCAAAGCCTTCTTATAATTTACACCCTCGGTACCAAGAGACAAGAGTGATTCTAAATTGAGTTTTTCTCCATCAGTAAAAGCTACCCCTTCCACATTTGATGGTCCAAGACAGGCCGATACAGGCGACAATAAACACAGTATTCCAGAAAGAAGCAGACCAATAGATTTACAGTTCATACTTACCATCCTTTTTAAAAGATTCATTCATTTCGGAAATTAAATTTACTACTCACTATTTAAATATCACCGGTTCTGTTTCAGTTGCCCTGCCGGCTAAGACATTAACTGAAACGGATACCGGGGGATTTTTCGTAACTCCATTAGATCTGTTTATTATTGTAAACTCGACAGTATACATACCTTCAGGAATATGGTTAATCACATATTTTCCACTGTCATTGGTAAGTGCCAAAAATGATGAACCCCTTATGTATGCATACGCACCTTTGACTGGCTTGTAAAGTGTATCAATGAGTTTTCCATCTATACTTCCAGGCGTTGTAATTGTAACAGTATCTGTATCGAATCGATCTGGCAGCTGAACCTTTATCTGCTGTATAAAAAGTGATGAGTCACCTGCATCTGATTTGCAATACATATTATAGGTTCCTGATTCAAGGTTTGAGAACTTAAAAGTCCCGACAGCTCCCACAATTGTACTGTCAGTAAACCCTGAATCATTAAATGGATAGTAGTTTTCAGAGAAAACATGTATACCAAAACCTCGGGGAGCAGTTCCCGATATACTGTTAGCGCTTGCAATAACGGTCACTTCATCCCCATTGGTTGTTTCTGTACCGGCAATTTTTCCATTACAGAAACAAATTAAGGTGATGTACAGCACAGAAAAGGCAAGTAACACCTTTTTCATTTCGCGGCTCCGTTCAGATACGGTTTTGAAAGCGGAAACAGTTGAAAATTTAACTGAAATACCTGATTTCGCTCTTTGTCAGCATCTTCGACAGCAGCGATCTCTTCACGTGTTCTTTTCAGAATCTGACGTACTTTCAGAAAGCCCTCTTTTGAAAAGCTCATTGTCATTGTTGAGAAATCTCTCTTTTCTTTTTCAATTCTATCAAATGCACCAACCCCATGCTCCATCATCGCTTTCTGAAATAAATCGATAGCAACACTTCTCCATGCGGCTCCGGTACTCACAAAATCATGTTCCGGTTTGTAGTATCCATCATCATGCTTCTTAATAAATTTAATTCTTTGCAACGTAGTTATTGCTTTTTTCACCTGAGCCGGTGAGATTTCCGGTTCTACCATTTTTGCAATCTCTTCAACATTTTCGTTATAAGGAAAAAAAATGAGCAGCTCCCTGATAACAGCATTATACCAGTTCTCATAATATTCATACTTATCCGGATTAACAGGTTTGCGATACTCGTTACGCAATGCTATTAATTGATCATACTGTAAACGCCGCTGCGCGTTGTTTTTCGCCTGGTTAAATTCCACCAGACACCTGAAATAAAGTGTCTCCTTCCCTTTTAGTTTTAAAAATCCGACAAATGACGGAAGAAGTTTTTTACTGATATTTCTTTCACCATTGAGAATTCGTACCAGAGTTCCGGAATTTATCCCGATTTTTGCAGCAATAGCCCTGAGTGATAATGCAGCATTTACCTTTTTTTTAACTTCAAACAGGTCAACGAGATATTTTCTGTAATCAAAATAAGTATATATCGATTCCATTTTTTGCCTCACACTTATAATATACCACCCCCGGCTAAGAAATTCAATCTGCCAGAACTGTTTCTGATGCATATTATGGCAGCACGTAATAACTATTTAGAACATTAATAAGACATTGTTAATTAATAATATATAGTATTATATGTATGTATAAATGATTTTTTCCAGTACTATAAATCCATACGTTTGGCATCAATAGCGATATTCAGTTTATAGGCTCATGTGCATTCGTGGAGACATTTGTTTATAGATATTTAATTTGGAAAATGCAGGCTTGAACCATATAAAACTCCGGAGACCACTAATAATAGAAAGACCCGTCAAAATTAAATTTGAATTAATGTGTGAAAATAGATTTACAAATTGTTTTTTTGGTGATACAATTAGTTGATACGTCAAGACATGCAGATATATTGTAAAACACGGAGAATCAAAAAAACAACATTCATCAAGCGGGGGACCGGATCATGATACGAATAGGATGTGTACTATTTACTCTGGTTTACACCTGTTTTGGACAGACATCAGACACCTTGAATAGCATGGCCAGGGAAAGTGAATTGTACCGTTCATCTACTGCATCAATAAACCCAACTCCTCAAATGGTGGTTAATCGGGTTACTGAAGCGTGCCAGCTGGTTGAAAAAGAAGGGGTAAAGGCGTTTCAGCAATTCAGAGGAAAAGGGAGTACTTTTATATTTGCCGGCACTTATTTGTGGGTTAGCGATTTAAACGGTAAAATGCTCATGCAACCCCTTAAGCCAAAGATGGAAAACCAGAATTTATCAGCACTTAAGGATTCCAACGGCAAGCGATTTGTTCTTGAGATGATTAACATCGCCAAACAACGCGGGGACGGATGGGTCGATTACACCTGGACTATGCCTCATACAAAGGAACAGTTCCTCAAACTTACTTATGTAAAAAAATGCCTCTGCAATGGCATTGAAGTTTTTATCGGTTGCAGTATCGATGATAAAATGGTGCATCAGACAAGCTATAGTATAGAATGAATTGCTGCTAGCAGATATTCAGAATTCAGAATGCAGGTGACAGAAGTCAGAATTACGAACCAAGTGATTAATATCAAATGTAGAGGTTTCAGGAAGCTCTTTAGGAGTTTTTGTGAGTTCTGTAGAGTCGTCCCTGGAAGAATCATGCGGATTAAATAATGATGCCTCTTCAGAAGAATCTGTGGGTAGATTCCGTTAAAGGATGTTTCCCAAGCTTATGCTATAAAGAACAATTATAGTATCCTATTGACGAAAATCATATGGTTTTCTGATAGTTACTTTATTGTTTTTTTCCCATAGGGACAATATATTTGCTATATTCT
The DNA here is from genome assembly GCA_016929595.1 of Chitinispirillaceae bacterium. GTDB lineage: Bacteria > Fibrobacterota > Chitinivibrionia > Chitinivibrionales > Chitinispirillaceae > JAFGIN01. Next base: position 4,226 of record JAFGIN010000033.1, read on the forward strand.
GTTAAAGATGCTGAAATAGCGATGACAATTGCAGAAATTGCTAAATATTACCCATTAAAAAAGAAGAGATTAGGAAAATTATATCACAACAAAAAGCCCCTTTTTGACAAATTGGTAGAACTTGGCTTTATTCACGATTTTATTACCCCGATGATAGAAGAAGAGGAAAAATCGGAGAGAGCATATGAGGAGTATGTTTCCCGAATGAAACTCGCGGAAGAATCAGAAGAGGTGCATACTACCACGAAACAACAAACATATATACAAAATGATGATTTACCTTTTTAACTTCCGGCATCTATCCAACAGCCACCTTTTTTATCAGTTCAAGCTTCTGACTTTTTGTCATTTTTTTTACTGCCCATTCACGTTTTAATGCGCTACTGCGATCTTGACATTCTTCAACATACACAAGTTTCACCGGTAGATGACTTCGTGTGTAACGGGCCCCGATTCCGGCCTTATGAGCTTCAATTCGGATGGTAAGCCGATTCGTGATTCCGGTGTAAAGGGAATTATCACAACATTCAAGAATATAAAGAAACCATGGGTTATCAGATGACATTTTTAGTTTTCAATTCCAGATTTTGTAACTAAAAGCGCTCTTCGGATTCTGATGTCATCTTCCAGTGCCATTATAATTCCCTTTACAATATGTTTTCTTTCGATAAGTTCCTCCTGAACGTATCCCATATAACGTTGAATCTGCTGATAGTCAAATTGATCTTTATGGGTATGCATTTGGTTGACATGAGAATACTCATCGATTCGCATCGCCTCACCCCACTTCGACTCAGCTCAGTGACCGCCTTGATCCCCCTCTCCATTGGAAAATGGAGAGGGGGAAGAAGAATAAGAATAAGAAGAAGAATACATCGCAAGTTCTTTCTCCCTTTCTCCACGAGTGGAGAGAGGCGATTGCGTATTCTGCTGTACTTGAGTCATTTGTCAAAAATGCTGCCAACACCAACCAAATGCATACCCATATAAAAATATATACCGCGTAACTATTCAGGTACATTGACAACAATGTTTACGTGACCGCTTGTGTTGAGCAGTAATCGGGGTCGCTGTCGGTATCGGAATCGGGATCGATTCTTAAATGCAGAGTTTTTCGATGCCGATACCGACCCCGACTTAAAAATGAAAGGCACTGCATTATTCGATCGTTGAAGTTGAGCTGATTTGGCATGTAGTATCTGCTGTTGTACAAAAACGGTACACAGTAAAGAGAAATATATAAAAATGTGGGTATGCATTTGGTTGATATGAGAATACTCATCGATTCGCATATCGCCTCACCCCACTTCGACTCAGCTCAGTGAACGCCTCGGTCCCCCTCTCCATTGGAAAATGTAGAGGGGGAAGAAGAATAAGAATACATCGCAAGTTCTTGCTCCCTTTCTCCACGAGTGGAGAGAGGGTTTGGACAACAACAAACTCCTGAATTTTACACAACAAGAAACAATCCAATAATCAGTTTGAATTATACGCAGTAACAATCTTACAGGGTTGTTATTGTTACAAAAGTATTATATTTTTAAATCGACAGCTCATAACATTCTTCAGAAGATAACGAAATATGAAACAATTTTTAATTGCAGCAACCGCACTGTTTTTATTTACAACACCACATTCATATGGTCAGGAACTGGTGTATGAATTTGAATCTGACCCTGCAATATATGATGGTATCTCTAGCACATTCCGATCAGTAATTGTTGCACCGGAAAACTTAACACCTCAATGTTGTATAGATTTTTATTTCGTTATGCGGAGAAAAGACAACGGCTTCTTTGATATCTTCGCAAGAACAGGCAAAATTGGAAGTTTTAGTATTAACAATTCGTTACTTGAGCAATACAGATCAGGTAGTTCCAGTTACCCCTGTGTAACACAAAAAATTTTTGATACTGATGATGGCTGGGAGATATTTTTTCAAAATAGAGCTGGAGCGTTGGTAATTGATGATGATGGTACGACGCTTTTCAGGTATGGTGACGGTATCGTTAACGATACTGACTCTAACTGGTATTACTCTGCATTTGGATTTGATGGCAATTCAACCTATATTTGCATTGAAGCAAGAGGTATTACTAACTACGCTTATAAACTTTATCGTTTCCGTACCAACATCTCCCCTACCAAACCCTATTCACTTTCCAAAAAAGCAGCCGGTCCAAATACAATGATGTTTTTCGGTGCATCAGCAGGCGATTACCGGATCTCGCTGTTACCATCAGGTGGTGGAAAAACATCGGTGCAACTGTTCGACATGATGGGGCGACAGGTGTTTGAAAGTCAGGTTGATAATATTACCAGGCCATTTTCAATCACAATCCCTGCTGAACAAACCTCAAGAACACCGTTTATTACACGGGTTCGGGATAAAAATGGATCTGTAGTGAAAAAAGAGATTCCTGTGCGGTGATTTTTGAGTTAAACGGCAGTGATACTCTTTTTCTCGCTATCTTTGTCACTCGTCAGTTAAATACTGCCTGGTAATATCCGTCTTCCTCGTTTCGCAATAGAGAGAAAAATAGCTGCGTTCTCCTGTAACGCTATTTATGAACAGAGGTACTTAGTAGCCGGTCTAAAAGTTGTATTTAAGACTGCAGTTCAATCTACAATGCTTGTTTTCAAAAAAAGGAGAAGGCGTGAAGAGGCGAGGACGCGTTACTACTCCCCTCCGCATTTGAAATGAACGCCTCTCTTGTTGGAGAGGCCACGGCGTGGTAAACTGTACCAATATCAAAGACGAATATCTCAGGATACGGAAAAGTTGTAGAAGTAAAACCCTCATCAGCGAGGATCCTTTCAAGAGTATACAATATTTCAGCACTGAAAAAACCGGAAAAAAAGTATAATGATTACACATAAGACGGCCAGGTATCGGACAGTCGGAACAGGTGGAAAGCTGCAGTCACTTTTCACCTGTGATATATAAGCGGATTGAATTTCCGTGAGAGGTTCCAGATTTAGAGCGGATTACCTTTGTCCCTTGAATATTGTAAAGGACCGAATTACCACCAATGTTTTTGGGTGAAAGAATTTTTCTATAAACAGATTTTTGATAATCAGTTTTTTGCCTGTTATTTGCCGAACGTAAAACAGGTGATTGAAATGCTTTACTGAAATCCAATGAGCCATCAGTTTGAATTATACAAGTTATTTTTGCCTTTGCTACTACAGGTTCTATGCTACTGCCAATATCATATTGATATAAAAAAAAGTGATTTTTGTCAGTTTTTCCCAGATACCAGTATTCTTTTTTCTGGTCAACGTTTAAAGTACAATTCCCGCAAATACCATCTGGTAAATATAATGGCTGTGGTGTACTCCATGTTTTGTAAGGATATGTACTGTGGACCCTTTTTAAAAATAACTCATTTTCAGCAGTATCAAGAGGATCGGCAAAGAAAGTTGTCGAAGATGTATCAATACGATAAAGAGAACGACTTGAAACCATACCATATATTTTACCTCCACATCCACAATCAAAATCATCCCAGAGACCCAAAAGCGTGTAAGCAAGATCCATATAAGGATTTAAACAAAGCATTTTTTTTAGACTATCGGATTTTTGATCTGATGGAAGTTGTCTGTCTGATAAAAAATGGACAGTGCTATCATCAATATCAATTAATTGATCTTCCAGTACTTCAAAACTTCTTGTAATAATAGCTGCATTGCATAATGATGCTGCTGCAAGACAAACTAAACCAAGGTGAAAACGGTTCATTTCAAGCCTCCTGTTAAATCTTTCTGTGATTTTTACCAAACATTTTCTCTTCTGAGATATGGTTACACCATTAAATTACATAATTTAATGGTGAGCTGGAGGGGGCTGTGCTCATTTTCTGTTTTCCGCAAGAAAACAGTGGTGGAAAGACTTCGGTTGTAACTGTTCGACATGATGGGGCGACAGGTGTTCGAAGCCAGGTTGATGATATCACCAGGCCATTTTCAATCACAATCCCAGCTGAACAGACCTCAAGAACACCGTACCACCAATGCGGGATGTTTTCTTGTCTCCTATTTGCCTTTCTCTAAAATGTAAAAAAGATAACAGGAGAAAATATTCAATAGGAGTTTTATTATGATAATTTCTAAATATAATGTATAGTTTTCATTTCGGGGCTGGAATTGATAGTAGTATCGAAAAGCACAGGAATTGAGGATCGATTCCGATTCCGATACCGACAGCGACCCCGATAATTTCTACTTAAAAAATTTCGGGTATCATTTGATATATCTCACTTCGGCGTGGTCGCGCTCATTGTCTGAACTGTGATTTTTGTGATTTGTGTGAAATACATGATAAAAAATCAGAAATGTAGCTAATTCCTGTAAACAGAGTTTTTCATGTCCGTCATTCTCATCACATACATCAATTCAGACTATTATTCTTCAAAACTGCCTCAATTTCCAACCTTCTTACATAAGGAACCAAAATTCTGTAATGACAATTACCATTTGATTTTTCATATATTTCTGTTGCCGGAATTTAAATGTAACTCTAAACTTAGATTAAATGCTGTCTGGAAAATTCCTTTCTCTTCTGATCTGTTACAGAAAACCATAATCATACATACACAAAAAGATAAGCCATGCAGAATGTATTCATTGTCATTATTATTGCTGCTATCGTGTTACTTACGAATAACTTTTTATCTGAAAAAAGAGCTTCTGAGCAACAAAGTACTCCCTCTGAACAAAAAACGGTGAAAGCTGTAACACCAACAGCTCCGAAGTACCGCTGTGATGGCAGAATCCATTGTTCACAGATGACTTCCTGTGAAGAAGCGAAGTTCTTTCTGAGGAATTGTCCTGGAGTCAAAATGGATGGGGACCACGATGGGATACACTGTGAAGAGCAATGCGGGCACTAATAAAGGAACGGGGAGAAGATGCGAAGGCGGGAAGATGCGAAGACACGTTACTACTCCCCCATGCCTTTGGCATGAACGCCTCTCTTGTTGGAGAGGCCACGGGGTGGTAACGCCGGGTGAGGTCGGATTGTTAGCGAGTGACAGGTACGGGTGTGACATGTGTATTAAAATTCCGGGTATCGTTGGTATATCTCCCTTCGGCGTGGTCGCGCTTATTGTCTGAACTGTGATTTTTGTGATTTGTGTGAAATACATGATAAAAATGTAAAATGTAATTAATACCATTCTCTTCTGATCTGTTACAGAAAAAACATAATCGTACATACAAGAGAATATGTAAAAATTCTTTATTATGACTTTTATACAGTTGTATTTTCGTAGAAACGGTGTTATTTACAGGAACAGAAGGGTACAAAAGCTATTTTTCATTATATAAAAAAATGCGTTCCCATGATCCGCAACCCGATTCCAACAGGGGTACAATTTGTACCACCCCTTTATATTGCTGGTTCTAAAGGAACTGAATCCCAATAAAAACAACAATGAACAACAACATAGCATTCATAGATACAGAAGCAGAGGTCAAAACCAGGCGAATACTTGATATCGGAGGTATTGACGAGCATGGTGTGCCGTTTCATTCTACCTCAAACTCAGATTTTATCAGGTATTTACATGGCAAAAACTATATCTGCGGACACAATATCATAAAACACGATGTACCCATTCTTGAAAGTTCGTGCGGAATTGATCTTTCTCATTATCATGTTATCGATACATTATACCTCTCTCCCCTGCTGTTTCCATCAAAACCTTACCACGCATTACTCAAAGATGACAAATTACAAACCGATGAACTGAATAATCCTTTAAATGATGCTATGAAAGCACGGGATCTTTTTTATGATGAAGTCAGCGCTTTTAATGAGACAGATGACGATTTGAAACAGATCTATTTTGGGCTTCTTGGCGACAAAAAAGAGTTCGCATCTTTTTTCAGAATTGTTAATTACAGTCCTTTTAATATACAAGTAATAAAGCTGATACAGGATCGTTTCAGGGCGCGTATTTGCAGCAATGCCTTAATTGACAAACTCGTTAAAGAACATCCGATAGAAGCAGCTTATTGCCTTGCTCTGATCAATACCAACAGCCGTTACTCCATTACCCCTCCATGGGTATGCAGGAATTATCCTGATATTGAACGGACCATGTTCCTGTTAAGAAGCAATCCCTGTATCACCGGGTGTTCCTGGTGCAATCAGGCTCTGGATGCAACTGCAGGTTTGAAGAAATTTTTCGGCTATGATGCATTCCGCAGCTATGGAGGAAAACCCCTGCAGGAGATAGCTGTCAGAGCTGCTGTTAATAATAAATCGGTTCTTGCGGTTTTTCCTACCGGTGGAGGGAAATCGATCACCTTTCAGGTTCCTGCGCTGATGAGTGGTGAAAATGTCAAAGGTTTGACCGTAGTAATTTCTCCGCTTCAATCACTAATGAAAGATCAAGTTGACAATCTTGAAAAATCAAGTATTACGGAAGCGGTAACGATCAATGGACTGCTCGACCCTGTCGAACGCGCAAAATCATTTGAACGGGTTGAAAATGGCTCCGCATCACTACTCTACATTTCCCCTGAATCGTTACGCTCAAAATCAATTGAGCACCTGCTGCTTGGAAGGAATGTGGTCCGTTTTGTCATTGATGAAGCACACTGTTTTTCTTCATGGGGTCAGGATTTCCGCGTTGATTATCTTTATATCGGAGATTTCATACGGTCTCTTCAGGAAAAGAAACATCTCGAATACCCGGTTCCGGTGTCCTGCTTTACCGCAACAGCCAAACAAAATGTGATTGAGGATATCAGGAACTATTTTCAGGAAAAGCTTTCCATACAATTAGAAGTTTACAGTTCAAACGCATCAAGGACCAACTTACACTATAATGTTATTCCTGAAGAAACTGAAGAAGAAAAATACGCTACCGTTCGCAACCTTCTTGACGGTAAGCAATGCCCGGCGATCATCTATGTTTCACGTACTCAACGGGCTTATCATTTAGCAGAAAGATTGTCCAACGATGGGTATCCCGCTAAACCGTATCATGGAAAAATGGATAAACAGGAGAAATCTGAAAACCAGGATGCTTTTATTCGGGGTGATGTCAGGATAATGGTCGCAACTTCAGCATTCGGGATGGGAGTTGATAAAAAAGATGTAGGGATGGTGATCCACTACGAAATATCCGATTCGCTGGAAAACTATGTTCAGGAAGCTGGCAGAGCCGGTAGAGATGAAAAAATTACCGCTGATTGTTATGTTCTATACAACGAAGAAGATTTAAGTAAGCATTTTATTCTACTGAATCAGACAAAAATTAATATCAAAGAGATACAGCAGATCTGGAAAGCTATCAAAGAGATTACCAGATTACGCCTGACCGTATCAAATTCTGCTCTTGAAATAGCGAGAAAAGCCGGTTGGGATGATACAGTTGTTGACATTGAGACCAGGGTTACCACTGCAATAGCAGCCCTTGAAGAAGCCGGTTATCTCAGGCGTGGTCAGAATATGCCCCGAATATTTGCAGACAGTATTTTATCGAAAAACGCTCAGGAAGCAATCGAAAAAATTACCATATCAGAACGTTTTAATGAAAACCAGAAACAACAGGCTGTCCGCATCATAAAAAAACTGTTCTCAAGTAAAAGCAGGAAACATGCTGCAAATGAAGAAGCCGAATCAAGAATCGATTATATTTCCGACCATCTGGGGATTGTAAAAGAAGATGTGATTAACGTTATCAATTTACTGCGGGAAGAAAATATTCTGGCTGATACAAAAGACCTTACGGCATTTATTAAACGTGGAGAGAATATAAACCGCTCACTTGCAATCGTCCTTACGATGGGTAAAATTGAAGATTTTCTATTACAGCACATTGAAGAAGTGGAAAAAACGTTTCATATAAAAGAGCTGAATGAACTTGCCGAACAACAGGGCTGTTCAGATGTCTCCCCTATTAAGCTGCGAACTGTTTTAAATTTCTGGGCTATTAAAAACTGGATTAAACAGAAAAACTCCGATCACTCAAGTAACCATGTTACTACAATTGCCAACTACCCACGCTCTGAATTGAAAGATAAGATAAAGAAACGACACGAATTAGCCCGATTTATTGTTGAATTTCTCTATAAAAGAAGCAACGAAACCATTTCCGTTTCAGATAGCAATAAAGAGGTGCACCTTGTAGAGTTTTCAGTTCACGAATTAAAACAGGTGTACGAACAACAGATTACGCTGTTTAAAGCAAATAGTACCATTCAGGATATTGAAGATACGCTGTTTTACCTTTCAAGAATCAATGCACTGAAAATTGAAGGTGGTTTCCTGGTCATTTACAATAAACTAAGCATCGAACGACTTGAGACGGATAATAAAAAGCGATACAAGGCAGATGACTATACAAAACTGAAACAGTATTATGAAAATAAGATTCAGCAGATTCACATTGTTGGTGAATATGCAAAAAAAATGATCACCGACTATAGAGAAGCGTTACAGTTCGTTGAAGATTATTTCCACCTGAATTACTACTCATTTTTGGACAAGTATTTCAATGTCAGCCGACAAAAGGAGATGATAAGAAACATAACACCCGAAAAATTCAGGAAGCTGTTTGGAGAACTTTCACCGTCACAATTGAACATCATAAAAGATAACAGTTCCCAGTACATTGTAGTCGCTGCCGGACCTGGCAGCGGAAAAACGAAAGTGCTTGTTCACAAGTTAGCATCACTGCTGCTTATGGAAGATGTCAAACATGATCAGCTGCTGATGATTACTTTCTCAAGAGCTGCAGCTACGGAGTTTAAAAAAAGGTTAGTCCAGTTAATTGGTAATGCATCACATTTCATCGAGATAAAAACCTTTCATTCCTATTGCTTTGATCTGCTGGGTAGAGTTGGTTCCATTGAAAAATCAGATAGTATCATTCGAAAAACAGTAGAAAAAATCAGAAATAATGATATTGAACCAAATCGTATCAGTAAGACTGTACTGGTGATCGATGAAGCACAGGATATGGACAGTCACGAATTTGAGCTGATCACAGCATTAATGGAAAAGAATGATGAGATGAGAGTAATTGCTGTTGGTGATGATGATCAGAATATTTATGAGTTCAGAGGTGCGCATTCAAAGTACCTTGAACAATTTATTACTAAATATCACGCAAAGAAATATGAACTGAACGTCAATTTCCGTAGCAAAAGCAACCTGGTCGGGTTCACAAATCAGTTTGTTGTAAAAATCAGCCACCGGCTTAAAGTGATCCCGATCGTTCCGGATCAAAATGATAACGGCAGCGTAAACATTATCAGATATTCCAGTGGTCATTTAATCACACCTGCAGTCAGCGATGTACTTTCAACTGATCTCACCGGGACAACATGTGTGCTGACTCAAACTAATGACGAAGCACTTCAGGTAACAGGATTACTCATTGGTAGTGGGATTCCTGCAAAGTTACTACAGACAAACGATGGATTCAGCCTGTATAATTTGTTGGAACTGCGATATTTCATTGAGCAACTCCACTTTTCAAACAGCACATATAGTATCAGTGACAGCACATGGAATGATGCGAAAAGAGCATTGTGGTATACGTATAAGGAAAGCACAAAAATAGACATTTGTATTAATCTTGTAAAGGAATTTGAATCCTGTAACCCGAAAAAGAGATATCAATCCGATTTTGAAGTGTTTATCAGAGAATCAAAACTTGAAGATTTCATTACTGCAAATGGGGAGACGGTATTCGTTTCCACGATTCATAAAGCAAAAGGAAAAGAGTTCGACAATGTATATATCATGTTAAATGGATTCAACCTCGGTTCAGATGAGAAAAAAAGGCAGCTTTACGTAGCGATGACCAGGGCTAAACGTAATTTGTCAATCCATTTAAATGGACACTATCTCGATGATATTTCCATCATTGATATGAAAACCAGGATTGATAATAACAGTTACGAAGATCCCAGTCTTGTAATTCTACATTTAACACATAAAGACATCTGGCTGAACTATTTTATCCACAAACAGAATCTTATTTCAAAACTAAAAAGTGGAGATACGTTAGCAGTTACCAATGAAGGGTGCAGTAATTCAAATGGAATTTGTGTGGTAAAATTTTCCAGTAACTTTAAAGAAAAAGCTGCTGCTTTCGGAAATAAAGGGTACAGGTTGAAAAGTGCGAGTATTAATTACATTGTTTACTGGAAAAATGAAGACTCTGATAAAGAAATTAAGATAATCCTTCCTGAAGTAAGGTTACAGCGGGAGTGATCACTTAATATCTTTGTTACATTCTGTACAACGTTTATGGTATTTCGGATTAATTTGATAAATAATACCACAGGAAATTAGTCCTACCCCAATAAAAGTAAAAATAATGTTCAAATGTGAAAGCAACGTTAAACTGATAAGACCAGCAATATGGTAAAAGGCCCATCTCTTTGAAGGAACATACACTAAAGAGCTGCTGCAGAAGGGGCACAACTTCGTATCAGAGGAGTCATGTGCTTTTGATCGTTTATTACTATTGGTTTGTGAAATGGTAAGTTGTTCGATTTGTTTATTTATTGAAGGCTTCTTCAGTTCCATAGGAGATTTGCCACACAAGATACATCTGCCATGTTCATCAAGATCGGCACCACATATTGGACAAAAACGATTGTAAATGGTGTTATTAGACAACTTTAACGTCTATCCCTTCAGAAACATAACTTTCTTTTATCAATTCAAACAGATGGTCCGGAGATTCGCATATGCTGATAGAATTCCGATCCAGCACAGGTAATTCATCATTCGATTTGCAATATTCAATGCAAAACGGATTTGGCAGATCAATCCCCCAGAATACACTTGCCTGTAGAATCTCGTGATTCTTATTATCAAGAAAAGCACTGATTATACTGCGAATACCGTTTTCTGGTGGAAATAACATATATGATAAAATGCCATCTGCAATTGTTTCTTCTTCGGGACTCAGAGAATCAGTTTTGCGGGGAAGGTTATTATTCAAATAATTTAGTTCATCATCACTATTTGCTTGTATAACAAGGATTTCTTCAAAACCTTCCTGTAAATCTACTTGTACTTTGATAACCACAAATTTACGATTATCTTCATTATGAACAATAGTTATTGATAATGCAAGGCCTGGTCTGTTTCGAATCTGTTGTTTAATTTCATATCTGGGAAACAAATTGCGTACCGGTGCTTTAAGCTCCATGATATGTTTAATAGCAGAAATGTATTCTCGCAATAAATTAAATTCCATTATTGGTAAAATCATGCAGGAACCAGAAGCATTTTTATCATCGTTCCAAACATCTCTTGCAAATGACGTGGCGCGATGCAAATATGTGTGAGCTATTGCAAGCAACCATTCTCTAACCTTGGCAACCGCGAGCGAATCAATAGATCGTACGCCCTCCTTATCTATGGATGCAGCATTCTCTATAGGAAAACTGCAATCGACAGCCTGGCTTAATTTATCAAAAATTTCCTGTTCCGAACATTCATAATGTGTGCAAAGTTTTTTCCCGACCTCTTCTCTAAGGAGCATTGAAAGAAAGCTCCAGATATCACTTATACCTAATTTATTATTAATCTCTTCTCTACTTGTATTTGAAACCATTTTCCAAAACACTCTGTCAATTTCTACGTTTTCTGTAGAAATCCCTATATTTTTTGCCACCCGAAGAAGTCGATCCGGATCAAATAATTTCTGAATGACGTCTTTTAGAAGAGGACTGCACCCGATGATATTTGAAACACCTCTTAAAAACGTGTCATTAAAAAACATGCTGATATTTTTACTTGTCTTTTTCATGCCTCGGGAAGAGTCAACTAATCCAAATTCCGTACCAATAGCTGCCTTTAATCGGGTAAAAACATCCTGTAAATCACAATTAAGCTGCACTGCGACAGATTGTAAATCTTGTAAATCATTCAACTCTTCTAAAATGCCATCAGGATTGTTGATGTTTGCATTAAAGGTGACCAGTTCATAAATGAGATTACGAACAGAACTATTCCATTTAATTGCCTGTACAATATAGAACTCATTATTCATTTTTCTAACGGCTTTCCCAGAAGAATTGATTGTATACGTGCAACACCTGGCATAAGAGGATAATAAACGGATTTATATATCGACTCAAATGCATCCGAAACAAGGTAAAATATTCGCTCCAATGAATCGCCATCAGGACGAATATACTTCAGACTCTGTGATAGTTGATTAAATATTTTAATTCCTTCTAAAACTGTTTCAATTTTATAAACGGCCCTCTCTGCATTAGAAAGATCTTCCAATTCATCATTGGGTACAGTCTTAAATTCTAAAAAACTATTTACCATATTCTTATTTTGCTTTTCGGCCTGCTTGAATCGAGTAAAGATTTCTATAGGAATATCAAAAGGTTTAACAGTAGTGCAGCGTAACTTTTTAAGAGTAGAGAATGGATCTAAGTTATGGTCAATACAATTTATGTATGCGAGTATTAACGCCTTACCAGGCGGGACAACAAACTCATTTTCAGGTGCCAATACAGCACGAGCACTAAATTGGCAATTTTGAATTTCTAACTGGTTATATAACTGTGCCGCTACAGCTGCCTGTGCTTTGGGTTTCACAATCTCTTTAATATCTGAGTATTTAAATGCATTTGGAATTACCGACCTGATAAATTCACAAACAAACCCAATGTAACCCGGATTTTTATATAACTCGTTACGCATATCATTTAACTGTTTTATATCCTTTATTCCTTGTGAATAACGTTTAAGAAACATGTCTTGCCGAAGATCAATTGGTGCAGGTACTTTTTTGACTGAGTCAAGAATATCAAAAAGTGCAAGAGTCCTTCTTTTTTTATCAACAACAATAGTGTTTCGGGTGGAATCTATAACAATATAGAAATACACATCTAATTTATTGCTCTTTTCGTCAATTTTAATATCAATAAGACCGTTTTTTATGCTGTCATGAATATCAAACCCTTTTTCCTTAAAAACATTTGTGATTTCCAACTCTAACATAGGGCTCACTAATTCAACCCAACTATCAAAAAGCCGTGTTGTCTGCTTCTTTACCATTGGTTTTTGACCTCGCAATGCGCAGTCAAATAATCGGGATATACACAACTGCTCAAATGGTAAACTTTTTTCATTAAGGATACGCTCAAGTGGTTTTGCTTCCTCAGTGAGCCGGTTAAGTTCCTTTTTATGATCAGGGATAAGGTAGTTGGGGACATTATCGAGATAATATTTTTTTGCACTTATATAGCTTTCTTCGATAAGAATATCTATACCAAGGTCTATGTCAAGCATGATGTTGGTTTTCACATCTGGAATCTTATCCTGTTCTTCTTGAGGGAGTTTTTTAAACCATTGATGCTCATTCTCGAGAGAATCGATTTTACTTCGGTAAAATTCCATCCGGCGTTCAATGTCAGCAGCTATGTTTTCCAACATCTCCCGGTAAAAGGAATCGCACAATTCGCGGAATATGTCGGTTTTGATTACATCTATAGATAATGTTAATTTTAATACTCCCCTATCAAGGAATGGGTAGTCTGGAAACTCAAAACAACTGACAGCAGGGTTATTCTCTCTCGGTTTAATCAGGACAGGAGCAGTCTGACTTTCCATCATTGCGATCTGTTTACGAAGGATTCCTTTATACTCAGTGATATTCCTGTATGGGTAATCAAATATTTTTAACATTCCATTACTACTATTCAGTTTTTTAAGTGCAGACACAATTCCCTGGATAGGATCTACATTTGATGTAATAAATTCATGCAGAAAATCACTATCCGGTTTAGACACAGAAGAAAGAATCCGCTGAATCAGGTTATGTGATCTGTTTTGAGATTTTTTGACATAATTGATTGTGGAAATATGAATAAGATTATTGGTAATAAGAAGGGTGTTTTTCGGGTCATCCAAAACAAGAGATGCAAAATATGCTACATTTTCCAACTGCCTGCGCATCCAGGTTATACCTGTGCCAATAATTGTAATTTCAACCGGATCGCTATACGAATTATCATGATATTCCCGGTAATAAATATAGCAATGAAGTACAGGCGATCCTGGTTTCCAGGTAATATAAGGGTGAAAGAGATCACTTATGGAGTAGTGCAGGTCAATTCCCATGAGTGGTTTTTGTAGTGCAGTTGTGGATTCACTTATAGTCCTGGCCTTGCAAAGCGCTTGAGCATGAGCAGTAGCTTTGTATTTCAGTTCACTATCCAGTTTTACATTTTGAACAAAGTTTTCACCTGGAGCGATTTCCTGAAAATCGGATTCGTTGAGTATGGAAGATGATGTTAAAACATCACGAGAAGCTGACAGATTCCAGGTATCTCCTTCGATCTCAATCTGTGTTTCCGGTTTTTCTTTTACTTTAATTTCTGTTTGTGTCTTCTCCAAATTATGTACAGCCGGAGCAGCCTCTCCAATATGTAATATAGAGTGTTTACTGATTATCGAAGTAAATTCTGCCCGTTGATCCGGCTCTGCTATAGAAACAACAATCTGATTCATATCAAAATTGCACTTCTTGAGTCGAATCTGTGCCCTTGACTCCTGGTGAACCTGTTTTAATGCTGTTCTAATCGTGTAATAATCAAATGAGTCTCTCCAGCTCAAGCGGATTTCCGTATCGACATTTTCAATGCAGTTTCTGCTAATTAGTGAATTAAGCAGGATTTCTCTACCCTTATGATCCGATGGACCATACTGTTTATAGTAAATCGGCGTAATACCCATGGTAGATAAGCGTGTAGTGTGAATTTGAACTAAAGATGAGTTATCATCTGCAGCTTTAGGCAAAATGGCAAATTTTTTCGCAATTGAACCATTAAGAATCGCATTTAAAGAGCGAAAATGCGAATTTAATTCTTCTTCATTAAGAGAATAACCAATAAAGAGAATTGGAAATGCGGCTAAGCCCTTTAACTGAACTGATGCGTTTTGCCTCGAAAAGTATACTGCCTGATAATCTTCGGATGTCAAAACTATTGAATTTGGATTTTGTATCTGACCATGCCAGTATACGACCTCGGGTAGTAAAGTATCACCATCAAGCAGTTTATCAAAAGGTATTGTATCGATAACAGAAATGGATTTACCCATTGACGCGCACAATGCATCGATAAGACAGTTGTCATAATTAGTTGTGATCCATAACCGTATCGGTATTTTTGCCAACAGCTCATATTCAAAAGAATAGTCAATGTCCACAAACCTGCTGAAGGTTTGTTTAAGAAAATCCATGTATAATTCTTCGGTTATAAATCCTTTCAATACTTTAAATGATTCTGGTAGCAGCATGGGGTCTTTTGAATTGATCGCCAACTGTAAGTCTGAAGGTATTCTGGCATCAGAATTATTCACTATATATTGCAAAAATAGTTTTAAGAGTTGTCTCCAGGATGGGAACCCTACAGGTATCGACATCCCGGCACCACAGAACCCCAATGCTGGTTTTTGTTTCAACTGTGCTTGCAATTGCGATAGCCTGCTCAAGTCAGGTCTGTCCAGGTATTTGCTAATATCAATAGTATCTGCCATTAACTTTCCAATCTTTCCTGTCAAAAATTAGCATCGACATTTAACATTGTATACTTCAATATCTATAACCGCATAAATCCGGTTGTGCTTTTACAATTCTTATACTTTCAACTTAAATAAACCTGTCCAATTCTTTTTCTTTCACGCGACACTTCTGCCATTTGTCTTTCATGCTGCGGAATATTTTGGCACCGGGTAGGTCAGGGGCTTTACAGCCCCGTTCCCCCCTAAGAATCCGGATCCCGAATGAATCCCGATATTTTCATTCGGGATCGGGATTCATTCGGGGCTCAGGCACTTAAAAGTCAGCTATTGGTACAATAGTAAATCTATTAATCAAATCCCGATGTGTCGGGATTCGTCATTTTGCCACCCAAGTCCCTCTGTAAGACACAATGGTTCCATACCAAATCAGCCAGTCTTTGACTATTTGAAAGCCTATGCTATTCAAAATAGCATCAGTGATACGGTTTTCCCAAAAT
>JAFGIN010000034.1 GCA_016929595.1 Chitinispirillaceae bacterium
AAGGTGCCAAAGGCGGATGGGGGAACGCGAAAACTGCGAAAAATGTAGTGCAACAAAATATTCACTTTTGACCCGTCTGCAGTATATCAAAAAACCTTCTTTTATATATGGCATGTTATCTCTTTAATCAGTTATTTTAACGCTAAACGATTACTTACACATAGATGTGGTGTTGTGCTAAATCTAAATTAAATAACTTTATCGTGGGACACAGGGGTTCCTGGTTGTGTTACTGCTCTATTATGTTGCAGTGACTGCAGCACTTTGACATTAGAGGTTTTCTATCAATGAAAGAGAATTTTTGATGAGACTATTATTTTGTTTTCTATTTATATCTACAAATTTATTCGCAGCCTGGAAGCAGGATGAATTCATTATCGGATCGTATCATCAGCCTGAATTTACAGGAGATTTTTCTACTGATACTGTTACATTTAAAGCATATAGAGATTTAGGGTTTAATACACTTGCTGATCACGTACTAAATCATGTGCAGGACCCGTGGAACATTCAGAAAGGGTATTTGTGGTTCGATATAAGTCCAACAGACAGTGTACCTGAGATCGATGCTGTTTACAGATTGTCTGTATTAACTTATATCGCCGGGCTGAAATCATTTATTATACAACGTCCTGTTTTGACCAGAATAAATTCAGAGATTGATCAGATGACAAATGATTTTACGACAATTACGCCTGCGTATACAGCAAAAATGCGCGAAAAATTTGCAGGGTATGTTGTTTTACCTGATGAAGCCAGTCCTGCAGATTTAGTAAATCTGGTTTTACCTGCTGTTGAAAGAATATTTAAAAATGATCCGGAAAAACCATCGCTTGTAAATTTTGCTGGAAATCTTACAGGTGACTGGTCAAATGACCTGAATAAAGATCCTGTAAAAAATCTGACATTGAATTTACAGAACTTCAGAAAAAATTTAAATCTTTATTTAGATAGAACATATACACAGGTTTTTTCATTTGATTACTATAAATTTTTTTCGTATTATACACCGGCAGGGCTAAAACAAGGTCCTGTAACAGGTGGGTCAAATAAGCATATTTTTTATAAACTATTACAAATAATTGCAGAAGAAACCAAAAGAACCGGTAAAGTATTCTGGGGTGACCCTCTTTGTGCGGAACACGAATTACATGAATTTTCACGTAAGACTATTGAAGACCGCTGGACTCCTGTTGTTGATAGAAAGATTGACAGTTTAACGCCTGCTCACCTGCGAAGCGAGGCATATTCGTTTGTAATATATAATGCCAAAGGGATCCTGTGGTACTCTTATAATTATCCGAACGCATCAAGTCCACCACCTGTATCACCGTGGGCATCCAATCCCTTATGGGGGCAATCTGAAGAATATACTAACTATCCTTCGAATAGCAGTGTTATACGAGGTGAAGTTCAAAATATAAATCTGAGATTATCCAGAATGGGAAATGTTTTACTGAAATTAAACTGGTTAACAACTGTTCACGGGAATAGTGTTGATCCGGAAATATTTGAATCACATCTTCCTGTTATTAGTGGAACAACTCCGGTATTTTATCAAAAGGTAAGGGTAAAAGCAATCGAAGCCGCAACAGATGCTTCTAAGAGTTGGTCGGATGATTCCCTGGCAGTAGGAATTTTTGAAAGTGAAAAATGTAACTATTTGACAATAATGAATAAAAGTCTAACTAATACAAATCATTCGAAATATAATGTTAAGGGAGATATGTATCCGTATATAATTAACAAAACAACTGGAGCATGGGATGTAGTGAAAAGAAAATATAAAAAAAAACCAGGCTTAACCAGCTTTGAATTACAAATAATTCCCGGGGATATGGAATTAATCTGGCTCGGGCCGGAAAAAATTTCACCTGTTAGTGATTGAGATTCAGTTTTAATGGGTAAAAGAATGCCGGTATAAACCGGCATTCTTATGAAATTCTTTATTGCGTACTGGTAAAAATAATCAGAATCGTGAACTGACCTGTATGTCATCAAGAGGTTTGCTGGTTGTCTTTCCATCAGGATAGTACAAATCAATGGTGTTGAGTGGTTTTGGGTTTATTGACGCAATAACTTTAGAGGTCGTTCCGTCACTGAGATGCCAGGATGCGGTTTTAGCATCAAATGAAACGGTTACCGATTTTCCAACGTCAGGTCCGGCTGTCTCTGTAATGCAAAGAGCTCCTTTGCCAATCTCAACTTCATAGCTTTTGTCTCCGTTGTTGAACGTCTGACGTGTTGTGGTATCGGAATTCAGTGCGAGCGGATTACTGCCGGTCCAGAATTCAATAAGGTTGAGAACTACAAAATCAATGAAACCACAGAATTGATAAACAGGCAAAATTACGAAAAGCCACATTATTCCTGACTGAGCGAATTTTTCACCAACAGAGCCGTTCCACTTGTATATTTTTTTTGTTAAAGAGAATGATCCGTAACAGCCAGTACTGGTTAATGTGAACAGGGAACAGACAAGCATAATTAAAGCTTTTCTTAACATATTGCTCCTTTTGTGAATAGTTGTGAATAGTAATGTTGTTTTTTCCTTACGAATAGTAGAGTATATAATAACGGTAATGATCTGTCACTGAAAAAAGAAAAAACCAATTCTGTACAGGACCAGTATCACGCAACTGGATGTACCGGTATCAAAAGTGTTAACCACAATAAGATTTTTTCAGGTTTTTGCCACAGCCCATTGTTGAGAGGTTTCACACTATCTTAAAATCGTGTTATTTCACGAAAGTAATTTTTGTCCTTTTTAATTACAACTAAATATAATGTTTGCGTCAATTGCTATACAACCTTACAAATCAAATTAAAACATCAAAAACGCAGCCTGACCGGAAATTGTCCGGTATCACAATTCTAAAAGGATTATGGAACAATCATATTCGTGCTGATAATAGAAGATGAGATGGAGTATCTGTGAGTGCGATAATACTGTTCATTGTTGAGGAGAGGAGTAGTTTAATTCTATTATATTAGAATAGTTGGAAACTACATGATGAAATTATGTACCAGAATTACTCTGGAAGCCTTTTGGCAGCAAAACGTGTTTTTAATTCACTGTCAATCAAAGGTGTTCCATTCAATAATCCATAGTACTTTATTGTTTCCCATCGTGTGATAGGGGCTTACCCACGGGAAGAACGATTCTGTTAAGGGTTATGTTCAATACTGATGCTGCTGAAGCATAAAACCCAAGGATTGCAATGATCAGTTCCGATATACCAGCAAGTTTCACAGTGATTCGCGGAATTACTTCGAAGTATTGAAGTGCCAGAGAGATAAATAACAGATCAACGAAGCAGAATATGATAAAAAGGATTCGGGGCATTACTGTTGCTCCAAAAGTCATGTAGATTCCAAAAATAAAATAACCGACAAAAACAAATCCCAGCTGGTGTTCATCGATCTGTGAAGATAGTATTTTACCAAAAACGCCCATCTTTATCAGCCACACCGATGCGTTTGAAAACCAGAAAAGCGCAAATGCACCGAATGCTGTTGCACCGAATGTATTATTTCTTTGAGATTCATTCAGGCAGGCAAAAAGTTGTGCAAATGCTCCGAGGAATAGAGCCCAGGGAATCAGAAATGAGAATCCTGATGTAAATCCCAGTTTTTCTGATGATGCGGCCAGGGTCACAATCGCCAGTCCGAATAGCCCTAGCGGTGATGGATCTGAGTTGAGTATATATACATTGTGAGGATTATACGGTGAAGGAAACGGTGATTTGACCCCATTGTTGTTGTTCGAATCCATACATTCTCCTGTGTTTTAATAAATACAGGGCAAATGTCGGACCGGAAGCAATGATTTTAATAACTGTTTTTAGTTCTTCTACCGGAAATTTTATATTTAAGAATCAGCGAATTTCTTTTCCGGTTATATGATTCCCGTTTTGATTCAGGGAGTTCATCAACTGTTCCTTCTGTAAATCCTATATGTAAAAACCAGTCTGCAGTTTGCGTGGTGAGGACAAAGACTTGTTTGAGTTTGAGCTTTACGGCTTTTTCGATAAGGTATAAGATTATTTGTTTGCCGATTCCTGCCCCTGCGTACATTTCATCAACAACGATTGCAGCGATTTCACCCAGTTTTTCGGGGTAGACATGAAGGGCACCGCAGGCGTGAACGGTTCCGTCAATTTCGTAGACTGTATAATCGTTAACTTTTTCTTCCAGGTCTGCAGCGGTTCTGGGTACCAGAACTTTGTCTTCAATAACAGGTTGCATAAGCCGCAGTACTTCTGAAATGTCGGAAATCGTCATCGCTCTGAAATTTTCGTGCTGGTTTGAATAGATCATTGTACCAAAGCCGCGGTTAGAAAAGATCTCCTTGAGTATCATCCCCTCGGCCCGACCATCGATAATATGGACGCGATGGACACCATTTATGCATGCCCTGTAAGCAAAAGAGATCATTTCGAGCAGTTCTCCGGGATGGGCTTCAGTGTTGAGGTCGATGAACTGGCCGGCCTGTTCTACTGTCAATTGCGACACCATACCATCACTTTGCGCTATATTTGCCGGAAGTTTATAATCGTTACCCCGGATTCCATCCTGATCGGTAACAAAGAATAATTTCGTCGCTTTTACTTCTGTGCTGATATTGAAAGCCAGTTCATTGGATGAGAGGTTGTATGGTTTTCCCGTTGCACTCCATCCTATGTTGGGGAAGATAGGGATGAGATTATCGGAGAGAACATTCTTTATGATATCGATTTTAAGCTTTTCCACGATACCGGAGCTTTGAAAATCGATTCCATCCCGAACCCCGATACTACGGGCTCTGACCCAGTTTCCGATTACCGCGTCGGCTCCATTTTCAGCAAGAAGAGTCATCAGTTTGTTTGAAACATCAAAGGCAGCCATTTTAATAAAAGGGATCGCTTCTGGTGGAGAGACCCGTGTACCATTGATTGTCGGGCAATCGATTTTGTAGGTTGCCAGGACCTCATCGATCCGGTTTCGTGCTCCAGGTACGAGGATTACGCGGATCCCCATTTGATGAAGAAGGACAATATCTTTAATGAGTATAGGGAAAAATTGATTTGCGATTAATGTTCCATCAATTTTAATGACAAAAATCTGATCCTTGAACTGATTTATATAGCCGAAAGCCTGTCGGATTATACCAACCTGTTCTTTCAAACGGGATTTATCCATCTGCATTGTATGTCTGACTCCTGATTCTGGTCTGGTGATAATATAGTGTAAAATAGTATTTGGGCTGCCTCTTGAAGGTATCTTGTAATCAATTATAATATAGTGTTATACTCAAAGCATGGAAATCCTTTTACCACGGGTACAATCGTACAAAACTCAACTATTTATACTGTTGCTTGTCTGTTTTGCATCTGCCATTCTTGGTGACAGCACTGCTGAAGCACTTCTTCTGGCCAACTACGATTCATCAATAATACCAGGTATGTTCCTGTTCAATGCCGCCGGGCTGTTTGTAATTTCATCTGTTATGATGATCGTTGTTGACAATGTAGATAGAGGCGCATTCTTTCTGAAAGGATTACTATTGCATGGTGTCATGTTAGTGGTGTTCAGAGTATTCATTTCCTTAAAGCTTTCGTTCATATATCCAGTTCTTTTTACTTATGCCTATATCACTAAGATACTTCTGTTCATGATATTCTGGACTCTTGCAAATGACCTTATCGATTCGCGCAAAGCTGGAAAAGAGTTTCCCCTGATAGCAGCGGGCGGGACACTTGGAGCGGTAATGGTCTCCTTCTCAATTCCTTCAATACTAAAAATCTTTGATGCAGAGAGTTTGCTGCTTGTCTGGACCATACTTATTGTTATGGCAGTTCTTATTTTTTTGTTAGTAAAAAGACAGGTCGGAGGAAATTTTAAACCTCATACCGAAAGAGCGCGCAGGAGAGTGTTCTGTATTATAAAAGATATAGGTTTGTTACGCAAAGAGCCGCTTCTTTGTAATATGGGAATACTTTACTTCCTGTTGTTTTTTCTGATGCTCAACCAGCATTTTATGTTTTACACACAGTTAAGAAAACAGTTCATTACGGCTTCAGGTGTAGCATCGTTTCTGGGGTATTTCAACGGCTTAAGCATGGTAGTTACATTTATTTTGCAAATGACCGTTTCCGGAGCAATACTGAAGCACTTTGGTTCTGCCCGATCGATGCTTCTGGTGCCATCACTATTTACACTGTTTTTTTTCAGTCTGTTAATCACATCGGTCGTAAGCGGCACTTCAACAATGCTCTTCAGCGCTGTTATTGTTGGGGGTATGGGGGTTCGAATTGCTTTTTTTGATTCCTTTTTCTCTCCAAACTTCCAGATTTTTTTCTCGAGTCTTCCTCAGGAGATCCGGGGAAGGGGAAAATTAACCATGGAAGGTGTTGTTAAACCATGCGCGATGGTACTGAGCGGCATCTGGCTTTTATGGGCAGGAAACCTGTTGTCTGTACCGGTACAGTCAGGCATTTTATTGGTGACTGCAGTTCTTGCGATCTGGCAAACCCTTCGTATCAGAAACCGTTATGCAGAGAGTCTAACCAATTATCTGACCGGGTTTTATGGGAAAAAGATATCCGGAGTTGAGATGACGGATTTATGTAACAAACCTGAAGTAATACGGAATCTTGGGGAGCGGTTGCATCGGGAGGAATGGGAGATTAAAAAATTTATTATTGAATTGCTGGCTTCATCAGGGCTTTCCGATGCAACCACAATTTTGATTGATTTTTATCAGCGGAGTGATTCTCGGAGTAGATCGATGCTGCTTGCATCCATTCATGGTACCAGACAGCAGGGGTTAAAAGAGCTTGTAGAAAAGTCACTCCTGGACAGTGATGGAAGAGTTGTAGCGAATGCTGTTCTTGCAATGGCGGGGCTTTCATCGGAAACGTTGATGAATCATGTTGATAGATTACTCAAGCATGGGAGTGCCAGAGTTCGCGCAAATACTATCTTAGCTGCATGGCACTTTTCAGATGAAACAAGGCGTATGCAGTTGATGGGGTATATTTACAAAATGCTCTATGATAAGTTTCCGGACGAATCTTCAAGCGCACTTTTTGCACTTGGTGAAATGCAGGGTAATGTGCCGACACAGCTTTTGCTTGAATTTGTAAGGTTTTTCAAATCCGGTATTACAGAATTTCCATCAGTGTTTAAACAATCCGTATGTGCTCTAGGTAAAAAAAAATGTGTGGAGTCAGCAGACTTGTTACTTCAACTATCCGGTACAGCAAAAAAAATGCAGAAAAATGAGATTGTTAAAGCCATGGGAGGAATACTGGCTGAATTAAATTATGAACAGCTTTGCTCTCTTTCTTTTGCTACAGATTATTATTTGTTCAATATAATTGTTAATGCAAATCACCTGTCGGGAAAAGTAATCGATGATGCGTGGCGTAAACATCTGAAAAACGCTGCAGAGAGGGAGATGCGTGATGTTATTGCATCTATGGATAAATTGGTCGCGCTGCTGTCTCTGAGAGGAATGGGTGCTGAGCTTCTAAGATACGCCATACTTGAGGAGAATATTGATATACGGATCAATACGCTTGTTTTAATAGCATCTCTTGTTGACATGTCAGGTAATATCCGTAAGATTGTACCTCGCCTTTTCCACACAAATGCGCATATGAGAGCAAGAGCTTTGGAGGTTCTTGACAATACTGGCGATTACAAACTAAACCGGAGTATCATGAATATTCTCGATAACAGAAGATCACTCAGCGGCAGGCTGGAAGAAGGCGGATGTGCTGACAAAGAAAGTAGGAATATGGAACTGGCAAAACAGTATTGTAACGATTCCAATGAGTGGGTAGCACAATGCGCGAAATATTTTCAGTTAAAAGAAAAATTGGTCGGGAGTAGAGAATGAGTGATTCTATATCGATATTGGAGAATATCCTGGTTTTAAAAAAAAGTGCACTGTTTTCGATGGTATCTACAAGTGATTTGCGTGCTGTTGCAGCTGTGATCACTGAGATGAAATATAACGCAGGAGAATTGATTATCAAGGAGAAGGATATCGGTGACTCTATGTATCTGATACGCAGCGGCTCCGTTCAAATTGTAAAGAAAAAGCGTGAAAACAGCACCTGTATTCTTGCGGAACTTCACAAAGGGGAGTGCTTTGGAGAAATGTCGGCAATTGATGAAGAAGTACGTTCTGCTGATGTATATGCAAAAGAGTCTTGTATTCTAATGAAATTATGTAAGGATGATCTTTTCGAGGTAATTCTGGATTGCCCTCATATCGGTATTGAATTGCTTAAGATTTTTATCAAACGATTACGTGATGCAAATGAAATAATCGAGAAAATAAATGAGAAGAATTAATTATATTATTTCAATGGTTGTATGTCCCCTTTTACTCATAAATTGCGGACCCGTTTACAGAATGGATGTGTTAATACAGATGATCGATGCACAGGAGCGATATTTCAGCAATCAAATTGTTCCGCCATTCGAAAAAAAACAGAATGCCGATATAAATGTCATATCTTATGGATCTGTAGACAGTCTGGAATTTGAACTGCTTTCACATCGCAATACTGCCTGTCTGGTCAAGGTTCCTTTTGATAAAAGCAGATCTGTAATGAGTGAAAAATATTTGATACCGCTCGATTCGATTCTTACCCCGGTGGAATCAGCCAGGTTTAAAGATACCTATCTGCTTACATCTCTTGGCAGCTCAAAGGGCAGACAGTTTCTGATACCAAGAAAGTTTGAAACCAGAATTATGGTGTACTCTAAAAGTAAAGTACTTGATGCCGTTTCCATGTGGAGAGGGTATACAGAACAAATTGATAGCGTGCTACAGATGTATAATTCCTATGGGCTTCCATCAACATACATTTTAGAAGAGGATCCGGAAAAATGGGATTACTATGATATTTTTGTAGTTGGCTGGATCTGGGCACATTCTCTTTATGACGGAGAGTTACATCCGCGGGTTGCACACCGGGGGCGGCGTTATTCGGGGACGGCACTCAGAATGATCGATCGTGTTTACCAGCTTAATGGTGATTCATCTGATGTTGTATCCCTTTGTGGAGACCCGCTTTATGATGCGATCCACTGGGAAGCGCTTTATGCTGCTGCAGGTATTTACAATCAGGATATGTGGGAAAAGTCCTGGAATGGAAGCGGGGTATGGCAGGGGTTTGCAGATGGAAAAGTTTTTCTTTCTTTCATGACTCAGCTGGATTGTTTTTTTCTTCATGGAACTGGCAATGACAGTATAAAAGGGTATTTCAGAGATCCTGCCGATATGGGTGTTGCGACAATGCCTATTGGATGTTCTGTAGAGCTTGATGCTACAGGTGTACCCTCGAGAGTTGGACGGAAATCAATTACGACCGGAGGATGGTGGTGGGCTATACCAAAGGGGTGCTCCAATCCCAGGGTGGGATTTGCATTGGCATCACATATTACCTCTACATCGACTCAGATACAGGAGTGTTCGCGATTTGGTATGGTTCCGGTGCGAAAAGATATTCTCGGTGATATGATGATGCTTTTTGGTGGTGGATGGATAAGTGAGATTTATGATGTATCGTTCAAGCAATTGATGTATAATGGTCATACAACGATTCCATCAAATGAGAACTTTAATCTTATATCAAAC
Organism: Chitinispirillaceae bacterium; assembly: GCA_016929595.1. GTDB lineage: Bacteria > Fibrobacterota > Chitinivibrionia > Chitinivibrionales > Chitinispirillaceae > JAFGIN01. Next base: position 9,638 of record JAFGIN010000034.1, read on the forward strand.
ATGTATCTGGATATCTGGTTTGATATAGTGGTAAATAAAAACTGGTCAGAACAAACACCGTATCCTTCAAGAGCTTATATTCGTAACCGGATCGAAACTGAATATGCCTCAAAAATACAGGGATGCATGACACGATAGTTCAATTGTCGAACATTATGGTAAATGGGAATGATGGAGAGAAAAGAAGAAAACAGACCGGAAGAACCGGTTGAATTGCCTGATGATGATGTTCTTTTCAGGTTGAGAGAACGTTTTGAGAATGTGCCGGATGATATCGATGCGGCATTGAGGCTGGCGGCTTTCTATGTGAACCGCGGATGGTATAATCAGGCTAAAGATGTTTTTCAAAACGCACTGAAAATAAATAGTGAAGATTTTACACTCCTGCTCGAATATGGAAATACCTGTTTTAAAAAAGGTGAGCTTTCTGAAGCGGGTTCTTCATTCAGGACATTGACACAGCTTCGTCCCGACAAAATTGAAGCCTGGAACAATCTTGGGATTGTGCAAATACAAGAGGGAGATCTTGAAGGTGCACGGGATTCTTTTGAAAAAGTGATCCAGATTGAACCTGAAAATGCAGGTGCACTTCTTAACATGGGAAATTATCATACCGGTAAAGGTAATCATGAAGATGCGCTTGTGTATTTTAAAAAAGCTGTAGAGGTGATGCCGGGTTTTGCTGATGGATGGTACAATCTCGGCAATACATTAATGGCACTTGATAAGTTCGATGAAGCCATTGGTGCTTTCGAAAAAGCACTAAAATACAGGGGTGATTTTACATCTGCACTTAAAAACCTCGGTTTTGTATATGAACGTCAGAAAAAAATTGAGGATGCGCAACGCTGCTACGCCAGAGCAATTGAATTAAACAAGGCAGATCCATCTTTACGGATAAACCTTGGAGGTATATACCTTCTTCAGGACAGGATAGATGATGCAAGGGAGTGCTTTTTTAAAGCGGTTCGTCTTGCACCGCAGGATACCGGAGGGTGGCTTGGTTTGCGGGAGGTGGCACTCATAAACGGCGATATTCAGACTTTTAATCGTGCGACACTCGCGGTTTTACCCCGGCTCAGTGAATCCATTATCGCTGAATCCATAGAGGTATTATTTGATCTTGATCATAAGAGTGCCGCAGATGAGATAGTGCAACAGATCGATCGTCTTGGTAAAACTGGTGATCTGCTTGATGCGCAGAGGATTTGTTGTTATTTTTTACATGATGGCGACAGCGAAAAAAACAGATCCATTTTTATCAGGTTACTGGCAAGTCAGTCGCAGGATCATCGGATACTGAAAAGTCTTGCGCGATATGCATATCTTTCAGGAAAATATGATCAGGTCGTTGATCTTGTCAATAAAATTGATAAGCCGGATGCTTACGCATATAGTATTTTATGGAGATCTCTGATCGAACAGAAAAAAGATGCGCAGGCACGCAGGCTGATACAGAATTATATTAGAGAGTATCCACAGAATTCTGAATGCTGGTATCTTCTGGCGTTAATTGAAGCTAAAAGAGGACACCGTATCAGAACTGAAAAATTTTTAATTCGTGCGCTTGAGAATGGTTTTTCCAATCTGGAAGAATCGAAACGGGAGCCGATGATGAAAGAGATCCTTGATTCTATAAAACAAAAACAGGAAGCTCCATTGAGTGATGGTGACGCAGCACAAACAGCTGCGGAACATTCTGGGAGTGAGGATGGAAAGCAGGTGGTTATATGATGCGAAATGAGCGTCTCAATGAAACATTGTTCCGGGTTGATAATGGATCGGTAGATTCAAACAAATTCTATACAATACTTCTTGATGCGAAAGCTGCCGCAGTTTCCGAGAATATGTGTGATATCACCGAGAAATTGCTGATTCGGGAAAAAGACAACGCAAAAACAGCACTTGATCATCTCTGGAATCTAAAGAAAAATCTCTTCAAAGAAAAGAATGGAACGATAGATCTGCTTATAAACTTTTATCAGGATAAGATGGATGTGCTTCGAAACAAAGAGGAACATCTCAAAAAGATAAGCCGTGATTCCCGCAATCTGCTGGAAGAAAGACGGAAACATGATGAAGAAATTGCTAATGTTAAGCAACAGGTACAAGAGTGCACAAAAGAACTCAACGAGCTCAATGCCAAGTTGGACAAATTGAAAACACGGGAGCAGGAGCTTCAGTTGATTGATATGCAGCTCGGAAAAGAACTAAATAATAATGAAAACGAAATTCTAAATGGTCTCTATGAGATTATTCTTCCCGGGCAGGGTTTTTTCAAAAATGAGTGTGATGCTCCAACCGATGAAGAAATCGCTGCATCTTCAGTTGAAAATGCAGTTCAGCAAAGCCCGTTTGTTCAAATCAGCGATACGGAAGTCAGTCCTGAGAACGAGTCAATGGATAAATCGCAAGATGAAGTTGATGATACTAATCTTATGTCGAATGTGCCTCGATCAGTACTTGATCTGGCGTTCGAGCAGCCTCCGTATCCTAAATCTGTTGTAAAGACGACCGGCGGAAGGATCATCGGTGAATATTATTATGATTCTTCTGTGTATAAGAATGAACGTCATTACATCTTTAATAGTCGCTTTTTTTGTGAACATCTTTACGAAAATTTTAAATTATTGAAACAGCGTTTCGAACAGAGTATCTATGCAGAAATACTACAGATGGTCGAAGATGCATCAAAGCGAATAAGTGACAATGAAAATCTTCATTTTGAGGTTTCTACAAACGAAATTTTGAATGATAAAACCCTCAAACAACTCAGGCTTGATGCCAAAGCGCGTTCTGTTGACGAAATAGAAAAATTCTGTACACGGCTAAAAGCAAAAATCGATGCACTGGGTGTTAATTACAGAATACTGCTTCAGGAACAGATGCTGAGGTGTATCGGTAAAAAGTAATGATAGGGACAGTTTTACTTGTTTTAATAGCGGTCTTTACTACTGCATCGACCGGCGCTCCCGTTGTTGCCGACAGTGCAGTTCATGTCTCCAAAGCTGATACTGCAAAAGCTGCGAAGTCCTCCGATACGCTCGTTAAAAAAAAGGGGGTATCAAAAAAGAGTGATTCTGCTGTTAAGAAAAAAACGTCAAAAACTTCTTCAATCAAAGTGTCTTCAGCAAAGACCACCGAAAAAAAGAGTATTCCGGTTAAAAAGCAGAAAAAGGTGAAGGTTAAAAAAAGAGGAAGTATTGATCTCAGCAAGATGTTTATTGCTATCTCAAAAAAAATACCTTCAACACTTAATCTGCCGGATCACATGTTCAAATCAATAGTTGGCTTCGTTAAAAAAAACACTTTCAAGGTCGTTCTGCTTTTGTCTTTTTTGACAATAATCGTTTCCACGCTCCTGTTTTACAGACAGAGGGTAGATGGGAAACGGTTCATGACAACGACACGTCTTTCTGTAATGGATAAGGAAGTGCAGAGAGCCTGCAGATTTATCGAGAATAGTTTTGATGATGTGTCGCTTTCAGTTGAGAAAATATGTGATGAAATGGTAACTGGAAAAGCCTTTCTTGCGGCGCTGTTTGAACGTGAACTGGGGATGACCGTTGAAGGTTTCATTGCTCAGGTCAGGATCAACCGGGCAAAAATCTTTATTAAAAAAGAGCTTTCCGCTGATAATGCTGCAGTGGCGACAAAAACCGGCTTTAGTGATGCAAATCAGTTTATAAATACCTTCGAAAAATTGTGTGGTGTCAGTGTTGATGAATATAGAAAATCCGTTTCTGCCAATAAGAATTTTTGAACAAAACAGAATTTATTGTTATCTTTTTTTAGTCCTTCCGTTATTTCTGCAGTTTTGTTATGCTGAGAATAAGAAAACTGTTGATCAGTGGAGAGAGTATCTTGCACCTGATACATTAGATGTTCTGGTAAACGGAAAACGTTCAGGTGTTATGATTACTGGTTTTACCTTCGATGATACCATAGTTACATCGAATGTTTCCTTGTCTGTTTCTCAGAATGGTCAGAAACTGGTTGATCTTACAGAAAAAAGATCCTATCTGTTTGATGGCAGCCTCTCTAAAGCGTTTCAGGAGATGAAGAGTCCATCAGGAAGCAGTATCTGGGAGTTGAACAGGAGGAAAGGCGTATGGAATATAACTATCATAACTGCGGGAGTTCGGAACACTCGTATAATTTCCTCCGTGTATGAAAAACTCACTGGAACTCTTGAAATATATAAAGGGATAAAGACGAAAAGTATACATGTCGGCGATCAATGGATTGATACCCTTATTGAGCTGACATCTGGAGAAAATGTGATCACAACAACCCGATGCACCGATGTGCCATCGGAAAAAAATAAGTTCCGGTGGATCTTTGTTTCGACCAACTCATTGCAGGGCGGGGAAGAGTACAGGGAACTTGATACGAACGGTTCTTCTCTTTACCATGAGATTCCTCCGTTTGTAGCAGTTAAGAGAGGAATTTCTCCTGTCAGGAGTTCCAAAACTGAGGCGGGGTCTGCTAATCTGTTTGAGTCCTTTATGGTAAAGGTTCAGGAACCACCGATCAAAAACGGCCACACAACGGTTGTTACCGATAGTGGTGTGACACTTGATTCCTCGGTGCTGTCAATGTACAAAAAAAACGGCCCTAGCCGGTTTCTTCTCGAATATGAGGATTGCTTTTGTAAAGATTCGGACCCTTCAAAACTCTCTGATACATCAAAAATTTATTTGAAACCCACACCGACCCTGCAAACGGATCATCCTGAAATTGTTGCGCTTGCTCAGAAATTATCAGAAAAGCATAGTACTGTATGTCAAAAAATCGCTAATTACACCAATTATGTTTCCGCTGCGATTGAGAATCGCAATACGGCGACCTTTTCGAGTGCTGTAGAGACACTGCGTGCCGGGTTTGGTGATTGTGGAGAACATGCTGTTTTACTTGCTGCGCTTTTACGGGCATCAGGTGTACCTGCACGTGTTGTGTTTGGTCTGGTTTACATGGAATCCTTAAAGGGGTATTATGGTCACGCCTGGGTCATGGCTTTTGATGGGAAGAGATGGATTTTTACTGATCCTGCACATAATGTTTTTCCGGCTTGTTACAATCGAATTCCATTACTGGTGGATGATTCCGGGCAGCAGATGATTCATATTATTAAATTGCTGGGGAAGGTATCGATAGTGCATGAGGAGTGAACGGGGTTTTATAAGATATAATATATCTCGACTTTACGGCAAGGGAAGCTACAGATAGTGCAATTTTCTGATGAAGTTGATATAATAGACCTCAGCCGTGCATCTGTATGGTTCGTAAAACGACGGATAATGCGTCAGGCCGCAAACCGTTACCCTTGTTTGCAAGTAGATTTCTGGACCCAATCAAGATACTCCTGATTACCTCCCGTTATTGGTATCGCGATGATGCATGGGCAGGTATACGAATGAAGCGATTTTACTCTGGCCGTAAGCCCCTCAAGCAGGTCGCTTCTTGTTTTTGCAATCAGTATTGTCTCCCGATCCTCACAAATTGAGTCGTTCCAGCGATATATTGATTCCATACCATCTATGATATTCACACCGGCTGCAAGATGCTCTTCCACAAGAACTCTTCCTATCGATCGGGCTTGATCCATATCTTTGGTGGTGATATAAACAAAATGCATTTTATAGATCTTTCCTTCAACATGTCAGTGGGGTAATACAGATATAAAGCGGAAAATAGTTCTTCGGGGAGAAATAGAACAGTATGTTAGCGATTAATAAAGAAAAGAGATGAATTCGGGTCAGGAGTGTAGTTTCTCCTGGGAGCTGATGATTTCTCCGAGTGCTTTCATAGGAACTGGTTTTTCGAAAAAAACCGCATCAAGTTTCTGTAATTTCTCTTCTGCAATTTCGGATACATACCCGGAGATCAGAACTTTCTTAACTTTTTTAGGAAGAGACTCCATAAGTTCGATACCATTATATTTTGGCATTTTATAGTCGGTAATCAATACATCAACCGGATTTGAAGACATGTATTCTTTGGCTTCACCAGAATCGGTAAATGTATGAATATTACTATTTTTTGACGAACATTCTATAAATGTTTTTATAAGCTCAGTAATCTGAGCTTCGTCATCAACGATGACTACTTCCAGTCTTCTACCCATTATAAACGCCTCTTTTATAATCACAATTGTTTCTCATCATACTATCGCCTACAATTCAGTGCAATCAATTTTATATAAATTACGAAATTTAAAAAAATGAAAATTCTACTAATGATTTGAATATAGTTCAAGAAATATATTTATTTAATTATTATTAAATAAAAATATCTTGAAACAGCTAACGGAAAAATTTGTGCAATAGATGTTCAAACAAGTTCAAATTTGGTTGAACATTTCATATATTCATGAAACTTTCCGTAAAATTAACAGTTTCCACTGTTTAAAGTATTTTTTTAACTATAATTGATGAAAAATGAAACTCAACATAATGAGACCATCTATAAAATACAATACTGCTTTACCTGTTGTTCAAAAAAAAGATGAGATAATTTCTGCTATAATCAATAATCAGGTTGTCATAATAGCGGGTGAAACTGGATCTGGAAAGACAACTCAACTTCCGGTTATCTGTCTTGAAGCGGGTAGGGGGATGCATGGAAAAATTGGTTGTACTCAGCCAAGGCGTATTGCTGCAATTTCAATTGCCAATTACCTCGCACACCAATCTGGTGTCGAAGTCGGCAATGAAATCGGGTATAAGATAAGATTCAATGATATGGATTCGGATCGGACATGTATAAAATTCATGACTGATGGAATTCTGCTTGCTGAAATGCGTCAATCACCACTTTTACAGAGATATGATACATTGATTGTTGATGAAGCGCACGAACGCAGTCTGAATATCGATTTTATTCTTGGTTATTTGAAAAAAGTCATTAATCATCGGCCTGATCTCAAAATTATCATCTCATCGGCGACTATTGATACAACATTATTTTCAACTGCTTTTGGCAGTGCTCCGGTGATTGAGGTTTCGGGACGGGTTTTTCCAGTTGAAGTGTTCTATAGGGATTTTGCTTCAGAAGAAGCTGAGATGAATTATGTTGATGAGACTGTTCAAGCGGTAAAAGATGTTTATGATCTTGAAGACAGTGGTGATATCCTGATCTTCATGCCAACTGAGAGGGATATCCGGGAAGTATGCAACAGGTTACATGGGCTTCGTCTTGCAAATACAGTGGCGTTGCCACTTTTTTCAAGATTGAGTAAAGCTGAGCAGGAATCAATATTCAATACGGATGAGCGGCGAAAAATTGTTGTTGCGACCAATATTGCTGAGACCTCGATTACTGTTCCGGGAATACGGTTTGTCATTGATAGCGGCCTGGCGCGAGTACCTGAATATGCACCGAGATTGCGTACTAATCGCTTACCAATTGTTCCAGTCTCAAAAGCATCGGCAGACCAGCGAAAGGGCAGGTGTGGTCGTGTGATGGATGGTATCTGTATCCGGCTCTATTCATCCGAAGATTACCTCACAAGGGCACCCTTTACACTACCTGAGATAAAGAGATCAAATCTTGCCGGAGTAATACTGACAATGGTAGCTTATTCCCTCGGTGATATCGAAACCTTTCCATTTCTTGAACCACCCTCCAGGCAGGCGATAACTGAAGGGTTTATGCAATTACGGGAGTTGGGTGCTCTTGACGCTACAAGAGGTTTAACTGATCTGGGAAGAAAAATCTCACGTCTTCCTCTTGATCCGCATGTCGCTGCAATGATTATGGCTGCCCGTGATGAAAATGCCTTACGTGAAGTAAAGATCATTGCTGCAGCACTCTCGATTGTTGATCCCAGAGAGCGTCCTTATGAAAAACGTAAAGAGGCAGATGCGATGCACAGGCGTTTTACCATTTCCGGCTCCGATCCTTTGAGTCTGGTTCGTTTATGGGATGCGTATCAGGATGAGTGGAAGAATTTACGTACGCAAAACGGGGTGAGGCGTTTTTGCAGGGATCATTTTCTGTCTTTTACCAGGATGCGTGAGTGGCATGATGTGCATCAGTTGATTGACGATGAACTGAGAAAAATGAAAGGTTTTTTTGAAAATAAAGAACCCGCATCTGCTGATGCCGTACATCGGTCCCTCCTGAAAGGACTGATAAGTAATTGCGCGTGCAGAAACGATAAAGGAAAATTTCGGGCTGCACGGGGACGGGAAATGGTGATATTTCCCGGATCCGCACTTAGTGGACTAACTCCGGAATGGATCTGTTGTCATGAGATTGTTGAGACATCTCAATTTTTTGCCCGCACTGTTTTTCCGATCAAACCAGAATGGATTGAACAGGTAGCACCACATCTGCTCTCCAGAACATATGGTTCACCCTGGTTCGACAGGGAAACCGGTTTTGTAAGAGCTACAGAGCGGGTTTCATTGTATGGGTTGTCAGTAGCGGAGCATCCAGGTGTTCATTATGGAAATGTTGATTCTCAAAAGTCTAAAGAAGTGTTTATAAGAGAAGGACTGGTGAATGAACAGCTTGTGTCCGGGGCGCCCTTTTACAAACACAATATTATTTTAAGAAAAGAAATTGAGACTGTTGAAGCAAAGCTGAGGAATCGATCTTATTTTGCAGGGGAAGATGCAATCTACAGATTTTATGATGACCGTCTGGGAACGGTGACCAGTCAGAAGGAACTTACTGATTGCATCAGAAAAAAAAACGGGGATACCTTTTTATTCATGACAAGTGAGGATATCACAACGGGAAAACTACCTGGATTTGCAGCAGATTTTCCAGATCATGTACAGATTGGCAAGAAAAGATTACCGCTTCAATATGCTTTTGAGCCCGGTTCTGATCGTGATGGTGTGATACTGAGCTGCTCGAAGGATGAACTTTCCTTGTTGTCAAAGGTGTCGGTTGGATGGATATTGCCAGCAATATGGCCGATTAAAATAGAGGAGATTCTACGAAGTTGTCCAAAAGAGATACGAAAAAAAATGATACCGATCGACCAAACGGCACAGAGACTGGCATCAAAGATACAGGTGGCTCCGGTATCGTTTGGTCAGGCGCTTGCAGATCTTGTCATGAAGGAATATGGTATTACACTGGATCCGGCAAGTTGTTCAGAAAAGTGTCTTCCGGATCATTTATCTCTGAAAATAGAAGTTTTTGATGATCATGGAAACATTATTTCATTTGGATGTGCTGAAGATATTCTTGAAAATACCCTGGAATCGGCAGAGAAAAAAGCAGACGATCAATGGTGTGCGTATACCAGGGAACTGGAGCTGCATGGGATAAGCAGCTGGGAGTGTGGTGATATTCCTGAACATATAGAAATCGTTTTTTCAGAAAACAGCATACCTGTTTATGGATATCCTGCCTTTTATTGTAATAAAAATGATACTGTTGATCTGAGAATTTTAAAAAATGCAAACAATGCTCAACAGGAACATTTACACGCAGTAGTAAGATTACTCGAAATCGCATTGACATCTGAGTTCGCATGGCTTGAACGTGAGCTCAAGATGAATCCGCAGTTAAGGTTGGCGTGTGCTTCTACCGGAGGTGCAGAAAAAATACGTGAACTACTTTTTTCCATGCTGAAAAGGTATCTGTTGCAGATTGATGGATCACCACCGCGTAAGAAACCTGAATTCATGAGTATTGTTGAATCAAAAAAGGGAGCGATAAAGGGGTTGGGGTACGAAGCATTAAATATACTTGAACAGTTTCTATCTCTGTATAATCATAACTGTTCGATTTTACGTAAATCGACGGTTGCATTAAAGTCGGAATTGAAAACTGAACTGTCCCGGTATATAGACGAGTTGATAGGTGGTACGCTTTCGTATGAACTTTTCAGGAATTATCTTCGTTATATGAAAGCTTTTAATCTTCGGATCCAGCGTTCTGTTTCCGATCCGGCAAAATATCGTGAAAAAAATCAACAGGTATCTGCATACAGAAAACGATTTGATCTACTCCTAGCAGGATCTGGTAAAGATAGTGTACCAGAATTGAAACTACCTCTTAGAATGATGCTTGAAGAGTTCGCAATTTCGCTGTTTGCTCAACAGGAAGTCAAAACGGTCGTGCCGGTTTCTGTAAAGAGAATCGAGAAAGAATTTGACAGGTATACAAAAAAATAATCATTCAGGCAGAAATACCCACTCTTTTAAATAGTAGTATCCTCCAAGTAATGCAGCTGGAATGACAAGTATCATACTGATAACTGTCTGACTGACAGGTGCATTAACGGTAGGAAAAAGCCCCGCTATTATAGCCGCAATCCCTACAAACATGGAATTGAAAAGAGATTTACGTTTCGCAGTTTTTATTGCCAGATATCCACCGAAGAATGTGAAGCTCAATCCAAAGAATAGTGTATACAGAAATCCTTCAGACGATTGAGACCAGCTGAGGATATGGTTACTGATTTCACTGGTACCGAGTCCACGGGCTGTCAATTGAATACTTGCAATTGTAAAAAAAACCATCGAGAAACCGGCTGTTCCCAGCCAGTCAGCCAGACATCCAACAATTATTGCTCTAAAATCTAAAACTTTTTTCATGGTTTTGAGGATCCGGTTGATCGAATTTTTGTTCAAATGGCACTAAAATAGGTGAATTTTTTTTTCTTAACAACATTTTTTTCGTACAATTAAAGAAAAAATGATCGATTTGTGATGTAGATCACAGATTACGTAAAAATAATAAAGTATTTTAATTATTCATGATTTTTAAATACGGCCATTCTGATTTCATTGAACCTTCAAAATGGATGGGAACATATCATGGGATATGATAAATTTGGACTGGATTGGAGTGTATGGGGATCAAAATCTTCATCAGGTGGTAGTAGCTCGAATCCTCATCTTGACGGTATAGGGTCCGGATGGAGCAGCACACCAAACCAGAAGACTGTGGAAGATGAAGATCCGGAGGAAGCGCCTGTGTCAGTTTCTTCATCCGTAAGACTTCGGAATGCTAAATTTCTTCCGGACGGAACAACCGATTTTAATAAACCATGCAAAGTTCAGGTTGAGGTAGAATCCAGTCAGCCGGTTTCTGCACAGGTCATTATAACACTATGGGGTAAATACAAGGAAGAGGAGTATAATTTACAACACGAAGTCAAGGTGTATCCCGAAAATGGGCTGGCCAGTGGTGAATTAAAATTATTTTATATTGATGCGTATTACGATGATGTAGCATCGGGGGTAACGGGTGAAAGTGTTTTTTATATAGCAAAATGTTCTTTGAAAGGTGCAAGTCCTATAGACAGTGAACCACTTCAGATGCCGCTTGTTGAGAATATTACACTTATCTTTGAAGATGATGATGGAAATGTAATCTCTAATGTCAAAGTGACAATCGCAACTGGTGAGGAGTTCCTTTCCGGAGATGATGGAAAGGTCACTATTCCAGCTAATGCGGATGGAAGTGAGGTTGAGGTTGTAAAAATTGAAATCGGGGAAGCTCAAGGTGAACCTGAAGTTTTTGCCAGTCAAACGGATATGGATACTACTTCCGCTGATACTGTTGTTCCCATTACCGATAATCCTGTTTCTCAGGATGAAAAAGTGACGGTTATATATTTTAAAGACAATACAGGAAAGGTTCTTTCAAACACAAAAGTTTTATTAAGTGATGGACGAAGTTTTGTATCAGATGAAAAAGGAGAGGTGAGTATCCCTTCTGCTGATGCATCTCAGGAGATGAGTATTTCTTTAATTGAGTTGGCTTAGTACCTCTTTTTATGTTTTAGTCAAACTCATCAAAACGAAATGCCTTATTAATAACTTTGAGTTTTTCCGACAATTCCAGAAGTGATTTATGATATTCTTCTGTTGGGTTTTCCTTGTATAATGAGTACAGTTTTAAAAAATTGTCAAGCATTTCAGTGTATGCTGTATTATTTTGGGCGTCGTTAATTTCTTTTTCTAGATGATACAGCGAGCCTTCTGATATACGTTCCAGAAGATTAAAATAGGTTACAGCAGCTCTTTTTAAAATCTGGATAGTTTCAGTTATTGTGTCTGAGAGTGTATGGTAAATATTTACCAATGCGTTGTTGCTGCCCTGAAGATGCATCAGAGCACTGGCGGCAAGTTCATAATAGATCGCGGCTCTGCCATGGTCTGCGTCATCAGCTAAAACGATATGCTGGTATGCTCCTTTGTGTTCGCATCCTTCAAATAATCCCAGCAGGAGAAGTCTGAAATCAGCATTATCTCTGTAAACGATGTAGGTGTTTCGTGCTCCAGGATGAGATTCCAGCCAGGAACGGACGTCTGCATCGAATGCACTGATATAGGGTTTCTGATTGATGATTGGACCGCAGACTATGAGTGAGTTCATAAGACCTGCAAGATAAACATTCACCTCCTGATCATAATCATGGTGACCGGTTTCAAAGTTAAGATCAGCGCGTGCTTTTAAAAGGTGCTCGAGAAAGAAAAAATTGGTTTCATTGATAGTACCATTACTCATGTCCAGGTAGAATGGTATTAATTTGCGTTTTTCCATGAGAATTACCCCTGAGATAGCTACATACAATACATCTCCAAACACTATTCCTGTTATAGATATCGGTTGGTTTAAACGTTTTATTTAGTAATAATTGTTATACTTTTCAGCGGCTTCGCAAAATTTATACAAAAACAATTAAAGATTTTTGAAAAAAAACCGATAAATACTATGGGGAAGCTGAAAATTGTTTTACAGGGAGGTGTACATGCAGTTGCAGAGTACCGGGAACAGGTATTTAAGTGATTCAGGAAACGCTGGGCGTGTTTTAAAAAAGACCAGTAATGATCTCAAAAAAATTCTGGAGCGACTCTCGACTTCACAGCGGATTAACAGGGCATCTGATGATGCGGCTGGTTTAGGTGTATCTGAGGTAATGCGCTCAAAAATCAGAGGCTTCAAAATGGCATCTCAGAATATTGATGATGCCATGTCTGCTTTGAACATTGCAGATGGGACTGCCAATGAATTCAGCACGATTCTTCAAAGACAGCGGGAACTGACTCTTCAAGCCCGCAATGATACGCTCTCTGAAAAAGATCGAGAATCTATTGATACTGAGTATCAGGCGCTGACACAAGAACTCTCACGTCTGGCAGAATCAACGCAGTTTAACCGGCAGCATCTCACTAACGGAACCGATCTCGGGTCGGGCAGTTCAATCATTCAGGCTGGAGCTGAAACAACAGATCAGATATCATTACCATCAGTGGATTTCAGCGCGATTGCAAATAATCTCAGTGGTACATCACTTGCGACTTCCGCCGATGCCGGTACTTCTTTATCTGCGCTCGATTCAGCTTTAAAAAGTGTAGGTTCTCAACGTAGTATTATGGGGTCAACTATAAACCGGCTTGAATCATCAGTTAATAATCTTACCGTAGCAGCTATAAATACTCAGGCTGCAGAATCGGTGATTCGTGATGAAGATATGGCAGATGGACTGATGGAACTTACCCGTGCCAGATTACTTCAGGAGGGGACTTCAGCAGCGTTCAGCAGGTTTAACCAGATCTCACAGAATCATATAATGGGGTTACTTGGTTGATATTGACAGGGCATGGCATTTAAAAATGTTATCAAGAAAAAAACATATCCAGGATTATTCCAGAATCCAGGTGCAGACTTCGACGCACGCACGTGTCATCTGCATGCTCCATGAAAAATGTGAACAGTTGATTCGTCAGACAATCGACCGGGAAGATCCGGATTCCCGGTCTCATCTTGATAATGCCCAGAATATTATTGTACAACTGGAGCGGTCACTTGCTGACAATGATCAGGTAAGTAAAAGCCTCTATTTACTCTACGATTATTGTTACTGTTCTCTCGAGAGCGGTATATCTGCTGACAGTCGAAAAGCACTTCAGGTCATATCATCTTTGAGAGAAACATTTAACAGGCTCAATAAACGACCTGAGAATTGAGATAGTGTTCGGTTTTTAAGTTTTTCAACAATTCAGTGAAAAGTTTTTGCAAAAGCTCAACTCAAAAAAAACTCCACGATCTATTTCTCATCATAAAAATTTTGTGAATAATCTTTATTCGCTTTCGGAAGTCAGATTTCCGGAAAAATTATCTCTATCCGATTCATTATTAATAAGAGAGTTAAATTACTGTACAAGAGGGAGGATTTTATGATTAATAAGGAAAAAACTATTCGCAAAATGAGAGCACGGTATCATGAAATTTTTCCAATTCCGGGGAAAAGGGATTTGCACGACTGTTTTTTCTGTTTACATGGTCAGATTGTGATTCAATTCAGAACTAAAGACAAAAAAGTTCATGTACAAAAAGCCTGTCTGGAACTTCCCCGGCAGCAGCCTCCACTCATCTTTAATACTCATTTTTTTGGACAGATACGAAGAATTCTAAATCAGCCAATTCGATTTGGTACAAGTACAAGTAGAGGATAAGCTTCAGAGATACTTGCATATTTTGTTCTAAAATGTTAGAATACAGAGTGATATGTGCATCTGATATTAGTTGTGTCACTCTTGAGAGCTGAGTTTATCCATGCAAATACCAAAAAAACCTAAGAAGCAGCCGTTAGTTAAAAAAGTCTGTACTTATGAAGGATGCGGAAAGCAGTTTGAGGGGTGCCGCACTTCAAAATATTGTGAATTCCATCGTATACAGCATAATCGAGTAAAAGAGAAAAAGGAAGAGGAGCATGTAACCGTCAGGAATCAGCTTCTGGAACATGATTATAAAACTGTCCAGACGCTTACTCTGAAATGTGCTCTTGAAGAGTGTGGTAAGGAGTTTGAGGTAAAGGTTTATCCCCGACAGTTTGTCTATCCTAAATATTGTCCGGAGCATCGCAACGAGCATAAACGTAAGAGCTTCCTTGAGGGTATAAAGAAACTGTAACCTGATCAGATTTATTATATCGCCATAGAATTCAGAAGTGGCACACTCCTATACAAAATTGTTATATTTATCCCTGCAACATGATGAATTCCGGTTCTATGTTTTACTATCGATAATTGCCTGATGGTTTTTAATGACCATAGAAAAAAACGTTACAAAAAAGATCAGGAAAAAACTCCGGGATTATTTACACTAACCAATGCCTGTACGGACTGTTTTTTGACGATGTGCCCGGCACTGATATAAGCTGATTGTGATTACGGATGTGATGCTGATCACGTAAAGAAAACTTCTGTTTCCGGCACCAGTCAGGAAAAATGAATGAAACAAAAAGTGATCGAAACCAATGATATCAAGGGCTTTTATAACGATTATGCCGTAAAATATTCTGCGCAGCTCAAAACTGTAAAACAACAGATTAATCTGATTTCCAATATTCGTCTGGCAGTAGCCCTTATTGCGATTGCGGCGTCTGTTTATACATACCGAATAGATCCATACCTTTTCTTTAGTGTCGTTGTTTCGGGGATTGTCGGTTTTTTCCTGCTGGTGTTCTACCACGAAACTCTTCATCAGAGGAAATGCAGTATCGAAAATGTGCTTAATGTATTGCATCGCAATTTAAGCCGGTTGAGTGGAAACTGGACTGATTATTCAGATACGGGTAATGATTTTGTCAATGATGGGCATCCGTTCAGTACTGATCTTGATATGTTTGGAAAGGGTTCTCTGTTTCAATGGCTTTCGTCAAGCCACACTTTTTATGGAAGAAAGCAGCTTGCCTCAGATATACTTCAGACACCATCAACGATCGGGCAGGTAGTCCAACAGCAGGGAGCTGTTACCGATTGTGCGAAACATTTTAATTTTCGGCTTTTATTTGAAGCGGCGGCGCTTGACATTAAGGTGCAATCAGATCAGGAGCCGCTTCTGAAATGGGCTGAAAGCGGTGTTTCCCGGTGGGCATCAATGGTACCCTGGCTTTTTTATGCAGAACCGGTTGTCGCTGCATTGTCTGCAATAATATGCAGCGCGTTTTTAAAAATCCCGTTGATTGCTTATATTATCTATACAGTACATCTTTTGCTGTTCGCGCTGTTCTTCATGTCGAATAAGAAATTTATGGATCGATTTGAAGCATGCGCTGCAACAGTACTGGTATATTCACGTTTACTTTCATTAATCGAAAAGGAAGATTTTTCTGATAAAGTGCTCTTAAGATACAAAAACGACCTTGTATCAGAAAACGGAACAGTTGTAAGTAAAGAGCTTAAAAAGCTCTCACAGTTAATCTCATCCATGGAGATCAGATATAATCCACTTGGACATTTTATCGCAAATGTTGGATTGTTATGGGATTTTCGGTTACGTATAAGTGCCGAAAACTGGAAAAAGAATAACAGTAGAAATCTGCGTAAATGGTTTGAGATTATAGGATGGTTTGAATCGGTAAATAGTTTCAGTGGTATCGCATTTGAACATCAGGATTGGCACTATCCTCAAATTACAGATGAGGCCAGGCTTTCATGTACCAATATGGGTCATCCATTAATACCTGATAACAGACGAATAAATAACAGTTTTTCAATTAAGGATAATCAAGTCGCGATAATCACGGGGTCGAACATGTCCGGTAAGAGTACCTTTCTCAGGACGGTGGGCGTTAATATGGTTCTTGCGTACGCCGGAGCTCCTGTGTGTGGAAAAAGCATGCGTGTACCTCTTCTTAAAATATTTTCATCAATGAGAATCGGTGATGATCTATCTGGCAATGTATCAACTTTTTATGCTGAGCTTCTAAAAATTAAAAGAATAATAGATGAAGATAAAAACGGAACACCGATACTGTTTCTCCTTGATGAACTTTTCAGAGGAACCAACTCATCAGACAGGCATGAGGGAGCTGTAGCAGTGTTGTCAAAATTAAAAAAGCCTGGGAATATTGGATTGATTTCAACACACGATCTTCAATTATGTGAACTTGCACAAGGTGATCAAGGTGGATATGAAAACTATCATTTTACAGAAACCTACAATGAAAACGGGATCGCGTTTGACTATACACTGCGACAAGGTCCTTCAACTACCAGAAATGCTTTGTATTTGATTAAAATGCTTGGGATTGTGTGAACGGATAGTATTTCTTTTTAATACCATGATAAGAGATAACTTCATTCCTATTTTAATCTCAGGAACAAAATATGCTTAAAGAACATTATGTGAATGGATTAATTTTTAAATGTATTCGACTGGCTTTGTCATTGTATGTCAGATTTTTTCCCGATACTTTTCCGTACGAAACAAAGAGGGAATCGTTCAATATTCCTGCTGCAGGCTGGCATAAGAACGGATGGGTCCTTAAAGAGTTCGATTCTCCAGTTACAAAGATCAGACATAGATATTACATTAATCAATCGACAAAAAAGGGAGCGCCAGTTTTCCTTTTTCTTCATGGCTTATTCCTTGATGGCAGGAATTTTCTTAATTTAGAGCACTTGAATGATACCTGGACACTTGTCGCTTATGATTTTCCCGAAAGGTCGGATTATTATAAGGGTTACATGGAGGATTTCAGTTTAATTATTAATGATTTTCTGGATTGCTTAAAAATTAAGCTCATCTATTTATGCGGTGTTTCGTTTGGTGGGGGAGTAAGTTTAAAATACACAGCATACAATCAATCAAGGGTGAAGGGGCTGGTGTTAGCATCAACTTTTGTTATGAATGCAAACCCATCTGATTTTTCAAAAAACAGTGAATTGAGCAGATTTATCATGAAGTATCCAGATGGTAAACTGTACTGGTTTCTTGATAAATTGTTTAAAAGGGTGTTTTATGGCAAAAATAATCCGATGCATGGGGTAGTGGAGATAATCTACTTGAAGCATATGGATTGGTACAGGCAGGCGGTTGAGTCAATAACTACTCTCGATGGGCCTGAGGATTCCAGGTTTATTGAATGCCCGGTTCTGGTATTGCATGGAAACTCAGATAGAACCATTTCATTTTCCAAGGCTAAGACAATAAGTAGATATATACCACAGGCACAGCTTAAAGTTATAAACAAAGGCACCCATGCAATGGTGTATCTTCAGGGAGAAATGATTTCACAAATCATTAAAGAATATTTTTCTGTTTAAACAAACAATATTTAACTATTTTGATGGTAATTGCAAGAGCTTATTCAGTATATGTTGAGGTTTTTTACCTGGACTGATAAAAAATTGCTCTTCCATTTTATTTACGTAAAAAGTATAGTTTTTTGAGCACTCTCCACAAATGGCTTCAGATAAAAAAAACAGGCGTCTACTTCATTTGATACTTTCATTAGTAAGTCTGACATTTCTTGTCGGAGCAACGTTTTTTCTGGTGCAGGAGCTACGGGCACTATCGATTGAAGAGATATTTCACACTATTAACTCAATCAGCTATAAAAGGCTCGCTGCAGCAATCACTCTTTGTATTGTAAACTATTCGATTATGGTAGGATATGACTGGATCGGGTTATGGTATGCAGGTGTAACTATTCCTTTCAGAAAAATTGCACTTACATCTATTGTTGGTGATACGTTAAACAACAACCTTGGGTTATCAGCGTTTGTAGGCAGTACTATAAAGTTTCGTTTTTATTCTGCGCTGGGAGTTAGTGCAAGTTCGATAGCCCGTGCCATCGGCTTTTATACAATTGGATACTGGTTAGGGTTTTCATTTCTTTCTTCAATATCATTCCTCTACTTTTTTCCGCAGATTGCAGTTTTCGGAAATTGGGGGAAACCGGTACAGATAGCTATTTCAATGTTTTTGATGTTACCGGTAGCATTTTTTACTGGAATGGTGTTTCAGAAAAAAATTAAGAAGGTATCACTGGGAAAACTTCATATAGATATACCCACACCGGCGAAAGGTCTGAGTGTTTTATTGGTGGGAATTCTGGATTGGACATGTACCGGGGTTATGTTTTATCTGCTGATGCCTCAATCGGCTATCCGGGATGTATTCAAATTTGTGTCGATATATGTAATTTCTCATATTGCGGGAATGGTATCTCAGGTGCCTGGAGGTATTGCAGTTTTTGAAAGTGCGGCAGTACTCATGAATGGTGCGAATACAACAGTCACTATGATGGCATCCCTGCTTGTGTTCAGGGTACTGTTTTTTATTGCACCATTCATTCTCGGGTTATGCGGGTTTTTCTATTTTGAATTAAAACAGGGGCACAGACTTCTATTTGGAAGAAAAGATGCTTTTACTAAAGCAGATAATATGATTATTGAGAATCAAACTGATATCTCTGGTAAGATTTCAGTGCAATAGGGTACTTGGGACTGTTTTACAGTATGAACGTTAATTACTAAAAACTCTCAAAAAAAATGCTTCTGCTCGCCTAAAAATCTCAAAAAGATACATGAACATTATTGATACTTCAATTCCTCTTCAACAGCTCTGAACAAATGAGGTGACTTTGAATTTCTGAGTTGTTAATGAGCATTATTACATTTCATAGAGCGTCTCATCCCGTGCAGGTCGTGGATGTTTTTTTCCGCCTCCGGTACTTTCGAATTTAAAAAGATCATTTTCGTCAATATCTTCCATATCCTTTTCGATTGCTTCAGGATCTTCGCCTGATTCCATTCTGGAAAGAGCTTCTTCCATTTTGTCACCGAGCTTTAAACCGGTCATACTGGAGAGACGCCGCATAAGGTCTGCTGCCTGCCGGGGATCGTTTTCATTGATATTTTCGGCCTGAGATGCAAGTGATGCGATAGCCTGTTCCATTTTGGATTCGTCTATTGGCAAGTCTGGCGTATTATCATTATCCCCGCTATCCTTTTTTGATGAGCCCGTAAAGGCAAACCGTGAAACCATCTTTTCAAGGTTTTTATTATGACACTTTGGGCATGATGGTATTTTTTCTGTGTTAATTTTTTTAGACAGGAAGGTATATATGGTATTACAGTTGGAACAGAAAAATTCATACATTGGCATATTTCATACCTTTCTAAAAATTAAATAGCTATGCAGAAGTTATATCTCCATAAAATAATTTTTCACAATGGCATAGAAGAATCAAAAAATTAAAAGAATGAACGGAATCCATTACTATCAAAATTTAAGCCGGAAAAGTGGTGTGGAGTTTTTAAGAAAAAAAACGTAGGTAGAGGTTGAGGTAGAGGTTGAGGTAGAGGTTGAGGTAGAGGTTGAGGTTGAGGTTGAGGTAAAGGTTGAGGTAAAGGTTGAGGTAAAGGTTGAGGTAAAGGTTGAGATGGAGGGTTTTTCAACCTTAATCTCAACCTTTTATACAATTCCGAATCTTGAGTTCTGTAAATAAGTTAATCGATATCAGGAAATTTAAAGATGTCTCCCGGAGCTGGAATATGTACATTTTGATACCCTTTACTCCTGATCGCATCGCGAAGCGATTGAGACTGTTCAAGTTCACCATGAACAAGTATTACATGTTTGAGTTTTGACGGGGGAGTGAGATCAACGTAGTCCAGAAGGTTTCGCCGGTCTGCATGGGCGCTGAATGCATCCATAATATGAATTTTATTTCTGACTGTATGTTCCTCACCAAAAATTTTGACTATTTTTTTGCCATCCATGATTTTCCGCGCAAGTGTTTCCCGTGCGGCATATCCAACAAACAGCAGGGTATTTCTGGGATTGTCGATATTGTTTTTAAGGTGATGAAGAATCCTGCCACCTTCAGCCATTCCAGAACCGGATATTATTATATGAGGATAAGCAAGAAAATTCAGCTTTTTAGATTCAGCAGCCTCATGGACATAAGTCAATCGGTTGAACTGAAACGGCTCGACATGATCTTTAATGAACACTCTCTGCGCTTCACGGTCAAGGAGGTCGGGATATTTTTCAAAAACACTGGTTGCATTGCATGCTAGTGGGCTGTCAACATATATTGGTAGTTCAGGAATACGATTTTGATCGTAGAGCTTGTGCAAAACGTACACCAGTGTCTGGGTTCTTCCAACTGCAAAAGAGGGTATTATAAGTTTACCACCAGATGCTGCTGTGGTACGAACTAATTTGCAGAGTTCCTCTTCAACAGTATCAAAGGGATCATGCAGACGGTTTCCATAGGTGGATTCCATTACCAGTACATCGAGTTCACGAAGGACGTTTGGGTCTTTTGTCAAAGGCAGACCTGGACGGCCAATATCACCTGAAAAACCGATTTTGAAGTTTTTGTTATTTTCTCTTATTTCAAAATGAATTCCAGCGGATCCCAATATGTGTCCTGCATCCCGGAACATAACGTGAACATCTTTCGCTATTGTAAATTCCTTATTGAAATCAATCGGGACAAAAAGGTCCATTGCTGCTTCTACATCATTTAATGTGTAAAGGGGCTGCATTTCAGGCTGGTGACTTCTTCTTCGTATGATATTAACCCATTCCAGATCTTTTTCCTGAAGGTGAGCGCTATCGCGGAGCATAATTTTACAAAGATCGATAGTTGCAGGTGTTGCATAAATTGATCCTTTAAAGCCTTGCTTGACAAGGTTGGGAATATTTCCGCTGTGGTCAATATGGGCATGGCTTAAGATAAGACAGTCGATCTCTGATGGATTAAACATGAATGATTGATTCTTTTCATACGCTTCCTGCCGTCGCCCCTGAAATAATCCGCATTCAAAGAGAATTTTTTTCCCATTGACGGTTATTAGCGTCTGAGAACCCGTTACTGTCTGTGCACCGCCGCAAAATTGAAGTTGCATAGCTGGATTCCTTTCTGATGAGAAGCTGAGCCTTTTTATTTAAGCGTTTGAAATAGTGTGCATAACTCTTCCTTGTATCACGGCCGCTCCTATATTGGCAGTACGGCCTGATTTAAAAGATTATTGCAATGTATGAACAAATTTCTACAACAAGTCTCTTATTATTTTACTAATAATTTTCTAATTTCACAATGTTTTTAATTATAAGCCATTTTCAAATAATTAATTATAATTTAATACCAATTTTTGACAAAATTACATCTTTTTGGAGTATTCGCGTAAATGTATATTACCTATCATTCTGAATGTGGTGCAAAAATTCCGGGACTCACCTGAATAAAAGTGAGCGTTTTCAATTGTGAGAAGTCAACTTTAATGAACAGTATCAATGATTTTAAAAAAAATGCCGTAATAATGCCCGGCGAGGTAGCTGAGTTTTTGGTTGCATTATCAGTAGTAACTCGAATGTCGGCAGTATCTTCTGATGAGATTATTCTAATCATTGAAGAGCATCTGGGGATAGTGTGTAAGGTGCTGAGCCCATTTAGTTTTGTTATTTGCGATGCACACGGCAGGCATGAAATTGATGCGTTCAATAAATTAGTAAAAGAAAACGTCTTTGAGACGGTTTTCGATTTATCGACTTTTGCAGCACATTCGCGGGTACATTCAAAGCTCAACTGCCGGAAAATAATTTCATTAACTGAAGAATTAAACAGAAAATCCGGAATGGTTTCAGATGTACGAAAGCATCTTTCTGAGGATTATTCTTACGTATGTGGAATAGATGCATCAGATCCTCACCATTGGCCCGGGATAACAATAGATGCTGACCCTGAATATGAAGGGATGGTAGTATTGTGTCCGGGAACAGTTCGGGGAGCTGGAAGAAACTGGCCTTATTACAGCGAACTCATTAAATATCTGTCCTCTGAGGAATTTGTTATACTGGGGGATGAAAATGACCTGGAGATATGTAAAAAACTTGCGCCAAGATTGCCCCACAGAGTTAGAAATCTCGCGGGTAAAATATCGCTGGAAAAGGCAGCTCATATAATAGCTGGTTCGTCAATGGTTATCTCTAATGATTCAGGATTTCTTCACCTTGCCGGATATATTGGTGTGCTTTCAGTTGGACTTTTTGGTTCGAGCTCACCTGTCAGAAGACGGCCGCTTGGAGCACATTCAAATGTCGTTTACGCAGATATACTCTGTTCTCCCTGCGATATGGAAGTGTGCAACGGATTGAACCTGGAATGTATGACCAGGTTGAGTGTTGAGAGAGTAATTGATGTGATAAATTCATTGAGTGCATGATATACAGCTGTTGTCACTGTATTTGCAATGTTGAACTATACTGCAGACGGGTCAAAAGTGAATATTTTGTTGCACTACATTTTTCGCAGTTTTCGCGTTCCCCCATCCGCCTTTGGCACC
>JAFGIN010000035.1 GCA_016929595.1 Chitinispirillaceae bacterium
AATAATTTAATCAGCTCATCATAACATCGTGTATTTATTACATTATCAGGCTCAAGCCATCCTCTGCGTGCCTGTCCGATCCCGTACCGCATGTTATCAAGATCGCGGGTGCTGTGTGCGTCGGTGTCGATTGAAACCATTATTCCGATGTTTTTAGCCATACGGCAATGGTCACCATTGAGATCCATTCTGTCAGGATAGCTGTTGACTTCAAGGTAACAGTTCCGTTGCTGTGCAGCGTGCATCACTTTTTCCATATCAATATCGATGGGAGCTCTTCCGTTAATCAAACGAGAGGTTGGATGTGCCAGGATGTTGAAGTGTCTGTTGTCCATGGCGCGGATGATGCGATCGGTCTGTTCTCTGCGAGACAAGCGCATATAGGAATGCACGGAGCATACCCGTATATCGAGTTTTGACAGCACAGAATCAGCCAGATCCAGAGATCCATCCTCCAGAATATCAACCTCAATACCCTTGAGAATTCTTATACCTGGTATAGTCGATGCTACCTGATCGATATATTCAATTTGCCGTTCCAGATCGTACTCGGTAAGGCCGTGTGCCATGGCGATGCGTTTAGAGTGGTCTGTTACTGCAATGTATTCATATCCTTTGTCGCGTGCCGCAAGAGCCATCTCTTCGATAGTCGCATGTCCATCGGTGAAAGTACTATGGGTGTGGAGATCCCCCCGTAAATCCTGAATAGTAATCAGTTCGGGCAGAGTACCGTTTTGAGCCGCACTGATCTCACCGGTATTCTCTCTCAGTTCCGGCTCAATATACTGCATTTTCAAAATGTCATAGACATCAGATTCCAGCTCTCCGGCGATCTTTTTTTCTCCTCTGAAAATACCGTATTCATTAATTTTCAGGCCGTTATGAACAGCTTGCAGTCTGATTGCGATATTATGTGCTTTTGAACCTGTAAAGTAATGAAGAGCTGCGCCATAGCTTTCCGCAGCGATGATCCGAAGGTCAACCTGTAACCCGTTGTGCAAAAGTACAGAAACCCTTTTCTCGCCGCGGGTGGTGACCTCAGCTATACCACTATAGGAGAGAAACGTTTTTACGATTGATTCAGGGTCTTTACCTGCAGCGAGAATATCAATATCCCGTATGGTTTCAAGTTTTCGCCTGAAGCTGCCCGCAATGGTGAGACGGGTTATTGAGCTGTCAGACTTGAGAAAATCGTATAGTTTATTAACATAAGATTCTATTTCACCAAACGCAGTTCGTCTGTTGTACCCCTTAAGCAGGTTTATACCCTTGAGTATTGCCTCCTCAGAGCGTTCTCCAAATCCTCGCAATGATCGTATCGAATGTGATTTTGCAGCGCTTTCAAGGTCATTCAGAGTGACTATTCCCAATCTTCTATGCAGCTGTGAGACCTTTTTCCCACCCAGTCCTGCAATTTTCATCAGTCGTATCAGCTCAGGTGACACCTCATGCATTAATGTGTCGAGGACATGTAAATGGCCGGTCTTTACTATTTCCTCAATTTTTTTTGCGAGATCTCTGCCTATACCGGGAAATTGAGAGAGGTCTTCACCCCGGGAGATCAGCTCTGATGCATCCGATGGAAATGCGTGAACAACCCTTGAAGCATTCCGGTATGCTCTGATCTTAAATGGATTGCCTCCATTAATCTCAAGAAGATCCGCCATCATTGAGAACAGTTGTTCAACTAACTTGTTATCACCCTGCATTGCTGGTGTAGCCCGCTGTAAAGTTGTCAGAATTATTCGATACTGCCAAATTTGAGGCGGATACCGGCACCTCCGCTGAACATAAAAATATCATCAGGGATAAACTGCCACTGGGGGGCAATCTCACCAAACAGTGTAATTGGCAGTTCTTTAAAGATGTACTGAGCTCCAATTGGAATGCGAGCTCCAAAAAACCACTTATTACCGACACGCACTGCAAGACCTGGTCCGGTATACAGTGGAAAATTTCCTCCGGCTCCAATAAGCCGTAAATTAAGAGGGTGAACTAAAAAATCTATATGAAATTCAAAAAGCCCATCTTCTGTAAAGGACCATGCAGCGGCAGCATCAGTGGCGGTAATCGTACCATGCCAGAATTTTGCACTCACACCGATGGGCTCTCCTAACAGAACTCCAATCTCAAAACGAGGCGTTGGTGCAATGAGTAGCGTGTCCTGGGCTTTAGAAGAAAATTGGGCAATAAACAGCAACGTGATTACGGTGAAATATTTCATAAAAGATTCTTTCGGGGAAGCGGCTTTGTTTTACAATATGATATCACAATGATTGTGCCAGAATAAACGGATTTGAAGAATGATTCTTTTGCGGTACATTCTTTAGTGGGTATTGGCGTTTTCCGTTTCGTTATAGTGAGAGAAAAAAAGGAACATTCAGTTGGGAAAAGATTTCAGGGATGGGGTACTTTGTAGTGAAAAAAGTTTACAGAAATTGCGATTGATGAAATCGTGAAATTATTTTACCATATACAATTGTAAAAGGATTATATAAGAGTGGTTGCATTATCTCCGAAAAGTTATAGTTAGATAAAACACGAACGATAATTGCTGTAATCTTACAATTTCACATCAACCCCATGGAGCATCAAAATGTCCACAAAAGAAAATCACTGCATCGTCGGAATCCATATTACCGATCGCATGCAGAATGTTCCCCAGTTACAGTCACTGCTGTCAGAGTATGGTTGCCATATCAAAACACGGATTGGCCTGCATGATGTGTCTGATAATTTCTGTTCACCCAATGGGCTTATTCTTATTGAACTTGTAGGTGCTGATGTAAAGAAAGAGGAGTTTATAGCTACATTAAATACGATAAAAGGTATAGATGTGCAGGTAATGCTGTTCAAACATTAATTTTGATTACGCTGCTGGTATTTAGAAGCAGAATTCAGGAGTAAGGAGTGAGGAGTAAGGAGTAAGGAGTAAGGAGTAAGGAGTAAGGAGTAAGGAGTAAGGAGTGAGGAGTAAGGAGTAAGGAGTGAGAAAAAGAGAAAAATGCGAGAATAAAGTATATTAAACCATCACACTCGTCTTTTTTACTGAATACTGTCTTTGTCAACTCCGGCATTCTACGCTAAGTGCATGATGTACAAGCTGTTCCGAGCGTGCGAAGGTTGATACAAAGGGAGCTGCATTGTCGAGTCCCTTTGCGCTGATCTTTGCGACAGAGATTCTTTTCTGAAAACTCTCAACTCCAAGAGGTGACCAGAAACGGGCTGTCCCTGCTGTCGGCAGCACATGGTTTGTTCCAATGAAGTAGTCTCCCAGAGCAACCGGGGTATATGGTCCGAGGAAAATGGCTGCGGCATTGGTAACTCCCTGAAGGTCCTCTTCGGGGGTAGTGGTCATAATCTGCAGATGTTCTGCGGCAAATGAGTTGATCAGTTCAAGACTTTTCCTGCGGTTGGTAGTAACAAAAACAGAAATAGCATGATCGGGAAGTTTCAGAAGAGTATCCTTTACCGGTGAACTCTGAATTCCGATAATTACCTGACCGGCAACTGCTTCTGCAAATTTTTTATCTTCCGTAATGCAGATCGCAACCTCATCACCGCTTCCATGTTCAGCCTGAGCTAAAAGATCGGCAGCTACCCAGGCAGGATCCACTGATGAATCGGCGAGGATCGCAACTTCACTGGGACCTGCAATCGAGTCTATATCGACCATGCCATACACAAGTTTCTTGGCTGTCGCGACAAAGCTGTTTCCGGGGCCGGTGATTTTGTCGACAGCTTTAATTGTTTCAGTACCACAGGCCAGAGCTGCAATGCCCTGCGCTCCTCCTACTCTGTAAATTTCATAAACGCCCAGAAGATGCAATGCGTAGGCAATTCCGGGGTCAAGTTCTTTGCGGGGGGGAGTGATTACCGCGATCTCTTTCACCCCTGCGATTTGTGCAGGTATGATATCCATGAGTACCGTTGATGGATACACTGTGTGGCCACCGGGAACATACAGTCCGACTCTGTTAAGCGGTCTGATAATCTGGCGCAGTGTCCCTTCCGGAGTTTTTAGTGAAAATCCCTTCCGGAGCTGCTTCTCATGGTATGCGGTAATTCTTGATGCTGCGGTATCGATAGCAGCTTTAAGTGCAGGCCGTATTTTTTTTGACTGGGAAAGGACCTCTTTTTTTGCTATTTTTACTGTTGATGCAGTCAGATCTGTTTTGTCAAATTTTTTCGTGAATGCAAATACCGCTGCATCACCTTTTTTTTTGACTTCATCGATGATCTGCTCAACAGTTTGAGTTACTTCACGATCCCTTTTCTGACGGGCTGAAAGTATTGTTTGAAACAGTTGTTTGCCTTCATTACCGGGATATTTTACTACTTGAACTTTTTTTTCGATAGACATAGAGAGTTTCCGTATACGTTAAATTAGTGATGGGATATCAAGAAAGAGTGTCTCGATCCCGAACTGTTTTTGGCAAAGTGATCCAAGTGCCTTGACACCAAGTGTTTCGGTATGATAATGCCCTGCATAGATTACGTTTATTTTACCTTCAAGAGCTGTATGATAGTTCTGGTGTATCGATTCACCTGTAATAAAGCAGTCGATGTTTTTTGTCACTGCCTCAACAAGAGCATCACCACCTCCGCCTGATACCACAGCTATGGATTTGATCTTCTGTGGACCGAATGGTAGTACAGTGCATTCTGTTTTAAGCTTTTCACACAAAATCTCAACAATTGAATCACGTGGTGCACTTTTTGGAAGAACACCTTCAAAGCCGATCTCAGTTCCTTTATACATGCCAAATGGTTTTATTTGACGTGCAGAAAACAGTTGCGCAAGACCAGCGTTGTTCCCATATAATGGATGACAATCCAGGGGGAGGTGTGATGCGTAGAGATTAAGATCGTTCTGAAGAAGATACGCCATCTGATTACGAACCTGTCCCCGTACCGCCCGGATACCATCCCAGATAATTCCATGATGTACCATGAGCATTTGACAACCGTTCTTAACGGCAGACTGGTATGATTCCATACAGGCGTCAACTGCAAGCGCTATCCGCGACACCATCGTCTTCCCTTCAACCTGAAGACCATTACATGAATAGTCTCTGATTGATGAGGTTCTGAGCTCAGTGTCCAGAAAATCGACAATAGCGGTAGCAGGTACTGCTGTACCTTTTTTTAAGGTTTTATTCCTGATAGCTGAAGTTGCTTTCATAATTTACACCACAAAAGAAATTCTTTAGCTCCACCTGGTTGGTTTTTTAAATTCCAGTTTCGGATTTTTTTGAAATAAGCATCATCTTCCTGATCTTCACTGACAGTATAAGCAATAACTTCGATGAGATCGGAATCCGGCAACTTTATGCATTTGCAATCGACAATGTCATTCAGTGATACTTCTATGCTGCCATCATCATTGAAATCGATGACATAGGGAAAGGTACGACAGGTCATCGGTCGCGACTGGTAGACGGTGCAGCGATTGGTATCATCAAGGAAGATACATTTTTCATTCTTTCGTCGCAACCCCATCGCTCTTTTGCCCTGTTTTAATCTGATCCAGACCTCAGCATCCTCGTCGAATTCCATTTCTGACGGTGAATAAAACTTGACCAGGTCAGATGCTTTCTTACCGGTAGTTTTCACGAGTCTTTTTATATCACTATCGGTAACTGGCACGATTGGAATACTGCAACACGTTCCGCATCCCGAACACGAAATTGTAGTGTGTACCTGGTCTTTCAATGCTATTGTCTTCTTTCTGTTGTTACTGGAATGCAAGAAGGTATGCTTCAATGAACATGTCGATGTCTCCATCAAGCACTGCCTGTGTATTTGACGTTTCAAAATCAGTTCGATGATCTTTCACCATATTATAGGGGTGTAATACATACGAACGGATCTGGCTTCCCCATTCAATTTTCTTTTTTTCTGCAAGCTTCGACTGCCGCTCTCTTTCATCAACTTCCTTATAGTGTTGACGAACGCGGGCTTTGAGCAAACGGAGTGCCGTTGCCCTGTTTTTTATCTGAGAACGTTCATTCTGGCAGGCGACAACAATATTTGTGGGAATATGTGTCATACGAACGGCACTGTCGGTTTTATTGACATGCTGTCCTCCCGCACCGCTGGAACGGTACGTGTCGATACGGATCTCTTTTTCATCAATTTCAAAATCATCAATTTCATCGACAATGGGGTAGGAGTACACTGATGAAAATGATGTGTGTCGCCGGGCGTTTGAATCGAATGGAGAGATGCGCACTAAACGGTGAACTCCCGTTTCTGCTTTCAGATGGCCATATACGTAATCCCCGTGAACTTCGAGCGTAACACTTTTAAGACCAGCCTCTTCACCAGGCTGATAGTCGATGACATTTGAGGTGAAATTCCGTCGCTCGATCCAGCGGCAGTACATACGATAGAGCATGTCGGTCCAGTCGCAGGATTCTGTTCCACCTGCACCGCTGTGAATAGTGAGAATCGCAGGTGATCCGTCGTCCTCACCACTCAATTTACGGATAAATTCTATACGATCGACATCGTTTTCTATTAAATCAACTTGATCCAGTACTTCTTTCAGTGTTGCATCATCGTTTTCTTCAAATGCCAGATCATATAGATCCAGGATATCCGAACACTCTTTCTGTGCCTTTTCCCAGGGTTCTATGATCCTTTTATTATCCTTTATCTCTTTGAGCACTTTTTTTGCTTCAGCGGCATCATCCCAGAATGAATTTTCTGCTGAACGTGATTCCAGGTCTTTTACGATCGATATACGGTTATCGATGTCAAAGATACCTCCGTAGATTATCGATTCTGGTTTTGAGATCTTTGATACGAATTCGCTCAAGTGATTCAGCCATTACATACTCCTCAATAATATAGTTTTTATGATAGTTAAAAATAGTTTTTGCTCGAGAGCCTATTGAGCTAAACCTCACTTTTTTCAGATACACATTACGAAGCGGTACTATATGGTGTTGTGGGATTAATGCGATACAATTGTGTCTAAGCTGTTGTCGTTTAAACAATTATAAAACGATCGTATAGTGACATGACGCAACGGATGGGGGAGAAGTCTCAGATTTAATACACGATGTTGTGGTGACGAAGATTTTCTTCTTGACCCCATTTCCCAATCAGTCTATATTTAGGTGATAGAAAGAAATCGTCAGGTACAGATCTGTGAATGCGTTTGTGCACTATATCGTACGGCCGAAATCTGCACTGAAAATCATTATCAAATTGTAGTATGTATACCATTTAAGGAGACCCTCTCATGTCCACTAATGTTACTGGTGAAATTAAGAAGCAAAAATCCACAGTTTTCAGCGAGAATGGCGATGTGCTCCATGTGCACGGATGCAGTCCAGAGGTGAAAGCAAGGCTTCTGGAAAAAAAAGCCGTATTGAGCGATAATGCGCTTACCGTTCTTGAAAAAAGGTATCTGAGAAGAGATGAAAGCGGGAATGTTGTGGAGACACCAGAGGAACTTTTTTTCAGGGTTGCAGAAAACATTGCCAGTGCGGAATGTTATTTCAGTAAAGAACAACAGGTCGATCTCTGGGCGGAACGGTTTTATAATCTGATGGTGGATCTGGAGTTTCTTCCTAATTCGCCAACACTCATGAATGCCGGTCGGGATTTGCAACAGCTCAGCGCATGCTTTGTGCTTCCTGTCGGGGACAGCATGGAGGATATTTTCAATGCTGTAAAGTATACTGCGCTTATTCATAAAAGCGGTGGTGGAACAGGTTTTTCATTTTCCAATATAAGGCCCAAAAACGATCGGGTAAAGTCTACCAAAGGTATCTCATCCGGTCCACTTTCTTTTATGCGCGTTTTTGACATCGCTACAGAAACAGTCAAGCAGGGGGGGACCCGCCGTGGTGCAAATATGGGTATTCTCAACTGTTCGCATCCCGAAATACTTGACTTTGTAGAGATGAAAGAAAAAGATGGTGTTCTTTCCAATTTTAATATATCTGTCGGAATCACTGATGAATTCATGACTGCACTTAAAAAAGATGGGGATTATGCGTTGCGAAATCCACGAACCGGAGAAGTCATCCGATATCAGCGTGCAAGTACTGTTTTCAAAAGAATGGTAGAGCTGGCATGGAAAAATGGTGAGCCGGGTATGGTGTTTCTTGACAAGATCAATGCCGCAAACCCGACACCGCATATTGGTGCAATCGAGAGCACCAATCCGTGCGGGGAGCAGCCGCTGTTACCTTACGAATCATGTAATCTCGGTTCGATAAACCTTGCAAAAATGGTTACAGAGAACAACGGAAAAAAGGAAGTCAATTATAACAAACTCGGTACTGTTATCAGAACAGCAGTTCGTTTTCTTGACAATGTTATCGAGATGAACCGCTACCCTCTTGCTGAAATAGAAAAAGTAACTAAATCCAATCGAAAAATAGGCCTTGGTGTGATGGGTTTTGCGGACATGCTGATCGATTTCGGTATCCAGTACAATTCGCCTGCAGCATCAAAACTTGCTGAAGACATTATGCAGTTCATTCAGGATGAGGGGCACAAGGTGAGCGCCTTTTTAGGGCGTGAACGTGGAGTCTTTCCAAATTTCACCGGTTCTATTTACGATAAAGAAGATGGCTTGCAAGTAAGGAATGCAACGGTGACAACTATAGCGCCGACGGGGACAATCAGTATGATTGCCGGATGCTCTTCCGGT
The DNA here is from genome assembly GCA_016929595.1 of Chitinispirillaceae bacterium. Lineage (GTDB taxonomy): Bacteria > Fibrobacterota > Chitinivibrionia > Chitinivibrionales > Chitinispirillaceae > JAFGIN01. The sequence continues at coordinate 8,675 of JAFGIN010000035.1, forward strand.
ATCGAGCCATTATTTGCAGTTGCGTATGAGAAGAACGTTCTTGATGGAAAGCGACTGCTTGAGGTTCATCCTGCGTTCAAGCGAATCGCTCAGGAGGAAGGATTCTACTCCGAAGAACTGATGAAAATGGTTGCTGATACGGGCAGTTTGAATAGAATCTACGGTATACCAAAGAGAATCAGGGATATCTTCGTTACATCTCATGATATCGAACCTAAATGGCATATTCTGATTCAGGCTGCTTTTCAGAAATTTACCGATAATGCAGTTTCAAAAACGGTCAATTTTCATCATGATGCAACGCAGAATGACATCGAAGAAGTATTTCGTTATGCATACGAGCACAATTGTAAGGGCGTTACAGTGTACCGTGATGGTTCACGGGCTAACCAGGTGATAACTACCGGTACCTCCGGGGCTGATGGGGAGGTTGTTTCATTTACCGGTACAATTCATCCACGTCCCAGACCATCGGTAACACAGGGTAAGACTTACAAGACAAAAACCGGCTGCGGTAATCTCTATGTAAATGTGAATTCCGACTCGGTTGGTTTTTGTGAAGTTTTCGCCCAGATGGGTAAATCCGGGGGATGTGCCGCTTCAAATGCTGAAGCAGTTTCACGGATGGTTTCACTTGCATTACGTTCAGGGATCGATCCCAAATCGATTGCTGAACAGCTTCGTGGAATACGTTGTCCGATTCCCGCATGGCATGAAGGTGAAATGGTTCTGTCGTGCGCAGATGCGATCGGCAGAATGCTGGAGAAGGCGATAAACGATATTGGAAACAGTTCTTCTTCATCAGGGGATGGCACAAAGAAGATTACTTACAGTAATCTTGACATGGGCCATTGTCCGCAGTGTCCTGAGTGTGGTGGAATAATGGAAAACGAGGGCGGCTGTTCAGTGTGTAAATCATGTGGTTATTCAAAATGCGGTTGATAGAGGTTTAATCCGTTTCTTGATACACGGGGGACGTTCGTCACGGACGTCCCTTTTTCTATTGTTATGTCTATTGAACAGGTTCGACCCCAAGGAAAGAACATGCCATGATAGTGCAACTTTTTCCGGTTTTAAAGGATTGAAAGAATCGCAAAGTTGTTATTTGAGTGATTTGGATATAAAAAACAATGATTTAAGCTTTGGAAATTAGGTCTTATGCTAGTTATGTTAATCAAAATCAATCTGTTACAAAGGTCCGACCCCAATTTATCAAATTTAAAAGAATTTTTATACATCCTCAAATTCTAAATAGTATATTTGATGACTATAAATTGAATGAAGCTTATCAAAGCCTGGAGGAAGCAATGTCTAATACATGTGAAATTTGCGGAAAACATCCACAATCCGGTAACACGATCTCGCATGCACATAATGTAAGCAAGAGAATGTTTTATCCGAATCTCAGGACTATCAAAACAGTCATCAATGGTACATCAAAACGTATCAAAATCTGTATGAAATGTTTAAAAGCAACGGGTAAGTAACCTCCCGCATACCGCTTTCCTGCTGATCCGGTTAACAAATCATTAAATGTTCTGTTGGTGTTCGGTTTTAAGAACCGGATGGCTGGCAGGGCTTTTTTTGTTTTTATAAAAGAACGAAAACCCACACCTGAGTTCAGTTCGGACACTTAATAATCCGTTTTGAAGCTGCTCTCAATCCGGAACCAGATTCCTTCGATAACGGGTTGATACGCCTGCACCTGTTCTTATTAAGAACCCTTGTTTCACTAACTCGGAAAGCCTCCTGACTGCGGCCGACTGACACCCTCTCTGTGTATCATCGACTCCAACGACAATTCTAACTCCAAACTGATTGCAGAACCCTACAACAGTCTTCAGGATCTGGTTATTGGCAGGCAGGAATCGAACCCTTAAATTCAAGAACAGATGATTCGCATTGCTCATAATGATTCATTTTATTATCTCCTTGAATCAAATATATCTATTTGAATCAATCGGCTCAAAGGTTCCTGTTGAGTGATTCAATCTATTTGTTCTGAAGGTGCTGATTGCATAGGTTACTTTTCATTCTTAAACAGCGCACTTATCGACTGATTGTAATGCATCCTGTTTATCGTTGATGCAAAGCGGCGTGCAAGAGAATGTGTCTTGATAAATGGAAGGTTTAAAATTGATGGAATCTGCGGTATCGTATCGGTCGTATGGACAATTTTCAGTCCGAAATTGTTATGTGCGTCCAGGAGGGCCGGCAAAAATTCCTCTTTCATCTTGAGATGTGAAATCGCGGCATGTATCTCTTCGACGCCGTTATTATGGAGCCACCGTACCGCATTGATAATCGATGAACCGGTCACGGTTTCATCATCGGTAATAATCGCAACTTTTTTATTTTTAAGATCACCGATTATTCCAAGAAGATTTGCGCGATCTTTTCCCGGACGGAATTTGTTGGCGATTGCATAAGGGATATCCATGGCATCGGAGAAATGAACAGTGAACTTTGCTCCGCCGGCATCAGTGGAAACCGCAACAACATTGTCAAGCCCGTGCATATCACTAAAAATTTCCACAAAAAGTTCAAGGCCGCTGAGTGCAACAAGCATCATATCCGGTTCGTAGAATCCATGTAATGAAAGCGCATGTGGGTGGTAGGTCAGATGAACGTGAGCACCTGCAACCTTGAGCTGGTCGGTAAAGAGACTTGCAAGAGTCGCCTCACGTTTGAGAAAGCTTGGCTTGTCCTGACGGGAGTAGGGGCAATAGGGTGTTACAACATTGATCGTACGTACACGATGAGCCCGTAATGTTCGTATCACCTGTAATAACTGTTGGATATTTTCGTTTACTGTATTAGCAGTGGTATGCTCATGGACACACTGAAATACAAACGCGTTCGATCCGGCAACATGCTGCGGCAGCCGAGGACAGGTTTCCGTATCGGAAAAAACAGCGGTGATCGGTTCGTCATAACTGCCCAGAATGGGTATCTCGTGCAGGGTGCTGTTGTTTATTCTTAAAAGGTTTTCGTACTCTTTTTTGACATTGTTGGCGAACTCAATTCCGGAGTTGCATGCAACAAAAAGCAACCAGCCATTGGGGCCGCTGAGGTTTTTAATTTTAATAATATCGGAGAATATTTCGGGTGTTATGAACTGATTGGCTGATGATTCATCGAAATTCACAGATCGCTCCATTTTTAAATGATAATTTACAAAGTATCCAGGATTCAGTACTCAGAATAAAAAGCCGGCCCTCAAAAGGACAATTTAGAAATAATGAAATTACTAATGCAACATATTCAGGTAGTATGCCTTTTACCGGTTTTTCGCCCCCCGCAGGGGGACTTGGAGGACAAAAATCCCATGCAGCACGTTTTAAAGTCCCCCTGCGGGGGATTTTAGGGAGCGTACCTGAATAGTTTCTTATTAAGAAGGCGAATATCAGTATTGCACTTTCTCATCTATATTCTGAATTCTGACCAATGAATACAAAGCGGATACATTTACCCGTTCTTAATAAATGTACCACACCACCACTCGTTTTCTTTTGTCTGGTCAAGAAGCGTGCACCCTTCCTGCTGCGCCAGATCAATCGCTTTATCAAACTCGTCAACAAGAATTCCGGACAGAATGAGAAGACCACCCGGAATGAGCGAGTTTGATGCCCAGTTCAGAAGTGGGGAGGATTCGGTTAGTATCATATTCATGACAATGATATCTGCAGTAAAGGACTTTTTAAGAGCGTCTGTAGCCCCGATCAGAAAGGATATTGTTCCTGATGGATTATTCAACTGATAATTTTCGGCAAGATTTTCGCGGCAATCATTATCAATCTCTATACCGATACACCTCGATGATTTCAGTGTGTCTGCAACAAAACACAATACACCCGAGCCCGTTCCGATATCAGCAATAGTACTGCCGCTTACATGGCTCTTATGAGTGATAAGCGCCGCGGCTGCCAGTCGGGTAGTTTCGTGATGACCAGTTCCAAATGCCATTTTGGGTTCAATTTTGATCCAGATATCATCCGGTTCCATTTCGGGAGGGAGCCATAATGGTGAAACCCAGTACCCAGGTGCGAGTCTGGCTGGTTGCATCGATTCGCGCCATTTGGCATTCCAGTCCTGTTTTTCGATTTCGGTGAGTGTCAGTGTCTGCCCGGGATACGCAACGTTAAACTCTTTCATTGCGTAAAGGGTTTCATCTTTTGAACCAAAGTACACTTTAACACTGACCTGGTTGCCTGCGTCGTTTTCTTCACATCCCTGCATGCCCATCGAATACCAGATTGCAAGAATCTGTTCGTACTTATCGAGGGGAACGGTGCACTCAAAACAATAAGTTGCCATTGTTAATCCTTATGTACAGCTACTTTTTTTGAACGATGAATGGCACAAAATTCTCCGCACATACTGCAAAGATGTTCATTTTCACTTGGTGGAAGAGATTTGCGATACTGACGGGCTTTATCGGGATCGACACAGAGGGAGATCATCCGTTCCCAGTCAAGGGCAATTTTAGCTCTGGATATCTCATGGTCCAGTTCGATTGCTCCCGGGTGTCCCTTCGCTACGTCTGCTGAATGCGCTGCAATGCGCGATGCAACCACGCCTTCACGGACATCTTCAAGGGATGGTAATCTCAGATGTTCTGCAGGAGTGACATAACAAAGGAAGTCGGCACCAGCCATTCCTGCAACTGCGCCACCGATTGCGGCGGTAATGTGATCGTATCCTGGTGAGATATCGGTTACCAACGGGCCAAGCACATAAAATGGTGCGTTTTCACACAACGTTTTCTGTATCTGCATATTTGCAGCGACCTGATTAAGTGGTACATGTCCAGGTCCTTCAACGAATACACCAACGTTTTTCAGACGTGCCCTTTTGACGAGATCTCCAAGAATGATAAGCTCTTCAATCTGAGCCCGGTCACTTGCATCATAAAGTGCACCGGGTCTGAATCCGTCTCCAAGGCTTACTGCGACATCATATTCTGCAAGGATATCAAGAAGCCGGTCATATTGTTCGTAAAACGGGTTTTCTTTATTATTGCAGTGAATCCATTCCATCATTATCGTTCCGCCACGGCTTGTAGCACCGGCAAGACGATTAACTTCTTTGAACCGTTCCACACTCTGACGGGTTACGCCGCAGTGAAGAGTAAGGAAATCGACACCCTCTCTGCAATGGTCTTCAATGACTTCAAACATATCATCTGCAGTGATCTGAAGCACCGATTTTTGTTTTTCTCTTGCCCTGAGAGTCATTTCGTAAAGAGGAACAGTTCCGATTGCAACCGGGCACTCTTCGATGAGGGCTTTTCTGATAGCTCTGAGATCACCGGATGTCGAAAGATCCATAATTGCGTCTGCGCCGTATTTTACCGATATCCTCATCTTTTCAAGTTCTGTAGCAATGTCTGCCTGTGAAGAAGAGGTTCCGATATTTGCGTTAACTTTTATTCTGGTTCCGGAACCCAGAACAAGCGGATTAATTGGTCGCAGCGTATTTCGAACAACTGTAACAGTACCACAAACAACACCATCTCTGAGTTTTTCCGGAGAGATACCCTCCTGCTGTGCGGCCCTTTTTACTTCATCGGAAATTGTACCGGATTTTGCGAGTTCTATTCTAGTCATCGAATTTGTGGTTCTCCATCAAGAATTACATATTTAAAAAACATTAAAAAATAGATCCGGGCAGGATATGTTTCACAGCTAAATATTTTCCTGACCGTAACTTTATATAATGTATTATTCTTTTTGCGGTTTTTGTTTTCGTGAGGTGAATTAATTTTTGCGCTTGAATGGTTTCTGATGATATTATATACTATTGTGATTTAATCAGATGGCAGATCGGCGTAATTCCCTGATACTGGCAGATTGAAAAGTTACGTTGACCTGAACTCAGCGGTAACGTGACGTGAATAATGCGCAATCTATTGCGGCTCTTCATCGTCACTTACCACCGAGTTCAGGTCAGAAATAATAAACAGGTTGAATTTTTGAGAGGGGATAATCTATTTTGCCTTGTCTGATTATCCGAAGGAGGGAGTATGAACAAAAAATTTACTAAGAAACAGCTTGATTTTTTTAAGGACAAGCTACTTACAGAAAAACAGCGGGTTCTTGAAGAAATGGATGAATTACAGCAGAGTAATCTGAAACAGTCTATTTCAGATTCAGCTGGAGAGATCTCCCGTTATAGTTATCATCTGGGAGATGTCGCATCGCTCTCCTATGGCAGAGAATTCAGCATGGGGCTGGCAGAAAGACAACAGAAATATCTTGAACAGGTTGATGAAGCGCTTCAGAGAATTGATGATGGTACCTACGGTATTTGCAAAGTCACCGGTGAACTGATAGATGTCGAGCGTCTTGAAGAAGTTCCTGTAGCAAAATACTCTGTTAAAGGTAAGGAATTGATGGAACGGCGTAAACGTCAGGGTTCCTGATTTCTATTTAAAGTATGGATTCCTCCGGTTCCCATCAGTACTTTTATGGGAACCTTTTTCTCTCCTCACAGGAGGAGTTGATAATTGCATCACTTGATTATTTTCTTAATTTGCGTGGTTTCCGTTTCAGCGGTTTATTCCAGTGAGTCTTTTATTCAAATCGATTCGTCACGGGTTACCTTTGGACAAAAAAAAATTGATGGTATCTCATTCCGGAAACTTCGTAGTGATTTAAAAGGTTTATCTCGCGGTGAAATACAGTCGAGGCTTGCTCGTATTGGTGATTCTCTGGGATATTTTAACAGCCACTTTGATACCTTAACTGAACAAACCGTTGTCTTTTATCCTGGAGCACGATCGATAATTGCTGATGAGAGAATTTTCGGATTGGATTCAGCGATTGCCGCCGGACTTCCGGTACAGCGCTATCCTTTCAGGTATGATGCTTTTGACATAAAAAACAGGGCCGGCCAGATTGTGCGGGCTTTAACGGATAACGGGTACCCTTACGCAAAGGTCACTGTCGACCTTTTGAAACATGGTAATTCTACAGTGAATTACCCGGATACGTTTTCGTTGTACTACAAGGCTTTTCCTGATGAACGTTGTGTGAATGCAGAGCCTCTTCTCAAGGGAGTACAATATTGTAAGCCCCGGCTGATTTATAATGACATTTCTGTTCATGCTGGTGACTTGTATGATCTTAGGAAACAGTTGCAATCTGTACAACGGCTTAAAATGCGGCCTTATATAGTTGATGTTACTATTGATGAGCCGGCACTGGAAAAAAAACAGTACAGTCCCGATAACCCTGCATCAGTCGTTGTACCGTTTCAGATTGTGGATAAGTCCGGTCTTGGAGTTGACGGGGCAGCAGGCGTAGTAAAAAATGGTGATCAGAAAGCCGAACTGAGTGGGTCACTGCGCCTCTCGCTGTTGAATGTTTTTCATATCGGTGAATCTTCAGAACTGGGATATACTGGTGATAAATCACAGCAGTTGTTCAATTTCAGCATTACAAAGCCATGGTTACTCAATCTGCCGATGGAAATATCAACGGGTGGAGGACTGGAAGTTATCAAAGAGCAGTATGGCTATATTTATGGAAATCTCAAACTTCTTACAGAGATTGGTATGCAGTGGCAGGCAGGTATTGACATAAAGGGGAATGAAACAACAGTGTCAGCTGATAGCGTTGGCGTATCAGGGCATTTCTACGGTGCAGCATTTGTCATATCGAGACGTTCCGGTACTATTGAGCAGGGGGTATTTTCGCACAACCTGTACCTGGAAGCCGGAAGAGGTGTATCACGTAAAGAGAAACGATATACACGGACCAGTTTACAGTTCAATGCGGGAATACATCTTCCTTTTTTAATGAACCAGGGTGTTCTCACCAATGTTTTCTGGTACCATGCAATAACAAAGGAAGAAAAACTTGTTCCCTCAGAGATGTATCGTATTGGGGCAAACACGACTATGAGAGGGTATGGTGACAATGAGCTGGCGTTGAGGACAGCGTTTCATGGTCAGGTACAGTATATGTTTTATCTCAATAAATTTGGTGCTGTCTATGCTTTTTCCGATGGTGGAATCGGTTCAAAAAACAAACCCGGCAGTAGATCTGATTACATCACGATGATGGGCTATGGGCTTGGTTTGCGCCTTCCATCACGAATCGGAACAGTGATTCTCGAATGGGCAAGAAATATTGATGATACGAGGAACCCTGGACGTATCCATATCCGTTACTCTGGCGGTGTGCGGTAGAGTAATCCTTGAATATAATTGTCTTAACATGGTTTTGTAATCGGGGGTGAATGGATCTGCATAACCCGCCTTGTGTTGTTAAATTGTTGGGAAGGATCTATTTTGAAGATAGAAATTACAGTAATAACTAAAGAAAAAACTTCAGGAACTGCAGCGCTCCTGACCAAATGCGGATTTATCCGGTAGTGAACAGAGCAAATTTTTTTAAAAATATATTTTTATGTAAACATATTCCTCAGCTGGTTTTTTCTGCGGGTTTGTTTACTTATCTGTGTGCGGAGTGTTTTTCTCCTGATTCGCTTTCCACGGAGAGCTCTCTCAGCGCACAATTGAGCAGAGTAACAAAAGAAGCCGTTGCTGTTGATGAACAATGCCTGGTTTCAATTGTAAAAAACTTCAACTCAGAAAAAAAAGAGGATGCCAAGAACTTTCTCCTGATTCTTGATAGATGTAGCACGGATGATAAATTCAATTGGAATTCCTTGCTGTTCTGTGCTTTCCGTAACAAATCTATTTACAAAAACAAAACACTCTGGTCTGCGGTCAGGAAATGTTGGTCGAAATGGAACAGATCACCACATGAAACATTTATGGCGCTGGTCAATGATGGCTTTCCGGCTCAGGCTGACACTCTTTATACAATTTTTGATAAAGATACAGTTCTTGATAAGTATGCTCTCGGGCGATGGGCAAAGGTAAAGAATGTCACCGGGGATTATTCAAACATACCCGATCTTTTCTGCAGAAGCCTGCAGCAGTCGGAATCCGGATACATAGAGATAGTGTTGATGCAGTTCAATGGTGTGCTGAGTGAAAATTCACCGGAGATTGTAGATACGCTCATCGGGTTGTTTGCTGATCGCTGTTTTCCCGGTCTCAAACTTTCTGATGACAATAAAAGTATTGTTTTTACCTGGATAATTGAAGCGTGGGGGGATCTGAACAACTTCCGTAAACAGGTTCAGTTTATCAGAAAAAGTGTTCCGGAGAAAGATGCTGGTGCTGTGTTGTATCAGGTAGCCAAGAAGTATTCTATGCGTAAAAAATCTATCGCTGCTGCTTCGGTTGCATCTGCAGCTTACCATTATGCAATTGACGAAAAGATCAGGCTGCAGGCTGCAAATATAGCCTTCCAGTCCTGGGTCGCATTGAACAGAGGTGATTCCAGTGCAGTCTGGATTGAACGTGCAGGGCTCGATAACAACAACATTAAAATCGAAGCAATTGTTCTGTATCAGAATCAGGGTAACTTTGGTAAGGCTATGCAGTTGATCAATGACCTTCCCCGATCATTAGCCAGAGATACATTGACTATCAGGCAGAGCTTATGCAAAAAAGAGAGTGACAGCACTGTGTTTGCGCAGCTTGCCAAAAGTACATTTTTGAATGATGAGCCGATTCTCCATGAGTTATGGAAGTTGCGGCTGCTGCTTTATCACAAAAATCTCTCTGCATTCCAAATCCTTGTGGATTCGTTAAGATCAACCCCTGAATGGAGCGTGTTTCCGGAGATGTTGAAGTATCGTTACTGGCTTCAAAAATTTGCCGGAAAAGAGGATATGCTTACGGCATGGGCAATGATAGAATATTATAATTTCATTGGTAAGCCGCAGCGTTCATCAGAGCTGCTCTGTTCGGGAAACATTGCGGATTCCCTGCGATCGCTGCTGGTGAGAGAAGTTGCACAGGAGTTACTGAAGCGATCCGCACAGGAAACGATGAATTTTTTAAATCAGTGCAATGATACAATATCAGACCCGGGGGTTATGTACTTCAGAGCAGAAGCAAGTCATCTTACGGGAAATTCCAAAGATGCACAAGCACTGCTTCAATCGATTATTCTGAATTATCCTGATGATGTTTATTGTGGTAAAGCCCGGGTATTGTTAATGAAAGTTACGAAAGGCAGATGAATTCCATGAGTATTCGCTGGGTAAAGAATGTTTTGATTAATGATGAAAAAAGTACTCTGGAGATACAGATCGGAGACAGGACAATTGGTGATAAATGCTATACCCGAATCAACAATGAACTTGAGGTATGGTTTGAAAATCTGTACGAAACCCGGAGCGATATTATAGCGCAGGGAATCGATTTGTTGAAAATGCGATTGGAAAGTAAAAGTGTAACTTATCCTGATGGGACACCATATGACTGGCAATGAATTAAATGCTAATGGCAGATATGTCGTTATACATGGGCATTTCTATCAACCTCCAAGGGAGAATCCCTGGGTTAATTTTTTGGAAGAGCAACCCTCTGCAGCTCCCAGCCATGATTGGAATGAGCGAATTTATGATCAGTGTTACCGTCCCAATGCAAATTCACGGTTACTTGATGAAAACTTCATGATCAACGCAATTGAAAATAATTACCAACATATGAGTTTCAATTTTGGACCGACACTGTTCTCCTGGCTTGAGCAGTTTCATCCATCAACTGCAAAAAGGATCATTGATGCGGACCGGGAAAGCTGTTTGAAGTTCAATGGACATGGGAATGCTGTTGCTCAGGTATTTAATCATATCATAATGCCGCTCTCATCACGACGGGACCAGCTTACACAGATCCGATGGGCGAAGAGTTTTTTCAGGAAACGGTTCAGTCGGGACCCTGAGGGTATCTGGCTTGCAGAAACAGCTATAAACATGGAAACGGTGCAGTGTCTCATTGATGAAAAGATCAAGTTTGTTATCCTTTCTCCCAACCAGGCTGAGGGGTTTAGAGAACTTGATAACGCTGATGCACCCTGGAATTCGACAGCGTACGGAATCGATACCAGAAGACCATACCGTATTTTTCCGAGAAATCAGGCTGGCAAGAAGCTCCCGGGGCACCTTGATGTATTCTTTTTTGATGAGGGGTTATCAAAAGAGGTCAGTTTTGGTGACATGCTGACTGATGCACACATACTCGGATCAAGGGTAAACACCTGTTTCAGTGAACCGTCAGACAATCAGGTCGTTGTTCTTGCAACAGATGGAGAAACATTCGGGCACCATAAGCCTTTTGGTGATATGTGTCTTGCGTATTATTTTGCCCACGTTGCTCAGGAGTCTGGAGTTGCTCCAGTGAATTTTGCCTGGTATCTTTCCACGTTTCCACCCAAATGGGAGGTATCCCTGAAAAATGCCTATGGTGAGGGTACCGCCTGGAGTTGCGCCCATGGTGTGGGGCGCTGGATCCGCGACTGTGGGTGTAAAACCGGTGGTGAAGATTCATGGAATCAGGCCTGGCGGGGGCCGCTGCGCCTGGCTCTGGAGAATCTTCAGGATGCACTTGATGGGGCGTTTGAGGCTACCTTTAAGGACTATGGTGTTAACCCGTGGAAAATTCGTGATGAATATATTTCGATACTGGGGAGTGTTCCTTTTGCCAAAGTAAAAAAATACTTTGAGAAATTTGTAAAGCATTCTCTGAGTCGCGAGCAGGTTTACACATTCAGAAGAGCGCTTGAAGCTCAGAAGTTCATGCTCTACTCGTTTACTTCGTGCGGGTGGTTTTTTTCCGAGATCAGCGGACTGGAGGCGATGCAGAATCTCTCCTATGCCTGCAGGGCTTTTCAGCTTGGGATACCTGCTGCACAGCAGAAAAAGGTGCTTGAGAAGCTGTTGTCTGATCTTGAACATGCTCCCAGTAATATCGATAATCAGAATGGAAAGACACTGTTTATAAAACATATCCTCCCTTTTTATGAACATCACAAAATTCTGGCATTTACAGCTGCTGTGATGCGGACGTTGAACGTCAAAAACAGCAATTCATTCCAGTTGTTTGATTATTCGGTTTCGTTGTCTCAACTCTGGTCTGATCAAACTGAAAAGGCTGCGTATAGCTGTTATGATGTGGATATCGATTCAGTTGGTACCGGTGAGTCATTTCATTTATCAGTATGTATGACGCACAAAGGGTATCTTGATCTTACCGGATGGGTTGTTGCCAACAGGGAAGGAACGGATGCCGGGGAGAAGAATTCTATCGACTGGTGGGTTGACAATAAGGAGGGGACTACTTATTGTTTTAAAAACCTTTTCAGTACATCACGAAGAGATCTGGAAAATTATCTGCTCAAAAAGATTGCCAATGATACCGGGATGCGTTTTGGCTTATGGATGAAGAAAAATCTTTCAGAGATAAATCTGTTAGCATTCCTGAACTCTTCACTGCCTCCATACTGTGCAGCGCCGCTCTCTTTTGTGATAAATCGTCAGTGGGATTCGCTGGTAACATCTTTTAAGGATCGTGGTGATGATGACGGGTTGTTTACGGATCTGCTGGATCTTTATCGCCGTGCATCAGAATATGGCGTTACGATTGAGGTTAAAAACAGTGCGATTTTTCTGGAACGGATACTTTTCAGTGAATTACAGAATCTGGTTCAAAGCGTAGATGTTGAGAAGTGTGACAGAGTGCGTTTTCTTTTAAATATTGTTGATCGTTTCGAGATTCCCGTTTCAAAGAACAAACTTGAAGATCTTTTCATGCCTTTTCTTAAAACTAAGGTTGCAGCTCTCTATGGTGAATATAGTATTCGTGCGGATGATGATGCCGAAGACGAGTCGATGCGTGAGAGCAAATTTCTGCTCCTGAAGCTGATAAGTTTTGCCAGAAGAATGAATTTTAATACAGATAATTTCCAGATGGCTTAGTTCTACAACGTTAACATTACTGTTCCGGTCGTCGAGCGGAGTCGAGACGACGCGTTTTAAGCAAATCACGCTTGTCATTTCGA
>JAFGIN010000036.1 GCA_016929595.1 Chitinispirillaceae bacterium
AAGTCAGTGACCAGCAGTAAAAACATTCAGCTCTGGTGAATCCTGTTCCGACTCTGAGGTGCGAAGAATATTCGCTCTTCAGAGCTGGTGAAATAGTCGGAAAGAACTGAAAATAGACTCAAAATTAAAAGGAGTATTGCATGAAATTGCTCTAATATTGGTATTCCTGATGAACTTTATCACAGGCTTAACAGCTGCTTGTTGGCTTCGAGAGCCTCAGCCAACGGTGCCTTCGAGAGCCTCAGACACCTTGGCTGAGGCTCTCGAAGGCACCATTGGCAACCGTAAAAGAATATTGTGCATCCTGCTTCGACAGTGTTCAGTAGACAGGTACTCAAGAAATTGCCGAGTTCATGTTTTGTATGGATCGGATATATATTGCAGCTTTTTTTTGAGTTATCTCCCTTTTAGAAAACAGATGGGGACTGATAACGATGTGTTATGATTTGAAATCCGTAGTATATAGTTGCCAATTCCTGAATTTGGCAATAGATTACTAGTGATCACAAAAAGTCCATTTATATTCGCAATAAGTTGATTTTCGAATTTTGAAATGCGTTTTCCATTTATCGAAAACAACTCTATTTTAAACTTACCTGAAGTTAATGACTGTTTCATATTTAATGGTATAAAAATCGGGTAAGTTCCAGTCTGAATTTTGAGCAGTGCCGGTGAATGGTTTTTCATTTCATTGTGTTTGTCACGAACAGGAGCTGAAAGAGCCCCCTGATACACTCCCATATTTTTACCATCTGAAGCCATACCGGCACAGGGAGAAGTTTGTGCAATCACTCCGGATATGGAATCGGTTATGTGGGGATTAGTGCGTATATTGTAAAAAAAATCACAGGAATCACCATGGCCATTGGTGATCATATTCATGCCGAAACCGGGAGGGAGGGGCCCGGAAAGAGTATCAAACGCATTGTATGCAATAAAAGGTATTGTAGCGGGCTGCCCATTGAAAGTAATGCCGGAAAAAATATTGTTAGTCACTGTATCATTTTCTGATAATTTTTTCAGATCAATAGAGGTTTGTCCAATGATAGTGTTGTGATTTACATAAGTCTTCTCTGTAGCAGATAGGGTCAGTGCTGTATTTGAGCAGGATATCATATTATCGGTAATTGAAAATGATTCATACATGGTAATAGATTCAGACGGATTGAAATATGGATTGAAGCCCCTTATGCCATCGGTACACCCGAGAATCGTATTGTTTGAAATTTCGGTTTTGTTTCCACTACTCATACAAAAAGTTAAAGCGGTATACATCCGGGTAAAAAGATTATTCCCGAAAAACAGATGAGAAAAATTGAAGATCATGATGGAATTCAATCTTTCGAATCTGCAATATTCAAACTGGTAATTACTATTTCTACTAGTGCTGTTAAACCATAATCCTGTTCGGGGATTGTAAAAAGTATCGGTACATGATGAACTGTCTGTGATAAATCTGATTGAGTCTTGTTCAGTTCCTATAGCAGAGATGTCATATTGTGATCGCAAATCACCACCATCAAAAAAGGTCATGGTTACACCAGGAAGTATCACCAATGGACGGACTGCTCTTATTGAATTAATAATCAAATAGGGTGATCCCTCCTTATAAAGAGTGTCGGGTAAACTGTCAAGTACATGGGAACGGTTGAGCAAAACGAAAGGAATTATCTGATTGCTTTTCAGAACGAGAGGAATTGTATCCGCAATAAAACTCTCGTGACTGGTTTTAAGTGAGTAGACACCGGCAGGAAGAGAATCAAAACTGTAAATTCCTTTTTTGTCGGAAAGTATCGTATCGTTAATCGTGTATGGCGAGAAACATTCAAGAATTAAAACACATGAATCGACAGGCTCCCGATTAATATAGTCTGTGATAGTTCCGCTGACTGTAGTAGCATCAAGGGTAACGAAACTGCTTAGAAAAATGAAATAGAAATAGAGTACCCGCATATTTTACCTCTTTTCTTTGTTCCCATGAAAAAGTCTGGTTTTCTAATCATTTTACAACCAGAAAAGTGAAAATGTCATGAGATGTTTTTTATCAGGTTTGATTATTAGGTTGTTTATTTGGCTCTTCTGAGAAATTTGTGAGTAGTTACATGGCTGCTCTCTGATCGTCTTACGTAAATCTGCTGGATTTTTTTCCTGGTCCTGCAGCTATCAAACAGTTATAGAAATAGTAATGAAAGAAACGGAAAGCTCGTCTCGTAAAGGCGATATAATTAACGTACATCAAGCAAAATGTGTTTCTCAGCATAGTAATATTTTGTCCCTATGGGACAAGGATTTCCTATGGTATACATCTTTCTATAAATATGTTGTCCCTATGGGACAAAAAACAATAATTTAAAACATGCATAAACTTTAACAGCTATTAAATGTATTAATCCTATCTTACATATATAGTCAAAAAGAGCCCCGGTAAAGTTCGATACTATTTTTACCTTGCAGCCGTATCCGGTATGCTCCAGCATTAATTCAGCGAATAAAACAGCAGAAAAACAGTCCGTTTCCAGCTGGAAACGAAAAGTTAAATGTAGCTCAAAAGTTTGATTGTAAGTGGCATTTTTTGATGGTACTATTTATTCTTTTAAAAATCAAATGTAAAACAAGCGCTATTGGATTTAATACCAGAATGATTTACGATAAAATCGGCTTTTTCAAACGTGAACGGAGCATTTTTTCATAACAGAAAAGGAGGGCGTATGGACCAGAACACGATCAATCCTGATATTATATGTCAGCAGGCTATCCAGGCTAAACTGAATGTATATCAGGCGAAAGAACATTTCGAGAGTGTTCTTAAGATGTATAACGACCAGATGGACAACCTAATAAATCTGGTCAGCCTTATGAAAAACAGGATTCTGGAACTGGAACAAAATAAGAAGGAGATTGAGGAAAGTACTCTTACGTAGTAGTAAAAATTAGAACTGTTGAATAATTTATTGTTTTTGTTTTGTCCTTTAAAAATGATGTGTTCATTTTTATTTGTAGTATCATACAGACAAAACTGAAGTTTTTTTAATAATTTACATGAAGAGGTGTATTTATGGCAGCATTACATTTAGGTCCGGAAGGTTATGCAACGGATGGCATCAATGGAAAAGTGAGAATTGGAACGGCAACTCCGCAGGCAGTAGTGGATATAACAGGATCATATACTGCAGCAGGTGATAAAGTTTACGGTGTTAAGAACAGTCTTACTATTACTGCGCAGGGTGGTAGTCAACAACTGGTGGCTTCGGAGATAAACCCTGTTTACGTTGGCGAAAATAATTCGAAAACATGTCTTGAAATTATGCCGACAAGCCCTTTACATGGTATGATAGGAATTATGGTAGATTTTTCATTCTGTACCGGAACAGGAAATGCCGATTCAGCGGGGATCAGAGTTAGAGTTGACGAAGCCGCAACCGGTATTCTCTCAGGAGCTGATGGTTCGGGAACTGCTATTAAAGGTATCGGTTATGGAAGTGGTTCAACAGGGGGAGAATTCCATGGACAAAGTTATGCATTGAAAACCGGTGGCGGGAGAGTGCATTTTGCGAACCAGGTTGGAATTGGATTTACAGAACCTGTTGAGAAACTGGACGTCAATGGGAATATAAATAGTTCTGGTAATATTTATGCTTTGGGAAATGTTGGAATAGGTACGGCTACCCCCTCTGAAAAGCTTTATATCAGCGGCGACAACGCCCGTTTTATTATAAAAGGTGTGACAAATACAACATTTACCGCAGCACATATTCAAAACAGCAACGGTGACGGCATAGAAATGGTCTCTTATGGAAGGAGTGCGAGTGGATCTTATCTTGGTCACAACAGGGCCGGCGCGGCTTTTTATAGCGGTTCTCCAAATACGGTTTTAGGTGTTGGGACCATGAATGCCAAACCATTGGTATTTGGAACTGATAATGCTGAAAGAATGCGAATCACATTTGATGGGAATGTGGGGATTGGAGTTGAAATTCCCACACAGAAACTAGATGTAAATGGGAATATTAAAATTTCTGGCACAAACAAGGCCCTAATTTTAACTCCATGCAGTAGCGCCCCGTCCCCGCTTGTCGATGGGATGATTGCTTATGCTAATGGGACGAATTGGAATCCAGGTTCTGGAAAAGGGATTTACGCGTACTATAATAGTACATGGAATAAGCTTTGATCGGATTAGTTTATGGGGGGGTGCGATCTTTGCACCCCCCCCATGCTTTTAATTCCGTTTAAATTTTTTGATGGCGTAAAATGTGCCACTGCTTTCTAACGTGTAGACGTTGTATTGGGCATCTACAACAAGTCCACTTAACGAGGCATCCGTAGTTGTAGTCCATGTCGTTTGGGCAGCAGAATAATCGGGTTGTTTACCGAATCTTGCAATGAAATTGCCTGAAAGATCCATTACTTTGATAGGGCCGTCTTTGTAAAAGCCTATAATATTGCTCCCACCGCAGTAGAGCAAAGAATTCTTTGCAATAGTCATCGGATAGCGAACATCATGTATATGATTCAGAGCAGAAAGAGTCATTGTAAATGTATACAAATCACTCGTCGCAGAGATATAAATTATTCCTTTGTGAATAAGAAAATCTTGAGATAGTTTATTTTGTATCAATGGAGCAATGTTTGTTGATGATATAAAAACACCCAAGGCATCATAAACCACTAAAGCTTGATAAGCGAAATCTGCCTCAGCGTCACCCCTGATTACAATAGCATAGATATTACCCGAAGAATCAATTTGCAGGTGTCTTGGTTTTGCACTAAACCCAATAAAAGCCGAATCACATGGAATGATAAGATTTACGTGGTTCGTAGCGTCAAACCGCTGAATTCTCCCATTGCCATAATCAGCAACAAATATTTGTTTGTTATGATCTACTTCAATGTCCCACGGTGCCTGGAATTTCCCTGAATCAGAGCCATTCGAACCGATAGTAAGTAATAATTGTCCTGCCGTATCATATTTGACAATATGATCAAGTCCTCGATCTGCTATGAATAAATTTCCACTTGAATCCATTGTTATCGAAGATGGACTGTTAAAGTGGTTACCTGCACTTTGTGGGCTACCCCAGCCATTGATAAAGCTGTAAAGTGGAATCACCTTCACACTCACCCCCGCACTCTTTACACCTTCCGTTGCATTCTTATCAATAGCAGATACGCGGTATTCGTAAGTGAGATCCTGTATCCCTGTCGAGTCCCGGTAAACGGTATCAATAAGCGGAGATGTATTAATTCTCGAAAGAACAGTATTCGAATCCACATTTCTGCGATATACGTAATACCCGTTGACTATTGCTACATCTACCTTGCTCCACGATAACGTGACAATCTGATTCATGGTGTCATAAGAAACAGAAATCTCTTTTGGCGTCGGTATTCCTGTAAAGGGCAGCTCAATAGTGTCAAGATTTGTTGTATCCGCAGAATTCACAGGGATATTTAACGTATCCAGTACTCCGTAATCATCCAGACTTGCAATAATCCTCAGGTCATATTTCCCTTCAGCCAGCATGGTGAATCTGAAAGAACCGTCTTCGTTGACTCTTGCAAACCGGTCTATTCCGAATGCCAGAACGAACACTTTACGAGGATCCCCACCTTCAGAAAGCCTTATGGCGCCTTTTAGAGCGCCTGCAGGCTTCAGGGTGTCAGGTGGGACGGTGATGGTAGTATCAGGGCCTGAAATAAAAACAGAGTCTTTAAATGCGAGATTATTGTTTAAATCGGAGCTTTCTATAACATAGACGCCGGTATCAACAGCGTCAATGACGAATGTTCCATTTTCGTCGGTAATTGCCGTTGCCGTATCTGCAGCAGCGCTCTTTTTTGCCAAAACACCCATTGTATCAGCAAGGCTTTGTTTCCTGCGCAAATAAACCTTCGCTCCAACAGCCGCAGTTTTCCCGTCCGGCCCATAAATAAGGCCTGTAATCATGCCATTGCCCACATCGGAACCGTTTCCGGTGTGCTGAGCAGGGTTCATGCACTGAGTTGACAACACCATTATTACAGTGGTTGCGAAAACAACCGTTTTACAGCAGTGTTTCATACGTTCTTCCTTTCAATAGCAGCTTTTGTTACGGGAAAAAACTGAAAGTTCAATTGATACACCATGTCGGCATTTTTATCTGCTTCCGCCTTATTCAGGATTTTCATCCGCAAATTGTAAATTTCCTCACATATTTCGTTATACGTTTCTCTGGATACGCCAAGAGTCATTCCGCTGAAATTCCTCTTATCGACAGGTAATACAGCAAGCGCCTGGAGTGCAAGTTTACCTGTATCATTATGAAAATTGGTGATTGCCAGATCAAGTATCTCTTTCGGTGTCGAGATGCACTTGTCGGTGACAGTGAAGCGTGCATCGGCTTCCTTTTTGACAAGGCCTAATTTCAGCAGCAGTTCAACAGACTTTTTCGCCTGAAGCGGCTTGATCTGTGGAGAAACGGACTTTGCAAGCCATTCGTAATCACCATCAAAACCGTATATATCTATAAGAGAACGGATGACGCTGTGATACCATCTGGAATAGAATTCATATTGATCCTGATGGACTATTTTAGCCTGCGAAGCTGTTTTTTCGCAGCTGCGAACCTGGGAAAGACGTTCATAGTAAAAGTTCCGTTCATTCAAATTCTCTGCACAATTGAAAGCGACAAGATTTTCAAAATATGAAGCCTCTTTTTTATTGAATTTCATCGCCTGTATGAGTCCGAAAACATTCGCTTTAGTGAGATTTCGCGACCCCTGTATTACATTATGAAGAAACCCTTTGCTTTTGATTCCCGCTTTCTCGGAAAAGAGCTGATAGGAAAAATTTGGATTCCTTTTTTTGGTGTCTTCATAAAAATCGGAGAGAAATTTCCTGTGATCCGTATAATCCGTTATGTTTGGCATGGTAACACCTTTCAGAACAGGTATTGTGTGTATCTGTACTTATAATATAGGGGTTATTTGATAGATTTTCAATGGCCGGATCAAAATATCGTTTCCAGCGGGAAACAGAAAACAGTTGTTACTCCCGGGAGTCAGGAAAAATGGCAATGAAGAATGTCTTTTACTGAGTACCATTACATCAGCACCCCTGTCCCATCCTTCACCCGTAATCGGGGGAAGGTGCCGAAGGCGGATGGGGGAACGCGTAACAAGAGAATCGCCTCACCCCCTCGGTCCCCCTCTCCATTAGTAAATGGAGAGGGGGAAGAAGAATAAATCGCAGTTTCTTGCTCCCTTTCTCCACGAGTGGAGAGA
>JAFGIN010000037.1 GCA_016929595.1 Chitinispirillaceae bacterium
CCAATTTTTTAGATATGAGCAGGCCAAGTCCTGACCCACCGAATTTTCTCTGTTCCGATTGGTCAACCTGAGAAAACGGCTGAAAAAGATCACCGACCTTATTTTCGGGAATACCTATACCTGTGTCCCGTACCGCAATCCGCAATCTAACCACATCATCTTTCTGTAAGACAACTGACACCGAAATATTGACTTCACCTTCCAGTGTAAACTTTATTGCATTGCCGATAATATTTATGAGAATCTGACGGAACCTGCCGGCATCACCTTTAAGATAGAGGGGTACAACGGTGTCAATGGTTGAAGTATATCGCAACTCTTTTAAACGGCTTTGATACGACATCACATTTTCTACTGAGTCCAATATCTCTTTTAAATCAAACGCCACTGATTCAAGATGCATTTTACCTGCTTCAATTTTTGAAAGGTCAAGAATGTCACTTAATAAAGAAAGTAGTGAATCAGCACAGGCTTTTATCGTTTTTGCAAACTCATTCTGCTCCTGTGAAAGACTGGTCGATAACAACAGGTCTGTCATTCCGATAACGCCATTTAGAGGTGTCCGTATCTCATGACTCATATTTGCCAGAAACTGTGATTTTGTTCTGTTTGCAGCTTCAGCAGCTTCTTTTGCAGTTTTAATATCTGTTATATCAAGTATCGACCCTACAATTCCTCCAATAGAGCCATCATTTTTTCTGAACAGTGCTTTACTAAACAGTACATCCCGAATCGCGCCACTCTGAGTTTTTACATACCATTCATATGCCTGCGTCGACTGGGAATCCATTAATTCCCTCTCTTTTTCACTATATTTCTGACCAAGTTCGGCCCCCCAGATATCTTCAGACGTTTTTCCTCTGATCTGCTCCCCATCAAGCCCGAAATACCGCTCAAATGCCTTGTTGCACCCGAGAAACCGAAGCTGTGCATCTTTGAAGTATACAGGGTTGGGAATAGCGGCATACAATGCATCTCTTAATCTTGTCTGAGTCAGAAGCTCCTCGTTTTTTGAAGCCAACATCTGATGACTTCTTGCCCTGAGAAATTCATACAGAAAAGAAACTAATGCGACGAGGATCAGTGCATGCACAAATCTGTACTTCATACCAGATGAATAATCAACAATCCATGGAGCTACACTCTCAGGAAGAAGAAATGCAACAATCAGCGCTACAATGTACAGGATGACTGCAATTCCACCGTAAAACATACCTAATGTAAAAAGCGCAGATACAGGGATTGTAAATGACCACATAAATCCTGTTTTGCTTTCGTTACCCAGAACTGCCAGATTGTAAAAGAATATTAATAATAATGCAATTGCAATGAACCGTGCAATTTTTAAGAAGTCCGGTTTGAAGTGTAGCACCAACAAATTGATAAGTGCAAAAAAACCAAATAGCATCTCAAATATGACATAAATCATGTTTCCACGAACAAATGCGCTTATGCTGAATGTTATGCAATTAACAAGGAGTAGGGATAATATTATATTCGTCATTAACCTGAGCTGGGCCTCGTCTCCTGAGGGCATATTTTTAATATTTCTCAAAAACGATCTCATTTTTATCTACCTACTCCAATAATGTTTTATCCTGATATCATACAGTATAGTATAGTATAGTATACAATAACGGGAAAAAATAGACCTTTGTACTATATTGACCGGTTTTCAATTCCATATTAAAATAAAAGATACTCTGAAAAAGTTTACTACTCTATTTAACGGAAAGCTTGAAATGTTTAAAAATCTCTCAATTAAAATCAGGCTGATTGCAGGTATGGCAACCATTTGTACCATCATCGCAGCAATGTGCATTATTAATATCAAGACATTGATCAACCTGGATAAGCGTACTAACGAATTCGCAAAGGCATCACAACAAAGCAACACATTTGAATTTCTGACCTTCTCCGGCGCCGGAACCTACCGTATCATTGCTGATGTAATTATTAACAGAGATTTTTCTGAATCGCAGAAGCTCTGGAACGAAAGAACAGCATTGAATCAGACGTTGTTCGATTCAGCATCGCAGTTACTTTATTCAGATGAAAACAAACAGTCATTCGAGAAGTCAAAACACGAGTATGGAAAGTTGCTCACAATTGTTGATGGCAGGCTTTTTCCGGGCCTTGTCGATAGTTCGTTGTCTGTGGATGAAATTACATCGATCAATGGTGAGATTGACCAGGCGATTGAAAATTACACCAAACCATTAAAAGAGATCACCGCCAGAGGGAAAAAAGAGGGTAGTATAATATTACAAAAATCTCTTTCTAGTACCCGCAAAGCGAAAACAGTGACATTTATCATTATATGTCTATCTCTGCTGCTACCTGCACTTATTATGTTGTTTGTGCTTCACAGCATACTCAAACCGTTAAATAATATGACAGTGACGCTTGAGGATATTGCACAGGGAGAGGGTGATTTAACTAAAACACTCACCGTTTCATCAAATGATGAGATTGGAAAATTATCGAAGGCTTTCAACCTATTTTCAAACAAGATCAGAAAAATTATCCGGCAACTCGCTGCAAATACCGAAAAAATTAAAAGCTCGTCAAATAATCTGTCGACAATTTCTCAACAAATCTCTAACGGATCCGACACACTCCTGAATCAGTCATCAACCGTTGCCAGCGCTACAGATCAGGCTAATTCGAACCTTGGCAACATCTCTTCATCTGCTGAAGAGATGTCGAATTCTGTTTCAATGGTCGCAACTGCCATTGAAGAGATGAGTTCATCGCTTAATGAAGTTGCCCGAAATTGTCAGAAAGAACTTGAAATCGCCAATCAGGCAAACCAGCAGACTAAATCAACACAGTCGATTATGGAAAATCTGGGAAACGCTGCTCAGGAAATAGGCAAAATAGTTGAACTTATCAATGATATTGCAGATCAGACCAACCTTCTGGCACTCAACGCAACTATTGAAGCTGCTTCTGCCGGTGATGCAGGCAAAGGCTTTGCAGTAGTTGCCAATGAAGTCAAGGAGCTTGCCCGTCAGACGTCAGAGGCGACTCAGAACATTACCATACAGATTCAGGGCATTCAGAATAATACTAAAAATGCTGTTAACGCAATTGAACTGATCGCGAAGATTATCGATGAAGTCAACTCAATTTCACAAACGATTGTAAGTGCAGTCGAAGAACAGAGTGTGACCATCAACGAAGTGTCAAAAAGTGTTTCAGGTGCCAGCAGCGCTGCAACCGAAATTGCCCGCAATGTTTCGGAATCAGCCAGAGGCCTTTCTGAAGTGGCCTCCAACATTTACAATGTCAATACAATAGTCAATGATACATCCGCCGGAATCGTTGAAGTCAGGGAGAATGCAAACCAATTGTCTCAGATGTCTGAATTAATAGACACAATAGTAAAACAGTTCAAATTTTAACCATATTACTCAAAAACTGGTAAATCATTAAGAGTGTGGTGCATTTTAATAAACTGGTCCAGATGAAGCGTCTGAAGGATTTTGTGGATATCAGGATTGGACTCAACAAGGCAGAGATCGCCGCTATCTTCTTTAATAATTTTGAAACAATCTATTAAAACAGCTATTGCTCCACTGTAAATATAGCTTGCATTAACAAATGAGACGGCAATATGTTTTTTCCCCTGATTCAAATACCCTTTAATCAGAAAGCGCAATTCGGTAAGATCTGAAATCACATTCAACTCTTCCTCTATCTGCAAAACCTGATATGTTCCACGCTGAGAAATATTAATCTTCATATACCATCCCCATTGCTATTTACGCGCTCCCATAAAAAAACTTCAAAAAGGATCAACAAACCGATAATGATCCACGGCAAATAATAGAGAACACCTGTGCTCTTCTGTCTGGTTAGTGAAAGTATTTCACCTGCACCACAGATAACAGCATCATTATACAATGTTTTACTGAGATTTGGTGTACGAAAATTCATTTTACTTTCCATTGAGTCCGGCAGCACATTTATAAAACTAACCGGTATATCACTTGCAACCACTTTATATATCCCCGGAGTTTGAAATACGATTTCCGGCCGATCGGGGAGAACAACCGGTTTTCCATCAGAATCGTAAATAAATCCCTTCTCTTTTCTTGAAAGCACAGGATTCTTAACCGGATATCCTGCAATCACAATCCGATCTGAAGCACCTCTGGAATCTATAAATTTTAGCATTCTATCGAGAACAGGAACGAAGACAGCTGATTGCCAGATTGTACTGACATTGCTGACTCCTAATGGAATCGCCGAAAAAATCCACCGAGCTCCCAATTTGTCATCAGTTGTCGAAAACAACACTCCCCCATCACTCAAATGGCATAACGGGATTCCAGGCAATACTTTTGCGTAAGATGCTATCGTAAGCTGCGACAATTTTTTTTCTGGAAAACCATACCACAGACCAGAATTGATATCCGGCAATACCGGATTTGCAGGTTGAGCCAACAACGAGTGCTTGAGCATACCGATTTCAGGAAATCGCTTTCTTAACAGAGAATAATCGCTTATCAGATCGAGACTATCTTCACTGAGACAATAGATAAAGGAACCCCCGTTTTTGTTTCTGGATGATAAAAGTTTTTCCAGACCCGGACAGGGAACCGATGGATGGTTAATAATGATCACTGATGAACGGTCTATATTGGAGCTGGTGACATCAAGACAACTTTTGACTGTTACCGCTCCCCCGCCATTCTCTCCAAGGGCATGTATAGCTGCAGAGAGAACAAAGTTTTCATCAGTATTTCCCAACACCAGAATATCCGACCGTTTCTGCTGTCCACTGTATATATACGTTACATTATCAAATTGAAGAGGATCCTTTTCATCAAGCACTAATTTACAGATCTTATTTTCACGGTTTGAAAAGGGAATTACTACCCTGCCGGTTCCGTTTTCATCGACCGTCATTTTTACCGGAGCTGTTCCGATATTACCTGTAAGAAGCCTCACCTTTCCATTTACGAGTTTTTTACCTGATGCCTCAGTGCTCACTTCAACCGCTTCACGTCCTATGACATCAACATTGCTGATTGCATAATTCCATGGTGATTCCGGTTTCAGAGAAACAAAGATGATATCAGCTTTCAGTCCGTTTTTACTCATCAAACTGTCAATCTGAACACCTGTCGGCTCCTGAAAATCGCTCATGACAATCAATACCGGATACGATGAATACCGTTTGTGAGCTTTCAATGCATTAAACACCTTTTCAAGCTTCAAATCTCCGTGCACAGACCTGAACTGCCTGTTGGCGCTTCTATACTCGACAAAATCCTCAGCCTCATAATCATAATTGAATATTTTTGCACTTAACGGAAGTCGCGCAGCAATTGAATCGGTCAGATCAAAAGCCCGTTGTCCATTCGCCAGTGACTTTTCGATATATTCCATACTGGGTGATTGATCAACCCATATAAAAACTGATGCATTGGGGTTCTGAAAATTATTAAACGATTTTGAACTGATAAAGGGACGCGCAAACATCGCAATTATACATGCAACCAGAAGTAAACGCGTTATCATCAATAACAGTTTTCGTAATTTACGCCTCTGAGTCCGCTGAACCGAATCGGTTGTAAAAAAACGCAGTGATGAAAAACGTATTGTTACCGTCTTTGATTTTTTAAGAAGATGTAGTGCAAGAATGCCTGCCAGAAAGGCAAGTGCAAGGAAAAATTCGGGGTTGTAAAAGTGAAGAGGCATTAGAAATGATGTCTCCTCTTCTCAAGAATTCTCAGTAATGCCTGATGAAACGGCTCATCCGTTGACACCATCTCAAGGTCGATTTTGAGCTCCCTGCAGGCATGAACAAGCGCATCGGTATGTTTTTTCATGCCATCTGAAAAAAAACGCTGTGCCGTATCAGCATCGAGTAAAAGCTCCCTGCCATTTTCGAGATCTGAAAGCCGATAGGATCCCTCTCCTCTGAATGACCGTTCAAATGGATCGAGTACCCACAGAACTATCACATCCTGTTTTACAAATTTAAGATGCCGCAATCCTCTGATTATCTCCCCGGGATCATCAAAAAGATCTGAAATGACAATAGTCATTCCTCTTTTGTTTATTTTTACAGCAAGCGACTCGATAGCTGCAGCGCAACAGGTTGTATCCCCGGCCTGCGCATTTTCAAGCGCTTTAAGAACATGTTCCATCTGTATATTTGTTGACTTTGGAGGAAGCAGTACACCAAGAGCCTGATCAAACATTGCAAGCCCGACAGCATCACGCTGAGCTATAAAAATGCGGCAGATCGATGCCGCAAGCGTCTTTGCATACTCAAATTTGCTGAGCGCATCACCGGAATTGAACTGCATTGAAGCGCTTTTATCTAAAAGTATATGCGCAGACAGATTGGTCTCATCCTCAAACAGACGCACAACAGCCCGCTCGGTCTTTGCAAACTTTCTCCAGTCGATTCGCCGTGTTGACTCCCCCTGAAAATAGGGACGATACTCGAGAAACTCCGCAGAAAAACCATGGTACGGACTCTTGTGAAGACCCGCCATAGTACCTTCAACGATGCATTTCGCCCGAATACTGAGGTTTTTTATCTGTGCTGCGTCCTGAGGACTTATCAAAGATAGATTTTTCATTATAGTGTTTTTGCTTAACTTAAATAAATACCGATGAACACAGCGAGAAAAGCTCTCACCCTGATCCCGAACCCGGAATCAACACGATCATTTTAATAATAACAGCGGTTCACATTAAACTCTGTATATTTTTTCAATCCGAAGAATAAACGTTTTCTTTAGACTTCTGATAGATTATCTCTGCAACTTTCTTCTCTTTTTCAAACTGCACCACTTCTTTTCCAATAACATTTTTTAACCGGGCCATGTCATCTTTATTGAATGTTGAAACAAAATGTGCATCAGGATATTCCAGAGATAACTTTTTTCTGATAAATGGATCATCGACAAGGTCAAATTTATTGAATACCGTTAACTGCGGTAGTGTATCAGCCTCAAGCTCCCCAAGCACATCATGAACCGTTTTTGATTGCTGATCAGCCCAGTAACTGGATGCGTCAAGAACAACAATCAGCAGCTGCGCTTCTTTAATTATGCTTAAAGTGCTTTTAAATGACGCTACCAGATGATGCGGCAATTTTCTTAAAAAACCTACAGTGTCCGATATGACAACCTGTCCGGCCCCTGGAATATATACTTTACGAGTTGATGTATCCAGCGTTGCGAACAGTTTATCTTCAACCAGAATATCGCTGCCGCAAAGACTGTTGAGCAACGATGATTTCCCGACATTGGTATAGCCGACAATCGCGACCTGAAAAACATTACTGCGGTTCTTGCGTTGTGTTACCCGGTCTTTTTCAATTTTTTCCAGCCGTTCCTTAAGATCGGAGATTTTCTTCTGCACCAGCCGTCGATCAACTTCAAGCTGCTTTTCTCCAGGGCCGCGTGTTCCGATCCCTCCAACCTGCTGTGAAAAATGAGTCCATGCATGGGTCAACCTCGGGTAGAGAGTTCGCATCTGTGCGAGTTCCACCTGGATTTTTGCTTCATTGGTTCTGACGTGAGCCGCGAAAATATCGAGTATCAGCTGACCTCTGTCAATAACTTTTGCATCGATGATCTTCTCTATATTCCGTACCTGCCCGGGCGCAAGCTGCGTATCGATTACAAGTGTTCTGGCTCCGGCATTTTTCATCAGTCCCTTGATCTCTTCAAGTTTTCCATACCCCATGAACGTCGAAGCCGCAGGACGATCCCGCTTTTGTGTGATTGTCGCTATAACATCAGCCCCTGCTGTCTCACAGAGCATCTGCATTTCGTTAATATCTTCATTGAAAACATCCTGTTCAATATCGGATGTCAAAAGACCGGCAAGAACAACTTTTTCAGGTGTGTCATCATGTACTACATGTAAATTAGTCGTAATATTTCCCTTCGACGTTAAGAATGATATTTTTTTCACGCTGTGACGGTGTCAGCGTTAGTATCTCGCAGCCATCCTCTGTGACACAGAGGGTATGTTCAAATTGTGCGGACAGTGAGCCGTCCTTTGTTGTAACAGTCCAGCCATCAACCCGATCGGTCACCACTTCATACTTTCCAAGATTCACCATTGGCTCAATAGTAAAAGTCATGCCTGGCTGAAGCACGATTGGTTCACAGTCCCGGTCGATATGATGATATACGGTAAAGTTCTCATGAAATTTCATCCCGATACCATGTCCTGTGTACTGGTGCACCACGGAACACCCCTGTGACTTAACAAACGGCTCGATAGCTTCACTGATCGCCCGAAGAGGAGCTCCCGGTTTCACCGCTTTGATTCCTAAAATTAACGCCTGGGCAGTCACATGCACCAGCTGCCGCGCTTCATCACTAACATTACCTATAAAGAACGTCTCTGATGAATCACCATAGCAGCCTCTTACAATTGTAGTAAGATCAATATTGACAATATCACCATCAGTAAGCCGTTCCGACGGGGACGGGATTCCGTGACAGACAACATTATTCCGTGATGTACAAAGTGATTTGGGAAATCCGTTATAACCAAGACATGCAGGGGTATGGCCATGCTTAATCGTATACTCATGAGTAAGCGTATTGATCTCTTCGGTTGTTATTCCGGCTTTGATAAAAGGGCGCAGATAATCCATCAACTCCCCGTTGAACGCTCCGGCAGCCCGCATCCCCTCTATCTGTTCAGCAGTCTTGATCAACCCGTTTTTTACTCTTCCACCCTTACCTTTCTGTTTTTCGATCAATTGAGCCTGATCAGATAAGAGATGGCATTTTTTGTATTTTTTTCCGCTTCCACACCAGCATAGATCGTTTCGCTGTATCATCATACTCCAAAGAAATTTAAAATCCACACATCAACCTGGATTCCGCACTCCGATAATCTGCTATTTCACAGCACCGATACAGCAAAAAAAAGGTTAGATGTCCCTGTAACAATCTGTTATAGATTGAATATAACTTTTCCATCAATTCAAAAACACTAAGGAAGTTCATTATATATGGAAAAACCATTACAGATCACTGAAAAAGTTGATTTCAACCGATTAATATTCGAACGCCATGCTTAAAATATTTGACATGATTATTTCAAAATTGTATATTCATGGAACTTTAGTAATAATTGATTTTTACGGTATTTATAAATTCGATTGGTCAGTAGCTCAGTCGGCAGAGCAAGTGGCTGTTAACCACTGGGTCGGGGGTTCAAGTCCCTCCTGACCAGCCATTATCGAGGGGTTTCTGGGATACCAGAACCCCTTTTTTTTTTGCGCCAGTTTTCGTCTTTTTTTCGATTGGACAGTAGCTCAGTCGGTCCCGATGTAAATCGGGATTAACCACTGGGTCGGGGGTTCTCCCGATAAAATCGGGACTGACCAGCCATTATTAAACCCTCAAAAGTGCTTAAAACAATAAAGATACAGCATTTTTGGGGGTTTTTTATTTTCATTCTGCGCACTCCCCATCTTTTCAATTACTCTCTTTTACCCTCAATTACTACCCTTTTTCTGGTCACTGTGAATGTGGGTGTGAATGCATTCACGATTTGCAAACAATCAATTGAGCATTACGGGCACAATATATCTGGTAGTAACAATATTTCGGTACCTTTTTCAATCCCCTCTCCGGGAGATCCGGGGCGGGGATTTTTTATTTGTGGGAGGTAACAGATAAAAACAGGAAAAAACCAGGGCGCCCGAGAAAAGACCGGGTAGATAGTCGTCAAATCACACACAATCGCTAAATCATATTCGAGCTTTCGAGGCCATTATTGCAACTTCGAATCAGGTCTGGAAATCGTACAGCGACTTCGTTGAATGGGCAACGGTGGTAATTATGCAAAGCAGGATGTAACCAGTGCAGGGCCGGACGCCTTACAAAAATACCGGATACTCTTTGAAGAATAGTTTGTGGACATGAAATTAAAACGGGGTCTCATCAATACTTTTCATTTCTCACGAAAGAGGTTTTTTGATGCAGGAAAAGTTGCCATAACTACAACTGTTTGACCGTAATATGATTGGAGCATTTATTGATATTGAACAATTTTATTGAATAATCAACATTTTATTGTATTTTGTGTATTTTATGGTAGTTTTGCTATATAACGAACTACTAAAAGTCGTTAATTGTTAATAGAAGGGTTTAAAATGGCCCTTTCAATTGCTGAGACACCAATTCTTTCCGGCGATGAAGTAATTCATTTTACAAGCACATTTAATAAAGCAGGGAATATTCTGTATCGTGGGAAGAATAACTTCGGAGAACAGGAAATTTATCATGCAATGGAAAAGTCCGGCTGGAAACTGATTAGTCCTGTATAGAACCTATCAGAATTCAGTATGTGAGATTAGATTCACAAACATTTATAAAATATTAAAAGTTTAAATTTATGAAAACTGAAACAAAAGTTAAAAAGAACCAGGAAACTAACGTCTGGTCAATACGCCCGCGGATAGAAGTTAAAAACGAAAAGCGTTATTCTGCAGATGAGCTTATTGATGCATATTTCAAGGGCAGAAAAGACCAATTTGAAGAAAATAAAAAGATCCTTGTCGAAACTTTTTCTACACATCTTGCAAGGGCAAAACAAGTTTGTGTAGAATTTTGTCAAAAACTTGAGCAGAGCACTATTGAATGCAGTTTTGTGAAGCTAAGAGCCTTGACTATTTCGCATTTCGATGCAGTTTTTATTGTACCGAAAGATAAGTTTATTTCCAACAATTTCGATATGGTTTATCGAATGGCACGTGAGAAGAAAAAGGAAGTAAACACAAATACCTTTAATTTTTCCTTTTCGTTTATGCCTCTTACAAAGACCCTAAATGAAGAGCGCATGCTAACAGACGGTTATATTTTGAAATATGTCAAAAAAATTAGTCTCGACCACGCGCTTCACAATGAAAAGGTATGTAAGTATCTTAATAAAAAACCCGAAAATGCTGATTGGGTTATTACCACGGCCTTCTATTCAGCTATGCACTTCCTCAGAGATAAAATTTTCCCTCTTGATTTGATTGAAAGCGGCAAAAAAATAAAAGTAACGGATTTTGATATTTACTGTTTAATAAAAAATATTAATAAGGGCAAACACAAAGCATTTTCTGATCTTGTTGAGGAAAAGGAACCTGAGCTGTCTGATCATTATAACCATTTGAAAGACATCTCTTGGACTGCACGGTACAACTGTTAAGAGTATGATCGGGAAGTATCAAATCTTGCTTTAAAAAAGTTGGAAGCAATTAAATCCGAGTGCGACAAATAAACCCTTCACCAAAATACTCACTGTCCAGCGGACAGATCAATTTCACTTAACACTTTTTGAGAAATACGGGTGTTTTTGAATGCCCAATATAGTTCAACGGTTTCTTGATTGCGGCCACCAATTTAATACTGCAATAGATTCATCAGTTTGAAATTGTACTTCTTCTTCCTGTATTTTCTTCCAAAAATAATTATAA
>JAFGIN010000038.1 GCA_016929595.1 Chitinispirillaceae bacterium
CATTCACCATTCATCATTCACCATTCACCATTCACCATTCACCATTCACCATTCACCATTCATCATTCACCATTCATCATTCATCATTCATCATTCATCATTCATCATTCATCATTCATCATTCACCATTCACCATTCACCATTCACCATTCATCCTTCTGCCTTCATTTCTCTTCCCCATCATACCTGCCCGACAAAGCGAAAAATCAAACCTGACCGGATCATCAGGGTCAATTTTTCTAAACACGTTAGTGATCTCCTCAGCCATCTTCCAGTCGGCAGCATTTCTTTTTGTAAGCTTCAGTTTCTTTGATTGTTCTGCAATATGCGTATCAACCGGCATAATCAATTGTGAGGGTTTTATCATTTTCCACAGCCCCAGATCTATGGTGTCCTCATCACGAACGACCCATCGTAAAAACATATTTATTCTTTTACACGCGCTCCCGCTTTCCGGAGATGGGAAAAGGTATTCGAACCCCCGCCCTGAGTACAATACGTTTTCACGGGCGATTTTCTTTACTCTTTTGCAGAACGATACAATTGCATCCTTGAATGACATCTCTCTGTGATCGTAACCTTCGATGAAAAACTGTTCAATTGAACCTGATGTCCGGATGATCTTACCGAGAACTTCCATCAACAGAACGATATCTTCTGAACTGGTAAAGCGATGCCTGAATTCACTGAACATTTTCTCATTTTTTTTTATTGAGGTTGAGGTAACAAACTCAGCAGGTTTCCAGTTCATCAGAGAGAATAGTTGTTCACAATTTTTTATAATAATCTCAACTCTTCCATATGAGATAACAGATGCAATCAGTGCCCCGACCTCACGGTCTGGATTACTTTTAATTTTTCTTACACTCACCAGAGGATCTATGGTAAGAAATTCACTTTTATGATATTGTTTGAACCATTCATTCAATTGCCGTTCTATTTTTTTCATAATACTGTTTGCGATAATCTGATAGTAACTGTATGTATACTGTATGTATAACGTATTAATATACAGTTTCAACTTATAAAATAGTTTTATGTCTAAAAATATTTCCTCTTTTTTAGACACTTTTATGTTTTTTTATTATTTTCATTGATCACGTTCAATCATAAGACGGTAAAAGACAACATGAAATTATCCAGGCCAGTATTTCTCAAGCAAAAAAACATGATCAATGTGCTCTATGCATTGATCCCTACAACTCTGTGCGGTATTTATTTCTTTGGATGGCGTGTTCTGGGTGTCCTTGCGACCGCCACCGTGTTCGGCTTTCTAACCGAATGGATTATGCAGTCCCAGAAAAACAAAGGTAAGGTCAGCTATGCAGTATTCGTGTCATCGATACTTTATGGCCTCTCACTACCGCCAACCATTCCGCTTTGGATCTGCGCAGTTGGAATTGTTGTCGCAATTCTCTTTGGAAAAGAGGTTTTTGGTGGATTTGGAAAAAATGTGTTTAATCCCGCAGTTGTAGGCCGTGCGTTTGTATTTGTCTCATTTCCGGTAGAATTGACCGGAAAATTTGTTCCGGTGTTCAGTGGATTTCCGGGAGGTTTCATACACTGGAGTTTTGACACTCTTAAATCTCTCCCCTCAAAGCTCAGCTCATCGGGACTAGAGGTGGCGGATGCACTCTCCGCGGCTACTCCAATGTGGTCAAGAAGAGATTTTGGTTTTACGACCGATCTTATAAACCTGATTACCGGTAGCATTGGCCAGGTATTCTCTTTCAATGGTGAGTCGAAGATCCTTACTGCAGGTGCAATTGGTGAGGTCAGCGCACTCGCACTGATTATCGGTGCGATTTACCTGTTTGTTACAAAAACAGCACTGTTTCGTTTGACATTGGCAACACTTGCTGGTGCGTTGGGACTTAATGTCCTGCTGCTTTACGTTTTTAACATCCCTGAAGTTCCCCCCCCGCAGTTTTCACTCTTTTCCGGTGGATTGTTGTTTAGCTCCATTTTTATGGTTACAGACCCGGTCAGTGCTCCAAAAGTCAGGCAATCACAATGGATCTATGGGTTATTCATAGGAGCAATGATCGTCTTTTTCCGATACAAATCAGTTTTTGCAGGAGGGGTTGGCTTTGCGATTTTACTTGGAAACACCATCGCACCATCACTTGACCTCTGGATTAAACGGTTTCAGAACAGAAAAAAAGAGTCTACCGGTAACAAATCGAAGCTGGAAAGACCGGTGGTACAACCCGGGGTGAAATCATGAAAAAGGACTCTCCAGTTTACATATTTCTATTCATCACCATACTATCAATAGTTTTCGGTGTAGCTATATCGCTGGTTCACTACCTCTCACTGGATAAGCTCAAGAGCAATGAGAGAATGATTCGCAACCGCAGCATTTCAAGAGCGTTTAACCTGCACGTTGAAGCATCAAACGGAGAAGCTTTTGAAAATGCGATCAGAGCCAACATCGAAAAAAAGGAACTAAAAAGTTCCTCCGGAACAATGCAACTCTTTATCAGTAAAAATCAACCCCGTGAAATCGGTTTTGTTTTCACCGGTATAGGATTCTGGGACAGAATAAGCGGCATTTTAGTTCTTAGTGATGACTTGAACGAAATCAAAAGCATTGAATTCCTTGACCAGAAAGAAACTCCCGGACTGGGCGCACGTATCGAGGAAGAGTGGTTTAAAGAGCAGTTCAAGTCAATCCCGATTGACTGGTCAAAACCCGCAGCTTCCAGAATCGTATTTGGGCAGAAAACATCAAACGGTAAAGTTATCAATGGTATAACAGGAGCGACTCAGACATCGAGTGCTCTTCAGCGGATTCTTAACAGTGAACTTGAACGTTTTATACAGACGTACAAACAATAAATGAAGGGTCTAAACGCAAACAGGTTGACTAACCAGCTTTTTTTACAGTTCAGAGCGAGACCGCACGGACATCCCATTATCAGGATGTTCCGTGGGGTAACAATACTGGAATAGTGAAAACAAGCGAGAATAATCAGGTTGTTGTGTCACGGCCCCGGATAAACGGAGATAAGATATCATGGCTTCTTCAGGAAAGTTATTTATCGATGCCTTCTGGAAAAACAATCCAATTCTAATACAGGTGTTAGGGGTTTGTTCCACACTGGCGGTAACCAACCTTCTGGCAAATACACTTTTCATGTGTTTCGGGTTAATTTTCACAACTGGTTTGTCAAATCTGACTATAAGCGCATTACGGAACCACATTCCGGACAGGATCCGTATGATCGTTCAGGTGCTGATTATCTCCATCTATGTTATGATTGTCGATATCGTTATCAAAGCAGTGAGCCCGGATATCCACCGGTTTATCGGTCCCTATGTTGGGTTGATAATCACCAATTGTATCGTTATGGGACGAGCCGAAGCATTTGCCAGCCAGAACAAGCCGTTCACTTCATTTTTGGATGGTATTGCTATGGGGATGGGATATTCGATGATACTTGTACTGATCGCCCTGGTTCGCGAACCACTCGGTTTTGGAACAATACTGGGATATAAACTGCCAGGACTTGAACTCTGGTGGCACCAGTGGACAATTATGGTCATGGCCCCGGGAGCGTTTTTCATGCTCGCACTGTTCACCTGGTTTGCACGTGCCAAAATGGCAGCACCTGAAGGAGCAACAAAATAATGGAAGCAACAGCAACACATGGTTTCGCAGGGCTGATTCTGATTTTTGTATCGGCAGCATTTACCGATAATGTTCTTCTCACCCGTTTTTTGGGTATGTGTTCATGTCTTGGAGTGTCCAAAAAAGTTGATACATCCATAGGCCTTGGGGCAGCGGTAACATTTGTCACATCTGTAACAACTGCACTTAATTATCTCGTCTATAAATTCGTGCTGCTGCCGCTTGATCTTGACTTTTTAAGATTTCTTACTTTTATCGTCATAATAGCTGCCTTTACTCAACTGGTCGAGATGATTATCGATCGTTATTCGCCATCACTGTACTACGCGCTGGGCATATTCCTTCCTCTTATTACGGTAAATTGCGCGATCCTTGGAATCAGTCTCTTTATGGTAAATAAGCCTTACAACTTCCTTGAAGCATTTCTCTTCGGTGCAGGAGGTGGTTTCGGATGGTTTCTCGCAATTACTCTCATAGGCGGTATACGCGAGAAAATTAATGAAAGTATGCTTCCAAAAGGCCTTGAAGGCCCGGGAATCACACTCATTATAATCGGGATAATGTCACTTGCATTCATCGGTTTTTCAGGGATTATCAAAGTCTGAACGGAAACAGTTATGGAACAATTAATGGTAAATATTCTGATAGCAACCGGCTTCCTGGCCGGGATGGGACTGCTGCTCTCAGCGCTACTGGTCATTGCGGAAAAAAGCATCCTCAATTTCGGTCCCTGCACAATCGATATCAACAATAGTGAAAAAATATTAAAAGTTAAAGGCGGGGGTTCATTACTCTCCATTCTCGCCCGTGAATCAATTTTCATCCCTTCAGCCTGCGGTGGACGCGGAAGCTGTGCATACTGCAAAGTTATTGTCAAGAATGGCGGTGGTCCTGTCAGTCCGGTGGAAGAACCCTATCTTTCCGATGAAGAGCGCAAACGCAATACTCGTCTAAGTTGTCAGGTAAAAGTCAGAAACGACATATCCATCGAAATTCCCAGAGAATATTTTTCGGTACGTAAATACCGGGGAAAGCTTATTTCAAAACGTCCCCTTACACATGATATATTCGAATTGCGCATTGAACTGCTCGAACCCCGGGAAATCACGTTTACCGCCGGGCAATATATTCAGCTTAAATCAAAAGAGTATAAAGGGCGGGAATCGGTTATTCGCGCCTACTCGATGTCATCTGTGCCATCAGACAAAAACCATGTTGAACTTATTATCCGCAGGGTTCCAGACGGGATCTGCACAACCTGGATATTTGACTATCTTGAAGAAGGGCAGAATGTCGGATTAAGCGGCCCTTATGGAGAATTTAAATTGCAGCCAACCGATTCACCAATCCTCTTTATTGCGGGAGGAAGCGGCATGGCACCAATATGGAGCATGCTCCGTGATATGCGGGAAAAAGGTATTAAACGTAAAGCTCACTATTTCTTCGGGGCTCTCACTCAGAAAGACCTGTTTTTCCTTGATGAGTTGCGACAGCTTGAACGAGAGCTGCCTGACTTCAAATTCATCCCCTCACTGTCAAGAGAACCTGAAAACAGCAACTGGACCGGGGAACGTGGTATTATCACTGATGTTGTCAAAAAATACATTCCTGATACCTCCGGGTATGAAGCATATCTGTGCGGCTCGCCTGGAATGATCGACGCCTGTATAAAAGCACTCACCAGTACCGGTATGCCTGTTGAAAAAATTTACTATGATAAATTTGCCTGAGAAAAGGATTTTCAGATGAAAAAAATACCTCAGCAAAAAGAGCTCAAAGATCTTCTTGGTCCATCAAAATTCAGCGGAGATGGATATCTGGGAACTGATCCGCGAATACCGGAATCCATAATCGAAGAAGACCGGCATATTATTGAGCAGTCCGGTTTTACAAAGGAACAGCTCACAGAATCGCTTAAGGATGCATTGAAAAAAGCGGTTGACGCACTTGGCGATCCGGTAGATATTCTCCCCGGCGTGACTGCAGTCCATTATGAGTCAAGAGGCAAAATTCCCTCGCCATACCGTGGCGATGGTCTTTTTCAAAAGGGTGAAGTTGTGATCTTCGACTCTAAAAGCGGTAAAAAAATTATCGTTACTCCGCTGGGAATCAACCTTATCGAAAAGCATAACTTCTTTCAGGGACGCGGGTCACGGTATCGCATTGAACCTGAAGATATCATTGTGATAT
This sequence comes from Chitinispirillaceae bacterium, assembly GCA_016929595.1. Lineage (GTDB taxonomy): Bacteria > Fibrobacterota > Chitinivibrionia > Chitinivibrionales > Chitinispirillaceae > JAFGIN01. The sequence goes on from JAFGIN010000038.1 coordinate 5,825, forward strand.
TTAATCTTCAGAAATAACTTTCCCCAACCCCTTCTCCTATCAGAGAAGGGGAGTTTAAAACATCTATATTCCTGAATTCTTCTTAATTACAAACTGGTTTTTTTCTAAAACCGCAATGTTCCCGTAACTGCAACAACCTCAGGACCGGTAATTAATCCGCCCCAGTTGGCAAGATCAACCATGGCATCGAGTTCAAATATTCCTTTTGCTATACCAATACCAACAGTCGGAAATGCGTTAAATACAGTCTGACCTTTTGAATGGATGTCTGCAGTATCACTTGTAGCTTTATTGAATGGTGTTGTCAGATTCAAACCAGCACCACCGCGAAAAAACAGTTTATCAAAAAACCATACGCTATCCCAGCGATTTTCCGCACCGGCTGAGAATGTCTGTTGAAGAGTTGTCGCTCTGAAATCTTTAGCTGAATCACTATCAAGATCATCGTTTTTCTGCGACAGAATCTTCATCTGATACATCGCTGACCACAAGCCGTTATCGAATGCTTTCTTTTCGATACCAGCGTAAATAGCACAGCGCATATTGCTGAATTTATTTGAAGCATCGGAACCATTTGCCTTGAACGAGTATGATTCTGCAACAAAATCAATACCGGGGGTAACAGTACCACCAAGTAGCGAAAGTCCAGCTTCCCCGCCCAGCTCGAGAAACAATCCGCTTTCAGACGTTATCTCGCTTTCGGTTGTTTGAGTTGCGGCACCGGATGTTTCGTTAGTTACTTTGGATGTGCCATTTATTCTGGGAAGTCCGAAACCAACTTTAAGCAGAACAGGTTGTTCATTAACTCCAAACTGAAATGATCCGATTAAACCAATGTTGGAAATTCTGGCCCTCTCTTTTGTGGTAATTGTAGTGGGTGTTGCTGCCGAGCCGGATTTAAATTCATCATCAAATCTTGTGCGGGCCCATTCATAAAAAATATCCAGTCCGATATTAACACCTGAAGCCGACATTCCCAGTAACAGATGAGGGATATACGTTGGATCCGAGCCGATATCGGGAGCAGTAGTGGTCACACCATTTACCGCAGCTCGTCCGAGAGTGTAAAAGTTTTCCGTCGCACTGCTTTGATCAAGCAGAAGTCCATTTCGGACATAAGCACCTGCGGAAAAATTTTCACCGATTGATTTTATCCCGAGCATCGGTGTAGAAAATGTCACCTGGATATCATTCTCGAAATCATTCATCCTTGCAGCGTATCGATAAACATCGCTAATATCATCAATGATATATATACCCGCCATACTCCCGATGCGTGCATTCGACTGAGTAAATTGTGCAGATGATGAAACCACCATCCCCATTACAGCTACTATAACAGCTTTCAACTTTCGTGTCATAGGACCTCCTGAATCTTGAAAATTCGAAAGTTTTACCATGATCTATTCACAGTAATATCTATTGTACCAGTGATTTTTAATCAGTATACCCGGAAAGAGTGTGTCTTACACACTTTTATACAGAAAATAACCACTTGTAGTACTCAATTCAATACCAATGTGAAGCCTAATACACAATGAATGGTTTCTGTGAAGCAATAAAACCTTTCATTTCAGGAATAAGCCTGAATAATGTGTGTCTGTTACATTACCGGAAATTGAGATGTACAGCAGTACACCTCAACGAATAATAATCATCTCTGCATAGTTGCCAGAGACCGCACAAACAGTCTCTTTCCATCGAAATATCGAATGATGCAGAGTCCTGATGCCATGCGGTTGTCCATCACAAGATCTGTTTTTCCTGAACCTGATAATCGGATCTGATGAGTGAGACTGCATTGAACTTTTCCATTCAGGTCAAACACTTCAAACCTAGCTTTTGACGGGTCCACAACTGTTACTGTGTAACTGATCCTGCCATCCTTTCGAGTGAATTTCAGATGTTCATCAACACGGTTCAGCATCGGTTGGAAAACGACGGGTGCAGTTGTCGAATCATAAATTTTAAGACTGACGTTGTCAATGTACACCGGTAATGAATCCAGTCCGCAGTTAAAAGTGATACGGGCACTCAGATCTGATGTTTTTTGTATTAAAAAATGATATTTAAAATGTTTCATTTCAGCTGTCAAACTGCAACTTTCAGCAGTCCCCATGTAGGAAGAGTAATCTCCGCCGTTTTTAGCAACATCAGCATAAATAGTCCTTGCACCATCACTCCTCGCATCGAACTGGAAGACATATTCTCTACCCTCATAAAGAGGTATATTGTTCTGAACTAATTGTACCGACCATGTTTCTGTGCCCGGATCTGTAATCGTCAGTACACATACACCATTCTTTAATAGTCTGGTCGATCCAGCCGGACGGTTCCATTCTCTACTTATTGTTTTTGAAAAATCGCCATTTATGACGAGATCTCCTGCATTCCCAAACAATGCGGTCACTTTCATATCACGCGATACTGCCAGCGTAAATGCCGTATCAGTACTTAAAATACCACCCATGCCGAGCCAACCAAAAAAGAGTTGCTTTTCACGAGGTATAGCAGAAAACAGTATTGAGTCACCAGCAGAATAGATTAATTTTTCAGGATTGACGGTAACAGATCCATCCCCCTGAACCGTTGAAATAACATAATAATCCTCTTTGACAACAGGACATTCATTCACCCCAAAGATCTTATTAAGTGCGGCCAGAAGTCCGCTCAGAGGAGCATTCCAGTTGATTGCAACTTCATTCTTATCATAAGCTCCTTCATCATCTGTATATTCTGAAGGAGAACCGTTTGGACCACCCATCAGAAATCCTGGAATTGGATCAGCAACTGTATCTGCCATGGACTGACGATGATGCGGATGTTCGGAGCGATATATTCCATACCCAGTGACAAATGATATGGCAGGTGCATTCTTACCAAGAAGATAATCTGCAATCTCTGCCGCTCCACGGGCATAAGCTGTATCATTAGTTACTTTAAAGGCTGCAAGCAAAAACAATGCGGCATTTGCAAATACACCATTTGACCCCCAGTAATAGTAGTTTGCTGAGGGTATCCTGAATGCATGAGCTGCAATCTGTTTCAGATAGGTATCAGCCATATTCTTTATCTCGGCTCTTACCGTTGCCAGACTTTGACTGTCCAGATTACCGGCGATAGTTCCCAGAGATAGAGGCGCTAAATATCCTGGCTCCTTCCAGCTTGCCGGATATGAGTAATAAAGCTCATCGATTTTTACACTATCTCTATAAACCTGCTCTCCGGTAGTAATAAACAATTCCGATGCAGCCCATAGAAACTCATCCTCAAGCTCATCATCTTCATAAACACCAGTATTGATTCCTGATGGATTTTCCAGAACATACTCCTCAGGATGAACTGTGGCCCATGCATACGCTAACTTTGCACGCGCAATACAGGTATCAGAATACTCTTCCAGACCAATGATTTTTTTGTATACCCTCGCGGCCATCGCCATCACTGCAGCGAAATTGAGCGTGGCGGATGTTGATTTTCCTATGAAATACCTTTTGGCAACATCCTTTTCAGGCATTACAATTCCGGCATGTCGCAATGTAGTCAACTTGTGAAACACCCCGCCATCGTCATCCTGCATTGTCAACAACCAGTCAAGTTCATATTTGATCTCATCAAGCAGATCATCAATACCATTTTTTGATTCCGGAATATTGAGAATCGAATCTCCAAAATATTCTCCAAAGTTTTCATGGAAAAAGAACATATTACCTAAAGTTACACCAGCATTGACAACATACTTCCCGAAATCACCGGCATCATACCAACCTCCGGGTGATGATGCCGTACCTGAATCGTGACCTGAAGACGCATGAAAATAACAGAGGGTGTCGGGATGCGCTGTTTCTCGTGCAAACCGTCCCCCATATTTCTCCTCAATCTGCATAGATGCTCTCTGGTAATAAAAGGTCTTTAAAGATGCAAGTGAAGCTTCATAAAAAACATTGGCTCGAATATGTATCGGCATTGAAATTCCAATGTCCGTTATTTTCATCCAGTATGTTCCTATCTTTGTAAAGCTGCTAAAATCAGCCAGCTTTGTCGAATCTCCAATTCGGGACCACCTGATTGCTTTTGAAAGAGATCCACTGTAAACAATTTCACCGTTTGCATTAACAAGCACAAAAGTTGAATCACCGGTTCGCATTATCGGTACAATTTTATTGGCCTGAGGATAATACCCCAATTGATTGATCCTGAAATTATCCGCCGATCCCAATGCAAAAGCCCATACACCGGTTATCAGTAAAATAATCCTGCGTATATATTTACCCATCATTGTTATTCACTCCCGTTTGTTGTTATTGTCATGTGTCGGTTCTCTCTGTTTAGTGTAATCTATAAGGAAAAAGTTTTACCAGCCGCCATCGATTTAATGTACCTCATTAAACATCTCTTATATCTTCATCATGGAATGGTGATACTTCTACTCTTTTGCATTAAAGGACATTCCACAGATAAGTGTGTCACTCTCATTATGGGTATTTCGATTGGAATTGAATGAATTATTGCTGTCACCTCAGCGGGAAGTTATGAGCCTGATAATGCATTGCAATCATTTCCCGGGAGTCTTGAAATAGAATTTTCTTTAATCAGTTGCCATTTTTGCCCGGACATTCTAACCTGAAAATTTTAGCTGCCACTTTACCGCATCATGCAGAATTATTCATTATAATTCATTTTAAATCAATAAATTGTCTCAGCGGTTCTGTGAGATTCCAAAAGAGATCAATTGATGGTTGGATCGTGCCTGATCAATATCTATTTTTAGAGGTTACAGTTTTTTTATTCAGCAATTATCAGGAAGATTGAATTTCATGAAACAAAAAGCACTTGATTATCACAGCCAGGGTCGAAGGGGAAAAATTGAGGTAATCTCTTCAAAACCATGTAACACACAAAACGACCTCTCTATGGCATATACTCCGGGAGTTTCAGAACCATGCCGGGAGATAGTCGCAGATCCTGAAGCTGTTTACAAATATACAGCACGGGGAAATCTTGTTGCAGTCATTTCAAACGGTACTGCTGTTTTAGGGCTTGGAAACATCGGGCCGCTTGCCGGCAAACCGGTTATGGAGGGTAAGGGAATTCTTTTTAAAAGGTTTGCAGACATCGATGTTTTTGATCTCGAACTTGATGCAAATGATCCCAATGATGTAATAAAAATTGTCCAGGCATTGGAACCAACCTTTGGAGGCATCAATCTGGAGGATATCAAAGCTCCTGAGTGCTTTTACATAGAAGAAGAACTCAAAAAAAGGATGAACATTCCTGTATTTCATGATGACCAGCATGGTACGGCGATTATTTCCGGAGCAGCTCTTATCAATGCTGTCAAACTCCAGAACAAAAAACTCGATGAGGTCAGGATTGTCTTTTCCGGGGCTGGTGCAGCCGCGATATCATGCGCAAACCATTATATCCGATTGGGAGTTAAACGCGAAAACTGTCTGCTTGTCGATAGCAAGGGTGTCGTTTACAAAGGTAGAAGTGATGGAATGAACAAATATAAAGAACCATTCGCAGCAGAAACATCGAAAAGGACCCTGCGTGAGGCAATGGAGGGTGCAGATGTTTTTGCAGGGCTGAGTCAGGGTGGCCTTGTCGATCAGGCAATGGTTAAAAACATGGCAGACCGTCCGGTCGTTTTTGCCTTGGCCAACCCCGATCCCGAAATCAGTTACCCTGATGCATGTGCCGCCAGAAATGACCTGATCATGGCAACGGGCCGTTCTGATTTTCCAAACCAGGTAAATAATGTCCTCGGTTTTCCGTTTATATTCAGAGGCGCACTCGATGTCCACGCTTTGACAATTAATGAAGAAATGAAAATCGCTGCAACCAATGCACTGGCAAGCCTTGCTCAACGTGGAGCAGTGCCGAAGGAGGTGCTTGACGCATACGGATTACAGACCCTTGATTTTGGACCTGAATATATTATTCCCAAGCCAATGGATCCACGAGTCCTTGTGGAGGTTAGTTTTGCAGTTGCCAAAGCAGCCATTGAAAGCGGAAGTGCCAGAAAAACGGTCGATCTCGACAAATACAAATCACAACTGGAACAGGTTTCCAGAACATTGAGAAAATAGATGAGAGAAATTCATTGTAACACAATAGTCGAATCGGTGCGGCAGATCGCGATTAAAGCCGCATTCGACCTTCCGGATGATGTGCTCGGCAAACTGATAGAACTAAGCTCAAAAGAGGATTCTCCAACGGGCACCGTAATTCTCCGTCAGATCATCGACAACGCACATATTGCTCAAAAGGAAAGACTGCCAATTTGTCAGGATACCGGAACAGCAGTATTGTTTGTTGAGATTGGAAATGAGATTGTTATTACCGGTGGTTTATTGCCGGATGCTCTCAATGAGGGAATCAGACAGGGGTACACCCAGGGGTATCTGCGTAAATCCATCGTTAGCGATCCTCTTTTTGAACGATCAAATACAAAAGATAACACTCCGGCGTCGGTGTACTACGAATATGTAAAAGGTGACAAGCTAAAAATTACCATTCTCTCCAAAGGCGGCGGATGTGAAAACATGAGCAGTCTTGCCATGATGAAACCATCTGATGGCAGGGAAGGTATTATCCGGTTTATCGTATCTTCAATTGTAAATGCCGGAGGTAATCCATGTCCACCCGTAATCGCTGGTATTGGCATCGGTGGAACTGCTGATAAAGCATGCTATCTGGCAAAGAAAGCACTACTCAGACCTGTTGGCAGTATTCATGAAAATCAGCAATATGCAGATCTTGAACGGGAGCTCCTTTCAGAAATTAACAAAAGCGGTGTCGGCCCTCAGGGTTTTGGAGGCTATGCAACAGCACTTGCAGTGCATATCGAAACAGCACCCTGCCATATAGCATCCATGCCTGTGGCGTTAAACCTTAATTGCCATGCAGCCCGGCAGGCAACGGTAATAATCTAAGAGAGAAGGTGCTATGATACAATTAACAACTCAGGTAACACAGTCGCAATTATCATCTCTTAATTCTGGTGACCAGGTACTTCTCAGCGGTATCATTTACACCGCCAGGGATGCCGCTCACAAACGTTTTGAACAGGCGTTTTTAGAAAAAAAGGAACTGCCCGTTGATTTACGCGGTCAGATTCTTTACTACACAGGTCCATCCCCTGCCCCGCCGGGAAAAATAATCGGCAGTGCCGGTCCGACAACCAGTTCACGAATGGATACATACACACCAGAGTTACTTGCTTCCACAGGCCTTGCCGCAATGATTGGCAAAGGGAACAGATCCCCGGCAGTTATCGAGGCTATGGTAAAATCCGGATGTGTCTATTTTGCGGCAGTTGGCGGCGCAGGAGCACTCCTTTCAAAGCATATCATCGCTTCCGAAATCATCTGCTACGAGGATCTGGGAGCTGAAGCTGTTCATAAACTGACGGTCAAAGATTTCCCTCTTATTGTCGCTATCGACAGCAAAGGTGTAAACCTTTACCAGAAGGGTCCGGAAGAATACAGAAAAAATCTGTCAATTAAAGGTATTTGAATATATTACCAGGGAGAAACGATGTCTGAAGTAGCAATTGGAGATAAAACCTATTGGGTAGGTGTAAACGACCGTACAACAGACCTTTTTGAAGGTCTCTGGCCGATCGAAGGCATTGGTGTATCATATAATTCCTATATCATCAAGGATACAAAAAATGTTCTCATCGACCTTGCAAAAGCAATCAAGACCGATGATTTTTTCGATCAGGTCACAAATATCATCGACCTGGATAAGCTCGATTACATTATTATCAATCACATGGAACCCGATCATACCGGTGTTATCAAAACACTGCGCATGGTTGCTAAAAACGCCGAAATCCTCTGCACCCCTAAAGCTGTCAACATGCTCAGAGAGTTTTACGGGATTTCTGATGGTATTCGTGCCGTAAAGGATGGAGAAACATTATCAACGGGTAATCACCAGTTGCAGTTTTATCATGTACCATTCGTGCACTGGCCCGAAACCATGGTCACCTTCGATGCAACGACCAATGTGCTTTTTTCATGTGATGCGTTTGGCGGCTATGGCGCTTTTCAAGGTACCATTTTCGATGATGAATGCACGCAGCTTGACTTTTACACCAAAGAATCACTCCGTTACTATTCCAATATCGTTGCAAAATTTTCAAACTCTGTGCTCAATGCAATAAACAAGCTCAGCGGACTCACGATCAAAACGATCGCTCCATCACACGGTCTTCTGTGGCGTAAAGACCCGGGAAAAATCGTTCAGCTCTACAAAAAATGGGCTGAGTATAGCACAAGCGGTGGAGAGAAAGGGGTAACACTCCTTTACGGATCAATGTACGGTAACACGGAAACAATGATGAATGCTGTAGCTCAGGGAATCAGCGATGGCGGGATTCATCCGGAAATTTATGATGTCGCAAGAACACATGTCAGTTACATGCTTCCCTCACTGTGGAAAAACAAAGGTGTGGTAATCGGTGCTCCAACCTACGAAGTATCTCTTTTTCCCTACATGCAGGCAGCACTTGAAAAAGCAAAACTTAAAACTGTCAAAAATAAAAAAGCAATCTACTTTGGCAGTTACGGCTGGAGCAAAGGGGCGCTTAAAAAAGTTAACGAAATCACAGAGGGATTAAAATGGGAGATTCTTGAAGGCCTTGAATTTCCAGGCCAGGTAACACCTGAACTATACAAACAGGGATACGAAATGGGAAAGAGATTTGCTCGGTCAATTGAATAACAGTCACCCTGGTGTCAGCATTTGCCTGCTGAAGTCTCAATTTTCCTTAATTGAAGGGTGGTTATGCGGCGGCAGAAGGTTATCGGGGTCGCTGTCGGCATCGGAATCGGGATCGATCCTCAATTAATGCGCATTTCGATACCGATACCGATACCGATACCGAAATGAAAAAATTTGTATTGTATTATGAGACTATTTAGATTTAAAAATCACTTTCTCTGGGTGCCTTGGAGGATTTACCACCCTGAAGATTTTTCCATACATTAGTGATGTCAGCTTCACCACTGAAATACTCCTCCTGATCCCGGATGTTGAATACTTCATTGTATTTTGAAATCATAAGTTTATCGGAATCAGGATACACGACGATATCCAATTCATAAAAAGTCTTTACATCAAAATAGGTACATGCATCACTGGTATGGTTAAGAAACTGATGCGCTCCCTGTTCACCGGTTTCAAAGAAAAGAACATCCCCGGTATTGACAATTTGAAAACCATTTTTTGTCCTGACAGTCATCGAACCGCAGATAATATACATTGCCTCTTCAGCAGATCGATGATAATGATACGGAAAGGAATACTCACCTGGAGGAAGCTTTCTGATGTCAAATACAAGATGTCTGGAATCAGCCTGTTTACAAAGATACGGCAGAGCTGTCAACAACCCGAATGGCTCTCTGTTGAATGGGCCACTAGCAAAATTCAGTTCATTAGAATGAAAAATTTTTGGCATCCCGCTTTCCTTCCTGGATTCCTGAAGGGTTAACACTCGTCGTATAAAACATTATTCCGGCGATTACTTTATTCATGATAAGCGAGGTATCCCCACCTCTTGTTAATTGATTCAGAAACCGAATCCGTAAAACAAAAATCCTATATGCTGTAATCACCCTGCTCTTTTTCCATGTCAAGAAGTAACTGTAGTGAAGTAGACTTTAGTTTATTAACCTGAATTTCGTTAAAGCTCATCCAGAATTTTCTCGAAACGCAATTTTCTGTACGGACACACTGTTCACTGTTTTCTATGCAATGTATAGGCTCAACAGGCCCTTCAAGTGCAGTTACCACATCATACATGGTTATTTTTTCAGGAGAATCCATAAGTGAAAACCCTCCGTTAGCACCTCTGATAGTCCTGATAAGATTCCTGGATTTCAGGGAAATGAGAATGTTTTCAAGGTAACTCGATGAAATACCCTCCCGTTTAGCAATTTCATCCCTCTTTAAAGGTCCTTTTGAATAATTTCTGGCCAGTTCAATCATCGCCCTGGTTCCATATCTGCAGCGGGTAGATAGTTTCATTGTAGTGGACAGCCCTCATCATTAAAGTAATTCAGACTTTCTGAATGTTCCATTTTTCAGGGTAAAAACAGAATAGTAAGTAAGTTGATCAACATTATGTAATATACCTGAAAAAAGCTACAAATTCAACCATTATTTTTCTGTATTACCCCGATCTGCGTACCACCAGTGCACCATCGACTTCAATACAGCCGTCTTTTCGTCCTTTTTTTACCGTATGAGGTGCAAGGATAAAGCGTAAAATCACTGAAATGATTCCGGAATTATTGAAATCGTAGGATGTTAACTGATACTCCATTGCATCAATGGTATTGTCAAAAGAGATGACGGAGAGATTTTCCGGAATCTTTACAGATCGTTCCTTGAGATAATCTATAGCCATAGTTGCAGTAAAATCATTTGCCATTACCCAGGCAGAAATACTCTTGTCATCCAGTGCTTTTTCGAACAGGGGTCGCATCTTTTCGTAGATTTCATTACTTGCACAATTCCACTCAGTGATATATTTGACAATGTTGTATCCTGAATTTCCGAATTTTTTAAAGACCGTCCCGCGAGTCTCTTTTTTCCACTGAGTATATTCGCTTATCAATCCCCGTAAATCCTCATTCTGCTCGTTTTTATTGAGATAATCCCATTGGTAGGCAAATTTGTCATGAACAAACTTAAGAACACCATCTGAAAACCCTGCCCTGCTGAACATTTCATCCAATGTTATCAGTCGTCTCTTCGACCAGAGTGCTTTATGAAATGGTGAAAAAAATGCAATTTTCTGATGTTTTTTACTTAAAAGATACTGTGCAACCCTTTTTGCCGGAAGCTGTGATGCTGTCGTTGTAAAGAACTGAACGTGTCTGTTACCACGGGCACATTGTGGAATATTCCATCCGCCAACGACATCGAGTACCGCAACATTTCTGCGCAGCCGTACCAGGCGTTCAAGAACTTCCTCAGGATTACTGTCAAGATTAGCAACGATAAAAATATACCCCAGAATCGTTCGGTCCTCAAGATCATACTCTTTACTTGTTGCGCTATGGGAAAACTGCAATCGTCCAAGATTTCTGTAATGAACAACGACATCAAGCTGCACATTCATCCGGATACATTCCGATTCAACTGTTCTGAAATAATTTTTATCCTGATAATCAACCCAAATCTTACCACTTTCCCAGCCGCACCCAATCGCAACAATTCGCGCATGTCCAGTGCTACCGGTCAAGGATGGAATATAATAACCATTACTTCTATGTTCAAGAATCTGCTCCTCGACCAGAAGCGACAGCGATTTTTTGAGCGTTGTAAATGAGACCCCGTACAAAAGCTGCATCTCTTTACATGATGGCAACTTCTCATTAGTTGTAAATCTTCCGGACACTATATCCTTATACAATTTATCGGTAATACTCTGCTGTATACCAATGTGTATTTCGTTTTCAGAAAAAGAATATGATTCACTGATAGCAACATCTGCATCCACTGTTCTATTTCTCTCACTGTCCAGTGCAAACCGATTTCCATCAGGTCCATTGGTAATCTGCCCGGATTCAGTCAGCAATTTCACGGTTTTCCACATTGTTACAAATGATACACCGGATGATTTCGCAAGCATTCGAATCGAAGGGAGTAGCCCATCGCAGCACTTCGGTCGCACGATATTTAACAAAAAATCAGTTGCTCGTTTGATACCAGGTTTCTGTTTTTCCATTTCCGCTCCCATTTTGATATATATTTATATCGCAATATAAAACTATATTAATTTTTTACCATATATACAATTTTTTTTTTGGTATATTTTTACTTCATACATTTTTTCATAACACTTTTTACTGGTGCCATATTCACACCTGAAAGTTGAGAGTAGTACAACATGGGTATTGAAGGTTATTTATTGGGATACGATATTGGCAGTTCCTCAGTCAAAGCTTCCATACTCGAAGTTTCGACGGGAAGAGTTGTTGCATCTGCAACATCACCTGATTCAACCGAGCTTGAGATAATTGCATCACAAGCGGGTTGGGCAGAACAGCACCCCGAAACCTGGTGGAGTCACATACAGGCAGCAACAGGACAATTAAAGGCAACTGCGAAAATTAATATGCATGATATTAAAGCAGTTGGTATCTCCTATCAGATGCATGGACTGGTTATACTCGACAAAGATCTGCAGCCTCTTTATAACTCGATTATCTGGTGTGACAGTCGTGCAGTCCAGATCGGTCAGAAGGCGCTTGCCGAACTTGGTGAGGGCAAATGTATGGAAAATCTGCTAAACCCGCCTGGTAATTTTACAGCATCAAAACTTAAATGGGTTGTTGAAAACCGTAAAGATCTCTATTCAAAAGTTAAATATTTCATGCTTCCCGGAGATTACATAGCCCTCAAGCTAACCGGCGTTGTATCAACAACAGCATCGGGGCTTTCAGAAGGTATTCTCTGGAATTTCAAGGATAATAACAAAGCAGAGTTTCTCCTGAACCATTACGGTATCAACCCCGGGCTTGTACCGGATATAGTTCCGACATTCGGGATTCAGGGTACTCTGACATCTGCCGCTGCGACACTTTTAGGATTAAAAGAGGGTATTCCAGTATCGTATAGAGCTGGTGATCAACCCAACAATGCACTTTCTCTCAATGTTCTCGAACCGGGGGAAATCGCTGCAACAGCTGGTACATCCGGGGTAGTATACGGAGTAACGGATAAAACAGCATACGATGTAGCCGGCAGAGTTAACACCTTCCTTCATGTTAACAGTACAACAGAAGCACGCCGACTCGGTATTTTATTATGTGTTAATGGTACCGGCATTTTAAATCGCTGGATAAAGAACCTTCTCGGAAGCTGGAGTGATACTCCGATTTCGTATGGTGCAATGGATAAAGAGGCGCAAAGTGCACCAGCATGCAGTGATGGTCTCAGAATTCTTCCATTTGGAAATGGTGCAGAAAGGACACTTGGCAACCTGTCAATTAATGCATCGATGCACGGTCTTGACCTTACCCGCCATAACCGTTCACACCTTCTTAGAGCCGCTCAGGAAGGCATTGTCTTCGCGCTGATGAACGGTATCGATATCATGAGATCGATGGGACTTAACAACAGTGTTATCAGGGCCGGTGATGCGAATATGTTCAAAAGCAGGCTGTTTGCAGAAACCTTTGCAACTGTCGCCAACAATACCGTCGAGCTTTACAATACAGATGGGGCACAAGGTGCAGCACGCGGTGCTGGTATAGGAGCCGGAATTTATAAAAAACCGCAGGAGGCTTTTGAGAGCCTTTCTGTCGTAAAACGTATCGAACCAGACCCCACACTCTCTGCTCAATATGCTGATGCTTATGCGCAGTGGATGTCGATCTGCAAGAATCAGATCGAACAGACCAATGGGAAAAAATAATTTCTTTAGATGATAATTTTCTTCAACATTAACTTTTTATAAAGGAGCAGGCCAAACATGTCTCAAAAATCACTACATAGTATTTGTCGCTGGACTTTCAATGCTGGCAAGGGTGGATTCGTCCCAGGTGATATGCGTAAAGACTGGAGCGAAATGGATGCCGTAAGATCAATCAAAATAATCAAAGAAAAAATTGCACCTCGTCTTCCAGATAATATTGAACTGGGTTATGAAGTTCACTACGACAGTGAAATCGATGAAAAATCCGCACCGGCAGTTGCAGATGCACTTATCGATGCAAAGATATCTCTTGCAATGATCACTCCGGGAGCACACTCTCATTTTGCATACGGTGGTGTTTGTTCTCTTGACCCTAACGAAATGAACGCAGCACGTGACCTCGGCAATAAAACAGTTGATCTGGCTTATGGCCCTCTCAAAAAAGCATGGCATAAAACTGTAGTACCCTGTTTTGTGCTCTGGAACGGTTCTTATGGATATGATATTGCATCTGTAGGTATTCGCCAGATGTATCAGAACCTTAAAGAAAGTATCGCAGGACTCTGCAAATATGAAGAGAAAAAAGGTGGCGAGCTTTACATGGGAGTCGAACCGAAACCAAACGAAGGTCATCCTGCCATGTTACTGCCAACAGTTGCAAGTGCGATTGTTTTCTGGAATAAACTTCAGGAAGAATTCGGTGTTTCCAAAAAGAAAAAAGGTGTCAATAAAGAGTTCGGTCATTCAGAAATGATCGGATTGGATATTGTTTATGACACCGTTGAAGAAATTGACAACGATGCACTTGTTCACATGCATCTTAACAGCCAGGGTTACAATGATGGAATCATTCTTGGCGGTCCCGGTAAATACGATATCGACCATGGTACCCGCGTAAACGGTATGAATATCGCACTTGCAGGAGTAATCCAGAGTGCGGGTGGTTACAGCCGCTGGAAGGGTCATGACATGCAGCCTCGCCCATACGATAATGAAGCACAGGCTATCGACCGCGTGATCAGAAGCGTTCTTTCATGGGAAGCATGCGATAAAGCTGCAGCCGGCCTCGATGTCAAAAAACTCATGAATTTTCTTGCAAATCGGGAAACTGCAAAAGCTGAAGATATGATGCGTGCTGCTCTGGTTGATGCACAGAAAGCATTCGATCAGATGTATGTTGGCTGATTTCTGTTCTTTTTAAAAGTCTGATCTTATTGCCTGAAATGGAAAACAGATTTCCATTTCAGGCTTTTTTTTGAGCAAGTACCTGTTCAAAATACGCAAAATTACGCTCATCATGAGCTTATTTAAGAATTGTAACAGATACCATTTAATGTATTCGGTGGTCTTTTCTGATCCCCCTTCAATCTTACAGAAAAAAGGCTACATACGGATGACCGCTGACTAAAAATATAATCGCACGACATATTAGAGATCAATTTCACTTAAAATCAATAGGTTACATGTCTTTTTGCTGACCAGACTGAAGCGGAAAGTTAAAATGACACCTGCAGGATTATCAAAAAAATGGTAGATTGTAGATAGTTCTTTGAAATAACCCGGGTGAGTTTCCAGTAGAAATTGTTCAAATCTTTATTTTTTAACATTCTCTGATATAAGATTGTATCAACTTTTAAACAAAATTAATCATTAAACATTGTCTCATTATAAAGGTTTTCATATCTTACATAAAGTGAAAATGGTTCAGAAATATTCTGTACAACAACTGATTCTACAAGATACGTTTCAAAAGTTCGATATGACGTTATAATTGTTAAATTGTTGGTTCAAGTTTTATTGTATCCATTATGAAAAAAACTAAATATATTTATAAGGTCTGTAATAATAACTATTGTTAACTACACGATTTTTATTTTATCGATTAAATTCATTTATTAATAATATCCATTAAACGAGGAGGATCAATGAAGCGTCATTTTCTAAAATTGGCTGCTACAGGTGCGATACTGAGTGTATTTGCCACCAACCTGTTTGCGGTGCCAGGAACCAGAGGAACACCATTGGGTGGTATGGGAACCGGATACATCAAATTTGATGCAAAGACGGGAGATTTTGCAACCAGCAGCCGTATTCCTCCATCCGGGAGCGACATGGCGTCTGAATATCCGGTAAGAATGTCGACCAGCAGTGGTTTTCATTTTTTTGCAGGTGGAACATCCGTCAAAAAAGCAAAAACAGATAAAGAGGATGCGAAATTACCTTTATATTCAGCTGAATTCGGAAAGACCAACAATGTTAATTTTTCCATGAAGGCATTTGGTCCCACTGTTCCAGGAGATAAAGATCCGATCTGCAGAACAGCATCTTCTCCGATTGCATTTTTCGAATTCACTGTAACGAATGAAGGTTCTTCTGCAACAGATGTCGCAATAGCTCTGGAATTTGCAAACAAATCCACTGGAATTTCAGGTCTTCTTGGTGGAAAAGAGAGTGGAGTACCGGACGCTGACAACAGAGCTGTTTCTTTTGGAGATGCCAAATTTAATGATGTGACAAGTTACCCGGATAACACTGGCAATGCCTATCTTATGACCGGGTCAAGCAAAGAAGGCTCTGTTTATAGTGCTGGTGCAATGGGTGATTTTTTGACAACCGGAGTTCTTTCCAATTCTGATGGTAACTGTGTTGCTGCAAAGTGCAACCTTGCAGCTGGTGAAACAGTCCGCCTCAAGTTTGTTATTTCCTGGTGGAGAACATTCATTTCAGGATCTGATAGGTACAGCAACGGAAAAAATGACGAAGATAATTACTACTACCATAACTTTTACAGCAATTCAAAAGAAGCTGCTAATTACGGTATGGAGAAATTCGATGAAATAAGAGAAGGTATCAATTCTCTGGTAAATCGGGTTATGATTTCCAATTTCCCTTACTGGTACAAAGACAGACTCCTGAACAACAACTACCCGTTGATCCACAATTCTGTATGGACAAAAGATGGAAGAGCAGCCTACTGGGAGGGTCTCTATGGAATTCTTGGTACTATCGACCAGGGACAGCATGCAGCAATCTGGTATACACATAACTGGCCCCATAACCAGTGGAAAGAAGCAGAATACTGGCTCAGAAATCAGTTCCAATACCCAAATATGTATTCCAGTGAAAAGATTGTTGGTCAGATTCACCACGACTTCAACATCAGTCCACAACAGGCTTTTATCCCTGCAGATAGTCGTTTTATGTCACCCTGGGATCATTTCGACAGACAGGATTATTTCTGGGATCGTGATGCAACCGACTGGTCTGATTTGAACGCAATGCTTATCTTCAAATTTTACGAACTGGTAACCGTAACCGGACATGTCGATTCTCTTCAAAAGTTTTTTCCCAAACTTCTTTTAACCGCAAACCGTCTGGTTACACAGGCTGAGGAGGCTAATTCATCCATACCTCTTAAAAGCACCTCAAGTTATGACAGTGATCACACTTTTGCTTTTGCGGAATATGCCTGTGGAACCGCGATTGTTGCATATAAAGCAATGGAAGAGATGGCAAAACTGGTTGGAGATGAGGCAACCGCTACGAAATTTCACGACCAGTTTGAAAGAGGAAAAAAAGAATACAAAGAGAAGTTTTTCAATGACAATTTCGGTACTGTCGGTGGACAGGCCAGATTGTGGCAGGAAGCTAACGTTGCGGCATACGCCTGGGCAAATTATTTCTGTTTTGAGCCAATAATGGAAAAAGCATTTATTGAAATAGGCTGCAAGAACGCAAGGGAAATTTATTCGACTCAATCAGATCCGAGAAAGAAACTGGGTGAGTGGCATCTCTATACTTATGACCACCTTGGTGGGGCCCTTACTGCAATCAATCAACCTGATGAAGCTCTGGCGATCCACAAGCTCGATCATAAATTGTATTACGATGAAATTCCTCACGTTGTCTTCTGGCAGACACTTTTCAATAATATGATCGGTGGTGATGTTTACAGCAGCTATATGACCGCACCAAATGTGTGGAGATCATACTTTCAGTTCATGGGTTACATGCTTGACAAAGCAAATGGGCGTTTATGGATAAGACCAAAACTACCCTCTGAAATGAACAAAAAAATCATAAATGCAGCACTTCCAAATCCTACAGGATGGGGTACGCTTAACTACGATGAAAGTAACGCAAGTGAAGTAAAGGTTTTAATCAATTATGAGACGCCTGTTACCGTGAAGGAGATTATTCTCAGTAACCCGTCAAATACACAGGACCCAAAAGTATCCCTCAGAAACGACGGGCAGGCCCTTGAAGGTTTCACTGTGTCCCTTGATGACTGGGGTCTTGAAAAAAACATAAGAATCAAACTCAAGGATCCAATCCAGATCGGACCTAAAGGTCTTCAGATCAATGATAATACATCTGTAAAATACGGACTGAAAAAAGCAGGTAGATCATTATCAATAGCCTCATCTTCAATTCGTCCCGGAAAACAGATCTCTTTCACTACAGATAAAAAAGGTGAGGTCACAATAGAGTTATACAGTCTCAGTGGTGCTAAAATCGGGACTCTTATGAAGCAGATACGTGCAGAAGGAAGCCACTCGTTTGTCTGGGATGGTAAGACACGTGAAGGTAAGAACATCGGTACTGTAATGGGTATGTTACGCCTTAAAACTTCCGGTGGAACAGTCTGCAAAGTAGTTAACGCAGGAATCAATAACTAGTTTAATAATACTATTTTGAATAAGGAGTTAGTTCATGATTAAAAAATTTACTTTGGCGGCATCTGTAATGCTCATGGCATGCTGCGCCTTTGCTGATGAATCCGATGAGATTGGTAAAATCAGCTTTTCCGGTGATGGCAATATTATGTTTGGTCAGGTTGTTAAAGGATATGCGTATGGTAGAAGCGGAGCGAACTCAATAACAAACCACTGGATGAACTTTTACAGTGGAAGACTTAATGCGACATCCCGACCGACTGAATGGTTTACCACAAAGTTAAGCCTTGAAGTATCAAGTTCATTTCCAATTATTCGTGAAAGTACCATTATGAAGGAGACGTATAAATTACAATACCGTCCCTCCATGCCGCAGGCTGTTGGTACTTTCAATTTCAAGTTTGATAATGTGTTCTCATCTCTACTGGCAGAAGCTGGATTGATTGAATACGCTTTTAATCCGGAAGTAAAAAACCTCGGTAACTACATGTACCGGTCGGCAGCTTATCCTTTCAATCTGCAAACCAAGCCTGATTACATTTATTCAAATCTGATGGCTATAAGAATGGAAGCCGGATTCCTTGATGATCAATTGATGGTTGGATCGATTCTCAACTCTGCTACTCAAAGGTCGCCATTCTTTGATATGAATTTGTCTATTTATGCTGGTTATTCTCATCCCGATAAGCTTGTAGAAGCCAAGGCAGGGCTCTGTTTTGATCGTTTTATACCGATTAACGACAGTTTAACAAAAAGTATAGCCATGCGTTCCATACTTGGTGATTCAACATTGACATTACAGGGGCAGAAACTCCATGCATATGTCTCATTTGATCCTAAAAAATTATTTGGCGACATTGATCTGTTCGGTAAAGAGGATCTTAAAATTTATGCGGAAGGTGCTATCGTTGGTTTCAAAGATCCCGACTATTACGCTAACGATACAGTGATAGTTCCCTCTCTGGCTAACAGAATTCCTCTTATGCTTGGTATCAATATTCCGACATTCAAGATTCTTGACCTGTTTAACTTTGAGGTGGAATATTGCAAATACCCCTATGCTAATGACTGGTGGGGATACAGTCAAGCTCAGCCTCCAACACCAAAACCATTCTACCCTTCAGAAGAAAAATGGCGTAAAATTTACCGTGATGACGATAATTGGAAATGGTCTCTGTACATCAAAAAGAGTATAAGCAAGTTCGATATTATTGCCTTGTTTGCTAACGACCACGTGATTTATGAGACATACAGTGCGGAATCTCATCAATATACGGAACAGTCGTTGAGAAAGAGCACCAACTGGCACTGGTTTATCAAACTGCAATATCACCTCTAACGACTTACCAAAGTGTAATTTAACGTTACAGATGCCTTGCCTTACAATTAAGGCAAGGCATCATCTATAACCATAACCTCCTAAACTGTATTGTCCCACGAAAATGTCTACAGATAACTCAGCTATCGTTCACTCCAAACACTTACTTCAAGATACATTAATATATCAACACTACAAATCAAAACACTCAATTTAATTGCCTTAAAGTACCGTTTCTCTTATCTTATCAGCATATACAGGATTATTGAATATTTAAAGTCACATATAATTCTCTCTTAATTTATATTATTTAAACGATCACATATTCTTACCTTAGAGGGTATTTTTTGACTTTAAATTGGGGGAATGTCATGTCACTCTATATCCAAAGAACACTGGTTTTTCTGGCTGTTATTTCGTCTTCTGTGTTTGCACTCAAAGGTACACGGGGAACTCCGATTGGAGGCATGGGAACCGGTTACGTAAAGTATAACGCACTCACAGGTAATTTCTGTGCCAGCGGTAAAGTACCACCGGCAGCTTCCAGCGGTTGGGATGGGGCCGATTACACAACCCGAAAGATTGCATCAAGCGGTTTTTACTTTTTTGCCGGCGGAGAAGCTGTTGAGAGAGCTAAAACAACCGATGAAGATGCAAGGTGTCCTGTCTATCTGGCAAATTTTGCAGCCCTGAAAGGTATCACCTTCAAACTAACCGCTTTTGGGCCTTATAACCCAGGCGATAATCCGGAGAATTTCAAACTTGCGACCTCCCCTCTTGCATTTTTTGACATTGAAGCAACTAACGGGAGTGCCGATGCAGTAGATATCGCAGCTGCAATGGAATTTGCAAATGGTGGCCTTTTAGGTGGTGCTGCGAGTGGAACAGTTGATGGAACTCAGGCGATCAGTTTCTCAGGCGAAAAAGACAACGCTTACCTTGCTGTCGATTGTGACGCATCGTCGCCGGTATACAGTTCCGGAGCAGTAGGCACATTTACTACAAACGGCACGCTGGCAAACACCGATGGAAACATGGTTGCAGCTAAATGCTCCATTGCACCGGGAGCAACGGTTCATTTTAAATTCACCCTCTCATGGTGGCGACATTTTGAAACAACAAGCACATCGTATTACCCTGGCTGGGATGGGAAAGAGAATTACTGGTATCACAACAATTTTTCAGATTCCAAAAAGGTTTCAGCTTTCGGAAGAGAAAAATTTGATCTGGTCAAAACAGGTATCACATCTTTTGTAAACCGTACCATGGCATCTAACTTTCCAGACTGGTACAAAGACAGACTGCTTAACAATACCTATCCCCTGATTCATAACTCACAGGTTACCCAGGATGGTCGCCTTGCATTTTGGGAAGGCCTTTATGGTATTATTGGTACAATCGACCAGGGGCAGCACGCAGCTCTGTTCTATACATTTAACTGGCCTGAAGTGCAGTGGAAAGAATTGAATTACTGGCGCAGCACAGCGCGAAACGATTTTCCCGGCCAGATTCATCACGATTTTAATAAAGGTATCTCTAATTTTCACAGCCACGCAGATAAAGATCGTGCCAGATTTGTCTGTCCTCTTAAAGGCAGCAACAATATGAACGATTACTGGTGGTTTAAGGTAAACGGGGTTCAGAATACCAATACATGGGCAGATCTTAATGTGATGTTCATTTTCAAAGCATACGAACTCATGCTTGCTACAGGAAACAGAGATTCGATAACATCCTATCTACCCGATATTAAAAGAACAGCACAGCGTATCCTTACCCAGTGTGGTGAGGGATCAAAACTACCGCTTAACTGCCATAGTACCTACGATGAAAGCAACGATGGTGGTAATACATTTAATACATGTCCGGAGTATAACGGTTCGATCGTACTCCCCTGCTATCTTGCGGTTTCTGAAATCGCAAAATTTTGTGGTGACACAGCTACAGCTACTCAATACCGTGGCTACTACGAAACAGCCCGGACTGAGTTCAAGACAAAATTTGCCAATGCTCCCAAATTTGCAACTGGAAAAGATTATTCAGAAGGTGATGTTGCCGGATACAGCTGGGCAAACTACTTCTGTTTCGAGCCTGTAATGGATAGTGACTTTGTAACCGATGCAAATAGAAAGTTATGGGCCTATTATCCCACACGAACTGAAGAAAGTGGGGCGGACGTTGAACCTCTGCGCAGGAAACTGGGTAAGTGGGGTTTTTACACCTGTGATCACTGGGGCGGTGTCAACACGGCTCTTGGTAAAGCAGATTCCGCAATGATCATACATGGCTGGGATCATGAGTATTATTACAAAAATGCTCCGGACATGGTTTTCTGGCAGACCTTACGAAAAGATAAAGGGTCCAATAAATCCCAGTATGCATCCTATATGACAGGCCCCACAGTCTGGCGCAGTTATTTCCAGATGCTCGGCTATCTGATTGACAACGCAAACCAGCGGCTCTGGATCAGACCCAGATTGTTATCAAGTATGAACCAGAAGATTGAAAAAGGGTTACTTCTCAACCCCAGTGCTCTGGGTACGCTCAATTATGATGAAACAAAAGAGGGTGAACGAACTCAACTGATCAATGTTTCTTATGATAAACCAGTAGCAATCAAAGAATTTGTTGTAAAAAACAATACCGGAAAAAAAGATCCCGGGGTACGTATCACTCATAATGGTGCAACGGTTTCGGATATTACTGTCAAGACTGAAGGTTCCGCCTATGAAAAAAATATTCGTATAACGCTTGGGTCACCTGTTCAAATTGGTCCTGATGGTGTTAAAATCGAAGTATTTGAAACAGCAGTCGGTATACATGATCTTCGGGCTATAGTTCCAGCCTATTCTCTTTCACTGCATACCTCTCATTTGCGTTCGGGAAGTACCTTACGGTTCAGTGTCGATAAGAGCGGCCCGGTCTCCATCGAACTCCTGAATCTTAACGGATCTAAGATCGGTACAATACTGCACCGGGAGATGGTTGCGGGAAGTCATTCTGTTATCTGGAATGGAAAGACGATTCACGAAAATACAGTAAGTTCTAAAATGTATATTATTCGTCTGAAAACAAGAGGCGGTATACTGACAAAAGCAATTAACGTTTTGAAACAATAAAAAATGACCCCTTAAGACCCGAAAAGATGCGGTCCCTGTGGCCGTGTCTTTTTTAACTTTTAAACTTTAACCAGAGATGTGTAGTCCATGAATATCCAGCAAACAATTTTCGGAAAAACACCATGTGATGAAAATGTTCATCTTTTTACAGTCCAAAACAGTAAAGGCATGAGTATCAAAGTATCAACATACGGTGCAACCCTTGCATCTATCGTCTGTCCTGATAAGAAAGGCGAAATGGCGGATATCACAATAGGGTTTGATAATCTTCAGCAATACCTCGATCCACACCCGTTCTTTGGTGTTATCTGCGGCCGTTATGCAAACCGGATTGCAAAGGGGCTTTTCACAATCAATGGAAAAGAGTATCGACTGGCAGCTAATAACGGGCCCAATACCCTCCATGGTGGTATCAGAGGATTTGACAAGGTGATCTGGAAAGGCGAATCGTACCTGACCAGCAATGAAGCCGGTGTCAAACTCACCTATATCAGTAAAGATATGGAAGAAGGTTTCCCCGGTAATCTTACCTCTGAAGTCACCTACGCTCTTACAAATAATAATGAAATCAGAATATCCTACGCCGCACAGACAGATACTCCTACTGTAGTCAACCTTACCAACCATAGCTACTTCAATCTCAGCGGCTGCAAAAGCGATGTACTCAATCACATTGCGTTAGTTAATGCTGATAACTACACCGAAGTTGATAACGATGCGATTCCTACCGGTAAAAACCCGCTGGTTGAAGGTACGGTATTTGATTTCAGGAAAGCAAAAGCTATTGGACAGGATATTGAAAAAGCTTGCGGATACGATCACAATTTTGTCCTGAACAAATCATCAGGCAGCATTCTGTCATTCGCCGGTTCTGTATACGATCCGGAAAGCGGAAGATGCATGGATGCGTACACGACGGAACCTGGAATGCAATTTTATACCGGTAATTTTCTTGATGGTTCTCTGAAAGACAGAAATGGTAACGTAATTAAAAAGCATTTCGGTTTCTGCTGGGAAACACAGCATTTCCCTGATTCCCCCAATCAGAAAAGTTTCCCCTCTACGATTCTTAATCCCGGGGAACATTACCATCAGTTAACAGTTTACAAGTTCGGCATTAAAAATTGACTCTACTGAATACCAATGATACTGACAATTATAACAGTAGCACGTACCAAAGGCCGTGCTACTGAATTCTGCAAATTTTGCAAACCAGCCAGCTGCCCTCAAATATTTATAACGCACAGCATCAAGGCATGTGCCACATCAGTAATCTATTTGCTATAGACAAATCTATTAACAAATTGGAGTGTTTAACAAATCAATTCCGTCGACAACAGATGCATCTAAGTGTGGGTTCACCAGTCTCCCGACGTCGCAAAAATCTTCCAAACCAACACATTCCGCTTTTGCAGTCCATAATAAAGACAATAAATTACAACTTAGAAGCCAGAATTCACAATACATGCTCACCACCGGTTCATGTAAATACGATAGTTTTATTCTTATAAACCAGTGTCATATGATTGACATGATGCCAGATTGCCCGTGCAAGTACCATCTTTTCAACATCCTTACCCTTTCGTATAAGATCCTGGACAGAATGTTTATGGGTAACCCGTGCAACATCCTGTTCGATTATCGGGCCGGCATCAAGTTCTGTTGTAACATAATGGGCTGTCGCGCCTATCAATTTCACCCCTCGTTCGAAAGCTGAATGATACGGTTTTGCTCCTGGAAATGCCGGAAGGAAAGAGTGGTGTATATTGATGACCGGTTTTGCAAATGATTTGATCAAATCGCCTGATAACACCTGCATATAACGGGCAAGTACCACAAAGTCAATGTCGTATTTTTTTAACAGCTCTAACTCTTTTTGCTCCTGAAGTAATTTATTACTTGTATCAACAGGAACATGATAAAAATCTATTCCATATAGTTTTGCAACCGATTCCAGAACGGTATGATTACTGATAATCACAGGTATCTCAATTTTCCACTCTTCTGAGACAAAACGAGAGAGCAGATCATAAAGACAATGAGAAAGTTTTGAAACAAAAATGGCAGCTCTCATTTTTTTCTCTGTGAGCCTGAGTTCTGCATGCATGTTGTAAGAAGTTCCTATGGAGTATTGAAAGTACTTCATAATTTCCTGTACGGGAATGTTGAAGCCGCCAAGTTCCCATTCAACTCTCATGAAAAAAACATTGTTATCTTTATCAACATGCTGGTCCAGATGAATAATATTTCCATTATTTTTATGAAGAAAATCGGTTACCGATGCAACAATACCCCGTTTATCGGGACAATGGATGAGAAGCACTGCCGTATGATTTTTTTCTTTTTCCATATAGTTCAATCCGGTAAGATTACCATTTCTTTGAATAATACCTTAAATGTCCTCATAATATAAGAAAAGCCCTTAAAAATTCAATAGAAAAGAAGGGTGAAGGAGGAAGGATGAAGGAGGAAGGATGAAGGAGGAAGGATGAAGGAGGAAGGGTGTTGTCTTTCTTTGTTTCAAACTTCTAACTCCACACTTCAAACTTCAAATGTGTTAGCGTTATCTATTTCACAGATAGATGAGTAAAACATTGTTACTACTCAGCAGGTATCCATCCCGGACTCGGGAAGGAGTCAGAATAAGAGAAAAAAGTAAAGAAAACGTGTAGTAAATCATTGCATCATGATAAAATCGCGCTCTTTCATGGTCTTATTCTATTGAATTCTGGATACTGTATTCTGACTCCTGAGTAGTAACAACATTTTATATTTAAAAATAACACAAAAATGGCTGCATTGTTTTATATTAAAAAGATTCCTGAAGGCATTAAGGAGCCTGAATTTAAGGCTTTTTCAATTCAACTGAGTGATATTCAATGGTAAAAAAAACAGTTCAGTTATCATTTCTTGTGATTGCCCTGTTGGTTGCGGGATGCAACAAACAGAACGGCACCAGTAGAACAGTCATATTAAAACTTGCTCACAGTCTGGATATCAACCATCCTGTTCACATAGCGATGCAATACATGGCTGACAGGGTTCTTGAGAAATCGCATGGGCGTTTGAGTGTCGAGATCTTTCCCAGTGAACAACTCGGAAATGAAAAAGAGTGCATGGAAGCCCTTCAACTCGGCTTTCTCGCAATGACAAAAGTTTCAGTAGCTCCAATGGAAGGGTTTGTGCCCAGAATGAAGATTTTCGGTATCCCCTACCTTTTCAGAGACAGTGAACATTACTGGAAGGTGCTCAAAAGTCCACTGGGAAAAGAGCTCCTTCTTGCAGGTCAATCGAATCGTTTACGGGGGCTCTGCTATTATGATGCTGGCTCCCGGAGTTTTTATTCTAAAAAAGAGATACACAGCCCCACAGATCTCAAAGGTATGAAAATACGTGTCATGAATAGCGCAATGTCA
This sequence comes from Chitinispirillaceae bacterium, assembly GCA_016929595.1. Taxonomy (GTDB): domain Bacteria; phylum Fibrobacterota; class Chitinivibrionia; order Chitinivibrionales; family Chitinispirillaceae; genus JAFGIN01. The sequence continues at coordinate 31,795 of JAFGIN010000038.1, forward strand.
ATGAAGATGATCTCCGCCATGGGCGGCTCCCCTACCCCGATGCCCTGGGGTGAACTGTATACATCACTGGAACAGGGTGTCGTTGATGCTGCGGAAAACAATACCCCATCATATCGTTCTTCGCGTCATTATGAGGTATGCAAATTTTACACACTTGATGATCATTCCAGACTTCCCGATATTTTGGTTATCAGTACAAGAGTTTGGAATAATCTCACCCCCGAATTCCAGAAAATTTTACAGGAAGCTATTGATGAATCGGTTGAATTTCAGAGGAAAATCTGGGCTGAGGCCGAAGAGAAAGATATGGAAACAGTCAAACAGGCAGGAGTTACGGTAATCGTTCCCGATAAGAAATTGTTTCAGGAATCGGTTCAAAGTGTCTGGAAGGAATTTGAGGGTACTGAAATCGGTGATTTAATCAAGCAGATACAGGAGGTGCAGTAAGCATGTTTGGAGTAATTAAAAAATATCTGGATCGCCTCCTGGAATCTCTTGTAATACTCGTCATGGGGATTCTCGTACTTGATGTCCTCTGGCAGGTTTTTTCACGACTTATCATTAAAAACCCAAGTAAATGGACTGAAGAGCTTGCTGTTTTTATGCTCATCTGGGTCTCACTACTGGGCGCTGCAATAGCGCTTGGACGCGGAGCACATCTGGGAATTGACTATTTTGTTTCAAAGCTTCCCGCAAAGATTAAAACAGTAACCGAAATGACTGTTTTTCTTTTAGTAGCCTTGTTTTCTTTGTTTGTAATGATCATTGGCGGAATAGACCTTGTGATGAGTACACTGCAGCTTAATCAGACATCCCCTGCATTAAACGTAAAAATTGGAATAGTGTATATAGCAGTACCTGTCAGTGGTTTTTTTATTGTACTATACTCTGTAATAGCGCTGTTTGAACGAATCACTGGTAAATCTAAAACAACAATCAGTTCTCCTGCCGATATCGCAAACGAACCGGAGATTATCATTCCGGAAAATTTGACAACCGAAAGGAATGCACAGTGACCTTGCCAGTAATAGTCTTAGTAGTAAGTTTTGCAATCCTTATATTGATCAATGTACCGATTGCATTTTGCATGGGCATCGCGACAGTTCTGTCATTTTTATCGATGAGCGATCTTCCGGCATTTGTGGCTGTTGCACATGGAATAGCTACAGGTATTGACAGTTTCGCACTTCTTGCAATTCCATTCTTTGTTCTTTCCGGTCTGCTTATGGCAAACGGAGGAATCGCACGACGTTTGATTGATCTGGCCAATGCGCTTGTTGGTCCATTCAGAGGCGGACTTGCTTTTGTCAATATTATTACCTGTATGTTTTTTGGGGCAATCGCCGGATCTTCTACAGCAGCTCTCTCCGGTGTCGGAGGTTTCATGATACCTCTCATGAGTCGTTTCGGATACAATAGGGAATTCAGTACATCAATTACTGTTACAGCATCAACCACCGGTTTACTTATTCCACCAAGTAATATAATGATTGTCTACTCTCTTGCAACCGGAGGGGGCGTTTCAATTGCAGCGCTTTTTCTTGCGGGATACATTCCAGGAATTCTAATGGGTCTTGGATTGATGGCGGTCAGTGCGTGGATATCAATTAAAAACAACTATGGAAAAGGCGAACCAACCTCACTTAAAGCAATTACCACCAGCTTTTTGCGGGCATTGCCTTCACTGTTTCTTATTTTTATCGTAATGGGTGGTATTCTTGCTGGCTGGTTTACTCCAACTGAAGCATCGGCCATTGCAGTGCTGTATGCTTTTATACTTGCAGTGTTTGTATACAGAGAAGTTAAACTTCCCGACATTCCAAAAATTCTTCTCCAATGCGGCATTACAACATCAGTAGTTTTCCTGCTCATAGGGACCAGTATGGCCATGTCATGGGTACTTGCATCAGAACATGTCCCCCAGAATCTTGGAGCTGCCTTACTTAACACATCAGGAAATAAATTTGTTCTTCTACTCCTTATCAACATAATCCTTCTTGCTGTAGGCTTTTTCATGGACATGACACCAGCGGTCCTTATTTTCACCCCAATCTTTCTCCCCATTCTCCAGCAGATCGGAATACACCCGTTACATTTTGGAATCATAATGATTATGAACCTCTGCATAGGTCTTTGTACCCCGCCAGTAGGCACCTGCCTGTTTCTTGGATGCAGTATTGGTGGGACCACTGTGTCGAAACTGATGCGCTATATTATACCATTTTTCATTACCATGGTGGTTATACTGCTGATCACGATGTATGTTCCATCATTGAGCATGTGGTTACCTGACAAACTTGGACTTTTAAAATGATGAATTGTGAATGATGAATTGTGAATGATGAATTGTGAATGATGAATTGTGAATGATGAATTGTGAATGATGAATTGTGAATGGTGAATTGTGAATGGTGAATTGTGAATTGTGAATTGTGAATTTAGTGTAGGGTGAAAATAATGTGCCTGATGGCCTTTATTTATTTCACACTTCACCCTTCTCACTTCTAACTTTAAACGCGATTGGGATCAGCACACATTATTACATACCAAACATTACCACCATGCCCTAAAAAGGCATGAATACCTCTCCTGCGGGAGAGGTCGCGGTGTGACTACACCAGGTGAGGTCTCAATTCAAGCAATAGACGATATTAACGAGGTTGACGGTATACAGAAGATAGCGACAAATAGGCAGAAAAGGGAAGACTGAAGAGTATAGTCGTCTTATGCATCTATCCTCCATCATCTACCCTCATTCCTCTGCAATCTGTCTTCCCTCATCCGGCCAATGTATTAATTGTAAATTATTCAACTTAGGACTCACATATGTCATTTTACAATCTTCATCCCGACAGGTTTTTTGATCCTGATTCTGATGTTCGCAACTATGCTGGATCAATTTATGATACGATAAAGAATCTTCCGATTATCAGCCCGCATGGTCATGTTGATCCGAAAATTTTTGCGGAAAACAAACCGTTTCCAAACCCCACGGAACTTTTTATCATTCCCGATCACTACCTTTTCAGAATGCTCTATTCACAGGGAATCCCCCTAGAATCACTTGGAATTCCACGGATTGATGGAGGTCTTTCGGAATGTGATCCGAAAAAGATCTGGAAGCTTTTTTCTGAACATTATTACCTGTTTAATGGTACACCAACAGGAGTCTGGCTTGATTATGAATTTAATCAGATATTTGACATAAAGGAAAAACCTGATGCATCAAACGCTGAGAGAATTTATGATGAATTGAACGAAAAAATCAATTCTCCGGAATTTCTGCCCCGCACACTTTTTGAGCGTTTTAATATAGAGGTCCTGGCAACTACCGACACAGCACTTGACACCCTTGACCAGCACAAAGTAATCCGCACTTCCGGCTGGCAGGGGAGAATTATTCCATCGTTCAGACCCGATACCCTGACCGATATCAGCAATCCCGACTGGGTTGCAAATATTAAAAAGTTAGGGGATCTTACCAATCGTACAATTCAGAACTACCGCGATTATATTGATGCGCTCCGTGAACGTCGTCATTACTTTATCCATATGGGTGCGAAGGCTTCCGACCATGGCGTTTTCGAACCATTCACAAAAGAACTGCCATTGCATGAAGCGGAAGTAATATTTACACGTGCATTAAAACAAACCGCCACCCCTTCGGATGTGCGACTTTTTACTGCACACATGCTTATGCAGATGGCAGAGATGAGTACTGAAGACGGTCTTGTCATGCAGATCCATCCGGGATGCTTTAGAAACCATAACAAACAGCTTTTTAAGCAGTTCGGGTTCGACAAAGGAAACGATATACCTGTTGCGACAGAGTATACGTCAAATCTTCAGGAACTGCTTAACCGTTATGGAAACAACACCAATCTGACAATAATACTCTTCACACTTGATGAGTCAGTCTATTCACGTGAATTAGCGCCTCTGGCCGGGCACTATCCGGCACTGAAACTCGGTCCAGCATGGTGGTTTAATGACAGCATCCAGGGTATTACTCGCTATCGTCAACACGTTACCGAAACTACCGGTTTCTACAATACGGTCGGATTTAACGATGATACCCGGGCGTTTGTCTCGATACCGGCACGGCATGATGTTGCACGGCGGGTTGATGCAAATTACCTGGCGGGTCTTGTCGCACGACATATTATCAGTATTGATGAGGCGATAGTTATTGCGGAAGATCTGACCCGGACTCTTGTTAAACGTGCCTATAAACTTTGATCATTGAAAAATAATGATAATGAAAATTATTATTGCAAAATGTTTCTGTGAACACATTAAGAGAAAGGGCTACTTAGCTTAATTTTCTGACAGAAATATTTTCCCCGTAATATATTTTTTATGGTATGACTGAAAGTCTCTTTTCATTTTGCAGTTAGCGAGGGTTTAAATGAGTGAACTTATTGAAAAAATTGGTATTTGTGTAGAGCGGGGAAAAGTGAATAAAGCCTCGCCGTTTCCTCCCGATATGAAAGGGCTTGATGGAGCTGATGAATACACAAAACTTGCTATTGAGGCGAAAACCAGTGCAGATGCAATTTTGCAGGCATGCAATGATGGAATGCAGCGAGTCGGTGAAAAGTTTGGGAAAAACCTTGTGTTTGTTCCTGAGTTGCTTATGGCTGCAAAGGCTATGCATGCAGTGATGGCTCATCTCAAACCGTTTTTTCAATCCGGTACGGTGAAAACAAAAGGGACATTCATTCTTGGCACCGTTGCAGGTGATCTGCATGACATTGGCAAGAATCTGGTCTCTATGGTTATAGAGGGCAACGGATGGAAAGTCATCGACCTTGGTGTTGATGTAAAAGCCCCCAGATTTATTCAGAAAATCAGTGAAAACCCTGGATGTGTTGTAGGCTTAAGCGCATTACTGACCACAACCATAGCAAACATGGCAAATACAATCAAAGAGATAAAAACAACATCTCCAACAACGAAGGTTATCGTTGGTGGAGCACCACTTACAGCCGGCAGTGCACAGGAGATGGGGGCTGATGGATACGCCAGGGACCCGCAGGCTGCAGTCGCATTGCTCAATTCTATTGGGGTTAGCTGATGAAATCATTGCTCAAAGTATTGGATACCGGTAAGATACTCATTTCTGATGGGGCCTGGGGCACGTTACTTCAGGGACGTGGGCTTCAACCGGGTGAGTGTCCGGAATTGTGGAACATTTCCCACCGTACAGATGTGTTGTCGATTGCCCGAAGCTATGTCGATGCAGGTGCTGATATCATTCTTACCAACAGTTTTGGCGGAAGCCCATCAAAGCTCAAACACTATGAACTCGACGATCGTACTGCAGAGATTAACCAGGCAGCAGCGGCAATCTCAAGAGAAGCTTCCGGTGAAAAAGGATTTGTACTTGGATCTATGGGACCTACCGGTGTCATTCTTATGATGGGTGAAGTTCCAGAAGAAACACTTTACGAGGGATTCTGTATCCAGGCAAAGGCTCTTGAGAAAGGTGGGGTTGATGGCCTCTGTATAGAAACAATGTCCGCCCTGGATGAAGCCTGCCTTGCTGTCCGCGCTGTAAAAGAGTCAACATCTCTTGAAATCGCATGTACGTTTACCTTTGAAAGAACTGTTTCCGGTGATTTCCGGACTATGATGGGAGTATCCCCTTCGGAAATTGTCGGTGCGCTTATCGAAGCCGGAGCTGATATCATAGGAACAAATTGTGGCAATGGTTTTGACGGGATGATTGACATCGTTAAGGAGATCCGGCAGATAGATTCGAAGATCCCGGTTCTGGTTCATGCTAATGCGGGAAAACCAGTCGTACAGGATGGAAAAACAGTATTTCCGGAAACGCCGGAGATGATGGCAGCTAAAGTTGATAAACTCATTCATGTTGGTGCCAACATAATCGGTGGATGCTGCGGAACTACTCCTGACCATATCCGCGCACTGACAAAAGCGATAGTGCACTGATGAAGTTCAATTTTCCGATTACAGAACTTGAAAGCGATACCTTTCTCATTCAGCCGGATTCATCAGTCATCGATTTATCCATCGATGAAATAGCTGAAGAATCAGGGTATGAACGTGGAATGATTCCCGATTATTTCAGAGATATTATTGCTGAATCTATTGCGCAATGTAGATCAATCTCCAGGCCGGTATGTGGATACCGCATTCTGTCAGTAAATAAGGAGCATTCCAGTCCGGAAAGCATCGCGATTGGAGATATCCGCTTTAATTGTCAAAAGATTGTGAAAGCCCGCCTGAATAACGCCGACCAGGTCGCTATCTTTTCGTGTACTATCGGTTCTGAAATGGAAACGTACGCAAGCCGATGCTTTGAAGAGGGTGATGCGGTAAAAGGCCACTTTGCAGATGTTATAGCATCAGCAGCGGTAGAATTTTTAACAGATCTCCTGCACAACCACATTGCTGAATCCATACTAACGCAACAGCTCAATGTCACCAATCGTTTCAGTCCGGGATATTGCGGGTGGCCGGTATCGGAACAGAAAACACTATTCTCCTTTTTTCCTAATGACTTTTGTGGTATAAAAGTCACCGATTCATCACTGATGCTCCCTAAAAAATCAACCAGTGGAATCATTGGAATCGGATCATCAGTTAAACGGGAACCGTACACCTGTAACCGATGTTCACAGAAAGAGTGTACGTACCGGATGTATAGGGCGAGCAGGAGCGGTGGGCGGTAAATAAATGAATTATAAATAAATGAATTATAAATTATAAATTATAAATGATAAATGATAAATGATAGAGGATAGAGGATAGAGGTTAGCTTGGATGTGCTATTAACGGTCTTATAATTATCGGCAGCACCTTTTTCGATGGGTATTTATCGGGGTCGCTGTCGGTATCGGGATCGATTCTCAATTATTGTGTCTTTCGATACCGATTCCGAAATGAAAATCTGTGCATTGTATTATTAAACAGATAATAATGCGCTAGAAGACAGAGGAACGTCCGGACGATCCGATTAGCTATTGGCTTTATATTAACAGCAGACAACAAACTGACAATTGTATGGAAATGTCAATACAAGAAAGGTATATATGACTGATAAACAATGGGAACTGCTTAAAAGAGTGGTCAATGGTGAAACGATTAGCCCGCTTCCGGTCGGTTTTATCGTGGATTGTCCCTGGCTGCCAAACTGGTATGGATGTTCTATCCTGGATTATTTTACCAATGATGAACTTTGGCTTTCTGCAAATTTAAAGGCGATGAACGATTTTCCTGATGTCATGTTTCTCCCGGGTTTCTGGTCTGAATATGGCATGTGTACAGAACCATCAGCATTTGGCGCCCGCTGCTCCTTTCCGGCAAATGAGTTTCCACATGCACACCGGGTGATCAGTTCTGCTGATGAAATCAATTCTGTTGAAGTACCAAACCCTGCTACCGATGGATTACTTCCATTTGTACTGAATCGTCTGAAACTTGCTCAACCAAAAATTGAAGCGGCAGGGCACAAGATCCGTTTCGCAGTTGCACGCGGACCGCTCAATATTGCAAGCTATCTTATGGGATCAACGGAACTCCTGACCACCATGATGATGGAGCCTGACAAAGTCCATACGTTCATGAAGACAATAACAACATTTCTCAAGAACTGGTTAAACCTTCAGCGTGAGACGTTTCCATCAATTGATGGTATCCTTCTATTGGATGATATCATTGGTTTCCTCGGTGAAGACGAGTTCCGTACTTTTGGTCTCCCCTATTTCAAAGAACTCTTTGACCCGTCAGTACAGATCCGTTTTTTACACAATGATGCGCCCTGCAGCACCTCGGCGCCATTGCTGCCGAAGATGAATGTAAACCTATTTAACATGGGATTTGATGTCTCGCTCAAAAACCTCAAAGAGATTACTCATAATAAGGTTACGCTACTTGGAAATCTTCCTCCCCGTGATGTGCTTGCAAAGGGCGACGCCATCGATATAAAAGAAAAAACAATCAACATGCTCGCAACACTTGAGGATAAAAGCAGAATCATAGTATCATGCGGTGGTGGAATGCCTCCCGGAGTAACATCAGAGAGTATTAATCTGTTTGTTAAAACTGTACAAGGTTAACATTAAACAATCTGAACAAGTGAGGCACGTGTCCTCAGGGGCCGTGCCATATTGAATTGCTCTTCCCGTACCATAGTCCCAGATCGCAAAATCGTAGGAGTAATTTATTGAAACAGGGACAGGATCTGACTTAATGCCAACAACAACCAACACCACAGGAATCCTGGTTTTATAGGCATTACTGCAAAGACAGTATTCTTTTCCAACTTTTCAGCAAGATTGGTTTTAATTATTATTTTAGTAGAGCATCCCGAAATGACTAAAACTAAACATAAAAAAATATTGTTGATGTCGTACCCTTTGTTTTCATAAAATAACGTTATATTTTCCTATTCATCAAATATAGTATCTGGCCCTTTTTAGTAACCGGAATAATAATTTCACGATAGAACTGTACGATAACATCAGGATCGATTACCCTGCGTATGGAGCGGTTAACAGTTGCTTGCGTTGCTATGGTTTTTTCCCGTATTCTTTCGATAATTCTCTCTTCAACTTCTTTACGAGTGAGTTTCTCCATCAGACCTGCTTCATCCTGTGTCGTGATCAGTTTTCCAAAGCCTTGAGGGTCAGCAGTGTATTTTGACTCTGCAGCATAGAGACTGCCAAAGTGGATACGGCGGGAAATTGCCTGAAGAGCATAGACATCTTCTTCAACACTTGAGCCGTGTTGCCCGTCATCACCGGGAGCACAGAAATGAGGGACCATCCTGATATATCCATTCTTAATCTCAGAAGTGAGATTTACAACATTGCAATCTTCAAGAAGCACCCCCCTGTCATCGATTATAGCCTTTATGCGCGGGGTTGAAACGCTATTTACAAATGGGCGTTCTTCAGGAATACAGTACTTTCCGAACATCGTATCCATCTGCTCCTGAAACCGTAGTCTCAGTTCGAGAAGACTGTGGTTTCCAGCACCCCTAAAACCGCTTTTGCCTGCCTCGTACGTTATCAGGTTCGCAGCATACTGTGCACGATCGATGAGCTTGAAAACGATGGTTTCTTCATAGCTTTCCAATGTTTGTGAAATTACGGATAGATTCGTCAGGTCCATTAGATCCCCATTGAAAAATTGTAACTATTCAGGTCCTCCCGCAATGCGATAGGATGGGTGGCCGCAGCACAGCAAAACGCTTATGTTTTTGCCGCAATCGGAAGCACACGTTCGCCCCGTAAATATTAATGTCAATCTACCTGAACAGTAATAAAATACCTTCAATATCTGTTCAAAATGTCTTTCCCGACTATTATTCTCCCGAGTACGGGATCCCGCTTTTTGCGGGATGAGCGAGACTCGAGATATTTGTAAAAAGACCGCTCGTTCCAATACCTACCTCGGGACGAAGTATGGGCAGTCTTTTTCAGTTTTTTTGAACAGATACTAATTAATCTAATCATTTATTGTACCATCAGGCAAGGAGTTCTGTTATAGAACGTTTTTTAACTCTTAATTAAACTCCGACCAGACATTTTTCCGGATTTTCTGTTGAACCCTGGGAAGAGCTGATAGAAGCATCAATTCAGTCCCCTCAGGTCCAGAATGGCTCTCAACTGACTCTCCTCCATCGGTGGATCGAAAATTGCCCTTAAATAAATATCTTCACCGATTTGCCAGCATCTCACATCAAATGGTGCAAACTCAAAACCGGGAAATTGTATCGTAATGTTCTGATCGGATTGCGCCTCCATTGAACCGGATAATTTCATAATACAACCACCTCTGGAGATATTCTCCAGATTCACATCAGCAACAATATCATTACGCCTGACCTTTACCGGTAACTGTACGAAATATCGTTTGTATTTGCGTCGGTTTATATCAAAGGACAGTATATTAAATCCATTAATAGAAACCGAACGCAGTGCATCAGTGGATTTTGCTTCCTGAATTAACGCCAGGGCCTGCTCCTCAAGCTGTCCTGTCATTCCACCAATCTGTAAAGCTTCAAAAATTCTCTTTACGTCCGGATTACCATGAATTTCACTCTCAAGCGTCTTTTTCATATCCAATAAAATGTTACTGCTTGACACAATAGTTTCATCCAGTGTGGTAAATAAAAGATACGTGATTATTGAAGGAATACCGGGAGTGTGTGGAATATCAACAAGAAAATTATCCCGCTCCGATTGGAAATCAGGTGTCCAGCCCTCCCTGCACACTACAGTAATCGATTTCATCGAGGTACCCGTAGTGATACTTTCAATCTGCAGAATAGTACGCAGCTTCTCATCTGGAAATGCTGGATGCGTGAACGAGTCGCTGACTACCCCTGCAATTGTCTGATGCATTTTCCGGATCTTATCTAAAATAGCTGTAAACACCGGGATTTCAAGATGCGTATATCGTAAGTAAATAATAAGGAGATTATTACACTTCACATTTTCAGCCCGGGTAAATGTAAAATCCATTTTCCTACTCCTTTATTCTAAACTATTTTATGCTTCAAGTGCTTGATATTTTTAGTTCTTATTATACATTTTATTGTTAAAAAGAACACCACTTTTATTGTTGTCTATATTATATAGTTATTCATTCCCAGCTCAGGTGACTACTTAATTCCGGATGCGTTGTAAATATTGATTTTTGCTTTATTTATTTGAATTATTTCTTCTTTTTTTCCACTTTACCCTGCCGTTTATTACCATTCATACCAGCAGGATCGGGTAGAAAACCCGACCCTGCGTTTAGACATAACCTCTTCGGGGTAGAGGGAATTTTCAGATATAATGTATGAAGCTTTGAATTCTTACACAGATTTATTATCATCCGGAAATCTAATCTGATATTTTCCATAACACTCCTCTTAAAATCTTAAAATTTCTCTTCAGAAAACAACATAATCATTGTGCTAAGGTCCGGACGTGGATTGAGTGCTTAATTTACTTCAGTAAAACCGGTTGGGATTCTTTTGTATACCGCATCTTTTATAAAAATCGGTTATCTCATCCTCACTTCTGCTTTTGCAGTCCAAAAAAATAGTAGAATTGTACCGCCTACAAAAAAAATACACAAATGTGATCACCGTCACATATTTTTCTTGTTTTTAAAGGCGAAAAATGTACAGTCTCTAAAAGTCAGGATTCGCTTTAATCTGTTGCGATAGCTGCATTAACCCAGGTAAACTGGATACAATACATTTTACGGTTACGGACAGATCCACAAACCATAATGCTGCGACATTTCAAGTTCTTGTCAACTACAACCGGCCGCCATCAGCAATTTCTTTTTCGTCAACCACTATAAATGCAACCGGTGTGACCCGCTCCCCCGCCTTTACCTGGAGCGGTGGTATCGATCCGGATGAAGATTCTGTATTTTACAGAGTACAATATGGAACAACCGCAGAAGCATTGACATCACAAACTGCTGTATCCAACGTATCCCTGTGACAGTACCGGCAACCACTATTCTTGAACCGAAAAGTGAAAATGGAGAATTTTTTTATTTAACGAATTTTGGTGCATGGTGGCTGAGTGGTGAATGGAGTCCGACAGAAGGTTGTTACTTTGGTACCTACAGCACTTATACAGGATTTGATTCATATTGTGGTTGGGGTAAAAAGAAAGGAACCAGTATACGCTGTATTCGCGACTATTAAAAAAACTATATAATTTGACTATGAAAAAGCAAAATACGTATGATCGCAATTTGATGCGCTTCAAAAAAGGCCATTACATATCATATACAAATCAAATGTAATGGTCTTTCAGAACACACAACAGTTAGCTTTATGAACAGCTGCTTTACACAACTGCATCATTTGGTAATTGTCGCACTGATAGTCTTTAGAATACCTGCAACCTCAAGACGACAGATATAGTGTCCTGGAGCCAGATTTTTACCACGCAACGGAACCTTGTAGAAACCTGCATTCTGGTATTGTGAAACCATAGTAGCCACTTTCTGTCCGTGAATCGAACAAACAGAAAGTTCAACATGTCCGGAAACCGGGATGGTATAGTTTACAGTCGATGATCTGCCAAAAAAGCCTGAACTGCAATAAAGATCAGCAACCCTGTTCATACTTGAAGAGGATTTAAAAATTCCGGTTTGATTTTCGGAGAGAATTTTTTGACCAAAAGCAACGCCGTCATCTTTATTAACATTGTTATAGGGAGAGCCACCCAACTTTCCACAATCCGGATCATATCTTCCAAAGAATATTTTTCCAGCAACATCCTTAGCTCCCGAAGGAATTATAAGTTTGTTGTTAAGAAAAGTTGTCATTTCAGGTTTGAGAGTCGGCTTACCCTGATTACCCAATACAACAAACATACCCTTAACTTTATTGTTAAGTACAGATTTGTTGTCATTTACAAAACTTGGGATTTTTTGCGGCATTACATCATTTCCATTTCTCCAACCTCCAATAATGAAGAAATCATAATCATCTGTTTTAGGTGTTGTTTTCTCAATGTCTATAACCTCGGCAATACCGCCAAGTCCCTCGTTAATAAACCCGGCATATTCCTTTGTACTTCCACACTTGCTTCCATAAATAATAGCCCATTTCTTCGCTGGCGCACCAGCCACTTTTTCCAGAGCACTGATCTGTTTTGAAATTGCCATCGAGGCGAGCCCTGTAGCTCCCAGTTTGCAGAACATTCTTCTTAACATCTACATTCCTCCTTAAATAGAATAATTCAAACAGCACCCGGCCAGCAACCATCCAAAGATATGTTATAATCTACTGCACAGAAATACATTTTGCTTTTTTTTAGTAGGTTTGAAGGGGGAGGGGGAGGAAGGGGAAATGAAGAATGAAGAATGAAGAATGAAGAGTAATATTTTTCGCACTCTCCTTCAAACTTCCGAACAAATAGTGAACTCGGCACCAGCTCACCCCGGCTTCGCTTATTTTGATACCTCACCCGGCGTTATCACGCCGTGGCCTCTCCTATTAGAGAGGCATTCATGCCAGAGGCATGGGTGGAGTAGTAACGCTCTTCCCGTCTTCGTATCTTCGCTTCTTCCCGCCTTCCCTCTCTGACGTCTCCTCCGTCTACCTCTGCACCCGCCCCGACCCGTCACCACCCATTAACGCTTTCACTTCACTCACCGTAACGTGATTGGAGTCGCCATCAATGGAGTGTTTGAGACAGGATGCCGCAACGGCAAACTCGATTGTGTCGCGTGAACTGTAGCCGTTTATTAAACCATAAATCAGACCGGCTCCGAAGGAATCTCCTCCGCCCACGCGATCAACAATATGAATGGGGTAATTTTTTGAGAAAAAGAACTCTTCGCCATCGTAGAGCATGGCAGCCCAGTTATTGTCTGATGCAGAGATGCTGCTGCGAAGGGTGATTGCTACCTTTTTGAAGCCGAACCTTTTTTTCAGTTCCGCCGCAACACGCTTATACCCCTCATGACTGAGAGTTCCTCCGGTAATGTTGGTGTTTGGGGCCTTGATACCAAAAACTTTTTCTGCATCTTCCTCATTTGCAATGCAGATATCAACATATTTCATAAGCCCACCCATTACCGTACCGGTTTTTTCACTTGACCAGAGATTTTTACGGAAGTTGAGATCACAGCTGACAGTCAGCCCTTTCTCTTTTGCGATCCTGCATGCTTCCAGCGTAATCTCTGCGACATTATCACCAAGAGCCGGCGTAATTCCGGTAAAGTGAAACCACTGCGCCCCATCGAAAATGGCATCCCAGTTGAAATCAGCTTTTGACGCCTGAGAAACCGAAGAGTACTTACGGTCGTAAACAACCTTTGATGCACGCTGTGATGCTCCTTTTTCTATGAAATAGATGCCAAGACGTTCACCACCACGAACAATATGTCCGGTAAACACGCCATATCTACGCAATTCGTTCAACGCAGATTGACCAATCGGATTATCGGGCAGCTTGGTCACATACGCGGCATCTACGCCAAAATTCGCAAGCGAAATCGAAACATTAGCTTCTCCCCCACCATAAACAGCATCAAACGAGCTCGCCTGTGTAAACCTTGCATATCCCGGTGGAGCCAGACGCAACATTATTTCACCAAAACAAACTACTTTTGACATGATAACACTCTTTCTATTTTATTAAATCCGTTTTTCGTTTCGATAACCTAAGCCATCAGGCGTGGCTCTGGTTACCGTAGCTGAGGCACTCATTTCTGATGGCTGAGGTACTCATTCCCCGGTGGCTGAGGCACTCATTCCCCGGTGGCTGAGGCACTCATTCCCCGGTGGCTGAGGCACTCGAAGTCACTTCCCGCGCGCAGCCTTTACCTTCTCGACAAACTGTTTTCCGATTGCAGTTATTGATGCGAAATCACCTTTTTTAGCACCTGCGGTAAGATTTCCTCCGATACCAACAGCAACACTGCCTGCTTTAATCCAGTCATTCACGTTATCAAGACTTACCCCGCCGGTAGGCATCAGCTTAACCTGGGGTAACGGGCCTTTTATCGCTTTGATGATCGCTGGACCAAACAATTCCGCCGGAAAGATTTTAATGATATCCGCCCCGGCTTCCATACATTCTACGACCTCTTTGATGGTCATTGCGCCCGGCATGCAGGGTATCTGATACCTGTTGCACAATGCCACAACATCTTTGTTGAGACATGGACTGATAATATATTGTGCTCCCGCAAGAATTGCCGTACGGGCAGTTTCCGTATCAAGAACAGTTCCGGCACCGATGAGAATCTCACCTGTATTGTATGTTTCAGCAAGCTTTTTTATTACATCAGCAGCACCGGGAACAGTAAAAGTTACTTCCACTGCAGCAATACCGGCATCTGCACACGCCTGCGCAACTTTCAATGCCAGATCAGCAGTCTCAGCCCTGACAATTGCAACTACGCCACAATCACCTATTTTCTGAATTACTTTATTTTTGTCCATCATTACACTCCTCTAAAATTTTACACACCAGAATACGCCATAAATCCGCCATCAACCGGAACAACAACCCCATTGACAAAACCTGATGCATCCTGATCAATAAGCCATGTCAGCGTTCCAATAAGATCGTCGGGTACTCCGAAACGACGCATCGGTGTATGAGCAATAACCTTCTCTGCGCGAGGAGTAAGAGAACCATCCGCGTTTGTCATCAGCGTACGGTTCTGCTCTGTCAGGAAAAATCCCGGCGCGATCGCATTGACCCTTATTCCCACATCAGCGAGGTGAACGGCAAGCCACTGCGTAAAATTATTGATAGCTGCCTTTGCAGCACTGTACGCGGCGACTTTGGTCATCGGACAGGGTGCACTCATTGATGAAATATTTATGACACACGCACCGCTTCTGCCGACCATCTGTGTTGCAAAAACCTGTGTGGGAAGAAATGTCCCCATGAAATTCAGATTGAACACGAACTGAAATCCGTCAGCGGAGAGATCAAAAAATGTCGTGATTTTTGAATCATGGTTTTTCAGATCGTCTAATGTCAATGTTTCTTTTGTAGTGTTACCTTTTGGATGGTTTCCTCCGGCACCATTAAGAAGTACATCACATGGACCAAGCTGCATTCTGACTGTTTCTGCTGCAGCTGCCACACTCTCTTTATCAAGCACATTACATGTCACCGCGATAGCAGTTCCCCCCTGAGATCTGATCTGACTGGCTACGACTTCAGCTTTCTCGGGATTGAGATCCAGAACCGCGACTTTCATCTTTAACCGAGCCATTGACCGTGCAAAATTACTGCACAGTATTCCACCGCCGCCGGTAACGACAGCAACTTTACCTTCAAGACTTTTCGACATTCTATTTAACCCCTGTTATGTAAACGACTGATAGCATCCCATAATCCATGTATATAGGTAACTCCCAGCGCACGGTCATAAAGACCATAGCCGGGTCTCCCCTTTTCATCCCATATCATCCGACCATGATCAGGCCGCACCGGACCGTCAAAGCCAGTATCGTAGTACGCCTTTACAATCTCAAACAAATCAAGTGATCCCCGATCATCCTTGTGCGCGATCTCCCAGAATAATCCCGGTGAGTCGATCTTAATGTTTCTGATATGAGCGAAATGAATTCTCCCCATTTTCCCGAAATGACGTACAATTTCCGGTATGTTATTATCAGAATTCGCGCCAAGCGACCCACTGCACAATGTCAATCCATTATAGGGATTATCAACAAGCTTGACTATTCTTTCAAGATTAGCTTTCGATGTAGTGATCCTGGGTAGTCCGAACACCGGCCAGGGTGGATCATCAGGATGAATTGCCATTTTTATTCCACACTCCTGTGCGACGGGTATAATCGCTTTAAGAAAGTATTGAAGATTTGCAAAGAGTTTTTCCTCGTCAACATCTTTATACAAATCAAAAAGATCCCTGATAGTCGCAAGGCGTTCTTTTTCCCATCCTGGTAAGATAAATCCCCCGGAACCGTTCTCAATCTCCCTGATGAGCTCCTCGGGTTTGATGTTACGGATCACATTTTCATCATAAAAAAGCACCGCTGATTCATCCTGCAGTTTCCAGTCCAGCACGGTCCTCATCCAGTCAAAAACCGGCATAAAATTGTAACAGACAACAGTAACTCCCGCTTTTGAGAGATTTCTCAATGTTGTGCAGTAATTGTCAATATACCTGTCCCGGCTGGGCAATCCCAGCTTTATATCTTCATGAACATTTACACTCTCTACTGTTTTAAAAAGAAGACCGGCACTCTCAATCTCATTTTTCAGAGCCATTATCTCCTCTACCGGCCACACCTCGCCAACTGGTATATGAAATAAAGCACCAACAATGTTTTGCATCCCCGGTATCTGCCGTATATACCGCAGAGAAATCGCATCATTTTTACTCCCGAACCAGCGAAACGACATCAGCATAGTAGTTCACTCCCTTTTACGTAAACCGGCAAACCCGGCAATTTATCAAAGTTTTGTCACGAAAATCGATATTTCTATCAATTTTGTTATCGAACAACAAACCTGAAATTATCAGCAGGTATCCAGAATTAAGTAATCAGAGTTAATGATAGGAGAAGAAATTAGAGTAATAATGTGTGTAATCATCACATCAGAAGAAAAACACCTCCCCCGATTGTCTTTTTCTACTGAATTCTGAATATAGTCATCTGACTCCTGTGTAGTAACCAGAGCTTTATAATATAGCTTTTACCAGAAAGTCAGACAATAATCTTCAGTCAAACATTTGTTTTTCCACGCTCATGCGCTATCTCTCTCCCCCCTCTCCATTTCCTTTATGGAGAGGGGGACCAGGGGGGTGAGACGGTATTATTATGAACATTCCCGCAGGCAGGTTTCAATCTGCTCCTGTGAGATAGCTCCATGCCGAACGATCTCAAATGAACCTGCTGCCATTTTTATTACTGTTGAAGGTTGTGAACGGGGCAGAACACCTGCATCAAACATGTAATCGACATGCTCTGAGAACAGGTCATAAATATAGTCAGGTTCTCCATTGTAAGATTCACCGCTGACATTGGCACTTGTTGAGATTAACGACGTTTTGAAATGGCGATTAATTTCTGCAATGAAAGGATGATCGGTCACTCGAAGGGCGATCTCAGCTTGAGAGGAGTCACAGGGAACTATCATGGTAAGAGGACCTGGCCAGAATTGACCAGCCAGAGCTTGAGCACGTTGTGAAAATCGCGGTTTTAAAGAGGAAAAACAATTACTTGCTGATGCTACAAGTATAAACGGATTTTCAGGTGGACGTTTTTTGACTTCAAGGACCCGTTGAAATATACTGGTTCCAACAGTCAACCCCCCGATACCATAAATGGTCTCTGTCGGGTAGATAAATACAGCACCATCCTCAATTCTCTTCAAGACAGCTGGTTTATTTTCGAAATCATCATCCAGAAAATCTTCAAGCCGTATCCGCTCAGCTCTCATCATCACCAAACGATTTCCGATACTCTTTTAAAGCATCAAACAATGCCGGTTCTCCTGTTGCCAGAATCTGAACAGCAAGAAGAGCTGCATTTTTTGAATTGCCAATTCCAACACACGCCACCGGAATCCCCGCAGGCATCTGTACTATTGAGTGAAGAGCATCGACACCATTGAGCGGTCCGCCACTGCCTGGTACACCGATGACCGGAAGCACCGTAAGACTTGCAATAACGCCCGGAAGATGTGCTGCCAGACCGGCAATACCGATGATTATCCCAAAATCTTTTTCTGCAGCGGATTTACAGAATTTATGAATTCTGTTTGGATTTCTGTGTGCTGAAATCACAAACGTTTCATAGGGAATATTGAACCCCTTTAAAATTTCTTCCGCTTTTTCCGCAATGGAACTATCAGACTGAGAGCCCATTACAATCGCAACTTTCTTTCCCAAATTTTCTCCTTGAACCTGAAACCCATCGATACCTTGATACGTGTAACACGTGATTCCAGAATTAATTACTAACCATTGATGATTCCCGGTGAAGACGGGCCAGCCCTTTGGCGCCTATATCCTTCCGGAAATACTTTCCTTCAAAATGAACATCTCCGACGACAAGATACGCATCAGCAATCGCATCAGCAAGATTATCAGACCATGCGGTCACCGCGCACACCCTTCCACCATTTGTCAATAGCCGGTCATCCTCATCTAGTACCGTACCACTGTGATACACATCGATATTACTGTGACTGTGTTCCACATCTTCAATACCGGTAATAAATTTTCCTTTTTCGTAGTTTCCCGGATAGCCCTTTGATGCCAGAATTACTGAAACACAATATCCTCTATCAATTTCAAACTGAAGACCTGGATGAAGATCACCCTCTGCGCATGCTTTAAAGATCTCGTACCAGTCGCATTTTACAAGGGGAAGTACCGCCTGTGTCTCGGGATCACCAAATCTGCAGTTGAACTCAACTACCTTTGGACCATCATCGGTAAGCATGATTCCACAGTACAAAAGCCCGCGATAAGTACGATCCTCTTCACGCATAGCATCAAGTACCGGAACGATAATCTCCTGTTCAACTCTGTGAAGAATATCTTTTGTAACAAGTGGTGCAGGAGCATAGGCACCCATTCCACCAGTATTTGGCCCCGTATCACCGTCACCAACGGCTTTGTGATCCTGAGCTGCAGGCAAAATACGAAAATTCTTCCCATCTGAGAGCACAAAAATTGATGCTTCCTCGCCAGTCATCTTCTCTTCCATGATAACGCTATCGGCAGCAGCACCAAACACCCTGTTATCAAACATATCGTTAAGAGCCTTTTGAGCCTGCTCCATGGTGTCACAAACAACAACGCCTTTACCGGCAGCAAGCCCGCTGGCCTTGATCACGATCGGAACACCAACTTTATGGAGGTATTCTAAAGCTGCGTCCTTTGTAGTAAACGCCTCATACCGGGCTGTAGGAATTCCATACTTTTTCATGAGTCCTTTTGAAAACTGCTTACTGCTTTCAAGTTCTGCAGCCCGTTTTGCAGGACCAAATATCGTCAAACCGTTTTCTCTGAAAACATCCACAATACCCTCAGCAAGTGGTGTCTCAGGTCCTACAATAGTGAGATCAATATCATTCTGGTTTGCCCAGTCTGCCAGATCCTTAAAATCAGTAACTTTTCTGTCAACAAGCATACAGCCATCCTGCTCCATGCCAGGATTACCCGGGTACGCAAAAAAGCACAATGGTCTGTCCGAACGAAGCATCGCTTTCAGTATCGCATGCTCTCGCCCACCGCTGCCGACAATAAGAACTGAATTCATGAAATCCAAAGTACCTCCCTTGTTCATTCTTTGGAATTATATCCTATCTTTATTTTAAAATAGCACATGATGTAAAAAAAAAGCAACAAACGTATTTACAGCTTATTCGCAAGTTTGAAGTTTGAAGTGAGAAGCTATTCGCTGTTGGCTGTTAGCTTTTAGCGAAAAAGAATTTTTAAAAAGCCAATATAGCTAACAACCAAAAGCTAACAGCTTCATATCACTGCCACAACATTTGAAGATTGAAATTTGAAGCAAAAAGTGTAAAGTTTGAAATAAAGAAAGACATCCTTCATCCTTCCTCCTTCACCCTTCCTCCTTCACCCTTCATCCTTCATCCTTCATCCTTCACCCTTCACCCTTCACCCTTCACCCTTCACCCTTCACCCTTCACCCTTCACCCTTCACCCTTCACCCTTCATCCTTCATCCTTCACCCTTCAAAACTGCTCTGTCACATCATCTGTCTCGATAATAATCCGAACCCTGCCGCCCATTCTATCGATCTGGACGGTGTGTTCATTTGAATCGCTGTAGTAAATTTTGACCCCTTCACGGGTTTTAAGTTTGAACTGCCCTTTTTTAAGTGTATGACGATTTACAACAAACTGCTCACCCTCAAGATCATCAGCCCGAAGCATATTGGAAAATGTTTCTCTTACAGAATCATTGCTTACCCCGCCAAAAACACGATCGTAATAATCATTCTGCTCAAACATGTCCATATCACTGATCGCATCATACGCTTTAGAACGAACAGTTGTGAGGAATTCATCCGGCAGGTCGCCTTTATGCGCCTGTGCAGTTTTAATTGCAAGATTCTGAATTTTCTTTGTCATCTCCTGTTCATCATGCATCTTTTTAACAAAAAGAAAGTTCTTGAAAAAATTGGTTATTTCACTTTTAACAGTTTTATCAATAATAACCAGTTGCCCGGGACAATACTCAAGATTAACAAATGCAGCTTTGTGAAGAGCATCTTTGGAGCGGGTAAACCCGTTGGTGATCTCTTTAATTACGGCTTTGTTATCATTTTCGAGTGTATAATGAAGCACCTGTTCATGATCATATTTTATAATTGAAAAAAATCTTCCGGCACCGGAGGAGAGCAATATCAGCATAAACACCCCGGGTTTGATCTTTTTATCTTCGTGCTGGTGAAATTGAACCGCCAGTTCCTTTGAGACTTCTACAAAAGAACTCTCGTCATTTAAAATTGTCCGTAATTGCTGTTCAACCGGCGAATTATCCAGAAATACAAACGGACTTCCCTTCAAAGTATCCTTTATCCGCTCAAGAAAAAATTCCTCATGCCCCTCGACCGGCACTTCATCCAGAAGAATCGGTGTCTCATCACCGTGATGAATGACATGAAAAATGAACTTTTCTATTTTTAAACCGTTTAACTCTTCATCACTGATAATAGTCACCGTAATCCCATCCTCTTCGTAATATGTTACTAAAATGCACCTGGCCACCCAGGACATGAAAATATCCACCGGAATCCAGTCCGCTCTCTTCAATCAGATTTCAGAAAATAGTATCGGTAACCATCTAAAGCATAAATTTGATATAACTAATTGAATTTATGAGACTAATTTGACTCTATGTCAACTAAAAACGATTCTGCCATCACTGAGTAATTCACCAGAGATTGAATAACATCCTCATTACGGGTATAATATTCAAAGGGATAGAGACAATAAAACCAGTATAATAATCTCAAAAAATTCAAATTCATGCCTATAATTTTTTTATCAATTAATAATCCCAAAGAGTCTGTTTCTCTTAAACAGTTCCTCATTAGAAACAACATTCAGGTAGTCACATTTCTGGCAACCTATTCAAGTTACATAAAAGGTCTGCGCTACGATCCAGACCTGGTCGTCTCTGAGTTTGTAGAACAGACAAAAAATGAGTACTTCAACTTCCTGAAAGCAAAAAACGATAACCCGATGATAAAAAAAGTTCCATTTATCTGCTATGGTGATGAATGTGACAGCCAGTCTCTGAATACAATCAGGGAGTTTGGGATCGATGTCTACATAAAACGGCCAATAAATCCACAAATACTGATTGCAATCCTGGCGAAAGTGCTCAGTGTCAAAACGAACAACAACAGCAACAACACATCTTTTGAGAATAAAAAGGTTGTCCAATCAAAAGACGAGGATATAAAACGATTAAAAGATCGCAGCGTTTCGCTGGAAGAAAAACTGCTGATCATGGGTAACCATATCACAAAACTGCTTGCCTTTCCAGTAACCGTTGCAAACATCCTGAGAGTCACACAAAATGAAAGCAGTGGAGCTGCTGATCTTGCGATAGTAATAAAAACCGATCCTGCCGTATCAGCAGAAATTCTCAAAGCAGCTAATTCGATTCACTTTGCAAGGGGTGGAGCAAGAATTTTGAATATAAAGGAAGCAATAGTTCGGATCGGATTTATGGAATCCAAAAAACTTGCACTTTCACTCTCTGTTTTTAAATTAAAACAGCATTCAAATTTTACAACCGGCTTTAATCATATCGAGTTCTGGTTTCATTCACTGGCAGTAGCTATCATAGCGGAGCGTCTTGCGCGAAATTCCAATTTAGTAAATCCAGAGGAAGCTTTTATCGGAGGATTGCTTCACGATATTGGCTTACTACTTCTAAATGAATTTTTCAACCCCCTCTATCTGGAGATTCTCGACCAGTCTATCAATGAAAGTAACCAGTTCATCATGTGTGAAGCTACAACGCTGGGTATGACTCATAATCATCTTATGAAGATTCTTTTCACTGAATGGAACTTTCCGCAGACCCTGATCGCTGCAGTACCATTTTTCAGCAGACCCGACATATTCAAAAAAGAGATGCTTATAAAAGCTCCACTTGCGGTTATTATCACGATAGCAGAACAGATCGCGCGTAATCTCAGTATTGGAAGTGATGCTGATGATATAGCAGTACCAATATCAACTGAAATGCTTCAATTGATGAAATATCCATATGGCTTACAGAAAGCTGTTATCGAGAACATATACACTTCGATTAACACATACAACCAGGTCCTCAAAATCGATGAAAGAACTTTCCCTTGCACACTGCCGGATGATTATGTCAGCCCGGAGATCCTTTACTGTTCATTTACCGACGATTTTTATAATCCTGTATACGATTATTGCATTTACAAAGGCTACTCCATAAAAAGTGCCAGACCAAAAGACGATTGTATGGAAACAATCGCCGGATACGATATACTCGTACTTAGTGGAGTAACCAGACAACACCTGGACCAGATCATAAAATTATCAGCAATCAAAACTTGCAATTCAAAAAAGCCCAGGCGTCGTTCAGATGAGAACAGTAATCCAACAGAACCAGTCCCATTAAAACTGATCCTTTTGACACAAGATACATCGTTTAATCCATCACAAATACGGTCCGATAATGTTACACTTCTTTCCTACCCGGTTAACCTCAGGAGCATCGATGCAATCATTTCGTGCTATGTAAACAACACTTCAGCACTCGATTTTACAAACAACACGCCTCCCCAGGTCAGGATAACTGATGAAGCCGTCAGCAGTGCCCCGCTATTGATCATCCATTCCAATCCGAAATATCGAGCACACCTCACCAGTATTGTATCGAAAGTCTCAGGCATCACCGTTTCGGAAATCGATCATCTGGATAAACCTGCCGATCTTAAAAGAATTATCAAAGAACCCACTAAACTGATTTTCCTGGAGTTCAAGTCCCCGCATCAGGCGATCGAAACTCATGAAATGTTTAAACTGCTCTCCCCTTCAAAGCCCCAGCTGGTTATTATCTATAATGCGATCAAAAAAGAAGACATTTTACTTATGATTAAGCGTGGATTGACACAGTTTCTATCGGAAGCGGATGACGATGAATCTGTTGAAAAACGTCTGTACGCGCTTCTTGCATCAGCAATGAAGTAACAGATCTCTTGTACTCACAGAACTCTTAATTTATTTTGCAGGCACTTATGGATAAACATTTCTCATTTTCGCTCCAGGCCGTCGATAGTAGTTCAAATGCCCGTGCCGGTACGTTTTCAACGCCCCACGGAATTCTCGAAACCCCGATTTTTATGCCGGTTGGTACACAGGCTACAGTCAAAGCTCTCTCTCCTGATGAACTCAAGGTGTGCGGGTGCCCGATAATTCTTGCCAATACCTACCATCTCCACCTTCGTCCCTCAGATGAACTTATCCGGGATGCCGGTGGACTTCATAAATTCGAAAACTGGGACAGAGCAATTCTTACCGATAGTGGCGGTTTTCAGGTGTTCAGTCTCAGGGACATTTCAAAAATTACCGAGGATGGCGTTGAGTTCAGATCACATATCGATGGATCGAAACACTTCTTCTCTCCCGAAAGGGTCATGGAGATCGAGCATAACCTCGGAGCAGATATTATCATGGTGTTTGATGAGTGCCCACCCGCTGATGCACCGCCTGAAAAAATTGTCAAAGCGGTTGAACGAACGCTGCGATGGGCGAAACGTTGCCTCGATCATCATGCAAAAACGCCTTTTCATTTCGGCTTTCCTCAGGCGCTCTTCGGTATCGTTCAGGGCGGAACAATACGGGAATTGCGCGAGCATTGTGCGCGGGAACTTGTCGCGATGGATTTTCCCGGATACGCCCTTGGCGGACTTGCCGTCGGCGAAAAAATTGAAACAACCTATGACATCGTGTCCTATGGTGCTACACTGCTTCCAACCAGTAAACCCCGCTACCTTATGGGTGTCGGCACACCTTTAGATATTTTAGAATGCATTGAACGCGGCATTGACATGTTCGACTGCGTGATGCCAACCAGAAACGCACGAAATGCATCAGCATTTACCTCTAAAGGAAAAATCAACGTCAGAAATGCAAAGTACTCACGTGATTTCGACCACTCTATCGATGAGACATGCTCCTGCTACGCCTGCAAAAACTTCTCGATGGCCTATCTGCGGCATCTTTACATGGCAGGCGAAATTCTCGCCCTCCGTCTGATCACCTATCACAATATTCATTACTACATGAGTCTTGTCCGTGAAGCTAGAGCTGCCATTCTTGATGGAACATTCAGCTCCTGGAAAAAGGATACTATCGCGCGGATTGGGAAAGTTGATATAATGAAGGATGAGGAATGAAGAATTTTCTTCTCCATAAACTCAAAGAACTCTTTGTGAACAGCCAACCTATAATACATCATTAAAATTTCATTCGAGACCCGATGGTCATCATCTGGTAATCATGATCCGCGCGACCTGCACACTCCCGTCTTCAAAGGCAATCTGACACAACAGCACACTGCTGCCTGCTGATGACCGATTAATTCTATCAAGTGGTACGGTGAGAATATGATTACCTGCAGGTAGTTTACTTGTAGTAAACTGTCCTGCCAGGCGTCCATCAACCTGGAAAAACGAGGCACGGATACGTCCTGCGTTAGTGAGCGAAAAAGCGATTGTACCGTTAGTGCCGATACTGTGGCTGTTTGACCGACGCGTGGTAATGGGATTTCGTTGTCGTACCAAAGTCGGATCGGCGAATGGATCAACTGATTCGTCCCAGGTGCCACCACCGGCTAGTACTGTGTAAATTCCGTAATAGTGCATGGTCTGGAAAATGGTGAATTCGGTCATTGAAATAGCTTCCCTGTTGTCACCAAAGAGCCGTTCAATCGGCAGAAGGGATTTATCCGGATACGTTATCAGTTCGCCGCTGGTGCTGAACACCTGATGAATTCCGGGCCCAAAAACGGTAATACCTGGTTTGGGGCCGATTTTGAGCGTTTTTGCTGAATACTGGGATTCGCGGTCATGTGGATTGACAACCAGATGAAACCCGACACCGGTGACAAATGAGATTCCCAGGGGGTTCTGGCCCAGAGCGTAATTGATCATGGCCGCTGCACCATCAAAGTACTTCTGTTCACCAGAAAGTTTCCAGTGAAGTATCGGTGCGCCTGCATATTGTGTCTGCATGACATTGTGCCCCCATCTCGTTCCTGTAGGATTGTTGGCAACAGGATAAGCATATTTGTCGAGTTCGGCCAGGTTCACATCTGCAGCTTTTTTGATTGCATCCTTGAAATACGCGACAACATCAGGTTCGGTCGTACGCTCCTTTTCAAGGATGTACGACATGATGTAACCGGGGTTGTCGAACTTCGTGTCATTAAGCATATAACCGTGACATTCAAACAGGTTTATGTCATAGTTGTCAACAGAAGTTTTGAGTTCTTTGATTTTTGCGTGAGCAGCTTCGTCACCGTCATACAGGTATTTCTGAATGTTGTAGTAGAGATTTTCAGGGTCTTTGATCCGGGTACCGATGAAACTGTAAGCTTTTTCAGCACGTTCGACGAGCTTTTTTGCCCGAGCTTCATCAAAAGGTTTCAGGATACGTGCCAGATGCATGAAC
Organism: Chitinispirillaceae bacterium; assembly: GCA_016929595.1. GTDB lineage: Bacteria > Fibrobacterota > Chitinivibrionia > Chitinivibrionales > Chitinispirillaceae > JAFGIN01. The sequence goes on from JAFGIN010000038.1 coordinate 57,990, forward strand.
AGACCGGCGCCAGTTGCAGCGGCCCTGTCATCAGCTTTCACGGTTCCATAGAGTAAATCATCCTTATCCATAGGTATGTTAAACGGCGATGGGTAACCGGTGGTTTCTGTACCGTACGAAATACTTCCATCATCATTCTGCAGATACTCCCAGACAAGTGTTCCCCATGCTGCTTCATCGATAATGTCGGGTATTCCATTGCCTTTACCGATAATGTTATATTCGGAATCGAATTTGTCGGGAATGTTGAACTGGTTATCGGTGAAAAGGTCAGGAAACGTCTCGTAAAGCATGAGGTTGATGATTGGATTTGCCATATGATACACCCTTCGGTCAGCATCACCGGCATCGTGGTAACCACCATAGCAGGCGAATGACTCTTCAGATCCGCTCACCGGATTATTCGCTTCAGTGATTTTACCATCTACTTTATATACTTTTGTATGGCAGGGAGTTTTTCTTATGTCGAGGCCATACGGTTTGATGATCGGACATCCGCATCGCTGATAATACTGTCCACGGAACATAATATGGGCAAGCCGCTTCGAAAACGCCCCTCCAATACCAAATGGATATGAACACCCATATCCCTTCACAGCAATTTTATAAGGACCGCCTTCCGGTACTGATGAAAGATCGATACGGTAAACGGTGTCTCCCGATGATGGACTGGCGCCGATTTTTTTAAGGGTTCCACTCGCAACCGTTTTTCCCGTGAATTGTTCGAATACATCATATTTAGGTGGTTCACCCTTGATATCCCTGCCACCACCACCGCCAAGCCAGATCGAGAAGTTGGCAAAATTATTTTTCGATAATGCACTGTAGGCAGCCTGATTTGTCTTGATCGATTCACAGAAAATGTTGCGGTCACTGAAAGTGATTGTAGTATCACCGTGGGGTGTGGATATCTTGTACGTTTTACCCTCCTGAAGTGTTTCAACCGTAAGAAACACAAAGTGGTCTGCCCTGTCAGCAGGGACAACATAACGGTTTATTTCAAGCGGGGCAGCATCATTGACTTTCCAGGCAGTGGGTGTAGAGTCGACTGCATCGATGTTTTTAACCGTAGAATTGAGATACACTACCAGGATATTATTTGAAGCTGTATGTATACCCCGCATATATGTCACCGCATTGGCCGAAAACAGCGCGCCTGTTAGCAAAATTATACGAAAAATAGAATACAAAGGTATCTCCCTTTTAAAATGTCTTTGATTTAGTATCGTACAAAGTCTCTTTTAATATAAATGAAAAGATCTGAACATTGCTGGGAAAAAACAGAAGTTCAATATTATAGAGTACAGTAAATTTGGGGAAGTCCACTCATCATTCTCCCGCATAGCAAACGAAAGAAGTATGAGTGGTCCGTGATCACGAAGCTTCACCGTGGCATTGACCAGTCGATCCATTTTGTGAAATCGTTCAGTTTATCAAAACTTCCGTCATTTTTAAAAAAGTTTGTTTTTACGGATGTATCACCAAAAAGGAATCTTTTAACAAAAGCGTTATACGCTTCTTTATCCTGAGCAGTTGTACCGCTGCAGTGACCATGATTATACATGGTTATTCCAATGTTATCTTTAACACCTAAAAACTCAAAAACTGTTTGTGCGGCAGATGCGGAAGTCCAGCAACAGGTGTTGCAGTTCCAGCTGTTTTTGCTGCCTTCAACCATAAATATTCCCCGGGGAGCGCAAATCGCAGCAAGTGTGTGAGCGTCAACAGGTAATTTATTCAAATTGTTGTTTCTGGCAAACTGATCGAAGTTTGGTGAAAGCCAGGCGTTTTCACCGATAATCTGTGATGCAGTCTGGCATCCATCCGGATGTGCAGATTTATTTTTATTCTCGACATCTGCTATTCTCCAGCTGCTGATACCTCCCGATCCACCTTCCATTGGAAGTACCAGTGCAATTCGTTCGTCAAAGGCACCACAAACCATGGCGCCTTTCCCATCACGTGAACATCCAATAACTGAACAATGGAGAGGATCGATTTTCGCTTCGGGCAGCAGTTCCAATGCATCAAGAATACGACTTACCCCCCACGCCCAGGCCATCATGGCACCAGCGGAATGGGTACTTCCATATAAATCGTAAAACTTTCCTTTACCTCTGCTCGAAGTGTTACTTTGCTGGGCAATCTCATTATGCATATAGTTGATTCTGGCGCACCCTGCAGGTGTAGCACCAAAATGTCCAAATGTGGAACCACCTAAGGCAATGTAACCTGGATAAGGAGCTTTACCTGATGATGGAACTGTTATACTTATATTGAACGATATCGATTTTCCTTTTTCTTCGCAAGTAATTGAAATGGTATTATTCTTGAGAGTTGCAGTAACCTTTTCAGGTTTCGGAGGTTTCTCACCAAAGGTGGTCGCCTGAAGAAGAGAGCTGAGATACGCCCGCTGTTCACACCATTGACTTTTTTGGGTCATCCGGGTGCCATCCTTCATCTTGAAAGGATCGGGAAGTTTTGTATTTGCTGTGTAACTGGATGGTGATGATGCCGCAAGTGCCGTAACACAGCCAGCTTCTTTAGCTTCTAATACTTCCGGAGTCAGGGTGATTATCATATCTTCTTTAGTATAACTGTCAATTGCTACCATTGCCGTTTTATAGCCCGCTTTTTCAACTTTTATTGTATCAACAACTGTTGCAGCTACTCCCAACAATTTTATACCTTTATCACCTGCAGAATTCTGTTGCCTTTGAGAACCGATATATACTTCATTTTCTGTACTGATAAGTTTATAAGTAGCTTTCAATCCATCGATATTGATCTGGACAATGTAACATCCAGCTGATAATTGTGGCAAGTGAAAATCTCCATTACCTGGATTGTTAAGAGAAATTGATTCTAATCGTCGGCCATTTGAAGAGAATAATTCGATATATCCGTTATTAATTTTTGATGCTATTGAAAAACACAAAAGATTGGCTTTCATTTCAAATTTTATTATGTTCTGAATGGATGATGGTGTTAAACGAACGGCCAGAGCTTTTAAAAAAAACTCTCCGTTACTATTAGTTACTTCAGATACATTTTTTTCTTTTACCAGGCTGACTTTTGCACCCTCGATGCCTACAGTTCCATCGGTAACTATACCCTTGATAGAGATTTCTGAAACTGCAAATAAGCTGGTAAAACAAAATGTTGTGATGATAATAATTCGTTGTAACATCATTTTCTCCTCTATTACGCAAGCAAAGTTTTTTAATATTTTTGCAATTAATTTAGCTAGTGTTTTTAATAATATATGAAAAACGAAGTAAAAATGTATTAGAAATTATTTTAAAATTAGAGCTATAATCTAAAAATGTATCAATTGTTTTATCTCCGAAGGCGGCCAGACAATTTTTTTTACATTTTAACTGGAAATACTACATTAATAAAAGATCCTGGGCTATGTAGATCATTTGTAAAAACTTTTTCAGTTGCATGGACGAACATTTTACCGGCACATAAATCTGATTACGGCACCAAAGCTCCATACTATTAAATTTTTGATGGCGTAGAAAATAAAAGACCTTAAAAAAATAGCCTCTTTTTACGATAAACAGAATAGGTCAAAACAAACATCGTAGAAA
>JAFGIN010000039.1 GCA_016929595.1 Chitinispirillaceae bacterium
CATTCACCATTCACCATTCACCATTCACCATTCACCATTCACCATTCACCATTCACCATTCACCATTCACCATTCACCATTCACCCTATCTTCCCCGCAATCTCATCCTCTGTCAGATAACATGCCGGGTCTTCTTCCCACAAGCCTCCACGTGCCGCTTCAGCCCGTACCCTGAAATTACCATTGCAAATGTTTTGATATATACATCGGGAACATTTCCCTTTCAGTAGCGTTTTTCTGTTACGCAGCTGTACCAGCAGCGGCTCTTCATTACTTGTCCATATCTCCCCGAAAGGTTTCTCCCTGACATTTCCAAGACTGTAATGTCTCCAGAACTGGTCAGGATACACCGTCCCGTCCCATGAAACACACCCTATTCCGATCCCGGAATTGTTCCCGCCATTCATTTTAAGGAGTTCAAGGACGTTTTCGGCATGAGGAGATTTTTCACGAACCATTCTCTGATAAAGGTACACGCCATCAGCATGATTATCAACAGTTAAAACCTCGGCTGCATGCCCCTTGCGGTGTAATTCAGCTGTAGAATCAATTATCCGATCGACCCATTTACGAGTTTCATCATGATCAAGATCCATTTCAGCAAGTTCTGCAGCTCTGCCCGTATACACCAGATGATAAAAACAGATACGTGGTACCTCTTCATTCTCCAATAATTTGAATACTCCCGGGATATCTTCGACATTATCACGTGTGATAGTAAACCGCAGTCCAACTTTTACACCGGCTTTAGTACAAGCCCGAATACCTTCAATAGATCTGTCAAAAGCTCCCTTAAGTCCACGAAAATAATCATGTCTGTCTCTGAGCCCGTCCAGACTTACACCTACATAAGAGAGGCCGGCATCTTTTAGTCTCAAAGCAACATCCTGAGTAATAAGAGTCCCGTTGGTTGAAACGACAGCCCTCATACCTTTGGAACGGGCGTGACTGATCAGTTCAAATACATCCTTTCGGATGAGGGGTTCACCACCAGAAAAAAGTACTACAGGAACTTTGAAATCTGCAAGAGAATCAAGAAATCGTAATGACTCCTCTTTATTGAGCTCCCCATCATACTCAAGGTTTTCCGATTCAGAATAGCAGTGCATGCACTTTAAATTGCAGCGACGAGTCACGTTCCAGACTACTACAGGCTTTTTATCTGATGAGTATTGCAACATGTGTGATGGCAATTTTTCAGAATGACACCCATATCGCAGTACATCAGACGGTTCAACAGTTCCGCAGTATAATTTTGAAATTCCTATCATTATCGATCCTTCTTAATAAAAATAAAAAGGTTAGTGGCTATTATACCTCTCACTTATTAAAATAACTCTTTTCAAGTGTCGCATTTTACACTTTAATGTAACAAATTTAAATCGATAGTTCCCATTTTTTTAACGAGTAACAGTGTAAACATTGACTCAGTTGTTTTCAAAACACATATTCTATTGGTGCCTTCAAATTCTAACTACCACATTTAACCATTCTCTCAAAACATTCTTAGACATTTATTACGAGATACCAACAAAACTTATTTATTCGATTAATCACGAGCCCCAATGAAAGGAATATGCAATGCGCTTATCTACACTTATTATCACAGGAATCTCTTCGATACTGATTGGCTGCGCAAGCAACGAAATCAAAGAAGAAGTTGAACAAACGTATCCAAGCGGAGCAAAAAGGAAAGTAATTCAATATCAGGGAAGACGTACAAATCTCGTTCGATCTACCGCATATTTTGAAGATGGAAAAGTTCAGTCAGATCAGTTCTTTAAGGACGGTGCACCGGACAGCACTTTTACTATTTACAATAAAGATGGATCAAAATACAAGGAATCAAGATTCGCGAACGGAAAAAAGAACGGACTGGAAATCTCATGGCATGAAAACGGTAAAATCCGAAGTGAAGCCAATTACGTAGATTCCATCCCTGATGGTCCGTTTATAACCTATTATGAAAATGGGAAAAAAGCCTCAGAAGTCACCTACAAAAGCGGAAAAAAAGAGGGTGATGACATCACCTACGATACTCTGGGCCAGAAAAAACACCTTCGAACCTATGTGAACAACGATATGGAAGGTATTGAACAGGAGTGGTACCCCAACGGTAAGTTGAAAATGGAACAGAACTGGAAGAAGAATATTCTTAATGGTCCCTACACAACCTATTTTAAAAACGGAAAAAAGGAAGAAGAGGGAAATTATGTTGACGGGAAATATGAAGGTTTCCGGATAATGTACAATAATCGGGGCAAAATGATTTCTAAAGCAAAGTTCGAAAAAGGCGAACTGGTTGATGGAGAAGCTTTCTAAGTTAACCAGATGATCCAGACGATTCAGGTTTGAGTTTTTTCCTCAGAAGTTTTTTTTCTGGGATTTTCACAGTACCCGGTTTGGAGCAATGTTCACAAAATCCAACCTGGTTCAACCGGGACTGTTGAAGTATTTGCGGGAGTATTTTCTTGTTCTGCCCAAAGCTCTTTTTACCCGAATGATTTTAACTTCCCAGCACACGTTTATACATTGATGTTCAGGAATATTGCTAATGATATGATCATAAAAACACAATTACATATAAACTTTACATCCCATATGCACCTGATTGAACACCAGATTTGCATTCCACCAGCCATAAATGAAACGGTATGGTACCCTGATTTTGAAAACGTCCCCAGGGTATGGTTGGTTTGATTCTGGTTTGATTCTGGAAATCACCGCCCCCGGGATCCATCGTTATATTCGTTTTCCGTTTTTTCGCGTGATCCCCATCCCCGTAGAGACAAGGCATGCCTTGTCTCTACGGGGATCACCCCCCCAATCGGACGATCGCCACGCGCGGAACGGTTATTAAAAATAAACGTTTCGAACCCAAACAATCGCCACCACCAACGAATTTGCGAATACATCTAACGGTACGAATCAAACGAACCACCATTGGAACGAAACCGGAACCCATAATCAAATAATCAAATTCAAATTTTTTCCCAACATCATCGCCCAATACTGTTTTGACCTCCGTCTTCTGTCAGTCCGGCAGTCTCCTTGTCCGCTCGTCTTCCCGCTACTCCCCCTGTATCTTCATCAGCTCATAAAACTTCTCTGCAACAGCCTCCTGCATCACCCAGTTATCAAATTGTCCATTTCCAACATTGTTGCACAGAATCGCGAATGCCCAGGTTGTTTTTGGGAGCAGAATGTACCCGGCAAGCGTACTGACACCATAAGAGTTAAGTGTTCCGGTTTTTCCTCTCACTAATCCTTTTAAGGGTGATTTCCTGAACCGGTTTTTCAATGTTCCATCAATACCGGATACAGAAAGTGCACTTAAATATTCCGGGAGATACTGTTTCTGTGACCACACATGATTAAGTAATTCGACAATCTGTGATGCGCTGAGTCTGTTGGTATTTCCCATTCCTGATCCATTAAGAATAACCGGTTTGCCAGGAAGGTTTCTCCTTTTCCACCAGTCATTAATAATCTCAGTAGACTTTACCCAGGATCCCTGCTGCGATTCAGAGGCACTTATTGTTTTAAAAATCATTTCTGAAGCAAAATTACTTGAGTACTTGAACATGTGCCCGACAAATTCACTCATTGGCTGCGATTCGAACTCAAAAAAGGGTTTGGTTAGAAGTTGTGATGGAACTCTGCCATGAACCGTAGTCCCATCGATTTTGATTCCATAATCCTTGAACTGTGCGACAACCGCCCCACCGAACATCTCCCATGACTGCCATACTTTCCGATAAATATACGACGGTTTGGCATTCACCTGCCGAGTGCCCCTGACCACAACACTTGTACCTGAAGTAGTAGGAGTTGTAAAGACATTTATCTCACCACTTTTCCCGGATGCGACCGTTTTAGCTGAAGACTTTATCGTGACGCCAGCAATTTTAGGAAATATGTCCACTGCAACCGGAGAGCCGGCAGCGTTTCCCGATCGGACATGAACTGCAAGTGTGTTAAAACTGGCTGACAGTGCGCATATAAGAGGCTGATAAGCGCGACTTGTACTGTCTTCATCAAAACCCGGACCGACAAGTACAGAATCAAAGAAAAAATCATCAAGCACCAGATTACCTTTAATTCTTCTGATTCCATAATGGTAAAGATGCTGTACCAATAGCCATAAACGTTCTGCGGTAAAACCAGGGTCACCCCCGCCACGAATATAAAGATTCCCATCTACGATCCCCGAGTCAGCTTCAAAAAGGCCATCCATAAAAATTCCTGTTTTAAATTCGAAACCATTTTGCAGAAGTTCAAAGGCAGCAGATGCTGTTACCAGTTTGGAAACAGAAGCAGGATTGAGCAGCTTATCTCCATTAATTTTCACTGCAGTTTTATTACTTCCAACCTCTTTGAAAACAATGGCCATACCACTGGCATTATATTTTTTTTTCGTAACAAATTCCTCAATTGTTCTCTGCACATTCAGTGACGGAGCGCCAATAGTTATTCCCGGTAGTAAACAGCACAAGATCATTTTTATAATTCTTAGCATTCATCCTCCTTAAAATTTCCGCTATTTTTCTTCCAATTTATTCTTACAGAACCTATTTTAAAAGAAACATTTTTATTGAAATAATTCCAGTTCTTTTTAATCCTTTTTGAGGAGAGTCTTTATGCCAAGATACGCAATTGCGTTTGTAATTCCTGCAGAGCCTGCACAACTGCGCCAACGTATCATTGAAAATGAAACCAAAGAAACAGCACTTCGTCTCTTTTTTAATGAAGAGGTAAAAGAGTTTTATTCTGATGATGATCAGGGTTTTTACTACTTTAAAGAAGACTTTTTCGATGAAAACACCCGCTCAGGAAGCTTAATTGAGATATAGCCTCCTGGTTATTTGCCGTCTTAACAACTGATGAGGGGATCAGCTTTCGAAACTCCCCTCTGGTATGACTTTTTTTTTCTGGTCGTGTCTGATTTCGTACTCTTGCGTTACATATTCTTCCCGGCTCATCTCGATGATCGCCGCTTGATTACTATTATTTGTACCCACCGCTTGATGACCATTACTCGTACCCACAGCTTGATGACCACCGTTCACCACTCAACGATTGGTGGGTAACCCGGACAGATTTCACTAATGAGACACAGGAGGTACAGGTACAGGTGCAGTTCCCGATGATCGATATTTTTTGTCATATTATTGATAACTTCGGAGACATTGGAGTTGTCTATCGGTTTGCCAGAACGATGAAAGCATTTTTCCCGAAAACAAAAATACGGGTCTTTGTTGATGATCTCAATACATTTAAATCGATCTGTACTGCTATAGATCAACATCAAACCATTCAGGAACATGAAGACATTACCTGGATTGACTTGACAAAACTGGATGACGAACTAATGAAGTGCATCGGAACATCAGAACTGGTCTTTGAAACATTTGCCTGCGAAATTCCAGCTGTCTATATGAAACGTGCATACTATCAGAGCAGGCTGCTCATCAACCTGGAGCACCTTTCAGCCGAAGAATGGGTGGAAGGATACCATGAAAAAGAATCTCTGCTCCCGGAAGGAACACTCAAAAAATACTATTTCATGCCTGGCTTTAATGAGAATACAGGAGGAATCATCCCTAATCTGTTTTCTCCTCTCGCAGTCAGCTGTGCAAAAGAGCGGCTTGAGATGATAAAGAAATATATTCCAGAACCAGAGAAAGCCGTTGCACTATTAAACGATAACTCGATCTTTGGTTCGGTTTTCACGTATACCCGCAATCTTGAGAGACTGTTGGAAGACTGCTTCGCTCTCTCAAAACCAGTGGTTTTACTTTCATTTGGTGACAAAACAACAAATAGTTTCCGAAACGCTTTAAAAAAGCTGCCCTCAACAACAAGTGATGCGCAAGTAACAACAATTCATAATTGCTCGATCATTGAAATGCAGTTTATTCCACAACAGGAGTATGACCTGTTGCTACAACTTATGGATTTCAATATTGTCCGGGGTGAAGATTCTCTTACACGAGCGGTTCTGGCAGGAAAACCGTTCATCTGGAATGCCTACATTCAGGATAATTGTTATCAGATTGTGAAAGTGGAAGCGTTTTGTTCGATCATGAAAAAATGGTTGGGTGATTCAATCGAATTTGATGAATATCAAAAACTAATGGTCGCATTCAACAGTGCTCCAGATGAATCATTCGAACAAAAAACAAACGAATCTTTTCTGTTTTTTTTAAAGAACTTGAAAAAAATTGAGCACTCGATTACTGAGATGAGTTATTTTATGACCCGAAATTGTAACCTTATACAAAAAATGGCAACTTTTATAAACGATTATCCGTACAATAATGAGTAAGCATTAACTGGTTACACTATATCTTTAGATCTGAATTCCGGTCTCCTGTGTATTTCATGTGCATAGTAAGACAGACCAGATACATTAAAAAATTAAATATTTCACTAAATTCTCAGGAGAATAATATGAAACTGGTCGAAGACCTAAGAGCAGGAAATACCGTCAAAGTAAACGGAAATCTGTTTATTGTTCAGAAAGCGATCTATAACAAAGGAGCCCGTGGCGCTTCATCAGTTAAAATGAAGTTAAAGAACCTCGCAACAGGTGCGATGTCAGAAACAGTCTATCGTGCTGGTGAGAAATTTGATGATGTAGTTCTTGAACGCAAACAGATGCAGTATCTTTATTCAAACGGTGATTTCTACACATTCATGGATCAGGAAACCTACGAACAGATGGATCTCACCAAAGACGATCTGGGAGATGCTCTCAATTATCTTCAGGAACAGATGATCATCGATGTTATTGTTTACGAAGGAAAAGCAGTCGGTGTAGAACTTCCTGTCGTGATCGAACTGGAAATTACTTACACAGAACCGGCAGTTCGCGGTGATACCGGTGGTAAAGTACTCAAAGCTGCGAAAATCAATACTGGCTACGAAATCCAGGTTCCTTTGTATGTCAATATCGGCGATAAAGTAAAAATTGATACTCGTACAAATGAATTCATGTCAAGAGCTTGATTAACAGTGATTAGTGGTTGGTACCTGGTAACTCGCAATCACTAATCACTAATCACTATACATGTCGACATCAATAGTTGCGATTATTTATACCCTTACATTTTTACAACCCCTATCTATCCCATCCTTCCCCCGTTAACGGGGGAAGGTGCCGAAGGCGGATGGGGGAAAATCAGATCTATTCGCGATATACTATGTCGCTA
>JAFGIN010000040.1 GCA_016929595.1 Chitinispirillaceae bacterium
ATCGCGAATATATCTGATTTTCCCCCATCCGCCTTCGGCACCTTCCCCCGTTAACGGGGGAAGGATGGGATAGGGGTTGTAAAAATGCAAGGGTATAAATAATCGCAACTATTGATGTCGTCATGTATAACTTCTATTTTGTTAGTTACTCTGGCTGTTATATCTATTGCTGATGCTAAACCGCAACGGTCCCTTGGGATAAAAGCCGGTCCGCATTTCAGCGTAATTAGGTATTCGGTAAAAGGTGATTTCGGGGATGATGAAGTCCGCAGATTTGATTATCAGACGGCACCCTCGGGAACCATTTTTCTGGATCTTTCATTCAGCAAGAATATTACACGTTAATCCCGAGCCAGCGCGCAAACGCTTACCGATGCGCAGCCACTTTGGATAAGCGCTCTGGCGCAGGAGTTTACAGTTGCTCCAGTTGTCACGACATCATCAAACAAAAGGACTCTTTTTCCCTTGATCATATCAGGTTTTAAAATACGGAATGCATCAGAAATATTTTTGTTTCTGGAGGCTTTGTCGAGTTTGGTCTGAGTACCGGTTGAACGTATCCTTTTTACAATATCAGTTAAAAAATGTATTGGAAGGTTTTTTCCATCGATGATACCCATACCAATCTGTTGCGCCTGATTATAACCTCTGCTGAATTGACGAGTCCAGTGTAGCGGGATTGGTAGTGCAATTTCGATATCGTTGAACAGTGAATCGGGTATCAGTTTGCAAAAGTTGTATCCCAGATCGTAAGCAAACCTCTTTTTTCCTCTGTATTTAATATGGTGAATAATTGCTTGTGTTTTCTGGTCATAATCAAAGAGTGCAAACAGGGAGTCGAATTCGAAAGGATGTTCAATATCGCAGTTACAGGAGTGCGTTAGTTTATTGATTGCGCATGAAAGACACGGAGTGCGATTACAGTTATTTTCCATGAGCTGCTCTGTGCATTTTGCGCAGAGCCACCGATAGTGATGGTCTCTGGGTTGATCACATAAAATACAGAGTGACGGAAAAAAGTAATCGCTGAAGCGATCGATAAAAAAAGAGCTACTTTTTTTCCATAGTGTCAATGTGTTCATGTTCAGGTGGTACTGCCGGTGATGGTGCTACTGAAGGAGTTTTTTGTTCGGGTTTGCCAAAAATCAGAGATTTAATGATCAAGCTTCCGGATATGACAAACATGATTATGCAGATAACCTGATTGTGGCTGAATGGACCAATATTTTCGCCCGGACCATAATGCCTGCTGTAGTCAACAATAAAGCGGAGAATGGCATACAACAATACCAATGTGTAAAACAGAAAACCATCCTGTAGTTTTTTTCTCATGAGAAGAAAAAGAATACCTGCTATAACGAGACCGCCGGCAGACTCAAAAAGCTGTGATGGATAAAGACCTTCAGCATGCATTTCATTCTGAAAATGTCCTGCCGGACTTACAGATGGAAAATGTACTGAGCAGGCGCCTGTTGCAGGGGCTCCATAGCAGCATCCGTTGAGAAAACAACCTATGCGTGTAAGAAAAATGCCGATACCAACACTTGGTGCCATCGCATCAGCGTAGGGTAAAAATGAGGTTTTCTTGATTTTGAAATAGATAAAACCTGCTGCAATTGCGCCAAGTAAACCGCCGAGCATCACCAGTCCGCCGATGCCAATCTGGCCATTCTGGAATGGGTTTATTATTGAAAAAAGATTACCCTTGAATTCCTCAAAATGTAATATAACGTAATAGAGGCGACTCCCTGCAATTGCTGAAAGGATGATCCAGACTCCAAGATCCGAAATAACCTCTGGATTAAGGTTGCGTTTTTTTGCAATTGATGTCGAAATCCAGATTGCAGTGAGAAATGAGAGTGCAAGCATAAGTCCGTACGAGTGGATTGGAAAACCGAATATTTTAAATATTTCCGGATGCATAATGTCCTTTCATAGAATACAGAACAGAAACTGGTACAGCAAACAGAATAACCAGAAACTATTTGTTACCCCAAAACTGATTGATCTGCAAAAAATATCAGAAACGTGAACCTGATGCAGAATACGCGTTGTTGATACCAAAATTATAAAAACTGAATCGAACGATCTCTTTACCTGATCTGCTTCGCATCTCATCTGAAGGCAAATCGTCTGAATCAGATTAAAACGTAAAATATAACAGGAATGTATTATTATGCTACTAAATTCAATGCATTTTTTTCGGTAATGCATTCTTTTTCAAAATCGGAAAGAGGCAGTTCAAGTAACCATCGAAGTGATTCACCCTGATCGAACCATGGAGAATCGGACCCGAAGAGTATTTTTTCTACTCCATGGTTTCTGATAATTCGCAGGCATTGCAGCGGATCAATGAAGTTTGAGATTGCTGATGTGTCAAGATAAATTGGCAGACCACATAGGTACTTTTCAACGTCGTTCCACATTTTCCACCCTCCAAGATGTGCCGCGACAATACGAAGTGTTGGAAAGTGCTGATGAATTTTTTTGAGATCCGCAGGGAGTGCATGATCACAACTGAAAGGCCCCGGATCTTTTCCGGCATGGAATTGCACGACAAAATTTTCAGCGGCAAGTTGCTCGTAAATGTGGTAGTATTTTTGATCGGCAATATAAAAATCCTGGTATTCAGGATGGAACTTTATCCCTTTAACACCACCGACTTTAAGATAGGTGATCTCCTTATCAACAGAATCCATGTCGGGATGTAGTGTACCGAACGGGATAAAAGAGTCAGATTGAAGGAGAATTGCTGCTTGATTAATAACGTGTACCTGAGCCGGTTTTGTCGCAATGGAAAGTAGCACAGAACGGTCAATGCCATTCTTGACCATCGAGTCGTGTAATCCACCTGAAGTCCCATTGGTGTGATTTATTACATCGGGCGAGCATGCTTTCAATTTTGAAATCGCACGTTCTGCCAGATCATCAGGAAATATATGTGTATGAAAATCGATTACAGCCATATCTCTTTAATTCAGGTAAAAAACATAAGATAATAAAACTAACAATTCAGGTCAAACTATTTCAATAAAGACCTTATGGAGTATATGCAAACGTTGTTACTTTGAAGTAGTTTTAAAATACAGGTACTGGATATTAAGCTAAACATTCATGCAAAATGAATGGTACGATTTCCATATATTTCGAAAACTGAGGGTGTTTAAATTTTAAATCAAATAGTTATAACAATACTTGTTATTGGGTATATATCATTGGTTGCGGCTCAGCCTGCCACAGAGCCAATTGATACCACAGCAACGTATCAGGGTAAAAAAATTTCAATCATCCTTAAAAATGGTATGGTTTTTAATGGTACCGTCATCAGTGACAACGGAAGAATGCTTCTTCTTGATAGAGATGGCTCTCCGGTAAATCTTTACAAAAGTACTATTGCACGAATTGAAATCGAAGGTGTAACTGACGTACAAAATGGTGTATTGGATAGTGTAAAAACAGATGATACAATTTCTCAGAATGAAATCGCAGCTAAGGTCGCAAAACCTCTTTTCACTGTTTCAAAATTTGAGGATGAGTCGGGTTCTGTCAGCCATTTGAGCACAGATGAATCCAAGCAAGCGGTCACGTCTAAGCTGCCTGCGAAAGTTATAGAAGAAAAAAAGACCGGAACCTTTGCAGCTGTATCTGTTAGTCAGGCTGACACTACATTTGTTAAAACGGTTCAGAACAGGCAGCCCCACGATTCAACGAAAATAAAAGCCAATTCCAGAGTTGTGGGTACCAGGCCTGAAGCGCCAAAACTGGTATCAATTTCTGCCAGAGAGTCACCCGATATCCCTGAAAATCTTTATTTCCCATCTGTCGCAAAAACAAATGACGGTAAACAGACAATTGTTCTTAAAAACGGAACGGTTTTTACGGGTGTTATACAGTCTGAAGATGGTCGATTCATAATAATCAATTCAGAGGGAACACCACTGAACATATTGAAAAAAGTGATTAAAACGATTGATGGTCAGGCATACCGGGTTACTGCACCTGTAAAAACTCCGACAGCAACTGAGGTGCCGCAGAATATCGAACCAAAAGCTCAAAAAGTGACAAAGCCTGTAAAAAGGCCTCAACCATCGGTAGCGGTTTCACAAGAAATTTCTACCGAAATGTTGCTGGATTCACTTAAATCGCCGCTATGGGAGCAAAAAAGCCGTGCGTGCAGAATGCTGGGTACGATGGGGGACTGGGCATACAGTGCAATACCGGCAATTGCACAGCTGCTCTCAGATACAGCACAATCCAAAACTGTTGTCCCGGTTTGGATCGATTCATCAGATGTTCAGCGATTGCTGGCGCCGTCGCTTGAAGCTGCCAGGGCTTTGAGCTTCCTTGGAGAAAACGGGTACCAGACTCTGGTAAACGGTTTGTCAAGTAGCGATGTTCTTGTAAGGCGCAGTGCAGTTTTCGGGCTGCATGAGTTTTCTGGTGATAAAGCGAAGACGGAAATTCTCTTCAAAATGCTTAAAGACAAGGATGTGTCGGTGAGAGCTGTTGCTCTGGGAGCATTTGCCACAGAAAACGGCGAGCGGCTGCTCATCGATGCGCTCAGGGATAGTGAAACTGTAATTCGCTGTAATGCCGCATTGCTTCTGGGAAAAATGAAAAGTGAGAGGGCTGTAAATGAACTTGAAAACCTCCTTTCAGATAACCGGTCGTTTGTCCGGGTTCATGCGGTGAAAGCGATAGGAGAGATTGGTTCTGCCAATTCAAGCGCAAAAATTGTTCATCTGCTTAAAGACCCCAATTTTATAGTCAGGGAGAAAACAGCGGAAGCCTTAGGACGTCTCGGGGACACCGTCTCAATCGTGCCACTGATCAATGCACTCAAAGATGTTAATCCTGATGTTCGTGGTACTGCAGCAACGGCTCTTTCTTACATAAGAGATCCTCGTGCGATACCCTCGTTGTATTCTCTTCTTAAAGATGAAAACCTGGCAGTCAGGGAAAAAGTCCGTCATTCGTTACGTCTTCATACCGAATTAAAACAGTTGATTGATGGATTAGATGATCCCAGTACCACGGTTCGCGAAAATTCATCATATGTGTTGTGGCTGCTGACTGGAAAAGACTTTGGTAATGACCCCGAAAAGTGGAAAAAATGGTACGTTGGGCAGAGAAAGAAAAAAAACGCCCTCAAGTAAATAAAATCTACGTTGTTCAAACTGATTCTTTCGGGTATAATCTATTACCGACCTGTTCACTGAACTAAGGGCGAGTTGTATCTAATCCCCCTACAACATAGGTCAGGTATAATGTTTTTCTTCTGGAGGATGAAATGCGGAGGGCTATACCTGGTATATTTGGGGGCACCAATAAAGGATCGCTCATTCTACTTTTTTCCCCTCGTGAACGTGTAAGGGATATCCTTTCCGTTGGCCTGGTACAATGTAACTACCAGGTATTGCAGGCAGATACATCATATCAGGCAGCAATCAAAGCGAACCAAATGCTTCCTAAAGCTGTACTCATTGATGTTTCCGCAGAGAACAGTAAAGATATTCTGCTTGCCGAGCGGCTTCGCAAATCGATGCGATCAAGAAACATTTCAATTCTGCTTATTACGCCAAAACAACCAGATGCGCTCTTGATTCGTGTCATTTCGGAGTTGGCACTTAAATCCAAAGAGGAAGATTCCGGCCGGATTCAGATGATTAATTTCCCATTTGCTTTTTCGGAGTTTCTTGAGAAAGTCAAGCTCCTTGTCACGGATGATAAAAGTGAGCAGATGGATGCAAAAAAGGGCGGAGGCGAACAAAACAATGCGATTGCAGAAAGACTTTTTGACAATTCGATTGAGCCGGTAAAGAAAATGGCTGAAGTAAGTAGTGTTCTTCAAAACCAGTGGGCTTTTCCTTTTACGATAATAAAGGCGATGGACATAATTGAATCGGATGCAGGCTGCTGCGTTGAGCTGGCGAAATGTATCTCAACAGATCCAGCGGTATCATCTGCTGTTTTAAAGATATCCAATACCGTTCAGTATGCCCGACGGCATGGGAGAATCAACGACATCAGGGATGCTGTGGTGCGCCTGGGCTTTAGAGAGACCAGAAGCGTCATGGCCTGCCTTTCTTTGATAAATCTGACGCCTGAAATCTATAAAAGCAGAGGATTCGAACGCCGGGAATTCTGGTTACATTCGCTTGCAGTGGGCCTGATCGCTGAAAAATTGTGTGCAGATATCGGCTTCAGAAGGCCTGAGCTTGCTTTCATTGCGGGATTATTACATGATCTTGGCAAAATACCTCTGGATAACAATTTTGACTGGGTATTTCCGAAGCTTCTGGATCAGACAATGGTTTCGTATACTCCATTCTTTGAAACAGAAGAACGGAGTATGAAGTTTACACATGCAGAGTTCGGGCATTATCTGACTACATTGTGGAATTTCCCATCGCTGATAAGTTGTGCCATTCTACATCATCATAACAGAGAACAAATTCTCAAAACAACAACACTGTATGATAAATTGGTCCAGGAAGCCGTTTATGTGGCAAATCAGCTGGCAAAAGCGGTAAGTATCGGGCACAGCTGTGATGAAATTCTTGAGGAAATTCCGTTTGAGATCATGCGGGACCTCAAGTTGACTAATGGACCTTCCGACTGGTTTTTCAAGTCGGTTGATGAAAAGCTGCAGCTGCTGTGCAGTTATCTTAACCTCGACACCGGCTGTTTAACAGTGCATACATCGCGTCCATTTACAACGGATTCTGATGTGGTGATTGTTTATAATGAAAAAGCACTGTTTCATCCAATGGTGACAGCTTTACGCAATAACGGTTTTCTTGTGAAGGTAACCAGTCGGGATATCCCGGAGCCGCCAAAGGGGAAACGGGTGATCATTTCGATTCCCGAAAAAGGATTTCCTCTTGATATAATATTCTATGGGGATAATCAGAAAAATGAGATTGTCGCTGATGTGCTGAAAATATTTATTGTTGATACAGAGCAGCCAAGGCACGATTCATCAACGCTTGCCAGTGACAATATTCTTTTTATGGACCGCAACACCTTTGATATCCGGTTGCTTCTGCATACTCTTGACACTTTTTTCGAGAGGATAATTACACCTCCGCCGGAAGATCCGGCTGTGGCCCCCTCTGTAAAGACGTGTATTGACTAAAACTGTTATCTGGAGGTATACCTTTTATTTTTAATAATACCTCTCTTATGAAGTGCATACCCGCATGACACACCCATGACTCCCAGACCATATTTTACGCTTCGTGCGAAATTAATTGATGATGCTTCTTTGAAATATTTTGTCGGACAGGTGACTTCTGCAATATCATAACCAGCGTAAAAGATCTGAGCTATCATTTCATTATCAAAAACGAAGTCATCAGAATTCGCATGGTAATTAATTTTTGAGAGAACCTCACGTGAGAATGCACGATAGCCGGTGTGGTACTCTGAAAGTTTTTGTCCCATCAGAATATTTTGAAAAAGTGTCAAAGCTCTGTTTGCAACATATTTATAGAATGGCATACCCCCTTTAATGGCTCCTTTGCCAAGAATACGGGAACCGAAGACAACGTGATAGAGGTTTTGACCGATAATGCTCGCCATAGCGGTGATAAGTTTCGGTGTATACTGATAATCAGGATGAAGCATGATCACAATATCTGCACCAAGCGAAAGTGCCATATCATAACATGTTTTTTGGTTACCGCCATATCCACGGTTTTTCTCATGACAGATTATATTTTTGATACCGATAGCACGTGCGCATTTGACGGTATCATCCTTTGATGCATCATCAACAAGTATTATTTCATCAACTAACGGTCGTGGTATTTCATTGCAGGTTTTTTCCAGGGTCAGCTCAGCATTGTATGCTGGTAGAACAATGAAAACCTTTTTATCATGTATCATTTTTTGCTCCGTAATGAAATGGATGCTCTTGTATATGAAATAGTTTGAAAATCATCCAGACCACTACGATACCAAGAACTGCACCTGCCGCTGTGTCCAGAAAAAAGTGGACGCCAAGATAGATGCGTGAGTAAGCCACAAAAAGTGCGATCAGGTAGCTGCTCCAGAAAAATCCGCCATAAAGAAGAACCAGAAATGTTGCAGCTGCAAAAGCTGTACTCGTGTGTCCGGAGGGAAATGAGTTACGTTTTAAGCGAGGACCAAGCACATGCACTGTATATACAGGTCTGCCGGAATCGGGGCTGTCAAGAACCTGTGACTCTGGAATGAAATAGGCCAGCGGGCGGGGTCGGTGAACCAGTTTTTTTATCCCCTGAGTGAGAATGCCGCTCACGCTGATACTCACAACGGCGCAGAGAATTATCTGTTTCCGCTCTTTCCGGGGAATGCTTACAAATATAATTGCTAAAAGAACCGGAGCAACAACATACCCGGTTCCCAAAAAAGTGATTGTCTGGAAAAACAGGTCAAAAAAAGGTGTATGAGCATTGTTGATAGCAATAAAAAGATTGTTATCAAATGCTATTATTGATTCAAAAACTGTCACCGGATGGTTTCCTTTTACACTGAAAAATAATCGATTAAATTTTAAAACATTACCTGAACAAAAATTTCACCTGAGAATGCAGTGGGAAAATACCTGGTGTACTATCTATCGCATTATTACGTTGCTCATCGGGTCGTTTTTTTTCTGAATTTTACAATTTTATGTGTTACATCAGAGTTGTGCTCAGGTTTTTTATCTGTAACAGGTTTTTCTTCAGTTGATACTTCACTTCCGGAAGCAACTTCAACAGGTGATTGTCCCAATGCCAGTTTGAGAATCCTGATTTCACGGGTTCGATCGGGGTTCTGAAATCTTCCTTTTACGATGTGTGGTGGTTGAAGGCGAAGGACCTGCTGGGAGGGAGGGAAAGAATTGAGACTGGCAAAATGCATGAAAACCCATTTTCCAATTGGTTTCACCTGTTCATCGGGTAAATATCCCATACAGATACCATACCCGCTGAACATCCATCCCTCCTCTTCCTTAAGTGCATTACTTTCAGAAAGGTCACGTGTTAAAATACAGAATGGATCATCTTTGAGTGGGAAATCGATAGCCTCGTTTTCTTCAAGATATCGTGATGCCAATGTTATAATTTCATCGCGGGTCATACTCATAGGGGGCTCCCCGGATACATTGTTCGCTGTATATTGTTATATGACAGCAGTTTATGATTGTTGGAATCGTTCTGACTGTGATTCAGTACCAGAGGTCACTGTAGTAGGAAAATAATGTATCGAACAAAAATTAGCCATCAGTTTATCGAAACGGATAAAAATTGGTTCTGGTGGGATCAGAGTGTGAAGATACCATGAGTTTTATAAGCCACTCATTCTCAACTGGTCGCGCCGCTCGGTGAGCTCCTTCACCATGACCGTTGATGCAGCATTGAGAAGGTATTCAAATCTCTTATCTGCAGCAGAAAAGTTAACTGAAAAAATTACTCTGGTTTTGGGAAAATCCCAGCGTGCGTATGATGATCCTGCGATCATCTGGTAAAAATCATATGGGTGATATCTGAAATTCCATCGTTCCTGTTTTGTTAGAGCATCAAGCCTTACGAATGTGAATCGTGGATCAAGGCCTTTGAAAACCGGTTCTTTTTTACCATACTTTTTACCAAGTAAATTGTAAACATCAAAAACAAATGTCAGGGTTTTGCTTCTGATAAAAGCGTAGTATTCGCTGACACTTCGATAGACATTATAATTGAAGTCATAGGTTGCCAGCTCTTCAAAGTCAAAAATAACAGTGGACTGGAAAAGTCTGTTATCCCAGAAATAATAGCGAATTGATGCACTGTAACCGGCGATGGTAACGTCGGTGTTGAATACGCTTATATTCAGATCAAGTGGAAACTCAGAACCAACTCTGTCACTGTTCCATCCCTGACCCTTTGTTAACAGACGAACGCTGTCCGCTGGTGTACCCCAAGGGATATCGTAAAAGGCGGGTGGTGAATCAGCAGCAAAGAGGCTGGTGGCTGAAATAATCAGAATAATAATCGTTCTCATTCTACCGCTCCTGTGATTATACCCTTTGTTATCTCCATCTGCTCTCCGGTAGAACCGGCGATGGGTATGGTATACATGTTTATTCTGTCAATATGTACTTTGCTTCCGCTGACAGGATTGAGTGCAATAGGGTGCATCTTCGCACTGATTACTGCAGACATGGTGTCCCTTGGCAGAATTGTGTAAGTGCTGTTATATTCGTGGTAGCGGGCAAGATGAAGAATCATATGCTTCAATCCTATCAGGGAATCCTGCCCTGGAAATATAAAAATGCGCATAAAGTCCCCATTACGGATGTCGTTGATTTCTGAAAAATTGTCAGAATAGAAGAACATCTGTATAGTATCGCGTTTTAATCGGCATCTGTTTGGCCAGAAAGCATTTCCCCCCATCGAAACTTCCATACCGTTAAAAAAACCACTGAATGTTATCGGTGGATCATAATGAAGCAGAGGACAGGACGGGTTGGTGCAAAAAAGAAATGGTCCCGTAAGAAACTGAAAAATCAGGGTACCTTTTGAAAGTGATATCGGACGTTTTTTCATGATACATCAGCCCTTTTATCTCCAAACGCAGTCCTTGCCAGCACACTATAATTGTTACTTCTGATACTTTGATTTTCCATATTTAAGTTTTATTTAAGCCCTATCTATTGACAATATTGCAGCGTACAATCGTTACAGTTTTTGTGATAGTAGGATCTTAGGAGTGGGCTGCATTATTTTAAAAAAAATAGAGAGTGTTAAAATTCAGGTACGAATTTTTTCCAATACATTAGGTCCAATTCTGTTTATATCTGGTCTGGGATGTGAAACTTTTATTATGTTTTTGATTAATGTGAAAAAAATGACGATTCTGGAACCTGGAACCTGGAACCAGAATAATATCAGAATAGGGCAGAGGATCTCAGAACAAATTTAAGTTAAATACCATGAAAAAAACATGGTATATTTATTGAACAATAACGGTACATGAAACGTCTAAACATGATGAATAAAAAACGTGCCTGAAAGGTCGGGGAGAGTAAGGCGAACATTTAGGGGACGTTTTTCGACAATAAGACAATAATCTGAATAATACAGTTGAATTATGGTTATGAGTATATGGTTTTGATTCTCAGGTGACGACATATTCCCACATCATCATCGTTAGAATTCTATTAAATTTCGGTTAGAAATTTATGAACTGAAATTTAAACGTTTTAATTTCAGGGTTGAATAAAAGTGAGAAAAAGAATGAGGGAGAGACCATCCATTTAGAATGCTTGTAATGATGATTTGACTTAAATAAGTGTTGCAGGCACATTGCTGATTGATTAGATCGTTTTCAAGTATTGAATACAATTAAGTTTTAAGATACAGGAGCAAAAATTAAATGTTGGACTTTTTAACACTACAGACCGAAGCATCCAATCCCACGTTTATTTCAGTTATCTACACCACTCTTTTGTCGTTTATCCTTTCCATGCTGATTGCATTAACCTATGAACGGACCTACCGTGGACTTTCGTATTCACGAAACTATGTGCAGGCACTGATTCTGAGTTCTATAGTTGCAGCGATGATAATGCAGGCAATCGGTGATAGTCTGGGTAGAGGGCTGGGGATGATTGGAGCACTTTCGATCATACGGTTCAGAACGGTCTTTAAGGATCCCAAAGACATAATATTTATGTTTGCATCGCTTGCTGCTGGAATCTCCTGCGGTGTTTTTGGATACAGCATCGCTGTTGCCGGGACTGTTGCGTTCTGCCTTGTTGCGTTTTTCCTGTATATGACACCATTTGGGCAGGAGCGCTACTATGATGGTATGTTGCGATTTAACATGGAAACAAATGCCGATAACACTATCGTGATTGAAAAAGTGCTGAAAACGTACTGTAAAAATTTTGCGCTGATAACGTTGAGGGAGCTCGCACAGGGCAATCGTCTTGATTATGCGTATCATGTCAAATTGAGGAAATCTAATGCCAAAAACGAATTTGTAAACAGGCTCAGAGAACTTAATGCAATAAATGATGTACATCTTCTGCTTCAGGAAACAACGGTTGAGCAGTAGTTATCAATAAACTGTAGGTATGAAATTGAATTAAAAGGATGAATGTACAATGAGACGGTTTTATATTGTTCTTTTTATCGCATTGGCAGCAGTGGCACTTATGACTGCTTATTACAAAAGCGAAACGTATCGTTTTTATGGTATTGCAGATACCAAGGAAATTGTTGTCAATTACAATCTACCGGTAGAAATAAAAGAGATCAATGTGGTTCAGGGGCAACCAATCAGAACTGGAGATACGCTTGTTATTCTGGATCAACCTGAACTAACGTTGAAAATTAACGAAATCAGCCATGCTCTTGACGAAATAAAGGCTACTAAAGCTACACTGGCAACACGTTCCCGCTCGGAAATCAGACAGATTAAAGCTGAGCAGGCAGCACGAGTCAATGAAATAAAAGCAGAAATAAAGAAGCTGGAAGCCGAATACGAACTGAATAAAAAACTGATGTCTGAGTTGAGAAGCTTTTCAAAGGGCGGGAAAAACCCCGTTGAAAGCGGAGATATGTCAAGTCCCATTCTTGTGGAAATCGCCGAGCTGAAGAAGTTGCTCGCAACGTCAAATCCATCACAGATTGTTATCGATCGATTAACGAATGAGATAACAAGTGGTGAAGATCCCCTGGTGGTTCAGGTGGAACGGATGACCAAGGAGCTCACCATGCTCAATGCGGAAAAAGAAAAGCTCGTTATACTTGCGCAAATTGATGGGATTGTAGGATCAGTTAACTTTAAGGAGCGCGAAAAGGTTTCTCCATTCGATACCATCATGACTCTTCACAGAGAATCACCTTCCTACGTAAAAGGATACATCCACGAAAATGTTCACAGCAGCGTTTCGGTTGGGCAGAGTGTGAACATACGTTCCATGGCCGATGCATATGTCTCCGAAGGTGATGTTGTGGGTGTGGGATCACGCATCGTTGAATACCCGTTACGGTTGCGGAAAGTTCAGGAGATTATGATGTGGGGCAAGGAGGTATTGGTAAGAATACCTGATGATAATAAGTTTCTGCTTGGGGAAAAGGTTGTCATATCTGTTCCCTATGGCAAAACAAAGAGTTTTGTAAAAATATTTTTCTCCTATTTTTTAAATAGTAAAGTTCATGCGGGTGTCAGAGTATCCACGACTCATGTGTCTTCAGAGGACATTTACATTAAAGAGTCGCAGCAACATCAGGTAATCAGTGATGAAACATATACGACATCTAAGGGAGATGCACAATGAGGCCTTTGTTTTGTCTTCTGGTAATATCTTCTTTAAATTGCACATTTGCTGAATTAATAAAATTCAGCGAATTGCTTCTGACCGCAAAGAAATCCTCTGATGTAACAATCCAGGAGGAGAAAACTGACTATCTGAAAAAAAATGACAGATTTTTTCCTTTGATTCGGGAAGTTGAGCTGCGCGTCGGGAGCAAGCTGTCGAATATGAACAGGCCAGAATATAAAATTCGGGTTGAACCTGCTGGTATAGGTGAAACGAGAAATACCAGGAAGATGATGAATGCATTGTCGGAGCATGCTTCTGAATCAAGGGCCATGCATTTAAATGAGGTGTTGCTTGAGAGATACATGATTGGTTTGTATTACATGGAATATTCCCGGGTGTATGAGCTTCAGGAAGAATTACTTGTTGTTTATGAGGATCGGATCAGGGTGTTGGAAAAGATGGTATTTAATGGAAGTGCCGACCTTACCATAATTATCAAGGCTGAAAATGACCTTACAAAACTGAAATCCGAGCACATTGAGTTAGGTAGAGATATAAAAGTGTTGCATAACAAAATCGTATCTCTTACAGGAAGGAACACTTTTTCCGGTATAGATACTGCCGGATTTGCAGATATTGCGGCAATTGCTGCGGAGGTTGATACTTCAGCTCTCAGTCCGGATACAAACAATGTATATATGAAATATTATCAGACAGAGTTCGATTTGACAAAATGCCGGTATGAACTGGAACGCTCAGAGAGCAGGCGCTACATACCTTATCTGGACTTTTCATTCGATCATGAAGAGAGTGTTAAGCAACTGTCCAGGAAAAACAGTTCAAAAAGTTTTGACTTTAAGGAAGCGTATTCGGTTGAAGTCGGGTTGAAAATACCGTTTTTCAACTTCGATCGTCAGACAATAGCACGACGAAAGATAGATTTTCTTTCTGAAAAGGAGTCGTATCTGAAGGAAAAAGTCGAAATCGAGGATCAGATGGACAAGGATATCGAAGATATCCGGGCACTGATTGCCCTTTACAAGCATTTTCAGAAAAGGGAGCAGGAGGTAGATGTTCAGGCATCACTGAAAAAATATCTGCAGATGAGCGGAGTCGATCCGCTGATAGTTCTTTCAATTAAGGAAAGTCTGCTGAAAAACAGTATGAAGATGGAAAATGTGAAGCACAGCCTGATGCGGAATTATGTTCGGGTTGTCGATGCGTCTGGAAAGCTTTCGATGCAGCCTTTAAGGAACTATATCTCTACTGATAAGGAACAGGTCGAATAATGTCTGCTATTGCTCAACAGGAAAAAGTTGAAACGGTTAAAACCGAAAAACATTCCGCTTCAAAAACTCCACAGGTACTGGAACGTTATGAGCTCAAATATACCATACCTTTGGATATGGTGGAACCAATGTGCAGGTTTATCGAGCCCTATTGTTCTTTAGATGAGTATTCCGAGAAGTCTTCGGATAACTATTATATTGTAAATAGCCTGTATTTTGATACTCCGAATCTTCATTTTTTTTACAATAAAGATTATGAATGTCTCGAGCGTTTCAATATGCGAATCCGCTCTTATGGAGAAAGTCCTCAACCTCCTTATTTTCTTGAGATAAAGAAAAAAAGAAGAGACATTATTAAAAAGTATAGGGCAAAAATTTTTGAAACTGATGTGAAAAAAGCAGTCGAGGTACGATGGGATCATCTCAATGGGGGTAAACCGCGGGATAAAAATACCAAAAATGCTGATCTGTTCAGAAATCTTCATTTTACGTATGGTGCGGAACCAAAGGTGCTGGTTCAATATAAACGTAAAGCATACTTCTCCAACTATGATGAGTATGCCAGAGTGACTTTCGATATAAATCTGCGCTCGATGGAGCAAACCGACAGTTATGTCCCCCTGCCTGTAGAATCGCGAATGTATCCTGCAGATTATGAGAATGTTTTTGATATCGGTACCAGTGTCATTCTTGAACTGAAATGTTACACATCCTATGTTCCCTTATGGATGATGGACCTTATACGTAGCTTTAATCTGCGTCAGAGGGGATTTTCAAAATATCAGACCTGTTTATTCAGAGCGTTTGAAAAATATGGTTATTTAACAAGCATGAATATGTCAACAGTTCCAGGCATCTACGAATGGAACACAGAGGAGGAGTGAATGTCAATTTCACATTTTTGGTATAAATTTTTCTTTGTTCCAGTACTGGTTGTCCCTTGTATATTATTTACAAGCTGCATGGAAGAGGGACCGGCTGGGCCAATTGAGGAGAGACTCAAAGAGATCATTATCACCGAGATTAATTACAATCCAGAGGCGGCAGACAGTGCCGATACCGGGGATTACGAGTTTGTCGAGATCCGGAATAACGGCGTGTCAGAGTGTGATATGTCTAATGTTGCGTTTACTTCAGGCATAGAATATGTATTCCCATCCGGTAAGGTTATTGCAGCCGGAGGCTTTTTTGTGCTGGCTGCCAATCCAGCTGATTATCAGAAACGTTATGGGAAAGCGCCTGATGGTGCTTTTACTGGTGCCTTGAAAAACAGCGGAGAAACTATTGTGCTTACCGATACAAAAACCGAGCGGCCCGTATTTTCCGCAACATTCATGGATGTGTATCCCTGGCCAAGCAGAGCAGATGGAAATGGATATACTCTTGTTCCACGAAAACCTAAAATTTCAGATAATCCGGACAGTGCATCTTACTGGGCACTCTCAGTTGCAAAAAATGGGTCACCCGGTGCGGATGAACCGGTTGTTGTGTATATAAATGAGGTGTTGACTCATACTGATCCACCGGATGTCGATTTTGTGGAGATTTACAACCCGGAAAAGTCACCGGTTTCGATAGGTGGGTGGTATTTGACTGATTCAAGGTCGCAACCTAAAAAGTATCTTATTCCCGATGGAACTACTGTTCCGGCTGAAGGGTATCTGGTTATTAATGAGATGCAATTCAATGATTCAACAAAAATCGTTTCAGGTAACATTCCGTTCCGGCTTGATGCTCATGGAGAAGAAATTTACCTTGTGCCGCCATCAGGGGATTGCATTACAGGGCTATGTCTGGGATGTAAGTTCGGCGAACTGGAAAATGGGGTTTCAATAGGTCGATATGTTACCAGCACAGGTGCAGTTCACTATCCCCGAATGAAAGAAAAAACCTCAGGAAGAGTCAATTCAGCTGTGGAAGTGGGACCGGTGGTTATAAGTGAAATAATGTACAATCCACCGGTGGGCTTGTGGGAATATGTTGTTCTTACAAATATCAGTGCCAATGCAGTACCTCTCTATTATCAACTCGAATCGGATCACACCTGGAGATTGAAGGGGGCTGGATTTAACTTCCCGAAAAATATTACCATTAACCCCGGTGAGAAAATTTATATTGCATCAGATACAATACCAACAGAAGACTTCCGTGCTCTGATGAAACTTGATGCATCAGTACAGATATTTTCTACATCGATGGATCTTGACAATGGTGGTGAGGAGCTGGCGCTTATGAAACCTCAGGAACCGTTTAATGACGGGGTTGAGACGGTCAATCCTCATATGGACATGGATGTAGTTGACTATAATGATAAATCGCCCTGGCCTAAAGAAGCGGACGGGCAGGGATATGCGCTGGTGAGGATCGATAACAGCGCCTATGGTGACGATCCAATTAACTGGAAGGCAGAAAAAAGGACACCGTAAGTTTCCAGAAGGCTTAAAGGAACGGGTCAGATCAGAACGAAAGTTAAAAAAAAACAATTTGCATATAAGCCATTGCTGCTTCTGGTTGCGGGAATGGCTTTTTGTTATGCTCAAACCTATAATATTTACTATGGGGATTTACATAGCCATACCGGAGTTTCGGACGGTAAGGGGACTCCTGAGGGTGCTTTTTCACAGGCAAGAGATGATGGGGATGCTGATTTTCTTGCAGTCACGGATCATTCATCGTTCTTTGATGACCGTGCGTGGAAGTCGATCGCCGATGCGGCTGGAAAATATACCACCACATCGTTTACTGCGCTCCGTGGATTTGAGCTGACAGAGTCATGGGCGCATATGAACATTTTTAATACGGACTGGTATATAAAATATGCTACACTTGAAAAAGCCTATGATACCTTGTCGAAGTGCAAATACGCCATTGCTCAATGGAATCATCCGGATAATTACACCTCTGACTGTAGTCCGCTTTCATATTATTCTCCTGCCGCTGATAGTGTTATCCATCTTCTGGAAATCTATAACGGAAAGCGCGCGCGCACTCGGGGTTGGTATTTTAGAGAATATCAGGCTGCACTTGACAGAGGATGGCACGTTGGACCATCAGCAAATTCAGATAATCATTGTGCGACCTGGATAACTGGATATCAATATAGAACTGCTATTCTCGCCACAAGTGTAGAGAAAGATTCGCTCTATGATGCTATACGTAAATATCGGACGTATGCAACGATGGATAAAAATCTGAAAATATATTACAGCATAAATGGACATATTATGGGTTCTATCATACCTGACAGTTCTGTTCTGATGTTTCGTGTGGTTATCTCAAATCCCGATACTGCAAACTGGCTTGAAAAAATTAAAAAAATTGAATTGATCAGTAATTACGGACATATTGTTGCCGATACGGTACCTGATGCTCACAATGTTGTCTGGGAGCGTGCTCTTGATGATCATATTCAGTACATTAATACATTTTATTATTTGAAAGTATCAATTGACGAAGATTTCGCAGTTACAGCGCCGATCTGGATTAGAGGTGATGGGCAGCAACCAGAAAAACACCAGCCGCTTCATCATGTCAAGCCAAACAAAACTATGCTGATTGATATCTCCGGGCGGGTGCTCGCAGGCGGTATCAATAGCGAGATGAATTATTCGCGCTCCTTATCATCAGGGATCTATTTTTATGCGAATGATGCAGGGAGTAAAGTCAATATGGGAAAAAAATACCTGCATCTAAATGATCTGAAAAAATAGCTTTAGTATCCAGTCTGCCGTTCAGTTCTTATTTTCGAATGTATTATTTACAATATTAATTTCGTCAAAACTGCAAAAGATGGAGGCTTTGTACTTTGCGGTAATGGAAAATCTGCATGCTTAAAAAGAAATTGGTTCTGATGGTCTTCCTGGTAAGGTGGGATGTGTGCTCCTTGGTAATGGACAAGGGAATATATTTCATTAATGGTGTGAGTGTTTTCTTGCACTGTTTGTTTAGTGAACGTATATTGTAGTTCATTGACAATGATGTTATCAGACCCCAGCACAAGGGAGAAATAATGGTCCATACAGATCAATCCACAGCAACAATTTCTGATACGCCATCCGACATAAAAAATGAAAAGAGTATATTGCCACAATGGTTTGTCCGGTTTTCCAAACCTGCCCGGATGGTGTGGCTGGGCCCCCTTCTGGGACTTCTGCTGGCATTACCCTCACTGTTTTCAGGCTACCTGCTTGATGATCACTTTCTTAGACAGAACAATGTTTCGGAATCGGTGTACCTGAAACGTCAACCGATTGATTACTTCAATTTCATTTCGTCAGAATCAGATTTCAACTATTACCGTGAGCGGGGAATTCTTCTTTCATGGTGGAGTGGTGACCAGTTCCGAAACCGCTTTTTCCGTCCGGTAGCATCGATGGTACATGCGTTTGAGTTCAAGTATTTTGATAATGCGCCATGGGTAATGCATGCAGGGTTGATAACATTGTGGGTATTACTTGTCATACTGGTCTCTTTGCTGTTGAAAAGATTCTGCTCCTCTCCGGCAGCACTGGGTGTCGCAATAGTCCTTTTTGCCATCAATGATACACATGCATTTACTATCGGATGGATTTCTTCTTATAATACCTTACTGTGCTGTGTATCTGGAATGGTTGCCTTTTTAATGTTTGACAAATGGTGTATAAAGGGCTCCATAAAAGCACTACTGTTGTTCATTGGTGGTTTTACTAATGCGCTCCTCTGTTCGGAGGGTGCACTTGCGTTGTGTGGATATTTATTTGCCTACGTACTCTTTATACATAAGGGTAGTTTTCGTCAAAAGACTCTGAAACTGGTTCCTCCCGTTCTCATCGCCGGAAGTTATGTTGTTTTCTATTTCGCTTTTCAATTTGGTGTGAAATACAGCGGGGTGTACTTTTCGCCAGTAGATTTATTTACAAGTAATGGCATCATGATTCCTGTCAAAGCGGGTGCACTTTTGTTTTCGCAACTGCTTTCGTTTCCGCCGATATGCATGGCACTGGTGCCGATGGGTGCGACGGGAATGATAATAGAAGTGGTTCTTTTAGCAGTGCTGCTTTTTTTGTTTAGAAAATCGCTTTTTAATTCACCACACAGCTCCTTCTTTTTTACAGCGATGGTGTTTTCGATACTGCCGTTTGCGCTCGGGCCCGTGCAGGATCGTCTGCTGCTCTGGTCTGGAATGGGTGCCGCAGGGTTTCTGGCAGAACTCTTTTCGGAAAAACGAGAAAAAAAAGGTAAGGTCCGAAGTATTACCATGAAAAGTCTTCTAATTACTAATACATTTGTTTCGCTGTTTCTTTTCATTCCGTCGCTGTTTACTATGGTACTGCTGGAAAAGCCTTCTAAAATTGCAGCTGAAATCATTACGCCAAATCCGACAGTAGTTCTTAATACACCATGGGATATCAGCCTCTGGTACCCGCCCGCAATAGGTGCCGAGATGGGACGTAAGTGGCCTGATCATCTATATCCGCTGTACTCAGGTGCCGATACTGTTTCTATTATGCGTACTGGTGAACGTACTATTGAGGCAACGGTTGCCCGTGGCTGGTTCACCACACCTGAAATGGAAAGGTTCTCACGATCATCAAGGCAACCATTCAAGCAGGGTGACAAAGTAAAACTTGACATGATGAGCGCTGAGATTGTTGATGCAACTTGTGACGGGCGACCGGTGAAAGTCCGCTTCGAATTTACCGATGCGCTTGAATCATTTACCTGGATGCAATGGACTAAAGCAAGACCGGTGAAACGTGAAGTCCCGAAAATGGGGATAGAAGAGAAGTTATTTTCGAGACCTTTTTGATTCTGTATCGTCTTAACTGGCTGATAGTGTTTATTTTTAAGCTGTTCGATACGGTTTTTTCAAAGACAGTCGCTGGTTTCCCAAAAATTTTCGAATTTAAGGTACCAGAAAACTCTCCTGATCTTCAATTCCCAATTATCTATCGCACTTGGTGCAAAGGGCTTTCCATCCTATTGAACTTGCTTGCATTTGGTGTCCTATTCACCCCAAATTCTCATATAATCGGAATTGGAATCAACATTATTCTGAGAAAAAATGAGTACGAGGCAGACCGTTATTCAGCAAAGACCTGTAATGGTAACGATTTACAAGAAGCTCTCAGAAAATTGTCTGTAAATAACCTGTGCAACCCGACTCCTCACCCGGCATTTGTATTTATGCACTATTCTCATCCACCTCTGGTCGAGAGGTTAAGGGCATTGAGAAAGATCTCTCTAAGGGTACATTGAGAAAGCCTGGGAAAGATGTTAAAGAACGATTACCCAGTCTGCCGTTCAGTTCATATTTGCTTCCTTGTAATTGAAATAGTATCTTTTAAACGATTTTTTAGTTATCCGGGTTAATAGAAGGGATATATATGAACGATTTTATAAATGCTGTTATTTTGGGTCTGGTCGAAGGGTTAACTGAGTTTCTCCCTGTATCTTCAACCGGGCACCTGCTGATTGTTCAAGGTCTGTTAAAGTCTCACCAGAGTGATGCTTTTAATATTCTGATTCAAATTGGTCCTATTGTGGCAGTAACTCTTGTTTTCTGGAAATATATACTTGGACTGTTTACTGGTATAGGCAATCCTGAGAAGAGGAGTGAATTGGTAATGCTTGCGGTAAGTTTCCTTCTGACAGGAATCGGAGGACTGATTGCCAAAAAACTGGGCCTGGAACTTCCTGAGACAGTTGTACCTATCGCCATTGCAACGCTCATTGGTGGTGGCGTGATTTTTCTGGTTGAACATCATACGAAAGACAAAAAGCTCAATGATACTGTTACCTGGGGGGTTGCCATAGCGGTTGCTTTCGGGCAGTTGCTCGCTGCTGTTTTTCCTGGAACATCGCGCTCTGGCGCGGCAGTTATGGCAGCACTTGCTCTTGGTCTGGCTCGTCCGGCAGCAGTTCGTTTTGCTTTCCTTGTGGGAATTCCGACCATGTTTGCAGCCGGGGCATATCAACTCAAGGAGATGCTTGATGTCGGTCAGGCAGCGCAACTGTTTACGCCATACGCAATCACCGCTTTTGTAGTTGCTACAATTACTGCCTGGGTATCTGTTGTCTGGCTTCTTAAATTTGTACAGACGAGGAATTTTATTCCATTTGTCTGGTATCGTTTTGGTCTTGGCTTGTTGTTGATCGTACTGCTGGTCACGAAGGTCGTTCAATAACCTTTGTTAATTTTATAGACCTGAATCTGCTTTTGTGTGGCGTTACACTTTTCGATAAGCAAAAGCCTGTTTGCGACGTTAATGATTTCTGGTAATGTATTGAATTCGATCTCAGTTCCGGACCATAGTACTCTTCCACAGATGTCAAATGTGTCTGAAAAGGGGTACTTAGTTCTACATTGTTAGAATTACACACCGGTCGTTGATCTCGAGCTCGGGATCGACGTCGCTTAATGCAACGCTCCGCTCAATGACCGGGTGATGCTATTTTGGTATTCTAACACAATGTAGAATTAGTTGCACCATTCTTCCGAGGTCATGTACTTTCTGCCAATAGCTATGATAATTAATTATCATTTTAAAAAAACAACAAAAAAATAAAAATGAACATGACCCACTATTTCGCTTGTTTTTAGCAATAAATTCTATTTATTTTGACTATCGAAAGCTTCTCATTTCACTTAAATCGCTTTGTGTAGAAAATTTGTTATTCAATAATGGTAGGAGGTATTATGGTATTACGAAGGGTATCATATTTGTGTGGTGCAATCGCGATTTTTGTATCGATTGTAAGTGCTCAGACTGAATTAATAAAAAATGGTACATTTTCCAGTGGGACAACCAATTGGAATCTCGGGCAATATGGTGGAAATTCAACTACGTCGTTTACTGGTGGGGAATATTGTATTTTAGTGAATACCGCCGGTTCTGAGCACTGGCACGTACAGTTTACCCAGAGTGCACTTCCGTTAGTTCAGGGAAAAATCTATACATTCAGTTTTGATGCATACAAGGGCACTCAGAACAGTGGTACACAGACGATGCAGATAAATGTGGGACAGAGTAATAGCCCATATACATCATATTTCGGATCTCAGAATCAGATGGTAACGCTCACAACTGTAAAAACCCGCTACTCGTATACATTCACCATGAGTGCGGCAAGTGATAACAATTCCCGTATCGAATGTAACTGTGGAAAATCAACCGGTGGTTTTTATTTTGATAATATCAGTCTGGTTGAGACAATGACAGCACAACCAATGTTAAGTGCATCACCGACTCTGCTGAATTTTGGTCTCACTAATGTTGGATCATCACGGAGCCTGAGTATCGTCTTACGCAATAGCGGGAATGCAACGACTACAATTAATTCGATTGAGAGCTCTACGGGTCTGTTTTCTACAGCTTTATCGACACCTGTAACGGTAACATCCGGTGGCAGTCTTACCGTTCCGATACTATTTGCACCTCAGGCGCAGGGAGCGGTATCAGGAGAACTATCTATTTACAGTAATGCATCAGATAATCCTGTTCTTACAGTTACTTGTGTCGGAGAAGCAGTTCTTCCAGGCCTGTCGATAAACCCTTTGTCTATAAATCATTGCTCAGTTCCGAATGTTCCTGTCAGCCAGACGGTAACGCTTGGTAATAGCAGCAGTGGTTCGATTACCTGGAGTGCCACCGGGTCTTCAGGGTGGATTTCTGTGGCACCCTCTGCGGGCAGTGTTACAGCCGGTAATAATGCAACTTTGACAATAACTCTAAATGGCACATATGTTGGTGTCTACGATGGCTCTATACAACTGACCCATTCAGCCGGTAATATTGCTTCACCGGTTACGATTCCGGTAGCATTTACAGTACAGAATGGATATGAGCCAGAGAGCCCCTATATCAGAAATCCGGAGCTTGCTATAGATTTTGTAAAGGATATAGCAACGTTCAGGATGCGGCAGCGGGATAATACATATGGGGGATTCCATACCAGTATAGATCGTCAGGGCAATTCTACCGGGGCAAATGAAAAAGCGTTGTGTGGTCAGTCAAGGGTTGCTTATACGTTTATTCGTGCGTTTATGCTGACCGGTGATGAACAGTATCTCGAACAGGCTCATCACGCACTGAAATTTCTGTATGACCACGGGTGGAACGACGGATGGTATTTTATTACCGATGCCCAAGGTAATCATATTAATCACTGGGGGCATGATGACTGGTGGAGTTTCCAGCAGCATTATGCGTTGGTTGGGGTTACTGCGATGGTTGAAGCTACGGGCGGGACGATGAACTGGAATGATGGCTCTGAGAATGATCAGACATGGCTTATGCGGGGGATAAATTCAAATTATACGAAACTCTGGGATTCAAATCAGTCAACTAAGGGGTATTTTGACCATGCCAATACCGCGTGGACAAACAAATGGAATAAAGGGTTTACACCAACTGTTGATGGAATTACCACACATGCCCTTCTTATGGCAATGATGTACGATTCATTGAATCATCAGAACCGTTTTGTTGAACTTGCCGATAACGTAGTTGACCATCTGATTAGAAACATGAATTCTGCGGCGGCGGGCTTTCCGGAAGTATATGATGCAAACTGGAATGTTGATAATAATAATTCCAGTATGGATATCGGTCATGGTTTTAAAACAGCCTGGGTACTGCAGCGTGCATACCTCCTTCGCCCGGATCGTCGGGAATATCTTACCGCAGCCCAGGCGCTTATGCAGAACCTCTGGGAAACCGGGTGTTACG
Source organism: Chitinispirillaceae bacterium (assembly GCA_016929595.1). Lineage (GTDB taxonomy): Bacteria > Fibrobacterota > Chitinivibrionia > Chitinivibrionales > Chitinispirillaceae > JAFGIN01. The sequence continues at coordinate 24,282 of JAFGIN010000040.1, forward strand.
ATTCGGTTAACGGTGCACCGTATCGATATGTAAACTGGAAAACCGGTGAAATTACCAGTAAAGAGAAAGACTTCTGGATGGTTGAACAGGGGTTTACATCAGGAATAATGAGCTATTATACAGCGCAGTCGCAGCTGTTCCGTGACCGATACATGAAAATAGCTGATGGATCTCTTAACTTTTTTATGGATCATCTCATGGATCCGGTATATGGGGAAAGCTACAATATCGTATCAGAAGATGGAGTAACAGTTATAGATGAAAATAAGGGAGGTCTTTTCACTGCAGGGTATCATTCATCAGAGCTTGGATATTACGCTTATCTTTACAGCTCGCTTTATTACCACGGAGCGCCTGTAGAGTTATATTACTATTACCCCTCTGAATCGTATGACCGCTCATTTAAATTGACACCAATTGCCATTGAGGATGAGAAGCTCAAAATCCTTTCGGTTACTTTAGATGGACGCCCTTATACGAATTTTGATTCAAATACCCGCCATGTTAATCTGCCATCGGGAGTCGGCGGAAAACTGAAGGTTACCTTTGGGTTTACACCGGCTGTTACGTATTCTGTAATTGCAACAGCCGGAAACGGCGGGACCATATCTCCATCAGGAACAGTGACTGTCAATGATGGTGCATCAGTAACTTTTACCATGACACCCCGGAATGGTTATCGCATCGGAGATGTAACTGTTGATGCGGTCTCTGCCGGAGCTGTTTCGACATATACGTTGTCGTCAATTAATGCAGATCATACGATTTCAGCAACGTTTCAACCGGTGCCTGTTTACACAATAACTGCAGGTGCAGGTGCTGGAGGAAGCATCACGCCATCAGGTTCTGTTTCAGTAGCGGAGGGAACTTCTGCGACATTCACTATAACGCCTTCTGCAGGTTATGATATTTCTGATGTAACAGTTGATGGTCAGAGTGTCGGTGTCGTTTCTACATACACGTTCAGTAATGTAACTGGAAATCATTCAATTTCAGCATCATTTTCATTGAGAAACTTTACGATAACCTCAACGGCAACTGATGGAGGGATGATATCGCCTTTGGGTGCAGTCTCAGCGGTGTACGGTAGTTCGCAGACCTTTACTATCATTCCACAGGCTGGTTATCGTATTTCATCACTGGTTGTTGATGGTGTTTCTGTACCATCTGCAGCTACCTATACATTTTCATCCGTAAGTTCTTCGCATGCTATATCAGCAGGGTTTACAGCAGTAACCTCTGTTGTATATCAGATCAATTGCGGAAGTAATAGCTCAGCTGCACCATATAGTGCCGACCGTTTTGGAACAGGCGGAACGCTGCGGACTGTTTCCAACAGTATCTCTGCAAGTGGTCTTACCGACCCTGCACCGCAGGGGGTATACCAGAATGAACGATATGGAAATTCAACCTATACAATACCCGATCTCGTGCCATCTGCAATGTATCGTGTCAGGTTGCATTTTGCTGAACTTTACTGGACGGCGGCAGGACGCCGTGTTTTTGATGTTTCAATAAATGAAACTACAGTTCTTTCCAATTTTGATATATATGCATCTGCAGGTTCCAGGTATAAAGCGATTATCCGAGAATTTACTGCCACTGCAAACAGTTCGGGGCAGATAGTAATCATATTTACTACAAGAACTGATAATGCAACGATTGAGGGAATTGAGGTTATAGAAGCCATACCGGATAATCCTCCAGAGCTGGTCAATCCGGCTTCTGCAACGCCGGCGGTCGTTGCCGGTTCTACCACTGCACTGTCAGTTCTGGGGAGTGATGACAACGGGGAAAGTAATCTGATCTATTCATGGGCAGCAACGGGTACCGTTCCTGCACCGGTAACATTCAGTGCTAATACTACCAATGGCGCAAAAAACAGTGTTGCGACTTTTACAGGAGCAGGTACATATGCACTTCAGGCTACGATAAGAGATCAGGCGAACAAAACAGCAACCAGTTCTGTTACTGTTACTGTAAATCAGACACCGACATTGCTATCAATAACACCGCAAAGTTCATCTGTAACTACCAATGCTGAGCAGCTTTTTTCTGCGTTGTTGACTGATCAGTTTGGAAACACGATGACACCCCAGACTGCAATTGTCTGGAGTGTTAGTGGCGGGGGAAGTATAAGCTCAGGCGGCAATTTCACTGCAGGCAGCAGTGCGGGGGGCTCCTACACAGTTACTGCATTATGTAATAATTTGAGTGCAGCAGCAACAGTTTCAGTGACGAGTCTTCCGGCAGCAATGTATCAGATCAACTGTGGCAGCAGCAGTGGATATACTCCATTCGGTGGTGATCAGTATGGTTCAGGGGGAACCCAAAGAACTGTTTCAAACAATATAACAATATCAGGCGTAACCGATCCGGCTCCGCAAAATGTTTATAGAAGCGAGCGGTACGGAAACAGCACCTATACTTTTCCAGGACTGACTCCATCCATGTCGTATAAAGTCAGATTTCACTTTGCAGAGCTTTACTGGACCGCAAGCGGAAGACGGGTGTTTAATGTACAGATAAATAACTCGTCTGTTCTCACAAATTTTGATATCTTCGCAGCTGCAGGAGCGCAGTACAGAGCGGTTGTTCGTGAGTTTACAGCGACAGCAAACAGTTCCGGGCAGATAGTAATTACATTTACCACTGTTACTGATAATGCTTCCATTGGGGGAATCGAGATTTTACGTTAATGTAATGCAATGTAAAACCGTGTCCTGAACGGGCATGGTTTTACATTGATAATTATGCTTCTCTATGAAGATGTAGCTGTATCTAACGGACAATCTGAGTATAACAGCACAATCAAACTATACTGTTTTGTGAGTTCTGAACATAGAAGCCGAATAGATTAAGATTGAAACTATCTATTAAAATGATAATTGTAAGTCAAGTAAAATATTTCCTGATTGAAACCGGCAGGCTTTCAGGATTGCACGGTGTTTCCAGCGATGGCTCCTCATGTGAACTTTTTGTATTCCAGAATAAAACTGTTTCTTTATTACCTGCATTGGTAACATAGTCATAAAAAGCGGCACCGCATTTTCCGGTGTACACACTGTCAAGCTCGATGGTATCACTTTTACTGATTAATTCGATAAATCGTTCGCCTTCAGGAGTTGGAATTGCATAACCGTTTCCAAAGTAATTTCCATAGACAATCAGGTCGTTCTCAGAAAAACTGAGGATTGGAAAGGCCGGATCGTTATCATGAAGAAGTTTATTGGTCTTTTCGGTAAGTATTATACATTTGTCAAAGTTGCCGACAAAATCGGCGACGACCCTGACTGCATGAACCTTGCAGGAGATGCCGGATGCTTTGAGACCAAGTACCAGGCCTGCGACGGTACCCATGGTTCCCAAAGTCACAAAAATCGAATCAGGACGGGGTAGTTCACCTCGGGCAATCTGGTCTGCGAGTTCAAACCCGGCATTAACAAAACCAATTGAGCCAACAGTTGATGAACCTCCAGCCGGGATAATGTACGGGGCCTGTAACTCTTTTTCAGTTATTGTCTCAATTACATCTTCCAGATGCCGACGGTGTGATTCATATGATGGATCGATAAATATACTGGAGTTGTGGATAATATCAGCAAGCAGATTCTTTTGTACTGTTGAGGATGTAGGCTGGTCGAACAGCATGAGTGTGCATTTAAGATGTGCGACCGATGCATACGTTGCAGTCGCCCGGGCATGGTTGGAGCCGGCTGCACCGGAGGTGATAACATGTTTGTAGTTATTTGCGAGTGCATCACCAAGAAGAAACTCGAGCTTTCTGACTTTATTTCCGCCATAGAGTGTGCCGCAGAGATCGTCTTTTTTCACAAACAGATTCTTATTGCCAGTTAATCCGCAGAGGCCATCAAGGCGCTGAACCGGAGAAGGGAAACCTCCAATAGTAAAAAAGGGGATGCGATCTTTGAGTCGGGAAAATATATTAAAAAGAGGAATCATTTATTAGTGCTCCTGGTTGCACGGTTGAATAAAAGGGCCGGGAGAATAAAGATACGTAATGGAAAATTGTGTAACAATGAAGGAGTTTAAATGAGTAGAAGGGTAATTTTCACAGCGCTGTTACTTGCCATGACTATCGGGTGCGGATCCAGAAAACAGCTGGAAGTAATAACATTTTCTCCTCTTTCAGTCGATAGAGGGTTGCTTGAGAATAAAGACTATTCGAATGTAATTGCCGTAGTGAATGCGAATTACAATGGTGGAGGGAACAACTTCAGCCAGGCTGAGGTAATCAGGGAGGAGACTATCTACCTTACGTTAAAATTAACAACAGATAATGCTGCCGGTGGATGCTGCAAAGTATCTGTTGATAAAAACAGATCTGCAATTGTCAGTATGCATCCTGATTGTCCTGTTGAGGAAGATGCAGAATAAACTGTCGTATGCATCAGACTTTGTTCTTTACAGAAATTACTTTATTGTTCAGCACTATTTTCGATAGTAGTTATCGGGGTCGCTGTCGGTATCGGAATCGGTATCGATCCTTAATTACTACGTTTTTCAATACTGATACCGACTCCAAAATAAAAACCTGAGCATTGTATTATGAAGCAGTTAATAGATAGTTATTTACATGCGTATATACCGTATATTACAGAGAACAGCGCGTATCGTAAACATCACGGGCATGAAGCTCCACTTTAACTTTGTTCCAGATCTGCCTGATTATTCCGTCGGGGTCGATTAAAAAGGTGGTGCGAACTACGCCCATGTATTCTTTTCCATACATACTTTTCTTCTGCCAGACTCCGTAGGTTTCAAGTACTTTGTGATCGGGGTCGCTGAGAAGAAGGATTGAAAGCTTATGCTTATCAATAAAGGATTTATGTGATTTCGGTGAATCCGGACTGATTCCCATAATGATCGTTTTTCTGGAAGTGAAATCAGAAGATAGTTCTGTGAAGTCTATAGCTTCTCTGGTGCATCCGCTGGTGTTGTCTTTGGGATAAAAGTAGAGGACAACCCATTTACCATGAAATTCTGAGAGACTGACGTTTTTCAGGTCGATACTTTCGAGAGTAAAATCAGGGGCTTTTGATCCAACTTCAGGTTTCATCCGGTATCCTTTGGAATAAATCAGTTCAATATTTTATGTAATAAGTTTCGGTTCATTACTTTTTTACTTTCTATTATCTCTGAATATCGCTAAAAAAGAGATTTATATTGTAATAACCTGACGCAGCAGATGCAGAGCGAACCGTGTCTATCTCTTTTAGCGTACACATCTGGTATAAACTATCTTTTGTACTCTATATCAGGCAAGTATCATTTTAGAAATGTATGTTTAACAACGATTGGAGGAATAATGGAGAATTTTACCTTTAAAAATGAGACCAGAATAATATTTGGTAAAGGAACTGAACATTGTGCGGGTGATGAAATAAAAAAAATAACAGACAGAGTTCTTATACATTATGGAAAGAGCAGTATTAAAGAAAGTGGTTTGTATGAACGTGTGATACATTCATTAACTCAAGCCGGAGTTACTTTTATGGAGCTTGGGGGTGTGGAACCAAACCCAAGACTTGACCTTGTGCAGAAAGGTATAAAACTTTGTCGTGAAAATAAAATAAAATTCATACTTGGGATCGGAGGTGGAAGTGTCATCGATTCAGCAAAAGCTATTGCTGTCGGTGTACCTTATTCGGGTGATGTCTGGGATTTTTACTGTGGAAAAGCAGTGCCGGTCGAGTCACTTGGTGTGGGTACCATTTTAACTATTCCGGCTGCCGGCAGTGAATCCAGTCCCAGCTCGGTGATCACAAACATGGATGGGCAGCTCAAACGAGGGTTGACAAACGACCTTCTGCATCCTGTGTTTTCAATACTGAATCCTGAACTCACGTATACACTTCCTGCCTGGCAGACTGCCTGTGGGGCAGCGGATATCATGGCTCATATTATGGAGCGCTATTTTACAAATACATACTCGGTCGAACTTACAGATCGCCTCTGTGAAGCGACGATGAAAACGGTGATTGAGAATGTACCACGGTGTCTCAGTACTCCTGATGATTACAACTCACGTGCTGAGATCATGTGGGCCGGGACCGTTGCTCATAATGATCTGCTTGGTACCGGTCGTAACGGGGACTGGGCGTCTCATCAGATCGAACATGAGATCAGCGGAATTTATGATGTCGCGCATGGTGCCGGTTTAGCAGTGGTGTTCCCTGCATGGATGAAATATGTTTATAAATCCAACATACCCCGCTTTGTGCAGTTCGCTTCAAGAGTCTGGAATGTTGAAATTGATTTTCAGAATCAGGAAAGGACAGCTTATGAGGGAATACTAAGGCTCGAATCGTTTTTCTCTTCAATTGGTTTACCGATTCGTTTAGCGGGGATGAGCATAGGTGATGACCGCATCGGTGAAATGGCTGACAAGGCAACTGGAAATGGAAAATGGACTGCTGGTAACTTTGTAAAACTGAGCAGGGATGATATCGCGGCAATTTTAAGAAGCGCGGTTTGAGTGAGTGGTGAATGGTGAGTGGTGAATGGTGAATGGTGAATGGTGAATGGTGAATGGTGAATGGTGAATGGTGAATGGTGAATGGTGAATGGTGAATGGTGAATG
>JAFGIN010000041.1 GCA_016929595.1 Chitinispirillaceae bacterium
AATGGTGAATGGTGAATGGTGAATGGTGAATGGTGAATGGTGAATGGTGAATGGCGAATGGCGAATGGCGAATGGCGAATGGCGAATCCTATGATCAGCTCCAATGTGGCGAGGGGGAATGAGTTCAACGCAAAATTGCGCGTTTTTCTCCCCTCTCCATGTTGGAGAGGGGCTGGGGTGAGGTTTACATTGCGGAGGTTCTCGGTTGTTTTTACGGGACCGCATACTCTGGGAAACTGTTTGAATGATGAATCCGATGAGTCGGGATTCGATAGTCACTTAGTCACTTAGTCACTTAGTCACTTAGTCACTTAGTCACTTAGTCACATCAAATTCATTTGGAAAAAAACGCGGATCTCGCATTGTAGCGCCCAACACAGGAAACAATCATGAAACCAGATCTGCTTCACCAGTTGAATGGACTAGAAATGTTGTAGGCATACCATCAAGTAATGCTGACATTGAGCGATGAAACGAAAGGATCGTATCGGCTGACGGGAGCGAGAAGCCGATAAACACTGCAGTTGCGTCGTGTGAACGGGAGTGAAGGAGATTTGCGAATGGTTCCCGCGAGATGATGATCTCCATTGTTATTTTCATCCGTGATGCTTCGATGAGGTCTGTCATTTCGGTGTGTGTCGCCGCATGCTCGGGTGTATCGGGAATAACCCGCAGGATTCGTATCGAGGTTCCACCCCATGTGCGGTTGAGCGACAGCAGGTAGGCGAGGATCACCATCAGGGATCCGTTACTTTTTCCACGCCACCAGATGTCAATGCGTCGGCGTTTTTTCTTTTCGGGCAATTCTTTGTTGCATAGCAGTACGGTACTCATGTTGAGCTGTTGTGCAGTCGATAGTGATTGATGTAATGTCTGGATACGTTCCTCATCATGTGCCCACCCCATGAGAACTAAATTGGGTTTGACAGGTCCTATCGAGGTTACCTGCAGAAAATGGTTGAGACCAAGGCCGAATTCGGGAGTGACCAGTACCTCCGGAAATGCCCGTATCTGGTTCGATTTGATAAACGAAGAGAGTTCGGCAAGATACGCTTCTCTTTCTTTTGCCTTTTCCTCATAGGTTCCAGTGATAATTCCCGCGAGAGTAATGATCCCCCGACCACTTCCAAGCCAGTCTGCATACTTAACAAGAGGAAGGCGTGTCTGAGAGTTACTGGTAAATGCGATAATGGTGGGCCGCCAGTTTTTTGGGTGAATCGGCATTTGCTCAAGTGTAAGAAGATTGTTGCGGGTTCGCGAGTAGAAAAAACCGTGGCGTGCATCGGCAAACAGTGAAACTCCGGCAAATTTTCTTACATACAGAAAAAGAAGCGTTACCAGAACGACTGCTCCAAACGCGGCTGCTGCATCAACAAGCACTGAAACGACTAACGAAAACACCGCTCCACACAATGCCAGAAACCAGTGGAACAGCTTGAAACGGGGGCGGAAAGAGGGATTTCGGCTGAACGATTCGATGAATGCAGCGAAGTTGGTAATACTATATGTCCATAAAAAAAGCATGGTGACCATGCTGGCAATAATGTTGAGCGCACCGCCGCTCCCACCGTTTCGCGCGAAATAAAAAACCAGTGCACTGATACCTGTTGTCAAAAGCAACGCCCGCCTGGGTTCCCCGTTTCGGGTTACCTTTGAAAATAAATTAAGGGGCTTAAGTAAACGGTCGGCAGCAAGTGACTGAAGAATACGTGGTGCACCAAGCAGTGAACCGAGGGCACTGGACAACGTCGCGGCAAAAACTCCAAGGGTTACCAGAAAACCCAGATGAAATGGAACAAGATCTATAAGGCTATGATATGGTTTGTCGATAAGCTGCTCACGAGATACCGATCCACCGCAGATAATTATCTGACCCACGTAAATAAGCAATGCTGCTCCGATTGCAGCGAATGTTCCCAGGGGAATCGATCGGGATGGTTTTTTCAGATCGCCCGACATGTTGACACCTGCCATGATACCGGTTACAGCTGGGAAGTAAATGGCAAAAAGCTGCCAGAACGAATAGGGTGAGTCTGTAAATGGCGTGAGATTGGCACTTAGAACATTGCGGTCAAACTTTAACATCCCACCGCCAAAGAAGGAAAAAATCGATAATCCTAACATTGCCATGATAATGTACTGTACACTAATTGCCCACCCTGCACCTCTGAAGGTGATTACAAAAAGAATTATTAGTACGCTGAAATTTATGTAAAGGAACCCGGGGGCCAGAAGGGGAAATGTCCTCACCAGCGCTTCAGTGAAACCAAGAATATAGAAGGGTACCGAAAGAGTCTGCGCCAGATAAAGTGCCACTCCGATTGTACCACCAAATTCGGGGCCCAGGGTACGGGAGATGAGGAAGTACGCTCCTCCACCCTTGACATCAGTATTAGTGGCAATCGCAGAGATGGAGAACGAGGTAAGAATGGAGATCGATTTTCCAATAGCAAGAATAAGGAGCGCTTGCATCACTCCCGCGTGCCCGATCACGAACCCGGAACGCATGAAAAGGATAACGCCCAGTATTGTCAGAATTGACGGTGTGAATACACCGGCGAATGTAGAGAATTTTTCAGTTTCGCCTGATACGCCAGCAGGTGTTTTAATCATGATAATAGTATAGTTTATGCTGGATTAAAGATACAAATGAGGAACATATTTCGATAAACATGCCCGGTAAGTAACCTCAATACATAAAATCCAGGCATGAAATTCAAAGAGTTACTGAAGAATCGAAAGCGCTGCTTTGTAATCTGGCTCCTGCGTGATTTCAGGGACTTGTTCGGCGTATATGACTTTTCCACTAGTATCACTGATAATCACTGCACGTGAGAGCAGGCCTGCCAGTGGACCATCGAGGATTGTTACCCCAAAATCTTTTCCGAAGGAATCATTGCGGAAAGCCGACAGAGCAATTACATTGTTAAGCCCTTCAGCTCCACAAAATCTGCTAAGTGCAAACGGAAGATCGCGGGATACACAGAGAACAAGTGTATTTTCTAACGATGATGCGGCTTCATTGAAACGTCTGACCGATGCGGCACATACCGGGGTGTCTATTGATGGAAATATATTAAAAACCAGCCGTTTGCCACTGAAATCATTATTTCCGACGTTACTTAAATCCATTTTTGTAAGCATAAAAGAGGGTATTCTGGCACCTCTTGAGGGCAGCATACCGACAGTATTTGTTTTCTGACCATTCAATGCAATAGTCGACATATCATTCTCCTTTGATTGACGCAGGTGGAAAAAAACTCAGGTTAAACGGGCAGCACAAGATAAGAATCAACCATTTTTGCAATTTCTGCCTTATTTGGAAATATACAAATTAAACATTATGACTGGAAGAATAATTTGAGGTAGAGGTTGAGGTTGAGAGTTTGAACTCCATCTTCCTCAACCTCAACCTTACCCTTATCCATTTTTATCCTCAGATCCGCTCGCTTTTTTTTGAGAATTTATTCAGGATCTCATTTGTGACTACTTCAACAGTATCATCGCCGGCAAGGACATAAAGGATGTCGCCCGGTTGAATTTGTGTGTTTCCTTTGGGTGCTATTATCTTTTCTTTACGATTAATCATAGTGATTGTCGTATCCGGTGGTAATGTAAGTGCAGAGATAACAGCTTTTCCACCATAGATGTTTTCGTCAACATACAATTCAAATAAATCGAGGTTGCTTTCGTGAATGGTAACCAGCTCCATTGTCTGGTCCGGTTTTGGTTTAGCCGTGAGCGAAAGCTTCAGAAAATCCGCAACCTTTCCGATGGTGGTTCCCTGGATGATAATTGACAAAGTTACGGCAAGAAAAATGGTGTTGTAAATGTCACTAGAATTTTCGATACCTGCGGCAGCCGGGTAGGTTGCAAGTACGATGGGTACTGCCCCCCGCAATCCACTCCAGCTGAGAAACAGTTTTTCCTTTATGCTGAAACGGCTGAAAATTGTGGTAAGCATAACGGTCAGTGGTCGTGAAACAAATGTCAGTATAAGGAACAGTGTGATTCCCTGAAGCCAGACGTCACCCAGATGGCTTGGAAAAACAAGCAGCCCCAGAAGAACAAAAATTATGGTATTGGAAATAATTGACAATGCGTCAAGGAACGTTGATATGTTTCGCTTAAATGGAAATTGCTCATTACCCATAATATATCCGGCAAAGAATGCGGAGATCATCCCGTTGGCTTTTATAATGTCTGAGAATCCAAAAGAAAGGAGAACAATACCAACCAAAAGGATGTAGAAGTACCCTTTATCAACAGTTTTAACTCGTTTGAAGAGTCCTATACCAGCCATTCCGATTAAAATGCCTATAGCAGCACCACCGGCGAGCTGCCAGATAAAACTTAATCCGATGTTCAGTGGTGAGTTCATTTCATTTTTTAAAATCTGAATGATAAATGCAGTCAGGAGAACAGCCATTGGGTCATTAGTTGCAGATTCAATCTCTGTTATTGAGGAGAGTCGCGGGGATAAGGATCGTGAGCGAAGAATTGAAAAAACTGCGGCAGCATCTGTTGATGAAACAATAGCTCCTAAAAGGCACGCTATTGGGAATGTTATCCCGAGAATCGACCACATTGCAACACCACTTAATAGTGCTGTAATTAGAATGCCAAGAGTCGAGAGCGCCAGTGCCGGTGCCATTACAAGCTTTAACGATTCCCTCTTTGTTCCAAAACCCCCTGCGAACAACACAAAAATCAAAGCTGTATCAGCGATCTGTTTTCCGAGCTTATAATTATCAAAATAGACCAGACCAGCTACATCACTGCCAAAAAGTATTCCCGATCCTAATGCGATGAGAATTAGAGGAAGACTCCATTTGTGGGCGATTCTGGCAGTTAAAACTATTGTTATCAGAATAATCGCAGCAATTGCATGCATCGTGGCCCCAAATCACAATCTGAACTTGTAAAAATGTGGTGTTCTCCTTAAGCTCTGTATTTCAAAAAGCCTCCAGAGACCTGAAGGCTTTTTTGAAATACAGATACTTCTAACGAGACGTATCTCTACAAAACATATCTTTTTACAGGAAATCTGCAATCACTGAATATATTTCCTGCTTCATTGAGACTGGCATTTAATATGATAGAATCTGGTCCTGCCCGGAATGAAAAAGGAGATCTTCTCTGGATCCTGATCGATATCGAAAGAAGAACTAAGAAAAAAAACGATACGACTAAGACATGAAAAAAGGGAATTGGTGACAGGTTTAACGCTGTTCGGAATGCTTGCGCTAAACCTTGAAAACTTTTGTTTATTCAGTCGCGGCATACCATCAATATTTGTTGATATTAAGAGTAATTTGAAGATGCTTTTCTTTTAAATTCAATGTATTATAGCTGTGGCGCAATATTTGCTGTTGAAGTCGAAAAAAACAATTCACATTTCATTGGAGGTGCGTAGTGCAAAAACGTAATGGAAAGAAACTGGTACTTCTTGATACCGATACTGAACAGTTAAAAAAACTATTACAGGACAAGGCTTCCGAGTGTCATCAATACTGTAGTGCATTGAAAGAGGAGATACAAAAGGCGCAGATTGTACCTCAGGAAAAATTACCACCGGATGTTGTAACGATGCATTCTACGGTAGAAATACTGGACGTGGAAGATGACGAAGTGTCAAAATATACGCTGGTATACCCTTGGGAAGCGGATGCTGACAGTAGCAAAATATCAATACTGGCACCTATCGGGACAGCAATTCTGGGTTACAGGCAAAATGATGAGATCTCCTGGAAAGTTCCCAGTGGATTAAGAATACTAAAAATATCATCTGTAATGCAGTCGCAGAGTGAAGTTGTTTAACTTGAGAATGTTGAAATGGGCGCATCATAGATAATTTCATGAGCCTGTAAAATATCTGTCGATGAGATATAATGCTGGTAGTGTAAAGGAATCGTCCGAGTAAAGTAGTATCCACAATTAACTGAGCCGGAAATCATGATTAATAAATATAATGTTGAACAGCCAGGTTTTTTTCTTACGGCCTTTATTGAAATTTATAATTCTTTTGTAAACAGTATCATGCATTCTTCGGAAGCAAAAGACGGGGCATGTACCTGGTGTGGTAGGATTGGTTTTCGGGTTTCAGGGTCACTTGACGGGTATATTTTCGCAATGGAGGAAAAAACTGTACAAGTTCAGGATGAATTGAATCGATGTCGGAATTACACTGAAATTTATCAGGAATTATATTCCAGGGAGGTTACTCTGCGAAAAAGATTGGCAGGGTTCATCCTTGAAGCTATCGATACGGAATCCATGGATAATATACTGTATACGATAAGAAAACAGCAGCCATCGGTAACAATGCGTGTAAATACAAGTGGCTGTGTTTTCGAATTATATGTTTTCACGGAGATAAATCCTGCAGTTCATCTCGACTCCGCTCATCTCGACTCCGCTCGATGACCGGTTTGCGATTAATGCAGCCTGGGGATTAAGGAACATATTGACTCCGTTCGATGACCGGTTTGCGATTAATGCAGCCTGGGGATTAAGGAACATATTGACTCCGCTCGATGACCGGTTTGCGATTAATGCTGCCTGGGGATTAAGGAACATATTGACTCCGTTCGATGACCGGTTTGCGATTAATGCAGCCTGGGGATTAAGGAAACACATTGACTCCGCTCGATGACCGGGGTTTGCGATTAATGCTGCCTGGGGATTAAGGAACAGAATAGTAAATATGAAAAATGGTCAGGAGCATATTAAGGCATTTAATGATCGAATGAGAATTTCAAGCCCGTCTGGTACGATCCAGTCAGGTATTATTGCAGATCCGCTTGTCGCCAATGCCGCGATCTCATCGTCTATATCTCCGATTGCATTTGTCGATGTAACAACTGAAACAATCGTCTATGTCAATCATTCGTTTCTTGCTGTCTGGGGATATGAAAGCAGTGAGGAGATTATCGGTAAGAGTGCGTCCCTGTTCTGGGATACACAGATGATGACGGGGAACATTGGAAAAAAAATCAGTGATACCGGGGGGTGGGTTGGCGAACTTACTGGTTTTTGTAAGGATGGCAGTCAGCTGCCATTGCAGATTTCTGCAACCATGCTTGTTGATTCCAGATCGTTGCCGATGTTTCAGATGTTATCATTTCTGGATATCTCGGATCGTGTCAATGCTCAGAATGAGCAGCGAAGGTTAATGGCTGATCTTCAGGAACGGGTAAAGGAGTTGCGCTGTCTTTACAATATCCTCAGTATAAAGCGCGACAGAGAAACGACCGTCGCACAGTTATTGCAGCAATTTGTTTCTGCAATTCCATTATCTCTGAGATGGCCGGAATCTGCATATGCACGAATTGTCATTGGGGATATTGATGTTTATTCGTCAAATTATTCGATCTCCTCAAGTCTGTTACTCATTCATTTTGAGATCGGCAGGCAAACGGGTTTTTTAGAGGTGGGATATTATCCTGCATCAGAGGCTCATGCAGAGATGAAGTTACTGAAAGAGGAAGAGGATCTTCTTCGCGCAGCTTCAAAAGAGATTATTCGATTGGTAGAGCAGAAACGTGATGAAGATGAATTATATCAAAACAGAGAGCGTCTTCTGCATGCAGACAAGTTATCATCGATCGGTATATTGAGCACTGAAATAATGCATGAAATTGGTAATCCCAACAACTTTATTGCTCTCAACGCCAGAATACTTTCCCGTGCCTGGGAAGATACTCTGCCTGTACTTGACATGTACTACAGGGAAATGGGGGATTTTTCAGTTGCCGGTCTTCCTTTTACTGAAGCCCGCAAGGAGGTTACCAGGCTGATCGAAGGTATTATCGAGGGGAGCGAACGTATTGGAAAAATTAGTTCCCATCTGCGTACCTTTATGACAAAGAAAAGCTCGGGAAATAAAGAAAATTTCTCATTAAATGAAGCAGTACTGAAAGCGATTGCATTTTCCAGGAATATGATCGATTCCAGTACCGGTACTTTTACTGTTACACTAACGCCGGAAACCCCTTTTATCAGAGGTGATTCCGGACAGATTCAACAGGTTGTCATAAATCTGCTGGCTAACGCATGTCAGGCGCTGACAAAACGCGAAAGTCAGATCCGGATCTCTACGGTACTGGATGCAGAAGAGAGCACCACAAGAGTAATTGTAGATGATGAAGGATGCGGCATATCTCAGAAGAACATGGTGCGTATAATGGACCCTTTCTTTACAACCAGAAATAGCAGAGACAGTACCGGGTTGGGACTTTCGATTTCCAACGATATCGCTGTGAGCCACGGAGGAAAACTTCTGATACAATCTGTTGAGCATAAGGGGACAAGGGTCGAACTGGTCCTTCCCATTAAAAAAAAGGATGAAAACCGATAATGCGAAATGAATTTCCTTCAAAACCTGTTCTTGTAGTTGACGATGAAGAACAGTTTCTCTATTCAATCAGCTTGTCTTTACGGTTAAACGGAATTTCAAATGTACTGACCTGTTCATCCGGTGCTACGGCTAGAGAATACATTTCTACCATAGATTTTTCAGCTGTTGTGCTTGACGTTAATCTTCCTGATATCCGGGGACCCGAATTAATTGATGTAATTGCAGAACAGTGCCCGGAAACTCCGGTAGTGATGATTACTGCTGTGGATAAAGCAGAAGTCGCTGTAGAGTGCATGAAAAAAGGGGCGCTGGATTATCTTGTAAAGCCCCTTAATGATGAAAGGATTATCTCGATACTTCGTAATGCGATCTCTCAGAGAGAATTGCGGGGAGAGAATGAAGCGCTCAAAGGATACCTGCTGGAAAACAGATTAAAAACGCCCGATGCTTTCAGTAAAATAGTGACACAAAACACCCGGATGCACTCATTATTTTTATACGTTGAAGCTATTTCATCGACACCGTTTCCTGTACTTATTACTGGAGAAACAGGTGTTGGCAAGGAACTTTTTGCCCAGGCAATCCATGAGCTAAGCGGCAGAAAAGGTCCTTTCGTTCCTGTAAACGTTGGTGGAATTGATGATAATACCTTTTCAGACACATTGTTCGGACATACCAGGGGAGCTTTTACCGGAGCAGATTCTGCACGGCCGGGAATTATAGAGAGGGCCGCCGGCGGAACCCTGTTTCTTGATGAAATCGGTGATCTTTGTAAAGGAAGCCAGGTAAAACTTCTCCGGGTACTGCAGAACAGGGATTATCTTCCATTGGGATCAGATGTCGCGAAACTCGCTGATGTACGTTTGATAGTTGCTACAAACAAGAATATTAAAGAGTTGAAAGATGCAACGGAATTTCGCAGCGATCTGTTCCATCGCTTGAAAACGCACCATATTGCCATTCCGCCTTTACGGGATCGCATGGACGACATTCCGAAGCTGGCCGAATATTTTATTTCTGAGGCAGCACAACTTTTAAACAAAGAGAAGCCCGGCCTTACCAGTGAAGTGCTTTCTGTTTTGAACAGGTATGATTACCCAGGTAATATCCGTGAACTTCGGGGAATCCTGTTCGATGTTATGAGTATACAGGAATCAGCAGTTGTTTCGGTGGCAGCAATTAAAGAGCGGCTTGGTCTGACTACCGGCGAATTCCAGTTTCAAAATGCGCTGGATGCAGATGGGGGAGCGAAACTATCAGGAAACGGTTCCCGTTTTCCAACAATCCAGCAGGCTGTTCAGTCTCTGATACAGGATGCGCTTTTACGCTCGAATGGTAATCAGAATGGTGCTGCAAAACTGCTCGGTATTTCCCCGCAGGCCCTAAGCAGGCGTCTTAAATATTCGGCAGCTAAAAAAGATGTTTACGAAGAGTAATGCAGGGAACTCCGTAAAGTAAACCTCACCCCCGGCCCCTCCCCAACATGGAGAGGGGAGACAGATGCGACATTTCGCGCTGAACTCATTCCCCCTCGCCAAGTTGGAGAGGGGGGACAGGGGGTGAGGTCAATGTTGAGTGCTACCGGAGAACTCCGCAGCTTTTCCCAAATGAAATTGATGTAACTGAGTGACTGAGTGACTGCGAAATGCCATTAACCAATAACCAACAGCCTCTTATCATCATTCATCATTCATAAGGATCAACATTTTTTTAATCTTGAAAAATGGATCGTAAACAATTGCTGATGTTTTTCGGAAAATTGTGCTATAATAATCAGCGTCAGCATGAAATACGGTCATTACTTGATTGGCACGAGAATCGCATAATTTCGCAAAACTGGAAAGGAAAGCAGGATGCGAAGTGATGTTTTGCGAATTACAGAGGCTATATGGATCGAAAATGGCATGAAGCGCAGTATCAGTGCGGCTCTGACTGAATGTGAGACCGGTATTCTCGAATTGAAGATAGAATTTAAAGACGGTTTAAAATTCATATCAAGTCTTTCGTCCACAGATGGCTTTAACTACACCTGCGGTGAAACAAGTGAGCAGAATCACTATGCTCTGTTGGATTTAAAATTTTTCAGGCAGGATCAGTTCAGGCTTTTGTGTGGAAATTGGAAATCCACTTCGAGCGGGGGAGAATTCTGCATCCATGCCCGGAACAATGTTACTTTTTTCCCGGATCCTTCATCAGAGAGAGGGCGTGTGCCTCCTGCAGCGTAAAATGTACAATTGAGAGGAGATTGGCAATGCGTTACAAAGATATCTGGACTGAGAGAGAAGAAACAATGATCAGCATCGTGTTTGACTATCTCGAAAAAAACTCGATGGATGATGTATACAGAAAATTACGTGAATCGCTGGTAGCTCTGGAATATCAGGCGGTCGCACTCTCATTGTATCCTTCAATACTACAATCAAATCGTCTGGGCGGTAAAGAAAGAAATCTTGAGACTCTTGTTGCAATTTTAAGTGAAAGATACCGTGATGAGGATATGTTTGTCATGCCCTCCAGGGCGATTCTAAGCAGAAGTTATGAAGTGAGTAAAATCAATACATTATATATGATTAACCATGTAATCGACATTCTACGTGATAAAGGGATTGAGGTAGAATCTGAAAAACCTCTGGAGTTTGTCTGCAGCAGGATGCTTTCGATAATGACAGAGGATGTTCTTCTTAGCCTGTTAAGTGATCCATCCCGGATGGATGTGAAGCCGTTTGCGGTAAAAGCATTGGTTGGGATATGGGAAGACAGAGTCTCTGCGGAATCTATCGCGTTTCATCCTGAACTTCGCAATATGTGGAAGCTCCGACAGACTTCAGTTCCCGTATTTGGCTGTATGACAGGAACTCATGAATACTTTTCGTTATGCAAGGGAGCCAATGATGTCTGTCTTAAATACATTTTCTATTCCACTGAAATACCCGAAGAGGCATCTGCGCTGGAGGAGTTCCTGTTTGGGTTAAATTACGAGGAACTGTGCACGATAAGAACGTATCTTAACAATACAGGAAAAAGCTGCGTTGACCGCAATGAGGTAAAAAATGTACTCATGCATGACAAAGTATATTTTGGAGAGAATACTGATGATCCAATGGAACTGTATCGTTTTTTCAATCATCGCAGAAAAAAAGCTTACACAAGAAGTTGCAAGGGCTTTGATGGACCTGTGAGGACTTTTGAAGAGAATTTCATGGCCTTTCTATTGTTGATGAAAAATAAAACTGAAACAGGGACTGTTAAGAGTGTTCAATTCAATTGATATCGTCGTAGAAGCATGGCGTGCGTTTTGTGTGGTGACCAGATTAAAACAGGGAGTACTATGGATGATAAAAGGGGCAGACCCGCAATATTTTTAGATTTGAATGGAACGCTTATAGATGATTCGAATGAATCCATAACCGAACCTGTCACTGTAAAGTCGTTTTTGCCTGGAGTAATTTATGCGCTTAAAAGACTGCAGAATGCCGGTCTGTTATTTATAATCACTAATCAATCTGGTGTTGGACTTGGTCTTATCAGTAAGGAAGATGCAGACAGGTTAGTATTAGGTGTAAATAAAGTACTGGAGAGCATGGAAATTAAAATTACCGAAATTTTTACCTGCAGACATGCAAGAAGGGATCTTTGTGAGTGCATAAAGCCTAAACCTTATTTCCTGTTGAAAGCTCAGCAGAAATATGGTATCGATCTAAGTTGTTCATTTGTCATTGGAGATCATCCTCATGACATTGAACTTGCATGTAATGCAGGGTGTAAAGGAATATATGTATTGACCGGACATGGTAAAAAACATCGTAATGAGGTAAAAATACCTTGCTTGATGTTTAACGATCTGCAGGATGCTGCAGAGTATATCTGTAAAACAGATAATCAGCAGGTTTCTGTTGAAAGAGATTAAGTTGGGAGATTTGTCAAATGATTACACTTCTGCTTTCGACCCCGATACCGACCCCGATACCGATAACTACTATGCCGATAATTATGAGACCGTTGAAATAGAGGATTGTTATAGGACTTTCCGATTCCTGTGAGCAAATACTATTTTGGTCGAGTTTCAGTCTAATAATTTTTTACAATATTTTTAAAAAGGAGTCTCTATGAAACTTTTTAAGCTCATGCGATATTTTTCGGTACCGCTTTTCATTGTGTCTACAATACATGCTCAGGATTCGACGGCATCGAAAAACGGGTGGAAGTATTCTGTTCTTACCAATTTGAATCTGTCACTCAATAGCTATAGTAATAACTGGGCAGGAGGGGAATACAGCGCTTTTTCCTGGGGATGGCAGTTTAACGGAACTGCAGAGAAGCCGCTTACAAACTGGCTTACCACAAAGAATACACTCAAACTTGCATTCGGTCAGACGTCACTTCAACAGGAAGATAGTGCAAGTGGTAAAAAAGAGTGGCAGCCGATGAAAAAATCAAACGATCTGATCGATTTTGAAAATGTCGAAAATTTTACTCTTAAAGCTTTTGTGGATCCGTTTATCAGTTTCAGAGTTATTACTCAGTTTTCTGATCTGAGAAATGAAGAGAAAACATTATATGGCAACCCGGTAACCATGACAGAAAGTTTTGGTGCTTTGCGTCAAATCATGAAGAAAGAAAAGCTGGACTGGTCAGCGCGTCTTGGTGGTGCGGTACGGCAGAACATCGACCGTAACGGCCCGATCCGTGTTGGTGATAAAGTGACCAATGACGGTGGTGTAGAGTTAACAACAGATCTCAAGACATCATCAAAAGATAACAGAATCAGCTATATTACCCAGTTTAGAATGTATGAGGCACTTTTCAGCAGTGTTGAAGATAAAGTAAAGGGTACTACTGAGGAAGATTACTGGCGTTACCCGGACATTTCATGGGAAAATACCCTTGGGGTAAATCTTCTCAAATATGTGATGCTCAATATCTATGCTCAGCTTCTTTATGATAGAGATGTCGACCAGGATGCCCGTGTGCGTTCCAATGTCGGGCTTGCATTGACCTACTCAATAAAAAATTGATTACAGGATAATAATATTATTTCCAGGTTCTCATTTTCCGGACATCACAAATCCCAATGGTGAAGAAAATGTGATGTCTTCATGTGGTGAATGGTGAATGGTGAATGGTGAATGGTGAATGGTGAATGGTGAATGGTGAATGGTGAATGGTGAATGGTGAATGGTGAATG
>JAFGIN010000042.1 GCA_016929595.1 Chitinispirillaceae bacterium
AACGCAGCTTTGAGACAGCACCTGAAATAATAGTCAACTCGCTTACCTTGTCTCTCAATTAACCTGAATGAATCAGGCTATTACTCCAGTCAGAGTAATCTTCCTTTGATTTTTCTGGATATTCTTTCCGCATCAATGTGGCCTTTGCGTTATTTTGTAGAGTAGTTCTGTCACTCACTGCATCTTTTCTTTTTTACATAGTTTTTCCTTTATTCACCACTCACTTTACTCTTATATTTATCAGTTTTGTATTGATGAATTGCTGTAAATAAATTGCAGCTTACAATATTAAGAACTTTGTAAGAAATTCAGTAAATTGTTTAGAAGATGTTTAACGTTAAGAAGTTAATATTTCTTAACCTCGAAGTAGTATATGTTAACTATAAGTTAACCTTTTATTAGA
This sequence comes from Chitinispirillaceae bacterium, assembly GCA_016929595.1. Taxonomy (GTDB): domain Bacteria; phylum Fibrobacterota; class Chitinivibrionia; order Chitinivibrionales; family Chitinispirillaceae; genus JAFGIN01. The sequence continues at coordinate 404 of JAFGIN010000042.1, forward strand.
TGTGATAATGTTTGAGTTTTTAAATGAATAGTAAATAATACCAGTCGAAATTGATAACGTTACATGATATCGTACATTTGGCATATTTTGCATGATAAATGTAAGCAATACACACTCTATATCATTGTCTTACCTGAGGAGCTTTTGTTGATATTAAGTATCAAGTCTCCCGAGGTCAACGGTTATTTTTCTCTTAAGGGTGCCGATACTCCTAAAAATCATCCTTTTTCCAATAACGAAAGCTTGATTATATATGGTATCATGGACAACAAACTCTGTTTAAATTAAAGAAATGGACACGTTATAGTAAGGCCACTGAAAAGAACCAGCGCAGGATGAATCGAAAGAAGTGGTTGAACGAAAGAAAGACAACGGCAGTCCCGAAGATGATATGCGGAGTTGCTACGGTGGCATTGAAATATGCCAGGCACAGAGTTAGCGCAACACAAGCGTTCAAATAATGATATGGTTTTTAATTGTCCTTAACATTAATGAAAAATCATATCAGGCAAGAGGTTATTTCTAAACGTCACAAACCTCATGTTATTCATTCAAAATAACATATGCTTGAACAATAGCAAGAAAGGTGACTATATGAATAAGTTTATAAGATAATTATGTATGTATCCTGGTATTTTTATACTGGTTAATAATAAATAATATAGGAAGGAAACGGTAAATCAACTTAATAGAACTATGATAAATAAAATATTCTCATTAGCAATAAGTTTGATTATTCTGCTTGGAACCTTATTACTAACACCCGCAATTGAAGTAAATGCTGCTGGCAGCATTTATTATGTTTCAAAAACTGGGGCTGATACTAACTTAGGAACACAAACTAATCCATGGCTGACAATCCAAAAGGCGGCTAATACCTTAAAAGCCGGAGATACTGTCTTCATCATGAACGGTACTTATTCTGAGTATGTTTACATCGGTACCTCTGGCAGTTATACAGGAAGTTCAGGTACAGAAAGTGCCCCTATCACTTATAAAGCATATCCGGGGCACAACCCGGTAATATCATGTTCTTCTCTACCAAAGATGGACTGGAGACCACTTATTACCATCGGAAGCGTTTCAAACATTATCATTGATGGCCTGGAACTCCGTGACAATCCGTATACATACGGAATTATCCTCACGTCAACCTCCAGGTCAATCACCCTTCGAAATCTCAAAATCCACAATATTCTTAAAGGCGGGATCATGTCATGGGGGGTCGATGGTTTACTGATAGATAATTGCGAAATTTATGATACCAATCAAATTGTTGAAAGTAACGAGCAGGTATCTATGATGCCGGCTTACAACTTTGAGATAAAAAATTGTAAGTTTTATGACAGCGGGAAAAACAGTGTAAATATTAAGTGTGGTTCTTCAAACGGCAAGATACATCACAATCAGATTTGGGGAACCGGATACGTATACGGTGTAGTTGAGAGCGGTACGACAACGAGTGGGATATACATAGATGCCCAGAGTAAACCGATTGATAATATCGAAATATACAATAATGCAATTCATGGATGCAGATCAGCAGCTATTGTCATGGGTTCAGAGACATCACCTTATGCACCTGTTACCAATGTGAATATCTACAACAATCTTTTATTTGGTAATCACCAGGGATTTGTAATCTGGCCTAATCCATTTACCAGGTCATTCAGGTTATTCAACAATACTTTCTATGATAACAAAGCTCATATAGCAATTTACGGTGACGCTGGAACTAACATGAATTGTGAGATAAAGAACAATATTATTTCGGGAACGCATTCTGACGAATACATGATATATTACTTCGCCAGTTGCGGTACGATAAACATAGACCACAATCTTTTTTACAACTCGTTGGGAATTTACAGGACGTTTCCTGCAGGTTTAGGCACAAACTTCATAAAAGCAGACCCTTTGTTCGTTGCCTCCGGGACAAATTTTCAGTTGACATCAGGTTCCCTTGCTATAGATTCCGGTATTGCCGCTGGCGCTCCGTTAACTGATTATCTAGGGACTCCGCGTAATCAGGATACGGGTTATGATATTGGTGCCTACGAGTATTTTTCCATAGTTCTGGCAACACCCGTGGTACAGATAAGCAGCACAAACGGCGAATCGATTGATTGTGTGTATAGTAATATTATGAAATCACAGACCATCAAACCACTTAAATCATTTACTCTTAATACTATCCGTTTTCAATTGAAAAAGTCCGGAAATCCATCTGGTAATGTTGAGATGAGTATTAAAGCTACAGACTCCGCAGGTAAGCCTGTCGGAAATGCTCTTGCGACATCGTCCATTTCTTGCACTACCTTAACCGATTCAACCCAATGGCATAGCTTCTCTTTTATCAACGACATAACTTTAGAGGCTGGTATTCAGTACGCAATCTGTCTAAGCGCACCTCAAGGTAACTATTCGAACAGAATCTGGTATCAGGTAAATACCACTGGCACGTATCCTCTAGGTTTTATTTGCCAGACTTACTCATCAGGCATTGTTTGGACAGCTCTAGACACCTATGATGCTGTTTTTGAAATAATCGGCAGGTAAAGTATCAATGTAATATCACCCCCTCTAGAGTATGAATACTGTACTCTCAGGGGGTGATACTTATATAACATATATTTAACCTTTGAGTGCATATTCCTTTTTTTCTTTATTATCCATAATTACATATTCGTCATAATTACTTAAAAAACGAAGTACTTCGTCTTTTGGAAATCTCCTGTCCCCTCTTGGTCCGATACGGTATGGTGTTAACACACCACTATTACTCCATCTTCTTACCGTATTTACGTGTATATTTAGTAATCTGGCAACCGCACTTGTTGTTAACATTCGATTTTTTATACTCTTCGTCATATTGAAACCTCGTCTTTTATTTCAACAATCAACCATCTCGTGAGTTGTTACTTGAACATTACTGATTAGCGTTAATAAATACTATCCTATCGAGATGTAATCCGGTATTACTCAAAAGGCGTAATCTTTTTAAAAAAAGGGCTGAGAAAATCCACACAAAAGGAGTAGTTTTTATTAACTTTTTATCGCAAAAAATAAGACGAAATAGAGTAAACATGCCAATATCCAACACCTTTTCAGATAATCAATGTGCACCGCCTTAAGATTACACTGGTAGAGGATAGCAAGGCGGAGGTGTCGGAAATGGGAAGGATTCCCCGGGGGAAGTACTCGAAAGAATTTCTAGAAGAAGCAAGGATAGAAGCCGGGATATGCCGGATAAAGCGAATCAGGAGGAAGCGCATGACACAGAATCCGGTCAGGGAGTCGCTGATGAAGGCAATTATTGCCAGGCGGACTGGGAAAGGGTTGCTGCATCACTCAGACCGGGGAGCTCAGTATTTCTCTCATGTATTCAGAAAGATATTGTCCGGACAAGGGATCATCGCCTCGATGAGCCGAAAAGGCAATTGGTATGATAATATGCCGAATGAACCAGGGGAAGAATAATTGAAGGAAGTGGCCGAACGAGGGAAAACAACTATAGTCAGGAAGATGATCAAAGGGGAGCGAATCTTTAGTATAATTACCTGACCAGGTATAAATAATCGCAGCATAGGCAGGTGAGTAGCAAGAGTTGTTTTTTGCAGGATAGCAGTAGTTAATTATTGAAGCCCTCAAAGATAAACAGAATTACACCGAAGTGAGGAAGAGGTAACTTTGAGGGAAGGTAGCGTCAGACAGTGCCACGTACACTGCAGTTTTGAAAGTAGCAGACGCATAAATTCAAATTGCCGCTATATACCGAAAGGACCTTGGAGGCCATAATCACTTGATAATGAACTGCTAATTTGCCAATATTTTTTCAAGTATTTCTTGATCAACAGCCATAGCTACAGCACCCTTTCGATTTTTTACTTTTAATTTAGTAAGTATATTTCTTATGTGGGATTTTACAGTTGCCTGGCTGATAAAACACTTTTCAGCGATTTCTTTATTGGAATACCCTTCCACAACATAACTAAGGATTTCTCTTTCTCTTATCGTCAGGTTCCGAATGTATGATCTGCTGTCATTGAACTCTTTCACTATTAAATTTGTCAGTCTTGGTGAAAGCACATAATCCCCTTGCATTATCTTACGTAAAGATCTCAGCAATTCATCCATATCCACTGACCCGGAAACATACCCTGATACATCAGCTCTAATGGCCTGTAACAACTGCTCTTTTGTTTCAGATTCACTCATTATTAGTGTTTTTACATAAGGAAACTGTGAGCGAATCGCCTTTAAAAATCTAAACTCGTCTTTTACAGAAATATACATATCGATAATAAGTATATCGGGATGTAGCTTTGCTATTATTTTGATGGCCTCATATACGTTACTGACGGCACCAATCACTTGAAATTCATCACGATAATTCTCAAACATGGCTTTAAAGCCATGTTTGAGAATCGGAAGATCACTCACTATAAGTAATTTAGTCATTTTTGAAACCATTTCTCACCGTGCATGCTGGTTGCTCTGGGTTAGACTTCGTTTTAAAGTAATGTTATCGGCTGTTATAACTTTCTAAATAATCTTTCCACCAGTCGAGCGTTTTATATTCCGTAACACCACCATAGGTCCCTCCATCCGGATACACTGCCTGAACAAGAGCTATTACATCCCAGGTATGCCAGTAGTTTTCAATATAGGTAGTGTTAAGTAGAGACGCTACAGACTGACGTAAAAATGCCGATTCTGCGTCCTTATTACCTTTTAATTCCAATACTTCAAGCAAACTGATATCCGGGCCAACTCCGAATATTGCCAGATAAGTACCTGTTAAGTCCTGACCTTCAGTACCTACAGTATTCCATTCTTCGGTATGATTTTTCCAGAATCCGGGCGAGTTACCAGGCTCACAGGCAAGAACCGTGTTCCCCATGGAAAATATTACGACTAACGCAAGTACAAGTGATACAAATATACCCTTTTTCATGTTAGCACTCCTTTGCTAATTACTTGGAATTACTTGTCCATTAAATTTTTTCAGGTAATCACCCCACCATTTTAGAGATTGTATGCCAGCTATATCTCCATAAGCACCTCCCCCTGGATATACACTCTGCACCAGGTCTATAACATCCCAGGTTTTCCAGTAATTGGTAAAATCTGGGGAGGATGAATTTAACAGCGAGGTAACGGATTGCTGTAAAAAAGTCATGTCCTCATTGAAATCATTAAGATATTTCTCAATAGTTTTAAGATCCCATTCTCCCCATAATTCGAACCAATTTAAAATATTAGGGCTACTTAATGCATTACATATGTGTTCGTTCAAACATTCTGTTCCGTTATATTCCCGATATTCAAGAATATCTATCAATGGAATATCAGGACCTACGCCAAATATTTCAAAGTACGTACCTGTCAGGTTTTGTCCTTCTGTTCCGACTGTAACCCATTTATCAGTGTGGTCAACCCAGTACTGAGGAGACCATCCATTCTGGCAAGCCGAAACATTACTTGGATTATGTAAAACCATTAACGTAGAAGACACCACCAGGATTGATAGAATTTTCACCCAATTTTTCATAGCTTTCTCTCCTTAAGCACACTATTCATGTCGCCACCTGTTATTCAACGGTGACAGTCTTCGCCAGATTTCTTGGATTATCAATCGGACACCCTTTAAATTTAGCACCATAATAGGCTATCAATTGAACAGCTATCGTGTTGACTATGGGAGAAAACAGGTATGGAACCTGCGGAACAGTAATAACAGCATCAGTGATTCCATCGATATCTTTATCCTGGCTATCGCTAATCACGATGACCGGCGATTTTCTAGCCTGGATTTCTTTGATATTGCTAATCATTGCATCACGAGTACCATCTCTGGTCAATAAAGCAATAACCGGAGTGTTTTCATCCAGTAGAGCAAACGGGCCATGCTTGATTTCACCGCCAGCGTAACCTTCTGCATGTATATACGAAATTTCTTTTAACTTAAGAGCTCCTTCTAATGCAATTGGGAAATTTATACCTCTTCCGATAAAGAATACTTCGTTATGTTCCGAGAGAAATTCTCCGCAACGTTGAAACTGAACATCGTTTTCCAGCATTTGTTTCACTTTTTCAGATATGCACATTAATTCTTTGTGCGCATACATCCGTGAATCAGTATCTATAATCGAAGAATAAAATGTGATTTTGTATAGTTCAAGTAATTGGGCTATAAAGGTTTTTGTTGCTGCAACACTGATTTCTGGTCCAGCGTGAGTATACAGTACCGAATCAGATATTCGACTTGCCGTGCTGCCATATACATTAGTAATCACAGTGGTATGTGCCTGGCATTGATGTAATTTCTTCAGCGGGACTAAAACATCCGCTGTTTCACCAGATTGGGTAATGGCAATTGTCAGGTCAGGAATTATCATCCGATGCCTGTGATTTAATTCGGATGCTAATTCGACTCTTACAGGAATACCAAGGGCTTCCTCTATGATATATTTACCAACCAAACCTGCATGATATGAGGTACCACAACCAATAATGGAGATATCACTTACCTCTCTAATAACCTGTCGATATTCATCTATATTTTTTTCGTTAGTCAACATATCAAGAGATTGTTCTATTATTTCAGGCTCTTCTCTTATCTCTTTAAGCATGAAATGGTCGAAACCATTCTTTTCTATCTCCGTTTTGGTAACATTGATTTCATTAATTACCGGTGTTATGGTTACCTCATTTCTTTTTATCCTGATTTTGTCTTTAGAAATTCGAGCAGTATCACCATCCTCGAGATATACTATTTTATTAGTGAATTCAACGATAGCAGGGACATCCGAAGCAACAAATACTTCATTTTCTGCTATTCCAATAACCAGAGGACTATTTCTCCTGCTGGCAATCAATTCTTCTATATCTTCTTTCAATACTATTATTGCCAGTGTTCCCTCTATTTCATCGAGAGCCTTTTCAACCGCGTCCTGTAAATCCCCGCAATAATATTCTTCTATCAAATGAGGAATAAGTTCTGAATCCGTTTCGGAAACAAATTCATGCCCTTTATTTTTTAATTTTCTGATTAATTGAAGATAATTGGTAATAATTCCATTATGAACCACGGCTATTTTCCCATGACAATCAAAGTGTGGATGAGCATTAACAGCATTAGGAGTACCATGCGTTGCCCAGCGGGTATGACCTATTCCCAGCGTCCCTTCAATTCTGGGTGCATTTTCCTGAAGTTCAATCACTCTGCCTTTATTTTTAATTGAATGAATATTTTTTCCACCGATAGCAATGCCACATGAATCATAACCTCGATACTCAAGCCGACTCATGCAGTTAAACAAAATAGCTTGCGCTTCTCTATTGCCGATATATCCAATTATTCCGCACATAATAGTATCCCAAGGATATTCAGGACAAGCCTGAGTGTCAATCGCCTTTTCCCACCTAAACCCCTCTTTTTTTAAGAATACGGATTAATTAATCTGCATTCATTTTTGACAATTCCAGTTTCAAACAGCTCCCATTTTATACCTGTTTACGTGTATCATCTGAAATCACTTTTCAAAAGTTCTCCAGATTAAAATCCGTTATTTGTTGTTTTTATATCTGTTAATCCACAGTAAAAATCCAATTTCCATAAAGTAGCCAAGCCAGATAGCCGCTATTTCAAATGGTAAGTACCATGGTATCCTTACCCGATATCCGTCTCGAATGAGTAGTAATACTCTTGTAAGTTCAAAAGGTGAATATAAACCACACCCGATTACTACCAGGCAACACACTAACAACAATAGTTTTTTGTATTCTATTGAAGAAATGGTGGTTACTGGCAATCTATTTCGTATGTTTGTTATATGTACTTTGATTCTTTTCAACTTGAATTCCACTTGTTCCCAAAAAATATGCGTAAAGGATATACTGTCACGACAAAACAATCAACGGACTTTTCATACATTTACCTACCATTTTTTATACACGGATGTCTGACCGGGTTCTCCTCAGTTTGAATCATTTTTTAACTGAATATCGTATTTTACCGGTAAGAATAATCAAGGTTGGAATAGTTATGTTTATACAGTTGACCCGAAAGTACAGTTAGGTTATTTTAATCATTACGAGACATCACATTATTCTCTATAAAAGAACGTAAGTTCAGGATCTTTCATTAAAACAAACATGACTAGTCTAAGAGCAATATAATTTGGTTCGATTGAAGGATTAAAATGAAGTTAAAAAAATCATACATTCTTTATATTGTTAATGTTATCTCCATTCTGCTGATTATCGTAATTCTTTCTGTACCATCAAGTATTTTCCGTATCATTCTTGGTATACCGTTTCTATTGTTTTTTCCTGGATATGCTTTATACGCTGCGCTTTTTATAAACCAAAAGAAAACCGATTATCTCGAAATGATAGCAATAAGTATCGGGATGAGCATTGCGGTAACGGCACTCATTGGCCTTGTATTGAACTACACGGCCTGGGGTATAGAGATGCTGCCACAACTCCTGACTTTAGAAGGATTCATTATCATAATGTCAGTGATAGCTCGTATTAGAGAATCACGATACATATATCAATGGCAGCTTATTACGGTATCTGATCCGGAAAAACATAGCGAATTCAAAAGTAAAATTGGTACTATTTTTTCGGTTACTTTATGTCTGAGTATAGTGTTTTTCATAAGTATTTTAGGCTTTACTGTAGCCAGTTCGAAGACTGGCGAGACATACACTGAATTCTACCTGCTGGGATCTGATGGGCAAGCAGAAAAATACCCGTTTGAATTCGTTCTTAATAATTCTCAAATCGACCGTATTATTTATAGTGATGGGGCCGTTGTTTCACAACAAATTAAGGATACCCTTATTATTGGCATAGTAAATCACGAACAGAAAACGTTAGATTATTCACTGACAATATTGGTCAATGGTGAGCCGGTAAAAATTATTTATGAAAATGATATATCAGAATCGATTAAAGTGTTAGCGTTAGAAAATGAGGAGAAATGGGAGCAAAAGTTGGGCTTTATACCGACAGCTGTTGGAAACAATCAAAAGGTTGAATTTTTACTCACGGCTGATAATGGTGAAACTGAATTTGTTAACTCTCTGCATTTCTGGATAAATGTCAGAATAGAAGAATGAATTATTTTTGTTATTCTATGCTTCCAGATGCGGTTATTATGTTTTCTGCTTCAGGTCCCGTGTTAAAGAGTAAATCGATTGCCGACATATTATATTCGAACCCCTCATATCTTTGTCTGTATACCGGGTGTTCGAACGAAAAATACTTGAGACTAATATCGCTGGACTCGAATTTTTGTGTTTCAAGATAATTTTTTCCACTGGGTCCGGATAAATATGTATCTGCTCCTGCTTTTTTCATAAAGGCAATGATTGAATCGGTTGCGGACGGCTTTTGTCCCACATCCATCTCACTGGCTTTAAGGATCTCCACCTCGATATTAAAGCATCGCATAAGATAACGAATTATTTCGATATTAACTTCCCAGAGGTAGGTGAATTCTTTTTTATACAAATCATTAAAAAAGTCTCCGTACTGTTTGAAGTATCTGGTTTTAGCGTAATTCCTGTATATAGTCTGCCAATGTTGCGTTTTCCAATTATTATCTGCAGGCAGCATTACATCACTTATCTGCCTGCTTTCCATTCGATGACTTACTGGTACAGTCAGGTACAACCATCCATCATTGGTCCTTACTTTATTTTTATTGAAGACGCTATGATTTCCCATTTCAAATATGTCCGCTATAACAAAACAATCAGACTGTTTAATTTTACTGAACAGTCCGATCCAGGGAAGGTAATTAGGTTGATGCGCAGTAGCTGTTTTTTTCAACTCTATACTCTAATTAATAAATCATTCTTATTAATTCGAAAGCTTCTGCATACGAAACATCAAGCTGTGTTCCTCGTGTCCGAATCAAGGACAGGATACTATCCTCACTCATATAGCTTTTATCACTTTGAGAATGGTAAGCTCTCAGTGATGCCAGTTTCTTTTCAACTTGTTCCTTTGAAAGCTTTATGAAAATATCAGTAGTAAAAACCAGATTGTTCCAGGGATGTTCATAACCCCAGATCGACGAATCTCTTTTAAATGCTCTTAAAGCCTCTTCGCATATTACTCTATGGTCCTGGTGCATATCACTCGACGAAGGAACAAGTATTAAGTTCGGTAAATACCTGTCTTTCATCTGAATCATTGCATCCAGGATATCCTGTCTGTATTCAGGAAACTTTCTTACAGGATAATTAAGAATGCTGACCCTCCCTGAATTCAATCCCAAAATACTTGTAGCTGTTTTACACTCTTCTCGCAGTGTTTCTTTTGCCATCCCGTCAGGTACCGAAATTTCACAGCCGGAAAAAACAACATAGAATATCTCTATCCCCTCTTCGAGAAACTTCGCTATAGTGCCTCCAGCGCCTAGTTCGGCATCGTCAGTATGTGGACTTAATACGAGTACCTTATCATGATCCATTTTCATAAGATGATGATGCCTCCTCTTTTCTATACTTGTGAATATTTATTCGAGAATAAATATTCAGAGATGTTATTCACAACTACAATAATCTGTTCTCGTGTGATTTCTGGGAATAATGGCAATGATAGTACTTGTTCCTGAGCAATCTCACTTCCAGGAAAATCCCCGGAAAAATAGCCTAGATATTGATATGCTTGTTGAAGGTGTAACGAGAGGGGATAATATACCGCGGTATCAATTTGATTAGATGTCAGGTATTCACGGAGTTTCTCCCGATTGATTATCCGGCTATCAGTCCTGATAGTGTAATAATTAGCAGCACTAACAACATTTCTATCTTCTTTGGCAGTCTTGATACCTTCGATTCCCTCAAGCAGCTTTGTGTACATCGAGGTTGCTTGTCTCCTTGCCTGGATCCATCTGTCTATATTTTTCAGTTTCACCCTTAATATGGCTGCCTGGACAGCATCCAATCTGCTATTATATCCCGGTATCTTATGATGGTAGGTCGAAACCGTTCCGTGATTCCTTAATATTTTTATAGATTCAGCTACATCCAGATCATTTGTTACCACCATACCACCATCTCCATATGCCCCGAGGTTCTTTGATGGGAAAAAACTCAAGCAACCAACATCACCAATTGAACCAGCCTTCTTTCCCTTATATTCCGCGCCAAAAGCTTGAGCACAATCTTCGATTACCCGGATGTTAAATCTTCGGCTGATATCCATTATCGTATTCATTTCCGCTGGCTGGCCGAATAAATGTACCGGTATAATAGCTTTGGTATGGGGAGTAATTTCATTTTCTATTTGGGTAACGTCTATATTAAATGTGCGAAGGTCTATATCAACAAACACAGGAATAGCACCACAGTGACTTATCGCTTCAACTGTAGCTGTAAAAGTAAAAGGGGTAGTAATCACTTCATCACCTGGCTGTATTCCACAAGCTTTCAAACTGAGAATCAAAGCATCTGTTCCTGATGCCACTGAAATAGCGTATTTCGTATTACAAAATGCAGCGATTTCCTTCTCTAACTCCTCTACTTCATCACCCATGATATAATACCCTGATTCAATAACACGTAATATTGCATCATTGATTTCTGTCTTGATCTGACTATATTGAAGAGACAGATCCGTCATAGGTATATTCATCTTTTTTCTCCTGAAGTTTGCTGAAATACGATATGGTAATTCTTTTTATGATTGTATCCGATTCAATTACTCATCACATCTTAACGTCTACATCTTCCATGTATAGAACAATCCTTGTAAGTACTCTCAAACTAGTATTATTAACGTGTTAAGTCAACTGCATTAACATAACTATTCCTGTCAAAAATTGTTGTGGATTTAATTTTTTTTAATACTATTCACATCAGCAGGATTAGTCATATTTACTCAGTAATCCACATATCACTGCAATCATCCAATGATGTTCGCAATTTGGTAAACGAAACAGAAAATACATCCAATAAATACAACGATGCTCAAGAAACTGGACCGGACATTATCAAAGACGAAGTATGAAATAATTACTACTATTAATGAAGAGGAGATCAGGTATTCAGCAATGCTTACTTTATCCAAAAAGGTCATAATGATTACGCTCAATACCAGTAAAAATATAATCAGCAGAAAAACCGGATATTTATTTTTCATATTCTTAATACTCTCATAATCTGATATGTATAAGTCCGTAAATATACTTCTTGTCTTCATCAGGAATCATTAATTTGATTATCAGCAAAGCAAGCAGTAAAAGCCCAAGAAAAATACAAATTGATATATTCATAACTCGGCTTAATCCAAATGTAGCAGCACCGATACTGGCTGTAAGCCCGAATAATTTTACAAACCATAACCAATCGAGCTTAATACCTATCAAACGTCGGGTAAAATAAATTAAAATTAGTGCGGAAACAGTCGTGGTGATAGATGTAGCTATGGCTGCTCCAGTTATACCGAAATGAGCAACCAGGATACTGTTTGTTATAATGCTTACTATCACGCCCAGCCCCGATAGTAAAAATATCCTGTTTACATATGCTGTACTTGACAGAGCTCCTCCCACCGAAGTTTGTATCGCTCCAAATACTGCTCCTGGAAGCAGTATTCTCAACGCTTCTGCAGCTGGAAGAAACTCCTCCTTAAAAAGCAGCTGAATGAATTCGCGATTCATAAAGAAAATAACAAATGATATCATAATCGCGTAGATAGCCGTATATTTCATGCAGGTATTCACCAAAGACTCGATATTTTCGGTATTATTATTTGCCCAGTAACCTGCAATCGTCGGCGAAGTAATTGTTTGAATCGCAGATGGTGGCAGGGTAATAACTTGAACAAAGAGGACTGCTATGGAATATACACCAACATCTGACTCATTCATAAAATAACCAATTATGGTACTGGAAGCATATGTCATGATGGTTCCCATCGCATTAGCTAGTACTACAAATAATCCGAAAGACATAAGTATTCTCGATACCGGAATACTTTTAAAAAATAAAGATAGTGAAACTTGTTTCCTGATAAAGAAAAGAGACGCTGTTCCGACAAGGATTACGGGGACTGTCAAACCTATGACAGCATATTCTATTTCGTATCCTTTTACCGCGAATATTATTGTTAGAATAATCACTAACATTGACTGAAAAATATTAATCACGCTAAAAAGTCTCATTCGCCTTAGGCCATTTAAAAAACCCAGCACTGCTTTTTCTATAGCAATAAATGGGAATGCAAATGACACTATCTTGATGAGGATGGCTAATTCTGGCATATTGAAAAAATAATCAGCTATTGGTTGAGCACTTAAAAATAGAATCAATCCTAGCATGGACCCAATAATTAAAGAAAAGGTAACTCCGCCCGAAACAAATCGCTTGATATTAAGGTTATCCGCTTTGTTCTCAGCAATATATTTAACCATCCCCGAATTTATCCCGAAACCTGAAAAAACAAGTCCCAGCGCATAAACGGTAAAAGCCAGCGTATATAAACCAAGATCTTCAGGCCCAAAATAATTCGCTAAGAAAGCTCTCAGAACAAACTGAAGCGCAGCTGTCACCATCAAGCTGGCAAGCGACCATCCGGTATCTCTAAGGAATAACTCAACGTTATTTCTCACCGAACTGCCTTCCCATCAACCGATTTTACTAATTCCATATTAATATCAGGACTGATGTAGTAGACGTTCATTCCACTATTGGAATATACCCTGCATACAATCGGATCATTTTCAATCACATTAAAATCATTTTCATTAAATCTTCCGACTTCCTTCCATATTGACGTATAAGCGATTTTGTCATAATCAGTCACTACCAGATAACGGCTGGCTGTAAATCGAGAACCAATCACTAATTGTGCAGTATATCCAAAATTATCGATGACTGGATCTGTGTACCTTCCGAACCCTGTTTTTCCGTATGAGTCATCAAAACCAATTATTGCCATTGCAAAATTTTCAGGAGGCGAGGCGATAAAATCAACCCCTGATTCAGTATCAACGTTATCGAGCAGCCACTCGGTACCTTTCAGGTCAGTGGTTGTTATCTGCGTGTTAGGTTGACTCATAAAAGGCGAAGGGTAAAGTGATTGGATACTCAGCAAGCATGAAAAAATAAGCAAAACGATTAAGATTGTTCCGCCTGTAAAACGCAACGCTTGTTTTAACAGAATTTCCTTATATGACATTAAATAACTCACATAAACCGGTGGCTTTTCAGACAAAATTATTCGGTTCAACAAAATAGCGGCAAATACAGGTAAGAGCATGGTAATATAGCTGAGTATTCGACGGTCCCATTGTCCGCCCGCCAGTACCTTCGTGCCTGGCATTCCGAGAAGATATGCTATATACAATACTCCGCAAACAATAACGAAACATAAAACAGTTAAAAGGCTTACTTTATCAATTTTATTATCAGAGAAACGTTTAAAAAGAAGCAGAGGAACCCCTAAACCCATCATCAATATCAGGATCATTTCAGTCCCATACATTTTCAATAAAAGAACAATAAAATCAGCTCCATGTATATTGAGTTTATCCAGGCTTGAAGTCAGTTCTCCAAGCTTGCCGGTATTCATCCCATATATAATTTCTTCCCAGAAAATTTTTAAATTCAAATGGTAATCACTGTGAGACAGCATCCACATCCCGAAAATGGCTATTTCTATAACGATACAGGCAAGAAAAGTGCTCCGGTGGAATTCTGTGTTAAAGTGTATTTCATCCCGTAAATAACGACGAAATACCGGCTTAGTAATTTCGATAATAAATATCATCACAATAACGATGAGCGTAGATAATGGATGAAAAAATGGATAGATGATTAGAATAATAATAAGTAGAACTCTGTAACGTAATATATCCTGTTTTAAGTAGAGAAATAGTAGCAAAGGCAGGAAAAATACTGACCAACCGTTTGGAGACAATATTACGTTATACCCAGCAGCCAGCATTACTGTTCCGGCAATCAGGGTTGAAAGAATCTGGATTCTTTTATTACTACTTAATGCTCCCGTTAACATGTAGATGAATAGAACGGCAAGTATAGATATGATACCGGTACTTAAATTCGCTACCAGAATATCAGGTAAATCGGTTATATTGATGATTCCCGAAAGATAAATATGGGTGACAGGATATACATTACTTGAAGAGAAATCGCCATTAGCAAGAATATCTCTAATAAAACCTAGATAGGCTATGTTATCTCCCCGCCAGCTTACATACCCTCGTATGTAAGGGAAATAGAGTAACACTATCCTGGAAGACAGGATAACTATCAATCCAATCAGCCAAATTTTCGAATTCTCGTATCCGCCGGTAACAATCTGGGTTAAAATGATAGCTGCCCCGATGAGAATACTGATAATCACAAGAAGCCAAAAGGCAAGAGGTGTGCTTGCATAAATATCGAGTTCGTATCCGGTAACGGGGTTATTGTACGCTAACATCAAAGCGCTACCAAGTAAAATAAAACTTACGACGGCTAGAATTTTTTGTATGTGTCCAAGCATAATATCAAGCCTTTATCTTTTATGTCACTAAAACTTGTTTCCACGTTTGTACGACCTTATCTTCAGATAAATCTTCCATGGCACTAAGGGCATTTTTAGACATTCTGTTATATAATTCCGGATTGTTAAGAAGCGTTATTATGGCTTTTGAAAACCCTTTATAATCTTTGTAATTTTGTATAACAATCGAGTTAACACCATCTCTTGCGATATCCATGATATCGCCGCAGTTTGACACGATACCTGGCAAGCCGCAAAGCATAGCTTCAAGATATACATTTGGAAAACCTTCTCTTTCAGATGAGTGAAGGAATATTTTACTTCTGTTCAAGAAAAAAGGTACGTCTTTCTGGTAACCTGCGAAGTATATATTATCTTGAATCCCAAGCTTTTTAACGAGGTCGGTTAAAAAGGCCATCCGAACACCATCACCAACGATACAGGCCTTTATCTGACGTTTAGTTTTTTTTGCTTCAGCAATTGCGTAGAGTAATATCTCGGTATGTTTTATTTCATCAAGAAAAGCGACTGAGATTACATCGAATTTCTTTGGACTTTCCACCGGGTAAAACCTCTCTTTATTTGCCGGATGAATAATAGCAAATATTTTTTCACTGTTTACCCCGTGTTCTACAAGGTATTTCTTGGTAACCGAACCGGTTGTTATTACGGCGTCGGCTTTTTTCAACATTACCAGCGAGATTTTACCGTACAAGGGGGGAGGATCTTCAAAGTTAATTCCTTCAATACTGTTTCTCGTATATAACTCCGGAATACCAGCTATCATTGAAAGAATAATTTTTTTTCTGAATAGCTTACCTATCAGGTATGTAACTATTCCATGAGGCCAAAGAAGATATCCCCCGATGAACTTGTATTTTTTCGAAAAGGAGTATAGTAATAAACTTACGTACTCATAACAGACTCCGATAAAAGCGTGTCTGGCAAATATGCCTGGAGGACAATTGTAGATTATCTTCGGTCTTACGGGACCAGGCTGCCTGCAGAATACTCTCACTTCTTCCACATTATCTACTTTGGCAATGGGACTTATAAGATGGTCTATAATACTGCTGCCAAGCTTTCCTACCTGGATCAATATTCTTATATTTTTTTTGCTCATTTTCTTACTCATATTGCCTGATAACGGTCTTTAATTTACCACTTGGTAAGGGTTGTATTACGTTGCAGAATTCAATACATATATTAATATCCTTACCTGCTGCTTTTTGAAATGCATTTAAGATGTAATCTGTATTTTTTTGTGTGTAATGGGTATTCTTTACTATTTTTATAAGGATTTTATCCGGAGCCTGTTGGATAATCTGATATTGTTGCACAGGTAAATCTTTAAAAATTAGTGAGAATGCCGAACCAGCTATTGTTACCCCATTCGTAAAGATAACAAAGTCATTTATCCGCCCATTGACACTTTTCAGCAGGGAAAGACCCCTTCCACATGAGCAGTGTTCATCCGAAAGTGCTCCCGTATCTCCTACTTCATA
>JAFGIN010000043.1 GCA_016929595.1 Chitinispirillaceae bacterium
AATAATGTCATTGCTTATAACTGGGATTTTGGAAACGGCATGGTTTCTCAGGACAGTATGCCTTCCGTTCAGTTCGAATATAGCGGCAGGTATGTGGTTTGCCTGGGAGTTACCTATGCAAACGGCTGCATGGCATATGCATGCGATACGCTTCAGGTTGTTGGTCCCGACAATAAATGCAAAGCATATTGGGAAGCATATCCTTACCAACATTACGATTCGCTGGGTATAAATTTTACCGATCATCCCGTCATGGCTTCTGGTTATCATTACTCTTTTCTGGATCGGTCGAAAGGGAACATGGTTCAGTGGAACTGGGATTTTGGAGACGGAGTAACCTCTTCAGACTCCAATCCGCGGCACGTCTACGAGAAAAGCGGGATGTACACGGTTTGTCTGGAGATCACAACATCGGGTAATTGTGTCAGCACCTGGTGCGACACATTGGCCGTGGGGATAACACCCCCCTGCAGCCTGACCGGGACCGTGGTAGATTATACCGGGCTAGACGGTTGCGGCCTGATGATCAGGCTCGATGACGGAGAAATACTTGAACCGGCTGAGATGGTCCCCAATTTTGTACTGAAACCGGGTCATCGTGTGATGCTCTCCTATACCGATCTGTTTGACCGGGCAAGTATTTGCATGGCAGGCAGAATTGTGCGGATCGACTGTATTTCTGAAATCATCTCAGATACGTGCAAGGCCCTTTTTACGTGGTATTCCATACCCTGGATCTCCTCATGGCCTCCTGTTTATGAGTTCCAGAGCCTCGCCCAGGGCAACATCAGCGAAATGGTGTGGGACCTGGGAGATGGAACAACAACAACAGACAGTATTCCATCACACCGTTACGCATACTCAGGCTACTACAATGTTTGTCTGACTGTTTATTCACCCAACGGATGCACGGATACCTATTGTGAAACGGTATATTTTGAAGGCATCGATCCGCATCCCGGCTTGTGTGAGAATTACATCCGCATAACTACCGACATGATCCTCAATGGTCAAACCTGCAATGGTTCTGCAACCGCCATGCTGGTAGACAAATGGGGAAATGCAGCATGGACAAAGGATTACCTTTGGTCCACCGGCGATGTCACTTCAACAGTTCACAATTTATGCCCGGGCTACACTTACAGCGTAAACGTTACCGATTCAGCCGGATGTGTGGTTACCGGTTCGTTTTATTTCAGCGGTGGCAGTGTTTATCCTGATTCACTTGTTGGGCAGTGGAATTACCAGCAGAACAATATGGACTTTGTTTTCAATCTGCCTGTTTTTTCCGACAGCATTAAGTGCATATGGGATTTTGGAGACGGCAACACAGCTGCCGGAAATTTTGTAAATCATACCTATGAATCGGACTTAGAACGGACCGTATTGCTCAACGTTTATGACCAATCAGGCAACCTGATTTATAACCAGGAGATTGTTGTTTCACCGGGTCAATCAACAGCAATCAATGAATCCACAGTAACTTCCCCCGAAGTATATCCCATACCTGCAAAGGATGAACTTTTCATCAGGCTCAATGAAGAACATGGAGGAACTGACAGGATTGAGATTTTATCAGCCGGGGGACAGTTGTTGCTGAGTTCTCAGGGTGAAAAACAGGGTGATCGGCTTTACAAGCTTAATATTGCAGAGCTTCCTGCAGGTTTTTATATTGGAAAACTATCCTACAGTGACGGCCTGACGCATTCATTCAGGTTTGTGAAATAGTACTTTTCTTCCAATCGGGAAACACTAAAAATTATCACTGATTAAAACCTCTAAATTAAGATCTACTCCTACAGGCCTGCCTGTGATGATTCTCTATCAGGCAGGCCTGTTTTTACTAAAACCCTGATTCAAAACACAATGTTTTCTTTATGTCACTTTTGGCTGCAGCGCCAAAAGTAACCAACCTGCCTGCCGGTAGGCAGGAAACGCCGCCGCTGCTGATAAAAGGCTAAAAATCAATTCATGGGCTACACAAGAAAATAAACTCGGCCGTAGCCTGCCCGCCGGCAGGCAGGGAAACGGCCTCAAACATATTTTCTTATCTGAATTTGTCAAGCAGGCAGGCCTGCAGTGAATTGATTTTCTTAACGCCTTTTCTCAGAGGCGGATCGCCCTACTTCTTTAGTGCTGTGCCATTGTCTAATGTTCGCTATAGTTTTTGAGGTACAGCATTTCCACGAGTTTAACCAATGAAGAAAGCTACCGCATTACCACAACGAGTGCGGAGCAAAATAAAAAATACCAAATTGAGACGGCCTGCTGTCTGAACAAAGTCGAGGCACGAGACGGAGTGAGTTCAGGCCGTATGCCTTTTTTGGTTACCGTTATATTTGGCCTTATTTTTATTCTGATTATCTATTGTTTAACAAAGGAGACTCCATATGCTGCTCTAACTTTCTTTTGGTTATAGATAAAATCTACAAAAAGTATTAAGAACAGCATATTCTTTGAGTTAAACTAGAGAGTATTTAGGGTAAAACCCATTATTACGGTAATAGCCACTCAAAACTGGAGTCCCGCAAAAAACTAGCACTATGGAACAAATTTATGGAATTGATTTGTCACAAGAAAAGTTTGATGTGAATTTTCGAAAACCAGATGGCACATTGAAAAGTGTTATTGTAAAAAACACTGTATCCCAAATTGATAAATTCTTAGGTACAGTAGAACCGGATGCTATACTATGCGCAGAGCATACTGGTGTGTATGGCGAGATGCTTGTTTATCTTGCCAATATTAGAAACTATAAAATTGCATTAGTTCCAGGTTACCATATAAAGCACAGTTTAGGCTTGAAGCGTGGCAAATCTGATAAGCTTGATGCCATGAAAATCAGAGAATATGGTGAAAAATTTACTGATAAACTTCGTTTTTTAAATCTTGAATCCGAAGAATTAAAGGAACTCAGAGAGATCTATTCAATAAGAGCCTTATTAGTACAACAAAGAAAGATGTTATTAACCAAGCAACAAGGGAGACTCCACTTATCTTCAAATTCAATCCTTGTCGGCCAGGTAACCCGTGAGGTTCTCCTTAAATTGGATGAACAGATTAAAATACTTGAAAAACAAATTTTTCAAGTAATAAGATCTAATAAAGCCTTATGGGAAAGTTATGATATCGTAACAAGTATTGTTGGAATTGGAAAGGTCACGGCCTGCGAGTTAATTATTAAAACCGGTAATTTTAAAAGAATTACTACCGCCAGAACTGCTGCTTCCTATGCAGGGGTATGTCCATTCCCAAATTCAAGTGGTAAAATGGTAAAGAAATCCAAAGTAAGTCCTTTAGCGGATAAATCTTTAAAATCACTACTTTTTATGTGTGCATGCAGTGCCGTGAAAAACAATAAGGAATATTACCTGTACTTCTCTAAAAAGAGTTTAGATAAAAAACAATATTATCTCATTATGAATAATATCGCTAATAAACTATTAAGAACGGTATATGCCCTCATTGAATCTGGTAAAAGGTTTGATCCTTTTCATATATGTCTGGATCCAAGAGAAAACATAAAAAAAGTAGCTTGAAAATTTGTTTTTGTTAGAGTATACTTTTTGTGGCGACAAAAAGTGACAAAAAGAAAGCTTTAAAATAAGCATCGGTCCGGATGTTGAAACAACACATCCGGACCACTGCCATTTTGCACCCCATCACAGCCAGTTTATATTTTATTAACTTCGCAGCAATTTTTAACTCCATGCTTCAGATAGACAACACCATTATCAGTTTGGATGTAATCCGGTCATGCTTCACCTGTAATCTGAATGCCTGTAAAGGAGCCTGTTGTGTAACCGGTGATTCCGGTGCACCTTTGGAACCGGATGAGGCAGAAATTCTTAAAGAAATATTCCCGGTTATAAAGCCTTACCTGAGTGAAGTATCTGTAAAAACCATTGAAGAACAAGGCACCTCTGTTATTGATTTTGAAAAGGACACGGTAACTCCGCTGAACAACGGAAAGGAATGCGCTTATGTGGTGTTTGAAAACGGCGTTGCCTGCTGTGCGATAGAAAAGGCCTTTAAAGATGGTCTGATTGCTTTTCGTAAACCGGTATCATGTCACCTGTATCCGATTAGAATAAAAAGGTATCGTGATTTTGACGCCGTCAATTACGACCGGTGGGAAATATGTAAAGATGCCATTGAACTGGGCAACCAGATCAACAATCCTGTTTATAAATTTACCAGCGAAGCCCTCATCCGCAAATACGGGAAAGCATGGTACGACATGCTTGAAATTGCAGCCAACGAGCTTACCATTGAACAGAATCCCTGATTCAA
>JAFGIN010000044.1 GCA_016929595.1 Chitinispirillaceae bacterium
GAACAAATGTATTGTTAACAAATATAAGATCTGAAATCGTAAAAAAAGCTGATACTACACCAGGTCCACTAAAAAAACGCTACCAAAATATTAGTACAATTTCTAGCGAACCAAACAGCGTTCGATCCTGATATCACACCTGCTCCATCTCGACCATCCTCGTCATCACTCCAATAATTAAAATCAACATTTTCTGCTGTAACCAATAATGCGGCACGAACCTTTTCTGGCCACAAACCAAAAACACCTCGGTTTGCACTGATTAAGCAGGCTGCAATTCCATTTGTAATAGGTGCACTGTAGCTAGTCCCTTGCGTTGGACACGAGATCTGAGTACCGGCATCATTGTAAATACATGGATCAGACATTATTGAATATCCGCAAGAAGGGTATGAGACTGCGGGCATTGGGCTAGTTGACCCTAGATATCTAATTGGAGATATTCCCGGAGCGACAAGCATTGGTAATTCCCTGTCTGATCTTGTACCTGGATTGCAGCTTGAGCAATCAAACATTTGTGAAATAGAGTAACTACTATATCTTGGTGCCGGATTGGCGGTTTGTGTTGCACCCCATCTGCAGTGTCCATTACATTCAATACCTGTTCCACATACAGAGCAGTTAGCAGTAACATCCAGAGCCGTATCAGCAAGAACATAGTGATTTTGATTACTATGCATAACATTTCCTACATTTATTGCATTATAGCAACGCCAATCAGAAACCGCGCAATAGCCCGAATTAGCAGTTGGATTGCAAAAAACAGTATATGGATACCTATAAGCCCACATATCGATATGTCGCATTTCCCCATCTTGTGGATTACTATTTCTGGCATAACTCATACTAACTGTTTCAATACCATTGTTGATAATGTAATTTTCGTCCGCAGTACCATCAAAGCTTAACGAACTCCTATGATATAGAGAAGCTTGTGGTGCTGCATTTGCAAGGCACCTGAAACATTGGTCTGAATGTGATTGGTATAATACACCATTTGAACCTGCATCATAAGAAATTAAATGAGCAGCATTCATACAGGTTACAAAATTACTTCTTATACCTATTTCAAAGGTCGCGGCTTTAACCCCTTGCCCTAATGCATCACTCGGCATTGATGTAGATGGATTATATGCAGAACTTGCGAGTGTCGAAAAGCAAGGTATTGATGAATATGAACCCGTGCTGTGCTGACATTGTCCACAAGTCTGGCAAGGAACCGGCTCAACGTATTCCTCAATAGAGGCTATGTTTTCATCAAAACGGAAGCTGTTAAGATCCATTTTAGCAATTTTTGTAAGAATAATATCTGATGAATTGGCGATTGCAAAAAAACCTTTATTTATGTGTTTTTCAAATCCATTCAACTTATACTTTTTCATAAAGGTAGTTTTATCAACCAATGGCTCTCTATCGAGTCTTTTTTTAGAATGTTCAATCAGTTTTTCTATTGGGTTTTTTGTTTTGTCAGGGGCATGACCATTTGTATGTATCTTTAAGTAAATTTTAAGCTTTATAGTGTCTTTTTCATTCAGCCCTTCAATTTTACTTAACAGGTCTTGGTCGAGAGGTCCATATTTTTTCCTTTTCGCTAAAGTCTCCTTCTGCTCAAGTTCAAAAAGATCTGTCGGGGTTTTAATCTGAGTCGAACTTGATCTAAATGTAATACCGCCATTTGTATCTAAAATCTTCATTACCTCAATTGTATCGCCAAATTTAGTTTCAGGAAAAATGAGTTTTGTGGAATGGAGAATAACTTCTTTTTTTATTTCTGCAGAAGAATCAAACCCACCCAATAATGGAATGAGTAGTGTTGTTAAACTGATAAGTGCAGGTTGTAAGTACTTTATCATAACAGATGTTCCTTTTATAAGTGTGAAAGAGAACGATTAGATTTGGAGTAATAAGAAATTATAGTTGGCAGCCATTAGTTTGAATACATACATCTGACATTCCGACAATAAGTTATAATCCTGTTTTATACCATTCTGCCTCCGTACAATGAAAATTATATGAGAATAGCGACTTGAAAGGTATTAATTTTATAAGTTCAAAATTAATACATTCACTTGGAAAGTAAACTTAAAACACTTACCTCCATCTTTATTAATAATAGGAAATATACAATTAATTTGTAAAATTTGTGTTAAAATTTAAAATTTTCCGTTACCAATTTCTGGTAACAGCCACATCGTCCATCACCCACAAATACATTTTACAGATGTAATTATGGACTCCGGATACTATCTTTTCTCAACGTCAAATCATCTATTCATCTATTTTCTTTGACATTTCACATTTTCAGCTTGGCATTCAAGAATATTTGTAGTATATTGTAAGTATAGATACTTCAACTACTTACACCAAATCAAAGGAGCTACAAATGGCTACAGCATCACAAAGACAGGGTCTTGCAAACGTAAAATCATTAGTTGAAGGGGTTGTTGGTCAGAGAGTACTTTTCGACAGTATCATCGATGCAATGCAGACAGATATTGTCTATCAGGTTCTTGCAGAACAGACTCTACTCATTATGAAGGAAAAGGGAATCTGGAAGGAACCAAAAGCTGAGAAGCCTGAACAACCTGCCCCTGCTACTCAGATTGTTCCAGAAGCTTCTCCAGTAGCGGTGGAGAATAAGGAAGATCCAAAGCAAGAAAGTGCCGGGACTCATTATGAGAACGGGAAGGTCGTTAAAAATGCAAAATCTGCGAAGATGTCTACTCCTGCGAAGAAACCTACACAGGTAAAGAAAGCAGGTAAGAAGTGAGCAAGTTAATCCCAGATTCAATTTTAAAGCAGCTTCCCAAGTATGGGGAGACTGCCCATTTAAAGTTTACTGAAGTCAAAGTCAAATTGAAGCTTTTCCTTCCGGGCACAAGATGGACATGGTACGTTGCAGAGTATGATCCTGAAGAGCAGATTTTGTGGGGGTTCTGCCGATCTGGATTAGGATGTGACTGCGATGAATGCGGGACAGCTTGGCTGCCGGAACTGGAAACAGCACGGACACCGTTCGGTCCGGTTGAAAGGGATCTTTATTGGAATCCAGAAACAACTTTGCAAGATGTTCTGGACGGGAAAGTATCTTAAAAATTCAGGCAATGGAGTATATATGGATATTTTAATAATTTTGGCAGGTGCGATAATCGGTGGAATGGGATTTATCACATTAGGTGGGATAATCGGTAAATTTGTCGGAATAATAGGTATAGTGGT
Organism: Chitinispirillaceae bacterium; assembly: GCA_016929595.1. Classification (GTDB taxonomy): domain Bacteria; phylum Fibrobacterota; class Chitinivibrionia; order Chitinivibrionales; family Chitinispirillaceae; genus JAFGIN01. The sequence continues at coordinate 3,220 of JAFGIN010000044.1, forward strand.
TTTCGTAATCGGACTTGTCATCAATCATCGCAGACATCAAGGCAGACACCATCACATTGAAAAATACTAAAGAAGATAAGAACATGATGACTGGTTGTGAAAGTACAGACATCATGTTCTTATAAAAATCTCAGCGAAAATATATTAAGTTAACTCTTTCCCTTGTTTTATAAGATCTTCATGAAGTTGACGATGACAAGATACACAAAGGAATTTCACATCAAGCCAATATTCTGGTTGATAAGAATGGTGGTGCGCCTCAAGTCTATCTGAATATTCACCGCAACACTGACAAATTGTAGGACGAATAATTTTACCACTCTTAATAGCCCACTTTACCACATTATGGGCTTTTACTCTATTTGGATCTTCATCCCGCCATTTTTTTATACGCTGCTTAACTTGTTCAGTATGAGTTTTATAATATTCTCTACCAAGCATTCTGTTTTCTTCAACATTCTTGATATAATGTTGCTTTTTATACTGTTTAATTTCTTCTGTACGTTTGGCATTATTTAATTTTTGACGTTGTATAAATTCAATAGAATTCTCTTTGTAATATTTACTTTGACAACATTTACATTGAAATTGTAATCCATCCTTAGTTTTTAACTTACATTCCGCGGGTTAGGGTAGTGCATTTTTTTGAATTTTACCGGTGGAAAAATTTTGAGACGTCGATATCAAGCAGCTGTAATAGGAGCTTTTGCTTATCTGATAAGTTGTCAGGAATCGTTTTAACAATTTTACCACTCATGATAATATGTTGCAACCGCACATCTGAAAATAATTCAAGCACTTTGTTTGCTGTAGGAAACTTACATTCGCGATCTTCTGGATAAATCGGTATAGCCTCAATTAATTTTTTAGCCATTGTTGTTCTAACGGTTCTTTCAATCAGTGCTGTTACTAATATTGCTGCAAAGTACAGGAATAGAAGCCCTTCAATGCGTCCGGTATTTTGTAAAAATACTGGAGCGACATCATAGACGCTTTTTAACTGTTCAAAACGTTTTTCCAATCGCGGTTGAAATTTGTAACTGTTCAATATGGAAGCTGCATCGTTTTTGAGGTTTGTAATCAATGGGAATATTCCATCATATCGAGAGTCAAATAGAATTTGATCAGCATTCTGACACCAAACAAGCTCGTAATAGGTATTCTCAATTTTTCTGTATGTAGATTGCTCACCAGGTCGTCCCCTACGGTCTTGTTTATAATGTTCTTCAACCTGCACTGCTATTTTCCAATCAAAATAGTTGCTGGTTTTATAGTATTCTAAAACCGTTTTGACTGCGCTTTCAAGCTTCTGTTGGTTCCGATATTTTTTCGATGCGATTTCTTTGAGTTCTGTCTCGGTTGCATCTATACGTCTTGTCCGACTCTGTTCATCTTCAATTTGTTTTAGTGATGATTTAACCCATACAATGCGAAAACCTTCACTTGAAGCAAATGGCGAATCAAACGTCCAGTATTGTCGTTCTGGTAGATCTTTTCCACGAGGATTGGGTTCTTTAATTGTTAAATGCCACGGAGGCGAATTCTCTTGTATCCAGTTTTTAAAGCGCTTTATTTCTGAACGGGTTTCAGGAAGTACTGTTATAAACAGTCCTCCTTCAGTATCGATATAAATTAGCGTTTCGCGAACACAAAGCTTTGAATCTGCGACGTAAATGAAATCTGCTCTACCAACAAGCAGTCTCAAATTATTCCAGTTACGAATATGTGTTGTGTCGTCAGTTGTATTCCCATCCCAGAGTTTAAAATAAAGAGGAATAGCTCCATCGGCTGAAGTTGTAAGGCTGAAAATAATCTGTTTGAGATCTGGACGGTGATCTTTATTTATACCCCTGCGGGGTTTGACAGCTTTGAGCTCTTCATACTTTTTATAATCTCCGTGTAAGGATATTGTGGTAGAATCATTATGAACTCGATTAACCTCTATATCATAAGTTGTTATTGCCTTCAATACTAATTTGGTAAGCAGTGTAGCGCGGTCACTGCGAAAAAGGCGATCAAGAGCTCGTCCAATACGGTCATCTGTCATACTGTCTTTTTCTGAATTGAAGAGCAGATTTCGGTGTAGTGCCCATTCACCGATTTGATATAGTGGATATCGTTCTAAAATGATGTTGCGCAGTATAATCCCTAAAGTTTTCCATACCGGAATCTTATCTCTTGGATCTTCTGGAACACCATTTTGAAAAAGATTCTCAATACACAATGTGTTGATGTAGTGGTCAACAATGGAAATTGCTCCAAGCCGTACCGCTTTAATATCCAGATCTTGATTCATAGTCGATAATATAATCCTTGCAATTTATGGTTGCAAGGATTATATTTAGATCATGCACGAATATGAAGTAAAATTAAATGAACTCAAGAAACAATTGTGTAAATTGAACCTTGCCATCCCCGGAACAATACATATACAATATCGTAAATGTGGTAAAGCAAGTTGTCGATGTCACCAAGCACCAGAACACATGCATGGTCCGTATTATTTGTGGTATAGAAAAGTAGACGGCAAGCTCTACACATCTGTAATTGATGAAAATGATTTGCAATTTTTTAATGAAATGATTGAAAACAGAGTGAAAATTGAAGTGCTAACAGACCAAATGCTCAAACTTGGCGAGCACTATGCTGTAAAAGAAAAGCTGGGCAATAAAAATTCAAAAAAATCGTAACCTCAACCCGCGGAATGTAAGTTAATAAGAGTCTTAACACTATTTTCATATTTATCCTCTTACTGGATCATCCAGTTTATACAATTCTTAAACTGCTCATCGAATGCTATGGCCAGCCGCTCTGCAACAACATTCACCGTCAAGAAGTGCTGGTTGCCACCCAGAAAAACTTTATACTGCGAAGGTGAACTATTTTCCACTTTGTATATTATCAGTTTCGCATCAGGAATCTCTCTCTTTTTTAAAACATGCGAGCATAATTTTTCACACTCCTTATTTTCCATACCACTATTACGTAGAAATGCTTTCATCCGCAGAGATCTTCTTTCAACAGGCACTCTGCATATATTGACAAACTCACTGACAAGGGAACTGACTTGTCCGGAAAGATCTACTTCCTTCCGGTCGTACTGCTGTTTTGCCCAGTTCGCAGGTTTAAATGCATCTTCCGCTTCCTTGAATGTCTGGATCCAGCTTTGCATACCGGTTGTGTCGGTCGTTGAATCTGAGCAGATCTGGCATGTAGTATCTGCTCCTGCACACCAGGTGACAATCACGAACAAAATTAAATGTACTACTTTCATGGCATTTGTAATCCTTGATATTTCAGCTATATTCTTTTTTCAGTTTACCTATTTGTCAGTAATGATTTTTTTAAGCCTTTGAATTATCCCATTACCACTGTCGACGTCCTCGATTTTTTTCTTATATTCAGGATATGAGGTAAGTATTTGTTCTTTTATTGTTTTTGCTTTGACCTTATTTTTAAGAGATAGCTCTGTTTCGTATTCTAAACATAATGCCAATGGATACAGTATGTCAGGGAAATATTTTACCAGTTCAGATCTTATTGGGAGAGTACTTTCGTTAATGGCAAAATTTAGATATAAAAAAGGTGCTACTGTTGAAAATAAATTCTGTGACAGGTTGTCCTTTGTTTTGAAAACTTCTTCGGAGGTTATTTTCTTTTGCAAAAACTGCAATTTGAAATCGAAATCATTTCGAAACAGCATAGCTTCTTTTGTCGTTTGCTGAAAATAATCTTTTTTCAGTTTGTTATAGTAGTTGTTATATGGGTCGAGCCAAAGAGACAGATGACTCGATTGAGTTGTATCAAGGGAAGTAACTTTTATTTGAAATTGTTTCCAAATCTCATCTGGTGTGTATAATTGAGGAATGAAAACAATTCGCATACTATATTCGCCTGGAATAACATCCTGTAAATAAGGTCCGATGTCATAGTGGATTGTGTGCCACTCCCCGGAATGCAGGGGAGTTTTTGTTTTCTTTTCCTTTTCAGGCAACCTGCGATCAATATTGTCATAGGGATCACGAGAAACCAATGAATAATAAGCATCTTCTTCAATAAAAACATCTTTAACAACTTCGCCAGATTTCTTTTTGATAGTTACCTTCACGGATGGGGCATAATTTGCAAGCAAATCAACATTTTGAATACGTCCACCTCCTAAAGCCCAAATTTTTTCTATAAAACTTTTTTCACTCGGCGACTTGCTTACGAATTCACTATCTATAAAGGTATGTACAGGGTAGATATTCTTGACTTTTATCCTGAGATATACAGGTAAACTCACATTATATTGTAATTCTTTTTCAGCATCTATTTCAACCTTTATACCATTACTATTTACAAGTGAATCAAAATTATTTGAAAATATTGTTTGCCACAGAGTAAGCACGATAACAAAGCATTTCATATTATTAATCTTTCTTTTTTACTTTTCTAACTGTACACACCTGATTGCTTTAATTGCATGCGGGCAATGAGTAAACGCCCCAGTATTATCCTGGATTAATGGTTCAGCAGGGTTTGCTTCATTTCGTCTCCACCAAAAATTGTAAGTCATTAGATCCTTTTTTCCATCAAGATCTTTAAAGCCTGGGTTATCATCAATTCCAAAAAAATGGCTAATTTCATGGAATAAAGTACGATAAGCGGTTCTTCGATAAACAACACAATAACGTTCTTCCGAATCAGCAAATCCATTTGAAAATCCAGTGCTTGGAACATTAGTCTCAAAACTTACAGTCAGGTTTACTTTAGTCCCAATTTTTAGACCATGGTCTAACAATGTTTTATAATCATAACTATCAGTAAGATCGGAAAAATAACTTTTAGGGGTTGAATACGGTATACAACCAATTTGTATATAAGACCTATGATCTGTTACCCAACATACACCACCACGATTTTTTGGCGACGGAGCAGATTTACCTATGAAGAACTTCTCGATTTTTTTATCAATACTAATTGTAATCCCATTTATTATTTCACCATCTGGAATGCTTTGCCGCTTACCAGGTTTTGATAAGTCCGGTGGTAACATAATAAGACCCGCACTTTTTTCATTTGTACTTGGGTCAAAAACATCCCGTACAATTTCACAATTATTATAAGCTTCCTCACGACTTTCAAAATCATTTGAAGTCACATCCCTTGCAAATGCAATAAAAACAAAATCGGGTTTACTATTCCCTGTGAAATACGGTAGTATAGCGTTATAAGCAACATCTGGCAGTTTACTGGTTAAGTCCATATCCGCCATCGCTTGCGATGGTAAAATATCAAAATGCACAAAACAATTTTTAAATGATTCATTCAGGTCATTTAATTGTGCTACTTTATCTCCACAGTCAGACATATACCCCGACTGTACATGCAGTAATTTCCAAGCCGCAAACTCATTCGTTTTCAATTCTATCCCAGTCCAACCATTATCCAGAACATATTTATATTTAATTATGAAATTATCCCCACCAACATCAGTTGCATTAAAACGCACCTCTGTTTTACCATTTTTAAACTCTGTTTCTGCAGATTTGTTATCTGTTGACAAAGTCATTTTATAGCTTGTAGACAGTTGCTGCCATACAGCACCATTCCGTTCTCCCAGATTATCATTCCCTTCATCCCCATTTGGATCGATAATTTTTTTGAAATTTTCGTTTCCACTAATAGAATTATCACTACGATCGTCTGGATCTTCATAGCTCCAGCGGATTTTTATTCCGAGAAACATTAAATCAGGAATCTGAATACCTGCCGGGACTGTTTCAGCAGTAATATTAATAAACTGTTCATTGGAAGACCATTTGGGCGTTACTACCCCGGATACTACTTCAAAACTGTTATTAATAAACACCTTACCATCATTATCATTAAACAGATAATTTGCATCGTAGGCCCCATCTTTATTGTATAAACCATCAACATTTGTGATTTTAAAGCCGCCAATGGCGAAATCTTTCTGGTCCTTGATAGATGTGCTGTATTTTACCTCTATCAATGCTTTATCACTGGTTGATGTGCTTATCACTCTGGGATTTATTGTAACCCAGTCATACCCATAAAAAGATGACAGACTACCAATAGTTGACCATGCATCATTTTCAACATACGTTACAATATCAACTTTGGCATCGGTTTTCGTTACTGTCGAAACAGCTTCTGCGGCTATTAGTACCTGGTGGTGTTTACCAGCAAGCAGATCCGGTATTTTCTGAACACCGGTTCCATTTGCAACGATAAATTGTTGAAGTGTCTTCATATTATTATTATCAAATAGTTGCATCTCACCGGCGGTATGTCCCTTAATGCAAATGTATTCATTCTCAGTATTAAAATTGCATGGCGTTGTTGTTACATCAGTTTTTAGAACAAACAATGCATAGCCACTGCCAACAGGTACTAGAGATAGTGAATAAGGGCTGGCAGCTCCAGGTCTCATACAACTTCTAACCACACGCAACTTATCAACATTTCCAAATTGCGGATTAATTGCCACTGCAATATCATCTACACAGATGTCACCACCCCAGACAGAAAATGGCTGTACCGCATATTCAACAATGCTATTCAGTGCGGATCCGGTTTTATAAAGTGCCAGTTCATTATCTTTGAGATAATTATTTGCGCCATCAAGAATACTTACTGTACCGCCATCAATCCAATAATAACCTGTAGTCAAATCAGTATTTTCATTGATTTTGAGCGCACTGTTCTCTTCTTTATAGAGTGAAGGCCTGTCTGCACACTGTGAATTAAACCTGAATTTATATTTCTCTGTAGAATTTTCATCTACACCGATATAAATTTTTCTCCTTATGGTTTGACTGACACTTAAATTACTCAGTACACAATCAAAATGTTCTATTCCAGCATTCTGATACACTTTGAAATATTTCACATAAGCATTATCAGTAGATGTTCTCATTGTAGCCCATACACCAGGCAAAGTAGGACCAGTTTTAGCAGACTCGACAATAGGAATATACCTTTTTTTCGCTACTCCCGAAAATTTAGAAAAATCTATGGCAAGGTTTGGTGTTGCCGGTGCAGTAGGCGATCCTGGCTGAAAATCTGAAGGGCTGTCGTATCCCTGAAATGTTAATGAACTGCCATTGTAAATAAATTCGGCATAAATCATGTCTGTATTAACATGATCTGGATCTTTTTGTGTCGACCCTAAGGAAATGGCAGCAGTAGCTACATTGCTGGCAGCTTCAACAAGCATGCACACTGCATTGTTTCTTATGTTTGAAGCACCAGTCGATTTTACGATAAATGGTACAAAACGAATACCCACATTATCGGAAACTTCTATATCTTCATAATAGACCACTTTTTCAAGAAGTCCTTCAACAATTTCAACCCTTATATTCGGCATACGAGGATTGCTGCTCACTTTTCCTCTGATTTCCATATCCGTCGATACATCACTCAATGCTACTTCTGTAGCCCAGGAAACATCTGTTTTCTTTCTTATCTCTGCTTCACCATATCCGAAGAGTGTCTTTACTCGTATTTTAGTATTTGTCGAACTTGCAGTCTTTGTGACATTAAACGATTTAAGAGCAGATATGAACGCAAAGTGTAAGGAATCAAAACAGGTGATGTCGCGTGCTTTAAATTGAACAGTTTGCGCAGCCAGTAAGCCAAATTCATATTCGCCATACCCATTTTCTACATTCTGGTAATTGCCCTCTGGTGTACGATTAGTTAATTCAATCGCAAACGGCTTCGCATTCTCATTTGCCGAACCAATTATAAAGTTTTCGCCTAACCCAAATTGGTCAGTCCGAATTTCTTTTATTGCTTCCCATGTATTCGGCAATGCTTTTAAAACATAATATGTGGTATTACTTTCCTGGAGACCGATTTTCATAATATCTTCACCAGTAAAACCTGAAGCTGCTAACCTTTCAGCCTCAGTTGCATACGTCCAACTTTGTATAGTAGTGCTGCCTCTGCAAATTGCAGCATAATGGGACAGTTGTGTACCATCGTTTTCACAGAAATAGAAATCAGGATCACTATTTTTGGCAATAAATACACGATTTTCAGGCACTTCAGAGTGAATGCTGATGTTCATTTTTTTAGGCGTATTATGTGGAAGATACGTCCACAATTCTGCTTTACTGAATTTTACAGCATCGATAACGGGTATAGGCAAGCTGTTATCTACATTTGCCATACCGTGTAGAGTCAGAGTGACTGAGTTGTCAATATTTGCGGGTTTTTCAATTACTTGTAACGTCAAAGTCTGGTTGGTTCCATACTGGATAGAAACGCCATTGTCACTAACTGGATTCAGATTGATGCGGACACAATTCCGTACAATTTCCGGTTCAACTTGAGCATTAAAAATCCTCGTACTTACATTATTACTTTCCATATTCAATGTGTAAGAAATTTCTTTTATTATACTAAGAGGCAACTTGGCAGGACTACTTACAATAGTAAAATCTGGTGCTTCCCAGCTCGCTCCGCCTTTGACCGTAGCCGGTATTGGACACATAATATTTGGATAATCAGGGCACCCAGTCGATTTTCCCGTATATAGTTCGAAAAAGCAGTCGGCTCCTTTTGTAAAAGGTATTTTTTTCAACCAGCAACTATACTTTTGGTTTTCTTTATCGTACTCTGCATTAGTACAGGTGTTATCGTTACCACAATCCATTTTAATAATGTACCCATCAGCATTTAATACACTTCCATATTCCTTTGAGCCTTCTATTTTTTCTTTCACAAGCAATTTGAACATATCATAATCAGTACCGTCAACACCAGTTGGTTTGTTCCAGATTAGTCTACCAGTTGCTGCACCAGTGTTATCTTTTTCCAATTGCAAACCAGTTGCTGGACTTGGTGTTGGCAAACTTAGACTTTTACATAAGGTTTCTTTTGTTAAAACGCCAGCATCTGTCAATCCTGGTAACCACTTCGCAGTGTAATTTATTTCTTGCGGTTTGACTTCACCCTTAACATATGTTTTAAATACTACTTTAAATTGGCCTTTACCAGCAATATAGTTATAAGCAGAACCAAGCAGGGGTATCCTGATCTGAATGAATTCATAATTTTTACCATATGCACAGCTTTTTCCTATAGTTGAGTTCCATTTATGATTTGAAAATCCTCTAAATGGTAAAATCGTCCCATCTGGTTTTTCTAAATGTAATCTAGCCCAGAAAATACCTGGATTTTTGTTGCCTATTTTTCCTCCATTCACATAGTATACGATAGACAATCTTAAATCGCCATTTTCTTTATCAAGAATAGTTCCAGGAAGAATAGAATATCCATTTTCACCAATTATTGTGACACTATATTCGAATGCAGTTGTTTGATACATCGCATTTTGGTTTATCATCACGTTGTAAGGATTACAACTAAACAGTAGAAATAATACGACAAATAAACCAAAAGTTTTCTTCAACAAATAATCACGCACAGATGTAAACATTCTCATAAATTTCCACCATATAAACCAATAACATAATCAAGCAACAAATCACAATCAGCTTCTATACAAATGTTTTCTAAATAGGCATTTGGTGTGACACCAACATCTTCAAGGCATCTAAAATTTTTATCGAGCACCCTATCTACTGGAAAAGTATAATACCAGCCATTTGACAGCTCACGAAACATTACTGAACCAAAATGCCCCTGAGTTGTATCTCCAATTAGTTTTGCGTTTCCACTCTCTTTCATTGCCAACGCAAACAACTCTCCAGCACTTGCCGTTTTTCTATTGATCAGGAGAATAATTTCACCTGTATATCTTTTCTTATTCGATGTTGTTATTTTGAAAGCCATCGGTTTTTTGAAACTATCATGTCCATATCCATTTTTACATTGTTTGTATCCGTAAATAAAATCATGTGTACATAAGCGCGAACATAACTCTTCAGCCGCATCACGCATACCTCCAATACAACCTCTCATATCTATTATGCAAACTTTACACTTGGTAATCTCATTTACAAGAGGATCTAATTTTTCTTTCTTAAAATTGTAATCATCAAAATTTAAAATAGTGAAATAACATACCGTATCAGAAACTGGAGCATACCATATTCTTTCATCCCAGTAAGACCACAATTCATTGAAATAGGTACCATGTAAAATACTAATATTTTGCTCATATTTATATCCACCACTATTGGAATTGTCTGGTTCCTGCCCTTTTGCCCAGCTATAGGCAGAATAGTAATTTAACGATTGAAAACCTGTAAATACAATCGACATATGAGGATCATATAAGTTTTCTATTATACTGTCGTAAAAATTGAAAATACTTTCCTCTGTCTGCATTTGCTCCCGTTCCGGAGAAAAATATGTACAACCCAAATTGTATACGGAATCCCAATAAACCTCGCTCTTGGTATCAAAAAAAGGATAGCACTTATCCATATCATCCCAGAATTTTTTGAATACAGTCAGATAATCTGAGGAACAATCTGGCTCAATTAACAATTCACTGCAGGATAACATTATACTGAAAGACAGTATCAAAATATTAAAATTTTTACAATACCTTTTAGTCATTTTCTCATTTTGCTCAGTAGAGTAAATTCCATAAGCAACCCAATATTATCTGAAGATGTATTCAATTTATAGCATACAGGATAGTGCATATAATGTAACTGGTAGAAAGCTGAAATTGCGATTCGTCTATTGCACTTATATGCATATGCAAGGATGCCATAAACATTCTGCAAAGATATTATGGTGTTCATTTTTGAACCGTATCCGTCTAAAGAATACTCCATTATTCTGCTTACATATAGCAAAAATGGGCAAGTTAATTCTGCCGATATCGTATGCTTACCAGAAGTATACTGCAACTGTGCATTTAATCCCGCGGCTGTAATATTTGTGTTAAAGCGATTTAACAATGAATTTTCCAATAGGACAAAACACTTCCATGTATACCACTCTGATATTGTCAGACCACCTGCGAATGTAAGTCGCAAGGGTTTCAAAAAGAACAACTCTCTTTGCCACATTAGAGTTATATCAAGACATTTCAAATCTACATAAGGCATTCCATCTACACTTTTAGGTGAATATAATTTAGCAAAACTGCCTGCCCCAAGCAAGGTAACAACACTCTTAGAAAAATCCAACGTGTATCCTAAATAAAACTGTGGATGTCCACCAGAGTAGGTTAAATAAGAGTAAAGTTCATCCTGCATATACATTTTCTCAAAAGATGCACCTGTTTTAATTACATGCAGAATGTTTTTCTCAGAGTAGGCCTTACAAAAAGACAGTAAGAGAAGTGATACTACAAAACTGGCAGATCCAACTTTGGTGTTATTAAAACAGCCTGGCACTCGGTACTCGTTTCAACACAAACTTATAAATATGAGTAAATATCCGGTGTGCAATATACTAAATTATGAATAGTATTTCAACCATTTTTATCAATTCGCAATTTAATCGTATTGTTTTTTACCTAAAATGCTACAAAGGAGTCCTGAAGGGGTAATAAAGATTGCTTGAGAGCAAATCGTCACAACAGTCCGGTTTTCAAGACCACAAAAATGGTAACTTCAGTCAGGAAGAGTTTTAGTTGCTATACCAGTGGAAATGAGTTGAGATCTGAACTATATGCAGATTGTTAGAATACCCTGCATGCAGCACCTGTACCTTCACACCATAGATTTGCACTCCAGATAATACCCGTAATTTCCCTCATAGACCTTGATTTCCCCCCGGTCTACCTCAAAAACCCGACTGGTAATCTCCCGCAGAAAAAACCGGTCGTGACTGACAAGCAGCAGCGTTCCTTCATACCGTTTGAGCGCATTGAGCAGGACTTTCCGGCTGGTAATATCCAGATGGTTGGTTGGCTCATCAAGCACAAGACAGTTGTACGGTGCAGAGAGCAGATAAGCAAGAATTACCCGGGTTTTCTCACCACCACTGAGCACCTTGATTTTTTTAAACACCTCATCGCCTCTGAACAGAAAACCAGCAAGCAGATTACGCAGTGTCCCGTCACTGGCTTTGGGAAGCTTGCTTTGCACAACACCGAAAACCGTTGCATTTTCATCCAGCGATTCTACAGTACTCTGTCCAAAATACCCGATTGAAATACTGGGCCCGATGAGCATCTCTCCTGATGTCGGCGCTGTCTGGGCGCAAAGTACTTTGAGAAACGTTGATTTACCGGCACCATTGACTCCAACAATCGCGATACGATTCTGACGATGAATAACCGCATTTAGCCCTGAAAAAACCGGTTTGTCGCTCCCATCACTGTTTTTCCAGCTCTTGGCGAGATTTTTGACAATAGCGACATCATTGCCTCCCCGCGAAATTTCGGGCAGTTCAATACAGATCTCATCCTCATCAACCATCAGTTCGACCCGCTCGATCTTTTCCACCATTTTGACACGGGATTGCACCTGCGCTGCATGGCTGGCACGCGCCTTGAACCGGGCGATGAAATCCTCCTCTTTTCTGATCATACTCTGCTGACGATTAAATTCCGCTTCATTGTTACGTCGTCGGATCGCTTTTTCCTGTTCGTAAAAATCATAATTACCGCTAAAGCTGGTCACTATACCCTGAGCGACTTCAATGATTTTGTTGACCACCCTGTTCATGAAATCACGATCATGAGTGGTCATCAGGATCGCCCCCTTAAAGGTGCGCAGCCACTCCTCAAGCCACAGAATCGTCTCCATGTCAAGATAGTTGGTCGGTTCATCCATAAGAATACAATCGGGCTTTGCTATGAGTACCCGCGCAAGCGCGATTCTCATTTTCCAACCACTGCTGAAATCTTCAACAGGCTTATCATGCTCTGATGGACCGATGCCAAGCCCTGTCAGAATCACTTCGGCACTGGTCTCACAATCGAAACCACCAAGCTTCTCATACTCAGTCTGATCCTCCCCCATCCTCTCAAGCACACGCGTCATCTCATCGGGATCCAGCTCCGGATCGCACAAACGCTCCTCATACTGTTTGAGATTTGCAGCCAGTTGAGCCACTCGATGATCTCCAGCCATGACCTCCGCAAGCGCACTGCGCCCTTTCATCTCCCCGACATTTTGAGAGAAATAGGCAATTTTCACCCCATTCTGAATACTGATCGCCCCCTTATCCGGAAGCTCCTCTCCTACAATCATTCTGAAAAAAGTTGTTTTTCCTGCTCCATTGGGGCCCACCAGCCCAACCTTCTCACCCGGATTAATCTGAAACCCGACATCCTCGTACAGCGGTATCCCGCCGGCATATTTTGTAATATTTGATATATTAATCATGGCGATAAAATATATCAAACATCATGGATCAACATCAAGATCATGAAGCGATCGCTTAATCAGCAAATGTCGCTTTCCCATATTGTATGCATCCACCGCACGCATTGAACCAACTATCGAACCGGTATAAAACCCCGATCCCAGAATTACAGCGAATGCAGCTGCGCCGTAGTTCTCCTGCTGAACAAACCCCACAGTTGCCCATGCGATAAGTCCGTTCAAAAGCAGGGAGAACAATGCCGTCCTTTTGCGATCGCCAAGAGCATAGCCAGCTCCCGGAACAATTGCAGAGAGGACTCCTGCAGCCGCAGCACTGCGCTTGCGGAAATGATCGAGTGAATAATTGAGCGAATCGATTCTTCCAGGGTAACTTGCAAGCGGTGACCCTTCGAAAAAATCTGATTCAGTCAATTCCGGTACCGAATCGATATCACAGAAAAGTGCGTTCACCTTTGATAGAAGCCGGTATTCTCCATGGAGCACGGGTGTAGTGAAATACGACCTGTACTTCTCAAGCACTGCATACGCCGTCGGATACAAGCCCTCAGAATAGCAACGCTTTGCTGCAAGAAGATACAGCTCCCCCCGCAGGCATCTCTGCTCTTCAGGGAGCAACTTTACTAACAATACTACTTCTCGTGTGAATCGCCGGTAATCGTAAGCATAATATGCTGCGAAAGCGGCTTTTAAAATCGTCGCCGAATCCCGATCACACAAAAGACTGCGGACATATTCAAAATATGCCTGTTCATAAAAGCCGTTTCTGTAAAGATAATTCCCACCGTTTCCCATTGCAGCTCCGTCAACACTCTTCACTATGGAATCCTTATCAGAAATAACAGACGCCACAACATTCTGGTACGGATGGTCTATCAGGCGCAACCTTTGTTCGATTATAGTATCTGTATAGGTATTGAAGTCGTGCCCGCACCGCAGCAGACGATCACAGATAAGCGGACAGGCCTGTAAAAGTGAGTAGTGCTCGATCACCCCTCGTGCATATTGCGAGCATGATGGATACATGGGGCAGTGCCTGCCGTCCAGAGGTGAAAGATAATACTGGTAAAAATCAAGAAAAAAAACAGGGTGTTTTTTCAATCCCACCCCTTCAGAGACTGGTAGTAAATCGATATCCTGACTAGTAACTGCAGCAAAAAACAGAAATATCATTTGTAATACGCATCTGCATCGTTTTCCATTTTCAGTGTAAACATTCTTCATAGCTGTGGTACTCAGGGTATACTGATTGAAAATGAGATGGTCGGCATATGACCATAACGGGAGTTGTCACCTGGAGTCTCGAACATGTTACTGTTTTCATGTGAAATAAGGGTGTAACTGAATTCTAAAACACCGTGAATTTCATCAAACGGCATAAAAATACCGATTCCGAAATGAAATGCCGGACACCATTGACTAAAAGTGATTTTGCGATTCGATACAGTACCATTAAATGACTGTTTTCCCCGAACAGCTTCTCGTTTGTAGCAAGCACCACCACCAAATGCGAGGTATAGTGAACGGCTCGGCGTTGGCGGTACAAAAAGTATCTGCCCTTTAAGTGGCAGAATAAATTCATTGCCGTTCTCACCCGAAAAAACCGTTGTTCCAATCTTTGACCCATCAACAAACACATCCTTTTCCATATCGACCAGAATATTATCCAGGGCTGCCGATGGCTCAAGGGAGAGTCGCACACCGAAAAAAGTATCCGGAAACCATGTCAATGCAACAACTCCGCCCGGGACAAAACCGGCTGCAATACTTTTACTATAGATAATGCCTCCCATGACAATTCCACAGGAGAAATGCAATGGTGAGGTGGAATAGCCGCACGGCTCAGTATTCTCTACGGTAGTAGTTCTTTTTTCGTACGGCAGCCGATCATTATCAGATTGATCACTACTGGAAGAAGAGGCAATATTTCCCACACCACTGAATATTCCATCAATGCAACCACTAATACAGTCACCAGACAGATCGCTAAGGCAATTACCCATACAGGAACTCAGAAAATCCCCGCTTCCCGAACTTCCCCCCGACTCGCTATCATCTGATGATGTGTTTTTTTTTCTGATCCTGATACGACCGTAGGTGGTGTCGCTATCAGCTTCAGTGAGTAACGGTACATTCAAAATGAAACATATGAAAAGAATTATTATTTTTGGCACAGGAATACCTCTTTATACGTACAACACAAGAATTTACCTGCAATATATACTATGGGGCTTTTACTTTGAATACTCGTCGCACCTAAAAATACAATATCCGCTTTCCACCTTTAAAAACACTGACCCGACGAGTCGATTCTGATAGTGCGACAGCAATCGCTCTGGTTGCACAACTGATATTTACTGCTGCTGTATGACGGGCACCGAACCCTTTGAGAAGTGGATCCTGATTATTCTCAGCTTTCAGAAATACACTGGAGGTAAGAATGACTCCATCCCCCCTGATAATAAAAGCTCCATCGAGCTTTGAGAACTCCTTGATAGTCGCTTCCAGGCCAGGATCAAGCACATTACGGTTCTCTTCACGGTAGCCACCAAACGGGTTTACCACCATCTGCTGACAGGATTTCAGAACCTCTTCAGAATCCCCGAGGATAAATATTGTACCAACCGGTTTCCCCTCCCTCCCTTCAGCAGCCAGTTCGCCTGCGATCTGGATAATTCTGGCCAGAACATGATGTTCAAGGTCAAGGGGGCGACTCTCGGTACTGGTAAGGAAGAAAAGGTCAAACCTTGACGTATCGGATATAAGTAATGAATCGATTTTTCCGGAACCCGGTTCACCCAGAACACTGATAATACGGCTGTTTTTCTTTAACAGACCACGTGAAATAAGGTAGATAAGAACTAGCTCAGCCTGACTTGTACGATTAACATTTCCAAAAGGAAGCTGAAGAATTTCATTGACACCTGCAATCTTTTCCGGGTAAAGATTCGGATCTGGACAGACAAGATAGAACGCGCCCTTAAATTTTTTCAGGTTTACCGGTGGGATACCTTCAGTAACATCATGATACACAATTGCAGCCACATTAAGTTCAGATCCGAGTTCACAGGCTTTTTCCAGCATGTGTGAGGCAGTGAGCTGCGCGGTAGTCAATTTTCCTGACCGTCGTACTACTGCGGGTGCTCCATTAAGGAGATTGAATAGTTTTTTAGTGCTTTTTGCTTTCAGTAATTCTTCTACAGTTTCAGGATCATTCAACCTTTCAGCTACCAGTGCCAGTATCTTGAGATGTTCAAGCCCATCTCCAACAATCAGAATGATTAACCGGACTTTTGTGGGATCATTGGGATCGTAATCGATTCCCTCAGGACTTAATCCGATTGCCGCCTGCGTTGATTTGAACCCGGGTATCAACGCATGGGGAATGGCGATTTCAGGAAGTAATCTGGTTGAAATTGTCGCTTCGCGTTCCTGCACGAGATCGAAAATCTGATTACGCTCGATTCCATGTGCTTCAGCGTCAATAAGAGCAATCAACTCCTTAAACGCTTCATCCCGTGTTCTGGCTTTCAGAAGTGTGGTACGTTCTATATTGAAAAATTCACTTGACAATGTATCCTCCGCAGTCCCCCGTGCACTATTTCCCGGTCATATGATAGCACTGTAACGTATCGCGTAGAAACGAGTACGTAAATTTCATCACAGGTAATCATACAATATAACCTTTGCATGATTAGAAAAACAATGTATTGAGCATGATTACATCAACTACGATCATTTTCAGAAGAGCATTTTTACCAGTGAGGTTGATTGCCGACATTTTCCCCAGTCACATCACTGGCATCCATAATTGCAACGAAGGCATCAGGATCTCTTTTCATGATCAGCGATTTGAGAGTTGGCACTTGGGTCTGATTAATAACAGAATACAGAACTGACATATCGGTCCCCAGAAATCCTCCCCTTCCCTGCAGTAATGTCACTCTCCACCGATTACCATTATTGATGTCTTCGACAATTTTTTCCCATTGTGAAGAGATAATAATAACCACCCTCCTTTTTGATAAACCATGAAAAAAATAATGAGAAATCCTCGCACTTGTCACGATAAAAACGACTGTATACAAAACACTTTCCAGAGGAAACAACACCAGCGAAATGATCATCACTACAGCATTTATTATAACGCTTCCCAAACCTATAGACAAACCAAAAAGTTTGTTTAAAATGGCAACGATAATTTCAGACCCTCCGGCAGTCCCGTAGGAACGCAGCATTATTGCTATACCTGTACCGTTAATAGTACCTGCAAGGCCTGCAGCCAGCAGTTTATCGGTAATCGGAAGCTTTATTTCCGGCATGAAAAGAAGAGCTGAATAGATCACAATTCCCCATGCAGTATAGAGAACAAACCGTAACCCCACGAATTTAAAACCCAGTAAGAACGCCGGGATATTAATTAACATGTAAATTAATCCAACCGGCAGAAGTTGAGATTTGTGATAAATGATCAGCGACAGACCCGTCAGGCCGCTTGAAAGAAACCCAAACGGTACCAGCACCGCCTTGAGTGCAAATGCACACAATGCACTTCCAATAATCAGCAGTAATGTATTGTAAAAAAAATTTTTCATCGTTAAGCCCCTAAACCTGTAAACAGAAAAAAACAGCTGAAGTATCCACTAAGTGAACACTACAACTGCTCTGCAATGAAAAAAACACTGTATAAAAAACCTGCAACCACGCAAGAACCATACCAATTATAACAGGTCAAAAATTCACTTAAAAAAAGAACTCTTCTTTATAAGATCAACAGTTTCTTACTAAAAACAGTGAAAAAATAAACTTTTGTTAAATTGTATCTTGTTTACCTTCTACAAAAGTGGTCTTTTTCCTGCAGCACCTGTAAACCCACTGAGTATGTGTGTACAAAACATACACTGATTTACCTGTGAACATAGTCTCTTGAGCAGAAGCGATTCCGGTATATTTTGCCGTTTGTGACAAGTTCACAACGGTTGGGCGGGGGCGTTATTTCCGCGTCGCGGCAAAAAGTGACACTCAATTGTAATCAATACAAAATGTTAATCCTGGCAAACAGTGGGAACGGCAACATTACCCACACGGCATCACAGAGGACGACGTCCCTTTACATTGTCAATAAGAAGCGAGTCCCTTACAATCTCCTTACCGGTTACCGTTTCAACAACAACCGACAGTGGCAACACCGATTCATTTTTATAATGGAAGCGTGCCCGTTCATACACTGTCCCGTTGGAGGTAACAAAAGCGATTTCCCGCCATCGGCGGCTATCCCGATCCAGGGACAAAAGGTATTTTCTTTTACCGGCACTCGCAGAATACACCATCACTGAATCAAATGACCCCTTGCAGACAATATCGTGCAATTGACCATAGCAGTAAATCATTAAAAGATGAAACGGATCACATTCAACAACATCCCTGTATCCCCGGTTCCTGAAATGGCCCTTTTTTTTATCTGTAGTGATAGTAGCACTATCCGAGTAGGTTACGGAATATTTAAGCGGTTTTGAATAGGCAATCGAAATCGTACTGTCATTTGAAAAATTTGCTACACCGGATACTGCCAGTGGAAACGAACGATATGTCTGAATCCTTTTAAAGGATACCTGCAGAGGATATTTAAGATCAGCACGACCTTCAACAACTGAATGCGACGAGTCAAATGGTGCAGATGTGACAATTCCACATGTTATCAGAACCAGACAATGGATTTTTAATTTAAACAATGATACGATTTTACGGTGGCTCATAGTTTTCTATCTAATTGAAGTGTAGAGTTACTGTTTTGTATCCTGAATTCTGGATACCTGAGTAGTAACAAGATATATTTAATATAGTATCTAAACTATCATAAAAGGATTGATATATGTCTCGAAAAAAAATCTCGATTCTTGCAACCCTGGCAATATTCTTCTGTTTCTCAAACGCCTTTCCACTTGTCGGTTTTGGTGTTCACTGGGGTAACGACTTTAGCCTCTCTATGAAAGATAAGATCGGTGAACAGTTATCTTTTGAGAATCTGATGATTAATACAACAAATATTCCCGGCACTATTCCACCATATCTTCCTGAAATAACAGGTAAGTATCTGCCGTTGTATGTCGATCGGTCAGACTGGACCAGAACGCTGTTCAATCTCGGAGGAAAAATCTATGTCGATGCTATTCCTGTACTCGACGCCATTGAATTAAGTGCAAATTATGGAGTTTGGGAGTACAATGGACAGATCAGATATCCGAAATCACTCCAGTTTAAATCCGATGTTCCAGCAGTACCAAAATCACCTGATGAAATTTTTGATATCGTGTACGACACACTTCCGATCACCCTTGAAGAATATGATTTGAAAGTACCTGGAATTAAAAGAACTCCTTATATGAAGTTGAACCTTGATCTTACTATCAGAAAATATCTGCTCCGTTTTCCACCGAAGCTAAACTGGTTCAGAATTCACGCCGGTGGTGGCGCAAGCCTTAATTTTGCTACACCACTTCTCAGTAAGGGGCTTATTGAAGACGCACTTGGAAGCAAACTTACCTCAACCAAAGACGTTGGCGCTCTTACAACCGATCTTTTTGGTACCGACAGCAAAGCTTCAAAAGAGATTTCAAAAAAAATAATTAAAGAGATCATGAGCAATATGATGACCCCGCACTGGGGATGCCATATTGACCTGGGTGTAATGGTTAAAATTCCCATAATTCCACTCGGGTTTTACGTTGATGGAAAATTTATGATTCCATTTGGAAAAATGGATGAACACGTTGATATAAACGGGTTGGGAATGCTCGTTAATAGCGGTGTAAGTCTTAATTTTTAGTTCAGGAGTATTCAATGAAAACCCTCTGGGCACCCTGGCGAATGCAATATATTCAGGGTGTCGATAATAAAGATGACAGCTGTGTATTTTGCGTAAAACCATCACAGGATGATGATCGCAGTAATCTCATCCTTTACCGTGGAAGAAAAACATTTGTACTGATGAACCTGTTTCCATATAATAATGGGCATCTGATGGTAATCCCTTACCAGCACACATCAGATATTCTCTCAATTGATGAAGAGACTACCGTTGAGATGTGGGATCTTCTGAAATTGAGTAAAAAGGTCCTGACTGCAGCGTTTCATCCGGAAGGTTTCAATATTGGGATGAATATTGGAAGGGGAGCTGGGGCTGGTATCGATCAGCATATACATTTACATATTGTTCCACGATGGAATGGTGATACCAATTTCATGCCGGCAATAGGTGAAACCAAAGTAATCTCTCAGGCACTTCATGATACCTGGGACATTCTTTCTGCTCATTTTAAAACATTGGGTTCCAACTCAACAGAACCAGTACCCGGCTGATACTCAAACAGTTTAACCTCCCCGTCACACATTGTGGCGTAGGTGTATTTACTGAGCCAGGCACCTGTGTTACAATAGATTCCTTCTGGAAAGATTGTCAATTCAGCAGCATGGGTGTGGCCGTAAAACACAATGTCGTAGCGGCCGTCCCGAAGCTTTTTTCGGGCACAACTCCGGTACTCCTGAATCTTCTCCGATGATAAGTATCGGGTTCTGTTATGTTTTTTACTGACATGTGAACAGAGTGTTCCGAACTGGATGCCAATATCGGGATGAATCAGCATTTTATATAATTTTTGATTAAGCGGGTTTCTCAAGATTTTTTTAAGGATTCTATAACCCACATCAGCCCTGATCAATCCATCACCATGATACATGTAGATCTTCTTACCCTGTATTTCAGTTTGCAGTGTATTCAAATATACTGAAGCATTCATTTTATTCTTAAAGAACGGTCCCAAAGCAAAATCATGATTTCCAGCGAGATAGTGTATTTTAACGCCGGACTGAGTTAACTGACGGAGTTTGAACAGGATATCGAAATAATCTGTCCGTATTACGGTTGAATATTCGATCCAGAAATCAAAAAAATCTCCAAGAATAACCAAAGTGTCCATCCGGCCCATCACGGAATCAATAAATTCATAAAAATGACGTTCTCTGTCCTTTCCACCACCAGATACTGGCAATCCGAAATGAGCATCAGAAATAAAAAAGCAGGTGTCTTTTTTCATAATTCGTAATTTTTTATACCAAAAGAAACATTAAAAAACAGTTTCATTAATATACTGCAAGCCATTTTTAAATTGTTATTAATAATAACACCCCGGATGATAATCGAACGATCCATATACAACGGGAAAAGAGCGCAGACGAGGTTTTCTGGTACCTGAACAGTACGATTTCTTAACTGCAATAAATTACTCATTCTGACATATAATATTGCTCTTCTCACTACAAGTTTTAACTTTTATTAATAATTCATACTCTGAATATTTCAATCATTTATCAACCGTTTCATGATTTGACATTATTAACTTTTATGGTATAATTAAGTTAGTTGGTAATCAGTTTATTAAACTGGTTTTTGGACACATTAAAATGCCTTTTATCAACATCATGCAAGCACCATACCATATGCTGTTAAAGTTTGTTTCAAATACAATCTGTTGTTAACATTTTTTTTCAAGGAGTATACATGGCACACTATTTCACCAGTGGTCAGGTGGCCAGGCAATTACGCGTTTCGATTTCAACGCTTAAACGATGGCTTGAAGGATCAGAAGTCAAAATTCCTGATGTCCGCAACGAAAATGGCTGGAGACTGTTTTCAGTTGAAGATCTTGAAACCCTGAAAGATTTTAAACGAAACCTTCGAAAAAACGGTAAGCGTTTCAACGATACAACATTACTTCCAGTATGTTTTGACCACTCAGAAGAAATAGTAAATGGATAGACAGATGATCATTCCCACTTTTAATGTACCGACAATATTTATCCTCATTACTGTTCTGTGTTTCATTCTAACTTCGCCTCAGGCTCAAAGTATAAAACGGGGCCGGAATGAGGGCACCAGTAATATTGCAGCTTCCAACGTAACAGGAAGTGGAAATATCAGCCTTAAAGCGAACATTAAAAGCCGCTATGACGGCAAAGGTTTCGGTAGTGACCCGGATGGTTCATTGACCGTGGGGATCGGAGAGCTTCTTCAATTCAGCGGTGCTGTTTCTCTTTCAAATTTCAAATCACTGGGATCCGCTCGTGCTGATGCACAAATTACTCTTCCCGGAAATAATTCCCTACGATTTTTTGGTATGGCACTTCAGGGATCATTGTTCCTCTCCACTGAAATTGACACCGTAAGCTCTTCAGCAGCATCAGGCAAGCCGGAGTATCATTCGTATATACGTCCATCAATGGTTTTCGATCTTGACTGGATCTCACATTTTAAAAAGTTTCCATTAAAGACATATCTCTGGTTGGGTTCTTATGATAATGCAGATCTGCTTTTTAAATATTCTCAATGTGCTGTTCGGATGGGTTTTGAATGGCGAAATATTAAAAATAGTTATTTTACAGATATTGGCCTTGGATTCTACAAGGAGAAAAAAACACGTTCAAACCCGGGTGATAAAAATTTTGCTCAGCAAACATTCTGGATCGAGCCGGGGGCACGATATCGTTTATTCAACAGGATTAGCCTGCTTGGCGCATTAAGAGTACTTGTACTTCAAAAAACAAAACCGGTAAACGGTCTTATTCCAAATTACATCAGACTTACAATGGGTATTGAAATACCTCTAATATACAAAGAAACAAATACGGAAGCTATCCGCACAATGATATTCATCGAAAATCAGAAAATTAAACATCTGGACATTATAAGTAGATCTATCAACGAGCAGAAAAAGATGAAAACTGATTTCGAAATAAACTTCGATAATCTCGAAAATGATATAAGTCAGGAAACAGATGAGCAGGAATCATTAAAGCGACGTGAAGAGATAAAGGCAAAAATGGATGAAATTGAGCATATACTGGAGACTCTTGATGAATAATATAATTACTTTAGTTGTACTTATTTCATTATCATCGTTCTGCGGCGAAAACCAGAAACGTAACAGAGGTGAGCCGTTTTATAATTGCCTTAATTCCAACACATCAGGACATGGAAATATCTGGATATCATTGAGTGCTACAGGACATGTCTGGGATGACAGCCCGGTTACTCTTGATTCCAATTCTGTTAAAGGTAAATGGATTTCAAATGTAAGAGCATTCCCGGAGGTCAGAGCCCATGCCGGTCTTTTTGATATCGCATCATTGTCTCTGGAATCAAGAATTCTAGGAAATTTCTGGAATCCAGGCTGGATTTCTATGAACTGTAAGCTTACTACTCCCAACAATAAAAAGTTAAGAATTCATGGATGGGCGTTTGACATTAAATACAAATATCAGTTTATTGAAAATGGTCCAACACTTGGAGGATATACAGGTTTCATGCCGGAAGGTTTTGTTTCAAAAGGACACACATTAGAAAGCAGACTTATTTATGAACTAGATCTTCTTCCGTTAACAAGTAACCTGCCACTTCGTTTTATCGTCAATAGCGGTTTACGTATCCCCTTGAGACAGGATCGTCGGGATTTCAAACAGTTTCTAACAGATATTGCAGTTGTTTACAGCGGGTACGGATTTGACTTCTATGCAGCTTATTCCCTTGAAGCGTTCAACAATCTGACGAAGCCTGCTGTATTGAAAATAGATACATACAAAAAGATAGCAGTTTTTTTCCCGGAAAATCCAATGTACCTGACCTTTGGAGGAAAGTTACGATACGATAATGGATTGGTTCTTGCAGTAGCAACACCAATTCTTTTAAGCACAAATCGTGAATCAAAAATGACTGTTAAAGACCATTCTGATTTACACCGTCATCGTAGTGACCTTTTTCCGCAAGAGGTCAATCTGGGTATTAAAGATCCGTTTGATCCATGGTTTATTAAGTGGAAAATTGTGGGATCGATATCTTTTCCAATCAGGTATAGTATGACCTCGTCTGAACTTATGCGCAATTTTCTGCTTTTAAAAAACAGAAAACAGGACAAAAAAATTGACATTGATAAAAGATTATTTAAAACAGTTCAGGAAAATGATTCTATGGAAATTGACGACAAAGCACGACTTGAAAATATCCTGAAAAGAAAATCAGAGATCAGGTAAACTAACTATTTTTTTAATAATTATGAAAAAGAGTTATCTGAATACAACGTTTTTATGCATAGGTATGCTGCTTGCAATTGCAGGTAATTCTGTTTCATCTGTTACTACGAACGATTCCATGAGCTTGAAAAAAAGAGAACAGCTTGTTTTCAGACTTGGCTCTGAATGGTACAAAATTGGATTATTGAAAAGAGATCTGACCTTTATTTCGAACATTCTGGAAGATCTCAGGAATCTTGAGCTGTTTCCTCTTTCATGTACCGGACTTGATGAAAAGGAGCTTATAAATTTTGACAAACAGATTGAAAAAGTAGAAATTGTCAATAGCATATTCAACAAAGAGATCAATGGTTTGAAGCAACCTCTTTCGGATGCGTTATCTATAACCAGGGAAATGGTAACCGGTGAACCTGTTGAAAGTATGTTTGAGGTTCTGGAAGATGGAGATCTGAAACGAATCGATAATATGATCAGAATTAAACGTGGTATTGATAAAAACTTCAAATCTATCGATACGCTGCTATCTTTCCTTTTTCAGAATGCAGGGTTAAGAGATTCCTCAAAAACGACCGCCACTGCATTTGATAATGAGTTTTTTGAGATTTTAAAATCCAACCTTGGACAGACAGCAAATGACTATTTCGCTAAACTTAATACTCTCAAGATCCACTATTTAAGTAAAGCTGATTCCACACAAACCATGGAAATGTTCAAAATAGAGCGACACCACCTGACAGAAACAATAAAAAAGAAAAGTTACGAAGCCGCCCTTCGCAATGCCGAAGAACTAATAGTGCGATACGAAAACAGTATTGACATCGATGAGATCCGATTACTAGTTGCACAACTGCATACCGTTAAAGAAGATTATCTCAAAGTTCTTGAAGATATTTCAAAAATATCTGAAACGAAGCTTCATTCTCAGAAAATTACACATTACCGGTTCCAGGCCTTGTATGCGCTTGGAAGATACAACGATATAATCGATCTATCTGCTGAAACAGATTTTTCAACCATCTCTGAATCCAGTAGAAATCTTCTTATCTGGATAACATTGGAAAGCGTTACAGCTCTACAAATGCTTGACTTTTCTCCGTCAACATTAATAACAGGACTAGTCAGGAACCAGCCCTATTCATTACATGTCATGCACGCTTTATCAAAATTTTTTCTCGCAAAAAAAGACACATCGACTGCGATGTCTGTTCTTCTTAATACTCATACATATCAGGCAATAACATATGAAGATGAACGTGCCCGTGAGAGAATTGATCTTTCAATCGCATGGATAAATTATCAGAACAAAAAATATGATGATGCACTTGCTCAGTTCTATCAACTTCTAAAAAAAGAGTCACTATACGAAGATGCTCTTACCGGTATTTTATGGTGTTACATCAAAACAAACCAGAATGAAAAAGCAGATGCAGCTTTAAAAAAGCTCATTAATCAATCCCCACAATCAGCCCTCGCTGCTGAAGGTATCCTCATTCTTGCAGGGCGTTATCTTGACAAAGCCATATCGTCCTGGAAAAAATCAGTATATTTGTCCAACGAAGAATCCCGTCTTGAAAATATGTTCATGAGGCTTGAACAAAAATTCAGTAATGACTCGCTCAATGAGCAATATCAGACTTACATCATAGCACGTGAAGAATTGAAAACTCTTAAGCAAAGGATTAAACAGGAACCACGGGCATCTTATGAACAGATCTTTTCTTATTATGAACAGATCGAAAAGGTATGTAATCTGATAATACACCATTATAAGAGTGGAACTTTCCAGGAAACATCATTTTCCAGAGAACGGGAGAAAATTCTTTTCTACCTTGACTCCATTCTTATTAAAATCAATAGTGATGAAAGTTTTTCTTTTTCTAAAAAAGAACTTTCCAGATCTTTGAAAAACCGTGCATCAATCAAAGCTGTGGTAGACAGGGCATTACTATTTTCAGCAGTTTCATCTATTGACAAATACAGATGGGAAAAAGAGTATTATGATTACAAAAAAACGGAACTGAGTAAAAAAATTCAGCAGCTCAGTTCAACTGTATCCCGCAGTCATGATTCTGTCCAGAGTGTAGAGTTAATGAAAGATTCACTTAACCGGAATATGAATACGATACTGATCGATGAGGAAAAAATCCATAACTATTATTACACATATCTATCTGAAAAATTAAAAGTCCTGATCAATGCAAATATCGATTTTAATGAAAAAGCATATTTTCTATACCATCTTGGAGAGCTTGCTTATTCGAGGGAAAACCAGACTTTTTCAAAAGCGTATGAAGCGTATGAAGCTACATACTCTGATTACACCGATTCGTTGAAAAATTTCCGGAACGGATCCCTTCTTGCAATGCCAGTTGAACCTGCTGCTCCATCACTGAATCATGACAGCAGCATCTCATATTTCACATCAGTCATTACTTTGCCGCAGCCGACCGAATATCTTCACGCAGCACAATACAGTCTTGCCTGGTGCTATAATGATCTCGGGTTAATCGATAGCGCATTAAATCGATTTCACGCTGTCGCATTAGATTACCCATCCAGTCCGCATGCTCCGCAATCCTGGATGTACTGCGGAGAATATTTCTTTGATAAAGCAAAACTGGACACTGCTATTTCCTGTTATCATGCTGTTATGAGATATCCTGAAAGTAAATGGTTTGATGAAGCATTATACAAACAGGCCTGGGCACAATATCGACTTTCCAACCCGGAAAAAGCAATCAGCTCATTTCTTGCTCTTGTTGATCTTGGTGATGGAAACATGTCCGGAAAATCATTGCTTGAAAAAGAATCAATGGATTACATCGCAATTAGTTTCAGTGAAACAGACCCAACAGGCTCTAAAGGTCTTGACCGGGCTGTAGCCTTTGCCAATCGTATCAATGACAATTCCAAAAGCTGCAGAATTCTTCAGCGTCTGGCATCAGTATACAACGACCAGGGCAGATATGACATGTCCCGCAAAACACTTGAAACAATATTGAAAATGAACCCTGAGTATTCAGGTAATCCTCAGGTTGATTACAGTTTAATTACGTTGACGGAACGAGACGAATCACCACTTGAGGTGAATCAGAAAAAATTTGAATTCTATAAAAAATATACTCTGCATTCGAAGTGGACTTCCAGCCAGAAAGACTCTGCCTTCAGAGCCAGAACCGACAGTCTGGCAGAACGAATGCTTTATAGTTGTGCTATCGGATTTCATCAACTCGCTCTGCAGAAAAGTGATACAGAACACTACAAGGACGCCTTAAATGCATATAAGGAATATATCCGTACATACCCCGGTAAATCATCAGCAAACGAATGTCATTACAATCTGGCCGAAATACAATTTTCAATAGGAAATTACAAGGAAGCGGCTGAGGAATATATAGCGGTGTCAAAACGATATCCAGAAAGTAAGTACAAGGAAACAGCCGCCTGGAATGCGATTGTCGCATCCCAGAATTACCTGAAACAGGAAAGCAGCACCAAATGATTATGTATCGTAAACCCATTAAACTGTTTACGAAACATCTCTTTTGTATCGTAGTTTCAACGGTATTCTTTTTTCAGGGTTGTTCATTTATAAATTCGTTACACAAACCACAGATCGCTTCGGTTCAACCATCCGAAAAACAAATCAGTGCTGATACAGCTATTCATGACAAAAAATCTCTACAGGATACTATTGAAGTTGATTCTGCAGAGAATCATTTTTCACCAGCCGCAAAGCTAGTTATCTCTGCCTGTGAAAACTATCTTGATGTAAATAGCGAGAGTCCAAAAATCGCAGAAGTACTGACAATAATGGCATCACTTTACTATAATGCCCGTTTTTTTCCTAAGAGCAGGGATATTTATCAGAAAATTATCGAGCTGAATCCGCACTCAGCACAGGCGATGGACGCGATGAGAATGATCGCTCAATCATTTTACGAAGAGAAGCAATTCACCGAAGCACAGATGTGGTACCGTAAGATCAGCGAAATTGCACCTGACGGCATCAGTAAACAGGAAGCGCTCGCAAGAATCGCAGAATCAATTTTCAAATTCG
Source organism: Chitinispirillaceae bacterium (assembly GCA_016929595.1). Taxonomy (GTDB): domain Bacteria; phylum Fibrobacterota; class Chitinivibrionia; order Chitinivibrionales; family Chitinispirillaceae; genus JAFGIN01. The sequence goes on from JAFGIN010000044.1 coordinate 31,636, forward strand.
CAGAGATGCATGAAGCAGAAAACAGATATAAGGAAGCTGCAGAACAGTATGAACGTGTAGCGCTTGAATTTCCTGATTCCCGTATTGCAGATGTGGCTCTGTTCAATGCAGGACTTGCTTACGAAAAACAAACAGAATGGACCCACGCAATACTTTCTTTCCAAAGAATCATACAGAGATACCCGTCATCAAAACTGATAGCAAAAACTCAATTCAGAACCGCACGCGCGCAGGAAAAACTCCTCCAATGGGAAGTTGCTGCCCAGACCTATCTTCGTGTTGTCGCAGGTTTTCCTGAAAATGAGCTCGCACCGGCTGCGATGTATAATGCCGGATTCTGCTTTGAAAATGGGGAAAAGTTTTCTGAAGCTGCTGCAACATTTGAAAAGATGGCCTCCCTGTTTCCTGACTCTGAAGATGCTGCAGATGTTCTTTTCAGAGCCGGTGAGATTTACGGCCGTATCAAAGACTGGGAAAGCGTCAGCCGGGTTAATAAACTTTTCACTCAACGGTTTGGCAATGATCAGGACAGGATTATTCAGGCCCAGTGCATGATTGGTATTGCACTGTACATGCAAAACAAAACAGATGAAGCATTAAGTCAACTCGGGAAAGCGCTCTCGACCTATTCATCATTACAGGAACCAAGTACAATGAACTCCTATTACGCAGCGAAGACCACATTTACTATAGGAGAAATATATCACGACCTGATGAAAAAAGTTACTCTTTCCGAAAACCGCTCTTCATACAAAAAATCTCTTAAACAAAAATCATCTTTACTTGACTTTGCAGTAAAGGCTTATGTCAAAACGCTGCAATTTAAAATACTTGAATGGACCACCAGAACAGTCTGTCAACTTGGTCAGTTGCATGAGGACTTCGCGACCGGAATTTTTATGCAGGAGCGAGCGCAACACCTTTCTCTTGAAGATAGAATTTCACTTGAGCTGGGCATTGCTAACGCCGTCGAACAATACCTGGTTGAAAAATCACTTCATTATCACGAGCAAAATGTCAAACTATCGATTAAAGAAAAAATTGAAGACAAATATGTACTTCAATCCCGGCGTAAACTTACGTATTTGCCCTATTTTGCGGCAGAGAATTATCTCGCACTTGTAGAGATAATTAAAAACGTAAATAAAAGTGATAAGCAGGAAGGGTTTGCTCTGATCGCAAAAAGACTCCAGATGTACCAGAAAATTGCTCCATTTCAGGAAAAAGCTATTGATCTTTTTCTCAAGTCCCTGGAGATGGGCTCTACCTATGCAGAACAGGATGAGTATTATAAAAAATCAACAAAGATGGTTACCGGTATAGCTTTCACTGTAGGAGAAACCTATTATGACATAGTATCAATCGCCAGAGATGCACCAGTTCCGTCAACATTTAATCAGTATGAACGATTTGTTTACAAAACAAAACTGATCAAACAGGTAGAAGATTACGAGAGTCAGGCATTAACAAACTACCTCAAAGCGCTTAAGATTTCAGAAACGTATTCTATTGGAGACGACAACATTAAAATCGCGCGTGAACGGATCGCTGAACTGCTCTTTAAACGGGCCCGTTGTTATGATCTTCTCTGTCTTTCTGCTTTTAATGCTCCTCCCTATCCACCCGGTATCAATGCCGCTGAACAGGAGGAATACAAGTTCCGATTTGAAGAGATCGGGTTAAAATTCCAGGAGCAGGCGTTTGATATTTACCGTGAAGTTCTGGCATATGAGCAAAAGCATTACGCATCAGGAAAATATGTCACCGATGCGTATGTAAGGCTGTTTCAAAACTTCCCCGATGAAATCGGTGTCATTACTGATGAACTTGTCAGTACAGCTATAAGTTCCGGCAATCAGTGGAAATGTACATCGGATTCTGTTGCATCCTGGGCTGATTTTGAATGCAATGACTCTGCATGGATGCAGGCACATTTCACCTCTGAGATAATGCTTGATACCAGCAATACCTTTTCTGGCTCTGTTCCATCAACCATGTGGTGGGGTGATGGTGATCCCGGTCAGACCTCACATTACCACCCGGCAGAAAAACTATTTTTCAGAAGAACGTTCACTGTTCCGGCAATGCCACATGAATCGAAACTGATTTTCGCCGGATGTGGAATTTACACAATCTACCTTAACGGTAACCTCATTGGATCTGACAGTTCTAAAACAACGCCGATACCTGTCAAAAATTATGATCTTATGGGCAAAGTCCGAAGCGGAAAAAACATTATTGCAATAAAAATCAGCTCATCAGGAGAACAATATGGTATCAAACCTTTGATTTTGTACACCACCGGCGCAAAAACATCGTATCCTAAACCACCGGGATACGACAAACCGCTCTCACTGGAGGAAGTACGTTTTGACAAATATGTTTTTCCAAAAATCGCTAACTTTGAGTTTTAGTAAAAGGAGCTGTTATGAGCATCCTATTCAATAAAGGGAACATAAGGTTCTACTGCACTGTTATTATTACCATTGTCTTATGCTTCCCGGAAACAGTTTATAGCCAGGACACAGCATCATCAGAACAGGATGAAAAAAACCAGATATATAAAATTGAAAAACCGGGAACAATTACTTTTACCGTTGGAGTTAAAATTAAAGGAAAAGTAGAAAAACCGCAGGTAATGATATTTCTTCCAAAAGAAAAATCTATCTACAAAGAACATGAGCTCAATCGATCATTTTCCAGTGAGCTTTCGCAACCACTGGATTTTACGCCACTTATTGAGTAACCTTAGCCTTGACTGGATTGCAGAACGAATGATACACTCTAATATACTATTATATCAGATAAAAAAACCGGCATTCTTCTGTAATTAGTCAATACTTACCGCACCGTTAGCAGGAGTGATTTACATGTTTGAAGCTGTTGCCCGTTTCTTTCAACAGGGTGGAGTCTGGATGTATCCAATCGTAGCCGTCTCGGCATTTGCTCTGGCGGTGATATTTGAACGTCTGTTCTATTATTATTTCCATTGCAGAATAAATGCAAAAGGTTTACTTACACAAATAACCCGGTTTATCCGGGGTGGTGATCTCGAAAAAGCCCGTCAGATATGTACAAAAACAAAATCTCCATTATCAGTGATTCTGGAATGCGCAATCTGGCATTATCAACAGCAGGAGCCAGACCAGGAGATCCAGAATGCAATCGATGAAATTGCATTACGAGAACTGCCAAGGATTCAGAGAAATACACACTATTTGTCACTGTTCGCCAATATTTCTACACTCCTGGGTCTGCTCGGTACGATCTTTGGCCTTCAGGAAGCTTTTGGTGCCCTGAGCGCTGCGGATCCATCTCAAAAAGCAACTGTACTTGCGAATGGTATTGCAATTGCCATGAATACAACAGCACTTGGATTGATTGTTGCAATTCCCTGTATGATAATGTTTTCGGTACTCGGCTCAAAATCCAACAGTATTATTGAAGAAATCGATGAGTCATCTGTGCGTCTGCTCAACTTTTTATTTTCACAGCGACGAATGTAATAAAACTGAAAAAGTGATTGATAACAACCATGGCAAAAACATTTCCAGCAACTAAACGTGTCAAAAAATCCACGGGGCAATCTGTTGTACCCTTTGATCTGGACGTCACGCCTGTGATGAACCTTTTTATGGTGCTCATCCCGTTTTTAGTCTCAATGGCAGTGTTCACACATATTGCGGTTGTGGATTTTTCTCTTCCCCCTGCACAGAGTGAAAACTCTGAAGGCAGTGAAGAGACAAAAGAGCTTGATATTTCAATCGTTGTAACAGTACAGGGATTTCGTATTGTTGGAACCGGTAAAAAACTTGACTTAATAGAAAAATCACGAGGACAATACCAGTATGAACAGTTGCGGATATTGTTGAAGGCTATTAAATTCCAGTATCCTTCACAAAAAAGTGTCGTCCTGGTACTGGAATCTGATATTCTTTATGATGATATCATCAAATTTATGGACATCTGCCGAGAGTCCCAATTCCCGGATATTGGTCTGTCAGGAGATATCGGATGAAACTGAAAGCCAGCACGATCAAAGGGTATCCTTCACTTGAAATATCCGGTCAGATTATTGGAGACTATGCAGCACAAGTCAAATCAAAAATCGATACCATCAGCCGTAAACACAAAGGTAACCTGGTTATCAACCTCTCAGAAGTTACCTTCATAGACAGTTATGGATTAGGTGTTTTAGTTTACATTTGGAAGTTATACAGGAGTAACTCCAGAGATATTATTTTTCTCTGCAGTGGTAATTTCGATCTGGATATATTTTCGGCAGCCAACCTCGATTCTCTGTTTACAATTATACGATCTGAGGGTGAATTATGAGCTTTCCGGCCTCGAAATCTTCATTGAAGATGGTCCGCAAAACACGCGGTAGAAAATCTATTCAAGGAATAAAGCCCCAATTGACATCACTTATTGATGTAATGACAATTCTCCTTATTTATTTACTGAAAAGTTTTTCATCTGAGGGTGAAATCGTTACCGTTTCAAAAAATCTGATACTTCCCGAATCATCTGCACAGAAAAGACCGGAACTTAATGTCACACTGACAGTAAACAGCTCGGTCATTATGGCAGAGGATAAAGTTGTAGCCGATGTGCAGAAAGAGCTCAATACTGAAGATCTTGTTATAAACGGCTTAAATTCATGGCTTCAGACGCGCAGGGAAGCGACAGAAAAAATTTCTCAATACTCTACTAAAACAAAATTTAAAGGTGACATTACTATCCAGGGGGATAAAAGAATCCGCTTCAGGCTTTTAAAAAAAATCATGTACACCTGCGGACAGCAGGGATATAACAATTTTTCACTTGCAGTCAGAAAAAAAGGGGACTGAACTTTGCGTGAAAATAGAGTCATTGTTGTATCCTCCTCCACATCAGGCACTCTGAGCAACAATATCATCAATTCGATCCGGGGTACTCCTTTTTCTTTTTTCAAGTCGCGTTTATTCCTTCCTGTACTTTTCTCACTGCTATTCCACAGTATGCTGATCTATTATGTTAACTCGATAAAAATTTCTCCTGAAGAAACTATTGTAATAGAGAATGTGTCTGAGCGTTTTGCCAGGCTTATAATCGAAAAACCACTTCCAAAAAAAGTTCCTCAGCCGACCAGAAGTGACCAGCCAGGTGAATCTGGAGAACAAAAAACAACACAGCAGACGCAAACTCAATCCCAGACAGAATCCGGCCCGATTACAACGGTACAGCGGAAAAAAGCGAAGACTAAAGTTCAAGCACAAGTAAATAAGGTAGAGCAAAAAGTGCGGACCGTAGGTGTTCTGGGAATGCTCACCGGAGTTGGCGCTACCGCAAAGGGTCCGGCAGTAGCGGATGTACTGGGTGCAATAGGCGATAAAAAAGATAATTTTAAAGATCTTGATGATGCACTCAACAAAATGACCGGGCTTAAAAAGACGCCATCCATTGACATACTAGACAAAAAGCTGGTTAAAAGCAAAGAGGTCTCAATATCACACAAAGAAGAGATTGATGACCTGATTGCCGGCATTGGACAAGCGGAATCAGTGAATCTGTCAAAAAAAGGGAACTTTATCATCCAGAGGCCTGAAAGCATTGAAGGCGCAGCATCATCGAATGCCCGAAGAGATAACAGTGCAATAAATGAGATCGTTTCTTCCCACAAATCCAGTATCCGAATGACTTACGAAAAATTTTTAAAGCGAGATCCCACACTAGCCGGAAAAGTAACCGTACGATTTACCATTACAGCATCAGGCTCTGTGACCAAAATCCAGATTATTGAAAACACCACTGGTAACAGTGAATTTGAAGAGGAGATTCTCAGGAAACTGAGAATGTGGAAATTTGATCCCATACCTGAAGGCGAAGTGACGGTTTCGTACCCCTTTGTTTTCTCCTCATCAGGGTAACTATTTGCATTCTCCGGAGTAACTATGAAAATTTCCATGACAATCTCTTTACTTTTCCTGCTATTGTCCAGTTCTTCTGCAGCCGTTATAACTCGCGGCTCGGTACTTGACATTCAAGTACTGCAGCACCCTGAATTTTCTGGTCGGTTTGCGGTCAGTGAAAACGGGACTATCGAATATCCGCTGCTTGCCGATGTCCCTATTGCGGATGTAACGACATCGGAACTTATGAATGATCTCACCCTTCGTCTTATACGCCATGTCGACAATCCTCTGGTACTGGTTTCAATAGTTCAAGACCTCCCGGTAGTAATCGAAGTACTTGGTCAGGTCGTAAACCCCGGTCATATCACGATCACTAAAGGTGCATCTTTGCAGGAAGTTCTCAAAATTGCCGGCGGTCCACTTGAAAGTGCAGATCTATCCCGAATTAAAATTATCTACCATGACCGTCCGCGTACACCGATAATGTATGACTTTGACAAATTCACTAAACAGGGTGACATAGAAAATATGCCGACACTGCAAGCTGATGATCAGGTAATCGTTCTTGCCCGGGAACGTACAAAAAAAGTAAAAGTAATCGGTGCAGTACGTAAACCTGGATTATTCACACTGGATGAGAAGATGAATCTTTTTGAAATTATCTATCTGGCAGGAGGGCCTGATGAAAAAGCGGATCTTTCAAAGATCCGGAGATTCTCTCAGAAATCTGACACTACAACGAATGAAGAGCTCCTTGATATCCAGTCCTATATAGATAATGGTAAAATGGATGACATTCCGTTAGTTAACGAAGGAGATATCATCATTGTCTACTCTAAATGGTTTGATTGGAAAACACTTCTTACGGTTCTGAACAATGCACTACTTTTTGTTGTGACAATCCAGACTTTTGCGGGATTATTGGAAAAATGAACCAGATTATGACTCCTAAGCTTCGCACCAGTTCTGGTTTATACGAATATATCTCAATTGTGATCAGAAGAAGATGGATCATAATTATTTCATTTTTTAGTGTTTTTTTATCAACTCTTTACTATGTTAACCAATTAGAAGATGTTTTCGAATCCTACTCCACAATTGTTATTGAAGAACACAATACGTATGTTAACCAGATGATAAACACCCCCGTACGATCGCTGGATTTTTACGAAGGGATTCTAAACAGCCGCAGTTTTTTAAAATCGGTACTTGACAGTATCGATCTTGAAACATTCAAACGAAATATTCCAAAAATGGATCAGGAGAACGCGTTACATTATATTAATAACAATTTTATAATGCGAAAAACAACGTACACCTCATTTCTTCAGCTCTCAGCACACGCACCGGTTAAAGAACTTGCCTTTGCTATCGCTTCAAAGGGCACAGAAATTTTTCGCACACGATGTCAGGAAGTTGCCGGTGAAGAATCCCGGCTGGCAGTAACAGAAATAGAAAAACAGCTTGACATTGTAAGATCCAATCTTGAAAAAGCAGAACATGATTACAGAAGTTTCAGTGAAAAAAACGGGCAGATTCAGGAAGGTTCCACACCAGAGTTGAAGACTTTACAGGAAGCCTATGCCGGTGGTCTTGCGCAATCCGGACTGAAAGAAGCAGATCTTAATGCAGAAAAGAAACTTCTTGCCAGACTTGAAACTAAAATAAATCCGGAAAGCGACAACCGTTCACCAGAATATTTAAAGCTCAGATCACGGCTTCGTGAGCTTGAGAAAGAGAAGATGCGGCTTGAAGAACTTGGGATACGGTTAAGCGGCCTTTCGACTGTTGACAGAGACATTGTAGCAGTTGAAACTGAATTGCTGAAATACAAGCAGACATCCTTGGTCACAACTACCGATCCAGGTATGATCCGTCAATGGCAGGAACTGAGGAAATCTGTACTTGCAAAAGAAACCGAGCTTGAACTGTTCAAAAGAAAACTGGAAGCATACAAAAAAGCAATTAATACCTACAAATCAGAAAATCCGGATATACTCTCCAACTCTCTTGAGTTATTGCGTCTGGAAAGATCAAAGGAAGTCTATGAAAACATTTACTCCATGCTTCTGGAAAAACTCGAAGAGGAACGAATTAAAAGCAGATCCAGTACAGCCGGTGTCAAAATTGTCGATCTGCCTCTTATGCCATCCAACCCCATACCCAAAAATGAGCATCGTTTCTATCTTTTGGGTATACTCCTTGGTTTAATCTTAGGAGTTGGTCTCGCTTTTTTAATTGAATTCAATGACACATCTCTCAAAAATAATGAGGACATCGAAAAATACCTTGAATTACCGGTAATGGGAACGATTCCACACATAACAATTAGTAAAAAAAACGACATAGAAATTCAACGCAAATCAGCAAAATCATCAAAACAGGTCTCCGTTACGCAATATCCTCGTTCGGTGCTTAATTTCAGTGGTGATGATTCTGTAATCGCCGAATCGTACCGGTCTTTACGCACAAATTTATCATTCGTAAGCCCTGACCATCCGCTTCGGACAATAGTGCTGACTTCAGCCGGACCATCAGAAGGTAAGTCGTTAACAATATCCAATCTCGCTGTTGCATATGCCCAGATGGGAAAAAGAACGTTACTTGTTGATTCAGATCTGCGTCGACCGGTACAGCATCATATTTTTAATCAAAAACGAGAGCCTGGCCTTTCTGACTGTTTCATCGATAACCCTGATTTTGAACGTATTATCAAAAAAACCGAGAAAGATAACCTGTTTGTTATCACAGCGGGAACTTTTACCCCCAATCCGGCGGAGCTGATTGCATCCAACAGGATGAGTAAACTGATCGAATATTTCAAAGAAGCATTTGATGTGGTCTTTTTTGATACTCCGCCAATAGTCGCGGTAACCGATGCAACACTGCTCAGTAAAAAAATGGATGGCTTACTTCTTGTCGTACGATCTAATCATACAGACAGAATGATGGCATCCAGAGCAATAGGTAACGTCAAAAATGTGGGTGTCAATGTAATCGGCACAGTACTCAATGATATAAACCTGTCGAACAGATACACCAGTTATGGCTACTATAAATATTACTATCATTATTATAAATCCAGGACCAGCTGATGTCCTTTCATATAATCCCGGGAAACCTGCGTACATTTTCAGAGAACAAGCATTACAAAAAACTCTGGGGATCTGCTATATCCTCTGCTCCGTATCTTTTAAGAAAATTCATCAATTTTTTCTCATTTAAGCACAGTGGTGTTGAACGACTGATACAAAAGTGTTCAGAGAACGCCCGTATTATTGACTTCGGAGCAGGATCCTGCAGTTTCAGCAAGTATCTTGCATCCAGGCGTAACTTTACCGTTATAGCCGTAGACTGGTCATACACCGCCTTAAAAAACGCCCATTTGAATTTCCCGAATGCCCGGATTCTACCAGTATGTGCCGATCTTCATTATCTGCCCTTTAAAAAAAATGCATTCTCAGCATTTATCACCATTGACACATTCGGACATCTCTACAATCAGGAAATGGCATTTGATTGTCTTCTTAATACTCTGCAACCGGGAGCCTGCGGTTTCTTTCATAGTGAGTGTGCTGATTACCGGAAACGCTGGCCGGATTCCATGTTACTGCGCAGGATTGGTCATGATATTCCAGCGGAATCCGACGGTCACATCTCCTTATTTCCGGGTGCTGCTATCCTACGAGCTCTTAAATGTCGATTTACTGTGCTATCCTCTTTTTCTCCGGCAGGATACCTCGGCTGGTTAACGGGATACCCGGAAAAATATACGGAGGCATTTGCCCGTGCCGGAGATAAACCAATGTACCGGCTGACCAGTTTAATGGCCCACATGAAAAATCATCTCATTGGCAAATTACTTCTCAGAATTATCAACTATTCAACCAATCGTATTGAACTCTTTTTAAACCTTCAGGGCGGCGGATCTTTCTTTGCCGATGTGATTAAACCGGTAGAAGAGAAAAGGATAAATAAAACATCAATCGATATAATCATCCCTACATACCGCAGAGAAGAGCAACTTAACATCCTGATCGGACATCTTCTGCCACAATGTAAAGATCATGATACAATCATTATCATTTCTCAGGATCTATCCTTAACCTTGAAACACTCTTCCAGACATATTCATGTGCTCCATAATTTTCCTCCGAACCTCCCGGATGCCCGAAACAGAGGTGCACTCAGCGGAAACGGTGATATTATTCTGTTTCTCGATGATGATACTATACCATGTGATGCTCTGCTTGAAAAGCACCGCACTGCCTATCTGGACAAAACGATTAATTGTATTGCCGGATCGATTGCTGACACGCAATTCCCGACAACGGAACAACCATCATTTTTCGATATTCATACAGGGAAGCTTATACAAAATTTCACATTCCCCGACATTTCATTTTCAATCAGTTTTATGGGTGCACACTTTTCATTGCGTCGCAGTGTTTTCGCAGAGACTGGCCTGTTCGATACCTCGTTTACCGGCAGTGCACACTGGGAAGATATCGATTATTCTTTTCGATTACAAAAAAAAGGGTATAGGATATATTACAATCCGGAAATCAGAGTTACCCATCTGAGCACAACCAGAGGCGGCTGCCGGTCAGTTACGCAATCGGCATTCTGCTTCAATTATTTCACCAACTCTGCATATTTCTCACTGAAGTACGCACCTGTCCGGTATTATTCATCATGGTTTACTTACTGGAAGTACCGTATTGAATTTGAAACCCGCACACATCAGGCAACAACATTTCCTAAACACAGTATATATCTCCTCAGCGCATCATTCCTTGGGATTGCAGCAGCAGCAGTCCGTTTTATTTGCAAAGGTAAAAGAGTCGGACTTCCTGAAACAGTTATTCACCAGTGTGATCCGGGACACAGCAACCTATGAATGTTGGATGGTTGTTTCCCGATAGAGAACGATGCGGCATTGCAATCTACTCCCGAAACTATATTTCCGCACTAAAAAAGCATTGTGACATAAAATCGGTAAATAGTGACCAATGGCCGGACAGTCCGGAGAAATTCAGCGGAGATCTTAACAGCTGCGACTTGATTCACATTCAATATGAAAACTCACTTTTTGCAATGCGTAATCGCGATTACTATACTACTCTTTTACGTACACTAAAAAAGCCACTGATCGTGTCGCTCCATGAAGTGTACCGACATTTTCCAGGTGTTTTCCCACGGGATCAGATCAGGGGTGGAATTTTTGTATCATCAATTAAAAGGTGGTATTATGATTTCAGGCACCCTCTTCAAACTGCATATAATAAACACGTTTCATCCGGCTTCGGAGCATCAGTGCTGCTTGTCCATCACCACGCTCATAAAGAGATACTAGAGAAAAGGATACCACACAGCTGCCCGATACTCGTTTTACCACATCCGGTATTGAAAGTGAAACACATTGGTTTGGCCAATCGTTCACAAAAAGGATCTATTATGCTGGGTTCAACTGGTTTTATAAATCCGGAATTTGATTATCTTTTATTATTTGAGACACTTCAAAAATTAAATTGTGAGTGGAAGTTCTTATGGATCGGAGGGATTAGAATCCCGGAGCACCTGAAATTACTCGATAGTATTAACCAGGAGGTCAATAAAAGACACTGGAAAGATAAATTTATCATCACCGGCTGGGTCTCAGAAGAAACTCAGAATGACCTCCTTCAAAGCATTGATATCTATTGTGCATTTTTTAAAAACCGAAGCTCATCGGGCAGTCTGGCACGGGCGATAGGAGCATACCGGTTTATCATTGCCACAGAGTCTCATATTGTTCATGAAATAAACGTCTCCCGGAAAAACAACGTAATCACAGTGGTCAATGCAGACAGTAATCAGATTGCAGAAAAAATTGATTTCCTTTCAATTGATAAGACCTCACTTATGCAGCTTCAAACCCTGGATGATTATACTACCACCTTTAATTTCGATACGATGGCCCTAACATTGATTAAATTGTATAAAAGCATCACACTGTAAGATAACACTAATTATTTTTGGAATAATTGCACGACCTCTGCTCATACTTTTATGTTTCGGACTGAGCGGCTCTACGTTGAAAAACCGTCTCTCCAGACAGTTGAATAGTGATCCGTTTCGGACTTTTCTAAAAACTTTCTCTCAGAACCAGCTCTATGAAGAAAAAGAAGCGACTATTGTGGGATTTCCGTTTATATTCGACCACTTATGCAAAAAGGGGTGTTGGTACTTATTGTACTGCTCTTTGCAAACAATTATTTCCGCTACTCGAAGATTTCGACATCTATATCTGGGGCAACGTTAATAATGCACCAGAATTTCTCAGAAATGCACCGGTACACTGGATACCATATGATTCAACCTCATGGAAGAAGGATCTTTTCAGAATTCCCCTTCTGATTTACCGATTTAAGATCAGTATTTTTCATTACTGGATACATCTGGGCCCCCTGGACAAATGTGGAACCGGCCTTTTCCACCCCTGCAGAACGATTGCGACAGTGTATGATCTTGGTGTTGAGTTGTGGGATCTGCCCCATTCAAATATGATCAGGAAAAGGAAATTCTGGACTATTCAGAAAATTCTTTCAAAATCAATCAATACAATATGCGCTATTTCTTCTCACACAAAGAACGATTACATTAAGCTGTTTTCACGAAAAGAGACATCTATTCAGATCATATATATGCCGCACGACCAGCCCCATTTCTATAAAAGAAATCTCGTTTCCCCCTATTTCCTGTTCCTTCGTGGCAGTGAACATAAAAATGAGAAGAATATTGTTGCTGCATTTCTTAAATTTCATGAAAAACACCCCTCTTACTCACTGATCCTGCTAGGTGAGAACGCAAGTGCTCATGATACTTCATTTTATACAAAGGAAAAGAACATTATCACCGAGCCATCCATGGATTATTATCATGATTATCTCTGTCATGCAACGGCTCTTCTTTTCTGTTCGTTTCAGGAAGGGTTCGGCATACCTCCGATTGAGGGAATGGCTGAAGGGTGTCCGCTGATAGTCTCCGATATTCCCCCTCTTCGGGAGACATGCGAAGACTCTGCGTTGTTTGTCGACCCGAATAATATTTGTCAAATTGAAGAAGCTATGATTGCATCAATTGAAAATAATACAAGCTGGTCGAAGAGATCATTTTCTGCAGGAAAAAGGTATCGCAGTAATTCATCAGAAAGTGCCCCGCATCTTTTGCAATGTTATAAGATGCTGACATAATGGAACTGATATCAATTGTCATTCCAACTCATAACCGTTCGGCACAATTGGCTGCTTGTATTAATTCAATACTTTCGCAAGAAAACGCTCCTCCACCTCTGATTATTGTTGTTGATGACGGTTCAATTGAAGTGCACGCCCGCTCTAACAGTGAATATTGTAAAAAAAATAATCTCATCTATATCTTTCTGCCGCAGTCAGTGGGTCTGGCAGCGGCAAGAAACCGCGGTATAGAAAGCTCAGACTCACATTGGATTGTATTTCTTGATGATAATGTCATTGTCGGGCAATCGTGGTTCCAACGAATTTCTGTACTACTTTCCACCTGCCCATCATCTCTGGCTGCAGTGGAAGTAAGAGTTGAACCATCCGATCAGATGAAGAACCTTTCAGGCGAAACATTTTTATCCTGCCACTTTGCTTGCCGGCGGGATCTACTGCTTGTTGAAAAGGGGTTTGACGAGCATTTCAAAGATCCCCATTGTATAGATCATGAACTTGCAGCTCGTCTGCTCGGTCATGGAGAGATCTTTTTTGCTGATGATATACATGTCACTCAACAGCAACGATCGTTTAGTCGCCTTAAATACCTTTTCTCAATCCGCAAAAAAATAAATATAGAGCTCCAGTCTGAATTTCGATTCTTCTCAAGGCACCCTGACCGTTATCATGCATTCAGAAAAAAAAGAACATTTCCGGGTACCGTTATATCACGTTGCTTATTCCCTATGATCCTTGAGCTCAGACGCAGGCCATTAAAACAAATAACTGAAAATATTCCCGATTGTATCCTGTTATGTATCACAATCCTGTTCGAGCAGGTTTTTACCGTTTTCTGGGCAGCAAAACACCTATCACTTTTTTTCAACCCTCTCAGATCTTTTTTACACAATTATATTGAAGGCGACAGGACTCTGGCACTCTGGAAGATTACGGGTTCAGATCTGAAACCATTTACAATGAAAAGATGTTATATAAATGCAGCCACATTCCCGTTTTTTCGCCGTCCTGTTTACAATGCATACCATACACATAAAAAAATATCTTCAGGATCTCAACACAATGCATGTCAGATATTTGTTCGTATCGATGATCTTTTTTTTGATGATACGGCAGCGATTGAACTCTTTTCAACCGTCATAAAAAAATTAAATATATCAGTAATGACAGCTGTTCGGGGAAATGATATTCTTAATGAAGAATACCATCCTCTGCTTGAGAGACTTAAAGACTCGGGAATTTTTATTGGAATACATGGGTTTGTTCATGAAGGGACCTTTGGACCATTTGACAGTGAACTACTACAAATGAAATACGGATCATTTGAAGCACAGATCTGTCTGGTTATCAGAACTCTGCATATATGGAAGCAAAAACATTCCATTCTTGTTCCGCCATTTAACGCTATCAACAGTTTGCAGATTGTACGCTGGTCAAAACTCTGCAGCATCATTTGCGGAGGCCCGGAAACAGCCCGATTTACCGGACAGGTGTATGGACCTGTTGCATTATCAGATGGAGGCTGGTATTTTCCTTCAGTACATCCGTTTTACGGAAATGCAGATGTCATGTTAAAAAATGGTGTTCCATCCATGATCGAAAATCTCAAAGGTCCACTCTGTTTAACGATGCATTTTACGCAGGAAAGAAAAGATGGTTTTCGTTCCTTTACAAACCTGCTTGAGTGTATGCATCCACAAATTCACTGTTGGGAAAAAACTAAAAACTGGTGAGGTGCGTTGTATGAAAATCTGGTTTGCAGCAGCAATTCCTCCCGATGCCAATGGCGGAGTCGCGCGTTCTGTCTGTGAACTGTCGACCAATCTCCGTAAGCGGGGTCATAAGGTTAAAGTTATTTTCGCAAACCATACATTAACCGAAAATTACATCCTGTTCTCTTTAAAAAATGCTATCATTCTCCTGTTTCATCTGTTTTCACCACCACAATGGGTGATCGCACGTTCTACCGATGGATTTTTTGCACTGGTTCTGGCACGATTACTGAGAATGAAAGTCCGTTTCGCCCTTCATAACCATGGATGGGAACAGAAGGTCTACGAACTGGAATCGACATTGCCGCGTGCAAAAGTTTCGAATCCAACAACCTATAAAGCACATCTGCTGCGTTTTCCGCTTCTGCGTATCAATGCAATGCTTGCCGATGTCTGCATAAGCGGTACATTTGATGAAACACGCTGGCTGAAAAAACGGTCATTTACAAAGAAAGCTTCACTCGTTACTGTACCAAACGGCATACACCCGACAGAAAAAGCCTTCTGGCCACATCAAAAAGTAATTCCACCTTTTTTTCTGACAGTCGGGGCTTTTACTTGGAAGAAAAACCTCGAGTATGCCATAGGACTGTTTACAGAAATTTACAACGCATTTCCAGCCGCGCGAATGTTTTGTGTCGGAACAGATTCCTCCCACGATTCAATACAGATAACATCAAATGCAGTTCATGCTATCACTTTTATCAATAAAGAAACTCCGGAGAGAATTTTCCGCTGGTATGAAGAGTGCCCGTTTCTGCTTTCAACATCACGGTACGAGGGGGGCAGATCATTTGCAATTCTCGAAGCCCAGAGCCGTGGTATGATCGCATGCTCCGTAAATATTCCATCATCAGGAGAGCAGATATGTCATAATCATTCAGGACTGCTTCTCGATGGCATCTCAATCGAATCTGATGCCAAAGTTGTTGTTGACTGCTTATCAGATGAAAATCTGATGCGCACAATTGGATTAAACGCATGGAAAAAAGCTCTTCGATGCAGATGGGATCGTCAGGTCGGGAGACTTGAGAGAGTTTTGAATACGTAACAATTGTACATACCTGCAAACCATTGCAGGTAACAATGATTACAATCCGCTATTTCTTATTTTGCTGAAGATAGCGCTTTTTCAAGAGCGATAAGTATGCACCTACTGCTCCCTGTTGCTCCGGTTCTGGCATCTATCTGTAAAGATTGTTCTTTAAGTATCCGGTCGATAACCTGCCTGCCTTCATACCCTTTTCCGCAGCTTTGCCTGAGAATCGAAATATCCTCGATTTTGTGGTCTTTAACCTTTGCCGACAATTCTACAGATACAACAAATGATGAATACTTTCCCGTATAGGCACCGTCCGGAATTGTGTTCATGTCAATATTTTTCAGTGAATATCCGGTTAGATCTTTGCTCATCTGACCAAACTTGTATTTTATTGTAATTCCACCTGCCAGAATTACCAGAACAATCACTCCTGCAATTACTAACAACTTCTTCATAGTACCTCCATACCAGGGTTAATTAAAATCAGGATAAATTGCATAACATTCACAAGAAAATTTATATATATCAATCAAGCGGACAGAACTTACACTAGAAAGCGATTCCTGTATACACATTAAACGACATCCTGTTCCCAAGGAATGTGTATTCTGTATTATCAGGACCAACATTTGCGACTACCTCAAGTCCAAGAAAGTAGTTATGCATATTCCGGTAACTCAAACCAGTGATTATCATACCACAACCATGATTTATGTTGACAATACCAGTGAGACTGAGCGACATATCACTTATGATAAATCTGGATACCATTGCAGATAATGCAGCGTAATGCCTTGAGTGATTATTAAATTCGTAAAGCTCTGCTATATTATTGACAAAAACATTACTGTCACCCTGTTCAATACCCCCTCCCGTGGTCATAGAATAAATAAAATCCCCAACCCCGTATTCTTTTATAACATTATCATCATATCCGGCCTGGTTATAATAATACTCAGCATGCACCATCAATCGATCATCGACATCAAGCAGATCTATAAATCTTGTTGCCCCTAAACATAATCGAGCTACAACATCCTGATCCATAGCTTCTTTGGCCGGTTGTTTTCCAGTGTCAAAACTTTTCAAAAGCAGGTAATTAACTCCACTGGTCAAACTAACCTCACCGGTAATGCTGAAATCAAAAAGTGTAGTTGAAAAATCGAGTCCGAAAATCGGGTCTCTTCCGGATTTTTTCCAGAGTGCAATCGCAGCCTCCGTACCACCAATCAGGGTTTCAAGCTTTACAGTCCCGGCCACACTGTCAACAGCCGAAACATCGTTCAAATCAACAAACCCGTATATGTTCCACTTTGTCCCGAATGGAACATGCATTTTTAATCCATATGACCCTTCGCGTGCTCCAAGATCTATCTGAATCGGTTTTTTCTCTACATTTATAAGATCGGTCGGATTCCATATCTCCCCTCTCCCCCACTGCAGTACCTGCTTTCCTATACGGAAGTATGCTCTTTTTGCAATGTTAACATCAATGAAGTATTCCTGAAGCTGCATATAGGCTTTATTGCTGTCAGCGAGCCATGTAATCTCAGTATTTCCAAACCCTTTGATACCAAGAGGCAGCCTCACATCAAGCATCAGGTTTCCAATGGTCATAGCAACCGGATCAATCTCATTTTTACCTCTTTCACTGAAAAAACCATCACTGAATGCAGCGCCGACCGAACTTGAAATCTGTCCAGAAAATGACACTGTGGCTGAATCAACATTTTCAAACGATGATGCAGGCTTCACCACCAATGCACTGTCCTGCATCATAGATGTGTCGCTAAACATCTCATCTTCACTCATATTAAAGAGATCCTCATTTTCTGAATAAAGATTTACACTTGCAAATACAATCACCACCAGGACACCAATTAGATTTTTCATTTACTGAGGTTCTCCAGATAAGCCTTTGTAAAAATGTCGTTGCTGAGTTTATCGGTGGAAATTCCCGAAATTTCAAGGATCGTCTTGTTTCCCTTTTCAAATTCATCGACAATGAGTGTTTTTACCGGAACAAGACGTTCTTTAATTTCGGTAAACGTCAGGTAATATAACGTCTGCATCAACGTTCCCGACGAGGAATACGAAGCTTCCTTGAGCAGCACCGGCTTATCTTTGCGGATCCAGTATATTTTTTTAGGATAATCGACATCGTTTACTTTTGCAATCACTTCAAAACGCCATACAGAAAATTTTCCAAGCATCTCTTCAGAGATCATCTCATTACCCGCCGAATCTTTTACGGGTGCATACATTTCGGTAAGCAGGCGACCCTCGAAATCATCTCCTTGTGCATCAGATCCGCCGATACTTTCATCCCTGTTGATATGCTGAAAGGTGCGTGTATTCTTACGGTACATCCAGAAATTGTCACCAACACGAAGATACCCATTGCCCTTCTCTGCTTCAGGACCGGTCATTATGATCAAAAATGATTCATCGCTGTCGCGGCGATAATAGTTCATCTCAAGCTTTTTAGTACCCTGATTCACCTTCTGCTGTGTCAGATGCACTACAGCCCTGATATCAGAAACCTGCCTGTAAAGATCGTCATATCCACTAAGCAACGAATCGATCTTCGGTGCCCCGAAGGCCACGGTCCCTACCAGAAGTATACAACCCAATATACGTAACATTATTCCTCCTTGTATTTTTCTATTCAAAATGACGCAGTGCCTCGGCAGCCGAAAGTTTCGCGGCATGACGTGCCGGGAAATATGCGGTTACAACCGCGATACCAACAATGAGCATGATGAAAAAACAAACTGCAAGCACTGTTGGCGCAAAAAAGATATGTCCATCTACCAGCAGCATTCCAAGCGGGTTCGCGTCTGTTTTAAATGTCAACTGTGACAATCCAAACATAGTAACAAAAGCCAGCGCTGTCCCCGATAGTGCTGAGATAAGCGCAAGAAGTCCTGTTTCAATTAGAAATGAATTGCGTACATCAACACACTGCATACCGATTGCCCTGATTGTTCCGATCTCACGGGTCCTCTCACGGATAGTCATCCGTAATGTATTGACAACGCCGATCAAAATGATAAAAAACAACACCATGACACATGCGGCTGTGATCATATTGAGCGCGTATTCAAGGTTGAGCACCATGCTTGCAGTCTCATACATCGACCCTACATCAACGACAATCGCTTTCCACCCCTTCTGCGCAATTTCACGATAGAGCTTCATAACGTCCCGGGTTGTTCGTGATCGCGGGGCAAGCAACCACTCACCACCAAACGCTTTATAGATACCAATCTCAGTATCAGGGCGAAATGGTCCATTTACTGCGACAGTTGATTTCGGCCAGACATCGTAAAATGTTTTATAGAAATCTCTCTCATTAACAAGTACTACCTGCCCGTCGATACCGCTGCCCGCAGCGGCAATAGCTGTCACAATCAGACGCGCTCCTCCCGGCTCATCACCGAATTTCCCCTCATACGAAATAGTGCATGTGTCATCCGGCTGCAGCCCGGTAATCTTTGAAAGCGATTCTGAGATGATAACGGCTTTCTTTGGATTCACGCTATCTGCAGCAGTGCGGGCTGAAAACTTCATCGCCGAATCGACAAGCGCCAGTGATGCGGAGTCGGTCCGTAATGAAAGCAGGGTTACTTCGACCCCGGAGCCATGAACGGAAAGTTGTCCATCGATTACTGCAAGCGGTGGATTCAAACCGGCATGAAGTGAATCCGCAAACCGCTTGGCATCCTTTCTGGGATTTTCGATAGACAGATATAATTGAGGAACATCGTTTGAACTGTATCCAAGCAGTCTTTTCACAGTCTTAATATGCAGGTATACCGGAGCAGCCATAAACACGTTCGATGGTTTCATGATACAAACGATTGTCAGCCGCGCAGCCTGTGTCTGACCACGAATATCGGTAAACCTGACCCGCACAACATCGTGCAGCTTGACATTAAGCGTCTTCGCTTTCTCCTGCGCCAGACAGACCGGATTCTCTACGGTCGTGTCGGCAAGATCAGCGAAATGTCCTTCAAGTTCCTTAAAGTTTTTCGCGAGCTTTTCAGCCTCTTTTTCGTCAACTCCATCACCTGAAGGATCCATCCCGACCAGAATCACATTATCAGCCTTAGCGTTGCCTATCGCCCGGGCAAAAACCCCGATTGCCTCATCAACTCTCTTGACATTAGGCACTCTTTTATTGATTATTTCCCGTATCCTCGCTCCATCGTGAAACACCTGGTTGTTGGCATTACCGCCTTTTGTAAATGAGACACTCACATGACCGGAGACATACGACACTATCTCATTGAACAATACTTCCGAAATCCCGTGCGCGAATGCATTAGCGAGCACCAGAACTGCGGTACCGATTGCTATGGCTGAACCAAGCAGAATGCTCCGCCGCCGTTGCCTGAAAAGATTTCTTATACTGATAGTAAATAAAAAGTTCATAGTTTTTTCCTCTCCGGCCTATTCTCTCGCAATCGCATCAAGCGGGGTGATTGAACGGGCAACCAGCATTGGATAAATTACAGCGATAAGTGTCACAATCGACAGAAGTATGATACTGATAATGATGTCCCAGCCTGACAAAAACGGATGAAACAGATCACCGCCATAGAGTAATTGCACCATATCATTTTCGGATGTAAATTTACATATTGCTAACATTTTAACTATAAGATATCCGGCAATAATTCCAAGACCTCCAAAGAAAAACGAGAGCAGCGCGGTCTCACCGAAAAACATCGTCGAAATAAACCCTTTACGAGCACCCACAGCACGCATCATACCGATTTCAGATGTACGTTCGAGGGCTGCCATACTCAGCGTATTTACGATAATGATAATCGCAACAAAAAACAGAAATCCAACAAACATGATTAATGCCATTCTGATCAGCACCGCCATACTGCCAATCGTCCCGATTGCCTTTTTCCATGTAACCGCACGAACACCTGTACCAGCTGCTTTAAGATGTTTATTGACTATACTTACTTTAGCATCAAGGTTGGAATGATTTTCAAGTCGTACAAGCACCAGATTATATGTGCCAACATCCAGATCTGTCTGATTCTGTTCTTTACCGGACACTATTGCATCCTCACCCGGTTGATCCAGGTCATTATGGTGCTCTGAGTTCACAACAGTCTCACCCGCATCAATCGAAAACAGATTATCGAGATCAGTCTCATCTCCATCAAGCAGTTGTTT
Organism: Chitinispirillaceae bacterium; assembly: GCA_016929595.1. GTDB lineage: Bacteria > Fibrobacterota > Chitinivibrionia > Chitinivibrionales > Chitinispirillaceae > JAFGIN01. The sequence goes on from JAFGIN010000044.1 coordinate 52,778, forward strand.
CTCATCATCGGAAAGGACCAACGTTGCCCGATCCTGTGCGGAAATGTATCCTTGACAGGTTCGATACGACTCGATATCCACCAGGGCGAAATTGCCCCATAGCTGATTAAGCGCATTATATTTAACGATCCCCTTAACACCAGCTCTGATATCGGTGCTTGTATTGTCGGCACCCATCCCCATAAAAACAATATTATCTTTTGCAAGAAGGTTTTGCCACATGGCTTTCGCCTCGGGAAACATCTGTGAAGTGTCAGCTTCACACCCTTCTGGCACAAACCAGATGTTCGAAACCTCAAACATCTGCTTTCGTGCTCCAGTGGGTACAAGAACACCCGCTTCGCCAGGTGACAGCAACTTACCCTCTACCGCTTTCATGGTATTTGGGAATACCTTGCGATAACGCTTAAAGTCGACACCGATTAAATAAGTAAAACCCGGAGATCCACCTTCTTCATTGAGCACCATAGCCCCATTTTTACCGATAGGAACCCACGCCCTAAGTTCTGGAATGGTTTTTAGAACCGAATCGATCTTCTTGAAATCGTTAATCTGTTCTATGGTCTTTCCCATCATGTCGATGAACACCTCATCCGATTCCTGCTTTTCAGGCACGAGCACAATATCACCTGTAAATCCGTTGATAATATTTTCCTGCATCCCCTGATCCATCCCGGAAATGACGCCATTACCCACAGTCATGAGCAGTGCGCCTACAAACAGTATCACACCGATCACCAGGCTCTTCCCCCGATGCCTCATGATGTTTCTCCATGCGATTTTTATGATAAGATTCATCGGTTACGCCTCTTTCACAATAAGGCCGTCACGAATTTTGACAACACTTCTGGCATATTTGAGAACATTCGCATCATGCGTTGAAAAAATGAAGGTTGTGTTTTCAATACGGTTCATCTCCTTCATCAGATTGAGAATCTGCTCACCGGTCACAGAATCGAGATTCGCAGTGGGCTCGTCAGCAAGTACGATGTCGGGATTGGTAACAAGAGCCCGTGCAATCGCGACGCGCTGTCTTTGCCCACCCGAAAGTTCCGCCGGACGGTGTTTTATATATTCCCTGAGGCCAACTTCTTCAATGAGTTTTTCGGCTCTTTTCCTTATGTCCTGCTTCGACAACTTCCGCATGAGTAGAAGAGGGAACTCTACATTTTCGAGCGTATCAAGTACCGGAATAAGATTGAAGGTTTGAAATATGAACCCGATATGATGAAGGCGCATGGAAGTAATTTCCCGATCGTTAAGTTTTGTAATCTCACGGCCGCTTACCTTGACACTACCCTCAGTGGCATTATCTATACACCCAATCACATTGAGCAGCGTTGTTTTTCCACTTCCTGAGGGCCCAATGATGCTCATGAAATCACCTTTGGCAATAGTGAGATCAACACCCCGAAGTGCATGTACTGTGGTAGAACCTAAAGCATAGTTCTTTTTTAACCCTTTAATATCTATAATATCCATCGTGCCTCCTTCAACGGCAGTAACGCTTGATTTACTGATTTTCCTTCATTAAAAGTACTCAGACGTTTCAAAAACAGTTTTATTGCAACAACCTTACTAAGCATAAGGTCTGCTCCGTAGTATCGAATTTATGGAATCTTTTGTCCTACAAGAGATAGTGAATAAGAAACGGCCATCTATCCTATTGGTGCCACTTAATATACATTTATGCAGCAGTTTCTTACAACAGCCGTTCTGTTACCTGAATGTGTCCATTTTTCGATCGGGATGCGTTTCAATATCAGAAACAAAATTATGTATCTCTTGCCACTGCAGGTACAACTGTCAGGTGAAAGGTGTGAAATTCCACAGATGAGTGGTTATTCTGTTCTTTTTGCAGATGGAGAAATCTGTTGTTTAAAAACAACAGTTCAACTACATATACATCTTTTTTAAAAATCCAAAACGATATATTATTATGTAGATGAGGATATTTATGAGTGAAATTTATTCCTATACCAACTACCGTTTATTTCTTAAAGATTTTTTTACTCTGAAAAAACAGGAAAAACCGCATTTTTCTTTTCAGATATTCGCGAATAAGGCCGGTTTCAAGGCACGTGATCACATAATGCGGGTAATGAACGGACAGAGCAATCTCTCCTATGAAGGAAGTCTCAAACTTGCAAAGGCTATGGATCTCATAGAAAAGGAGAGTGAATATTTTACTAACCTGGTTCTTTTCAATCAGGCGAAGACCCACGATGAACAGTTATTCTATTATAATAAATTATCCCTTACATGCAAAGCAACACGCAAACAGAAACTTCGTGAAGAACAATTTGAATACTTTTCTGAATGGTACTATTCAGCATTGCGTTCATTCCTGCCGCTTTTTAATTTTAATAATAACTTTGCGATGATTGGAAAGTTTCTTGATCCGCCCGTCAGTGCACAGCAGGTCCGAAAAGCAATTGACCTGCTCACCGGGCTTGGATTGTTAAATGTTGATGAAAGTGGAAATTACAGGGTTCCATCATCTTCACTGACTGCAGGTGATGAAGTCGCTTCAGTGGCAATCAACAGCTTTCATCGCCAGAGTCTTGAACTGGCAATCCGTTCAATAAGTAAAACAGCATCAGTCGAGCGTGATATCTCCGGGGTAACGATGAGTATATCTCAAAAAGGATTTGAGAAAATTAAAAGTGAGATTCAGGCATTCAGAAAAAAAATTATCTCTATTGCGGAGAGTGATTCGGAAGAAGACCGGGTGGTCCAGTTTAACATGCAGCTGTTCCCTTTAACAAACAAAAAAAAATGATGAAATTTCTCTCTTCAATCATCACCATCATTATTCTAATTCTCTCCTGCGACAGTGGCGATTACGCCGGTCCGACAACAGAACAGGGGAACCCGCAGATTATAGCTCTGGTTCTGGATTCCTTAAACAACCCTGTCCCAAACATTGCTGCAACCTTACTTGTAATACCACAGGCTGATACCTCGAATTGTTATGACAGTCTGATACCACCCGGTAATGCCATTAAAGTTAACACATCAAAAAGTTCTCAGGAAGGTACATGTTTCTTTTCCAATCTTGCAGCAGGATCGTATCGGATCGTTGCAACCGACAATGTGCGAAACATGTCAGTAACATCAGAGAATATTATTGTATCTGAAGACAATGATACCTCGATCCATGATACGCTGGTACTTCAGCAATCCGGCAGAATACAGGGAACAGTTATCCGCAATGTGGCAATGGCCAATCAAAACCTGGAAAACGGCTTTATACAAATAAGAATGCTGGAACTGGACCGTTTTATTGTCACCGTGCCATCGGGAAATTATTCTTTTGACAGCCTTCCCTATGGCAGATACACTCTGTACTATTATGCAACGGATTATTATGTAGAACACGTGGAAAATATCACTATTGTTCCGGGAAAAACAACAATTATCGACACTGTTGTACTGAAACGGTATAAAGATCAGCTTCTGGTTCCTCCAACTGATTTTCAGGCTCAGTATGACACCGCAAACGGAGTAGTCATCCTTTCCTGGTCACCAGTTACCTTTCAGAACTTCAAGCACTATAAAATTGAACGACATTGTGATGAACAGGAAAATCTGGAAAGAGCCTGGAAAACAACAGCTACCAGTTTTACGGATACTATAAGCACCGTGCCAGACAAGACTATTTTTTCCTATGTGGTATATACAGTTGATGCAACCTACGTCCGAAGCTCGAAAAATGCAGGCCCAATTCAGGTACAGATCAGCAGGTAGTTCTGGTCGTACAAGATACGTGCTTACCGTCTCTTGAACGCCAGATTCTTTTCAGCAACGATTACAAGCCTCTCCAGAATTTTCTGAACGGCCGGACATATATCGGCATTTTTAATTGACAAGTCAATCAACTGATGAAACCGTCGTCTGTCGGTATGAGGATACTCGCGGCATGCTGTCGGACGATCATCATATACCTCGCAGCAGTTATCAGATGATAAAAACGGACAGGGTACAGATTTGAATACATAATCCTTATCTTTATCAATTTTCAGATATTTTTCACAGAAACCATCAAGACTCATTTTTAATGCACGAGCCAGCCGTATAAGATCATGCTGATAGATAATCGGACTGATTTTTTTACAGCATTGTGCACATTTCTGACAGTCTGTCTCAGCAAAGATTTCTTCGTGTATCTCCTGAACCATAATATCCAGTTTTTCGGGCGGTCTTTTCTTTATATCTCTAAGAATTTTTATAGTGTACTGATTTAGTGGCATATAGCATCCTGAACATTTTAAAATGTAAGCACCATTCTTATCTGATACCGCATAGTAGCAGCTACTCGTCCATATAATTCAGGTAAATATACGATATAAACAACAAAAAAGGGTGAGATTTGATTCTCACCCGATGTTCAGGATATACTGCCACTTTTGTTTAAAAAACTTTTTTATGCAATGTTTTTTTTCTGAATGATACTACAGACAGAGCCAGTAAACCACTGCTCAGAAGCATGACCATTGATGCTTCAGGGACATTGGCAGTTCCATTCTTTGTTGTAAAATCAATAAAACCACCATTGATATCACCAAACAAACCATCTTTCAACGCAATTTCACTAATGCCTTCAGCGATACCTTTAAAAGTAACAGTTGCCAGATTGAATGCATCTGATTGAAAACTCAAATCGTCTATGAGTGAAAGGTTTGCAATATTTACAATTCCAGGAAGAGCATTGTCACTTACATCCACAGCATCACCAGATACAAGATTACCGAGCTGATCAGTAAGTTTATAGCTGTAAAATTCAAGCAGTGAATTGTCATATGACAGATTAACATCAAAAGTACTCAGATCTTCATTTTCTACCAGACCCGAAATCATAATATTCACATCAAACATTGATCCGATAGCAACATTCTGCCTCTCCGGACTTACACTGATCAAAGCCGGAAATGCCTGACTGATTATCAATGCAAGCCCTGCTATAACGCCTTTAATTCCGCACGATTTAATTTTTGTCATGATCTTCCTTTCAATAAATTTTTTGTTTACTTTTTGTTATTCCGGTAATAGTATATTACTCACATTTTGTTCATCATTGCCATCAGGTCGATTCCTGTACAGCCACTTCTCCAAACCATCCTGAACATTTTTTCTTGAAATCATTAATTACCTGAGCCAATTGCAAAAGTCGAACTCGCCCCCAAAATCCCCCCAGGGGACTTTTAGAAAAAACAATGTTTTACAAGTCCCCCATCGGGGGGAGTCAGGGGCGTATTTGCAATTACCTGAGCAATGTAATAATTTCGACCCCGACATTATCTATTCTTTATAAGAACAAGTTTTCTTGCATCGAGGACCGTGATTTTCCCATCATTGTCAAGGTCAGCAGATGGTTTGACATCGGCAGGTTTATTTTTAAGAGAAGTAATTACTGCAATGTCAGCATTATCAACATCGCCATCACCATCCTGATCACCATCACTACTGGATTTAACAGCGAATTCACCCCCGTGGTTAACAACAGCCCACACAATCTTCTTTTCCGTGTCGATACCGTAAGTCCCGATACCAAAGGATGATTTGCAGGGACCAACAACGAATTTCGGTTCACTGCTGAAATTCAGACTGGTAGCACCAACCCAGTTACCATTTCCATCTTTGGTGACAAGTGACAGCGGACCGGATAATTCACCTTTATATGAGAGTGAAAGTGTGTAAATGTCGCTTTCATCACTGCCAAGATTATTCGCCATACCCCATAATGTGAGTACATCACTTTTAAGATCACTTGCAGCATCACTCTTTGATTGCCATCCAGTAGTAATATTCTGTACGAGACTTCTGCCATCATAAAGAGCTGGAGAGATAATGTTCTCACCGTTTATAATCGACGCTTTCGTATTTTCGGATCCGCTTAATTTACAGGTGTCTGAAACAACGGTCAAAGTATTACCGGCAGTTACAACGTATTCTTTACCATTCAGACTATATCCGAACGTTTCTCTTTTCTGGAAAGAAAGAACAGGTGTGACGTTGAGATTGCAATCAACCTCAGATCCCCATTCACCGCCGCACCCATTCAGAGATGAATAATAATCACAGGTAATCCGGGCACCGTCGACCGTAAAGATATAATAACCGACGGTGTACAATTCCTGCGCAAGCGGCAGTTCACGGGGTGAATTACCGGAATAACGCTGATCAGCAGATGGAATTACAGGTGTATAAAACTTGTAACTGTTTGAAGCACCTATCAATTGCTTGATTGTATAATTCCTGTCCGGACTATAGACAATGGAACGATGGTGCATATGATCATGGCCACCGAAATAATACCGGACACCATTATCGCTGAGTGCTTTGAAAAATTGATTTTGAGCCGAGATGTTACTTGACATATTGGAACCAAAGAGGACATCAAAATGATTTTGACCTATAATATTTTTATGGGCCATAACAAAGGCATGGGTATTTGCATCCCTGGAACCAAGAACATCATTAACCCACCCGATCTGATCGATCATGTTGTTATTAGTCAATCCGGAGTTATCTTTTCTTGTAAACTGATCAAGTAACACGAATCGAACATTATTGTAGTCAAACGAGTAACTGAGACATTCAAGATTCATAGATGCGCTCTGGAAATTACTTGCGCCGAAAGTATTTATGTAACCACAAGCCTGTGGGAAAGAAGTGGAGAAGTAAATTGCAGCACTCGAGGAGGATTCATGGTTTCCCCGGAGTGGAAAAAATCCAATACCTGCATCGATGAGTTCCTGCGCTCCCTGAGCGCGTGTATCAAAAGCCGGTGAGCTATACCTGTCAACAAGATCCCCTACCTGCAATACCATTTTCACATCATGCCTGATAAATTCAGCGTTAAGCTGCCTGATAATTCCCGCTGCAACTGTGTTGGGATTTTCCCCATCAATATTACTTTTCCACTGTGTATCGCTCATCAGACCGAATTTCCATGATTCCGCAGATACTACCGCTGTTGCCATAAACAATGCCCCGATACCCAGGGCGACCGCTTTGGCTTTCCTGAATTTGACCATACTGCTACCTCCTTATGTAAGGTTAAAAAGAAGAAGAACATTTGCTGGTGTTTGACGTATGTTCAGTTCATTTTCTGAAAAACAATTACTGTCATAAAAATTGCCTCAATACATTAGGATGTAATTAGCATTATGTTAATTTTACATTACAAGATTACACCATTCATTCCGCAACTCCGCACAACTCTTAACACACCTCTTACATATTCCTAACAACATACTAATAAACAGCATCAATTTTCTTAATTAGCATGTTTTGAACTTAAACGAATGTGATTATACAATATGGTTCACGGATTCCTTAAACAGATGACCTCTTCAGAATCGAATTCCAAATTCCAGATCCCAGCATTCTTCATTGGTGGTTTTTTTCTTCTCAACTCATATATAGCAGGTTTTTTCTTTCCTGAAAAAGAAGTATCAGAAATTTCAGCGATACTTTCATCACTTATCTTCGGACTACCTCTTGTCTATAATGCATTAAAAGATCTCTTTACAGGCCAGGTAGAGATGAATGAGCTTGCAGCCCTTAGTTTCACAGCATCGTTCTGTACAGCCAATTATAAAGCGGCTTCAGTTATCGCGTTTTTCATGATTATCTCCCACCTTATCGAACAGAGAACAGAATGTAATGCACGAAAAAATATTGAAGCACTTATGAGACTGACACCATCAAAAGCTCAGGTACTTATTGACGGTACCATTATTGAACGTGATGCGAATACAATCAAAAACGGTGATATTGTCCAGGTACTCCCTGGCGACCGTATCCCCGGTGACGGTAAAGTCATTGAAGGAATCAGTACTATTGACGAATCTGCAATAACCGGAGAATCGTTACCTGTTGAAAAAGGCGGAGATGCTTCAGTGTATAGTGGTACTGTCAATCTTTCCGGTCGTCTGGTTATCAAAATCACTTCTGGTTCGGGCGAAACAATATTGTCGAAGATTAAAGACCTGATCAAACAGGCCGAGAAAAGCCGGACCCCGGTTATGAAAATCATAAATCGCTACGCATCCTGGTATACACCATCCATCCTGATGCTTTCCGGTATAGTTCTCTTTTTTACAAGAGATATTCAACGGGCAATATCAATGCTGATATTATCATGCCCCTGTACAGTAATACTATCCGGTCCTGTAGCACTTGTAACAGCACTTGGCGCAGCTGCAAGATCAGGAGTCATTTTCAGAGATGTTTCGATTCTTGAGATTGTTCAAAAAGTCACTACCATTATTTTCGATAAAACAGGCACACTTACTTATGGAAATCTTCTTGTATCCACAATAAAAGTATTTAATGAAACCAATTCACACACGCTTCTTTACTATGCCGGATCTCTTGAACAATACTCCCATCACCCCGCTGCAAAAGCGATAATAAAAGAGTGTATACGGTGTAATATTACCCTGTCCGGATCTGCTGACTTCTGTGAAACTGCAGGAATGGGAGTCCGTGGTACAGTTGAGGGAAAATGTATCTCTGTCGGACGTATGGAATGGATTCAAAAGCAATGTACGCCGGGAACAATATCTGAAATTTCTCATGATAGTTATGGGACCAGTCTATATATTCTTGTAAATGGAGAACATTGCGGTACAATTCTTTTGTCAGATGTTGTTAAATCTGATGCCCATACAACAATCGAATCGCTTCGAAAACTCCCGATAGCAAACATCCTCATGTTTACCGGTGATAAAGCTTTTGTTGCAGAACATATCGCACGGCAATTAGGGTGCGCATTTGAAGCTGAAATGCTTCCCGATCAAAAGATGATGAGAATCAGGGATGCAAAATCATCTGGTGAAATTGTAGCGATGATCGGTGATGGTGTCAATGATGCGCCGGCAGTGGCTGCGGGTGATGTATCTATTGCAATGGGAGGAATCGGTAGTGAAGTAGCTATCCATTCAGCTTCGATAGTCCTCATGAATGATAAGCTTGACCGTATCCCCTTCATTTTCCGACTTTCCAGAGTGACCGTTTCAATCATTCGCCAGAACATCATGTTCAGTATATTATTTATCATTGTAATGATGGCCTCAAGCGCATCAGGAGTTATATCACCAGTCCTTGCGGCAATTCTTCACTCATTAAGCACCGTCCTCGTTGTTCTCAATTCTGCTCGCCTTCTCAGAGAAAGTGAACAAACAGTATGAAACCAGAAAACATGAAAAAATTTGAGTCCATCACTATGGCAGGTCTGTTTCTCCAGTTACTATTTGCAGCTATATCAACAACTATTACACTTTTCTGGAACTATCCTGCACTACAACATCTGATGTGGCACTCGATAGCACCGCTTGGAATATGGGTTGTTAATCTGATCACTGTCAGTAGCAGAAATAGTGATACCTGCACAGCTGGTAATAGCTTTAAATCACTTATTATTAAACTATTGTATCGTTATGGTTCTACCGTTTCCGGCCTGTTTATGATTACTTTTTTTCTACTGAGTTTTACAAACATACTACCGTCTTTAAAACCCGATACCAGTGTTGTAAAAGGCATTCCAGCTCATCTTCCACTTATACTCTTTTCAGTTGTATCCTTTTCCGGTATTCTTATTTCCATTTACTACATAAAGATTTCAGCACTTGAACCCTGGAAGCACCTCCAGGGCGTCGCTCAGTATCTCGCCTCAACAACACTCTTTTTTTTGATTCTTTTGATCAATTCATTGTTTAAATATTCTGGTTTCATATCTATTGACAATCACATTACCGTATTTCTCAAATCAATAAATGCCATTCTGGCAGCAGAATTACTTATTATCTTTCTATCCTCCTTTTTTAAACCACCGTCATCTGCAAACAGGCAACGCTCCTTTTACCATTCTTATATATTGGAAGTCGTGCTGTACCCACAAAAGACCACCCAAACAATAAGACTGTTATTGATAAATTTATCAGGGTTCGATATAACAGCTCACGCATTTTCAAAACAGATACAATCTGTTATTTTACCCTTGTTAGCAGCATCAGGTATATTCATGTTTCTTCTCAGTTCGTTTGTTATTATCCGGCCGGAGGAGAAAGGGATACTGTTTACTCTTGGTAGACCAGACCCACACACCCTTGCTCCTGGTATTCATCTCAAACCCCCATTTCCTTTTGGGAAAGTAAGAAAATTCGATGTATTTCTTATACGGCAAATGCATGTCGGTTCCCACAAGCCACAGATTATGGGAGGAACAGTGTTTAAAGAGGGTGTCCCTCTTCTCTGGACGACCAACCATGGCTTGAGCAACGACGAACATCTTATTGTTGCATCACCCAGAAAACTTATGCAAAATGCAGTTGAAAGTGGTGGAAAGGTCGATGTATCAAATAATAAAACCCCCTCAGTTTCACTTGCAGGTGCAGATATCGTTCTGGAATATACAATTAATAATATAACAGATTTTTCCATGGCAGGCATAGATACAGAAAAGATGCTTTACTTATTCTCGGAAGCATCAGTATCGCACCATTTGCTCTCATTCGATATTGACACACTATTCTCTGATGCTCGTATTGGAATGGCTCAGGAGCTTAAGGCCAGGCTCCAGTCAAAAATCAGTAATCACCATTTGGGTATTAAGATACTCAATGTCAGTATAACAGCAGTTCATCCGCCAACTGAGATCGCTGATGTTTTCGAAGAAAATGTTACAGCAATGCAGGAACGTGAGACTAAATTTCAACAGGCACAGCAAAGTTCTCTACGCACACAAGTCGAAGCTGCAGGCTCGGTTGCAGCATTTAAAGAACTTGCCGATCAAATTAACATTGAAGAACGTTTTTCCTCAGCTGAGAACATACAATCAGAACTGATGATTTTGAAATGTGGTGGTACTATTTCCACAATAATCTCAGATGCAACAGGATATCGCTGGAGCAGAGAAAATATTGAAGGTGGAAAGGCAGAAAAATTCACTGAAGAACTCAAACTATTTGAAATTTCAAAAAACATTTATTCTCACGAACGATATTTTTCAATTCTTGAAGAGGCGTTAGCATCGAAAAATAAGATCCTCGTTTCACAACGACACAAAAATCTTATTGTTGAACTTGGATCAACAAACAGACTGATACCAGATAATATACTGAGAGGTTCGAACCAATAATCCAGACCGCTCTTACTTAACTTAAGGGACATACTTATGAAAATGAAACATTTGAGTGCATTTGCAGCTGGCTGCATACTTCTACTACTATTCATTGCATACCTTACAACCTATATTGTCAATTATGATGAGATTGCCGTTGTAACTACCTTTGGAGCTGCAGATTCGCGTTCTGTAAAAAACATCGATGGTAATCAGTCTGGTATTTTTTTCCGGTTACCGTGGCCTTTTCAGGATATCATTCGTTTCGACAGGCGGATCTCTGTAATTGAAGACCGCCTCGAACAGCAGGAGACGATAAGCAGGTTGTTATACTAAAAGCATTTCTCACCTGGAAAATCAAGGATCCATTAAGCTTTTTCCGGATGTTCCGTACAACCAGCCGGGCAACAGCATTCCTTCTGGAACGCCTTCGGGCTTCAAAAGCTGAAATCGGAGCTTTTACTTTCAATGATTTGACCAATGTTAATCCCGATCTGGTCAGACTTGATGATGTTAACAATGCGCTTTTAAACAGGATTCAAAGTGAACTTGAAACTTATGAAACTGGTATTGAAGTGTTGTCAGTTGGTATCAACAGGATTTTGCTTCCAGAAAATATTACACGGTCGGTTTTTCAAAGAATGAAACAAACCCGGCAGCGTCAGGCACAAAACGCCCGATCTGAGGGTAATGCTATTGCTCAGAGTATCATTGCAAAAACAGATAGTGATAAGAAGCGAATAATGGCCTTTACTGAAAGGATGTCCCAACGATTAAGGGCTGAGGGAGATGCAGCTGCGGCGCGATACTATAAGGAATATTCAAAAAGTGCAGAGTTTGCAATTTTTTTAAGAAAACTCGATGCATTCAAATTAAGTTTACGTGAGAATACCACATTTATTCTTGATACGAAATCCGAGCCCTTCGATCTATTGGAGAACACAAAACAGCAGGAAAAATGAGCTATCAGATGACAAATTCCACTATGAGACCTGAAACAACCAGTCCCGCTACTCCTGCGCATTCAGATAGAACAGATCAGGCACAATCGCCTCATTCTTCTATTTTTCTATTTGTAATCCGCGCAGGCTTTAGAATTCTTACCGTACTCTTCTTTGTTCTTGGCTTTCTCTTTCTTTTCAGCAATACCTACCGGGTATCTGAGGGTATGGTTGCTATTCACAGCCGACTGGGAAAACTGTCCGGCATTGAATCTTCAGTTAAAGCACCTGGTGGCCCCTATTGGGCGTTCCCCTTTCCAGCAGACAAGATAGTAAAGTTGCCGACAGCGATACAAAAGGTAATGATCAACCGGGCATTTTTGTTCGAGGATTCCTCTGCAAATCTTGAAAAAGCAAAATTAAGAGCAGCATCATTTCAGCCTGGTGTACATGGTTCACTCATAACAGGTGATAAGAATATTGTTCAGGGCACATGGATTGTACATTATCGAATTGATTTCTCCTCTGATAATTTTCAAAGCCGGACCAATGTCATTCATTTCATCAAAAAAATTGGCACGATACAAAAATCTGCCGAAATAGTAAAAGTTTTCTCCGAACAGGCGATTATAAGGGCGGTTGGAGCGATAGCCGTTTCCGATTTTATCAGCGGTAAAATTGATCATGATGCCGTAAAGACAAGAATCCAGCAAAAAATTGACACCCTTGAACTTGGTGTTAGAATAGTCAGTCTCTCCGCTTCCCGATATGGCCCACCAGCTGTGCTTGAAAGTGATTTTCAGGCTGCTACCCAGGCTGAAAGTGAAAAGGCACTCCAGATTGAAAAAGCAATCAGGTACCGTACTACCACACTCAATGAAGTTGCGGGAGAGCAGTGGGAAAATTTACTCAACGAAATTACGATGTATGAGCAGGCAATAACATCTAATAATCCTGAACAACAAAAGAGCACCCATCAAACAATAGAAAACATTCTAAGCTCTTCAACAATTGGTGGTTATGTCGCCACACAACTGGAGAGAGCAAGGACTGAAAAAACAAAAACAATCGAAAAAGCACGCTCCTCTGTATCGCGTTTCACTGAACTGTATGATGCGTACCATCGAGACCCGCATATTTTGAAGAATCAGCTTTTCCAGGATGTTCTAGAAGAGGTGTTTTCGGGTCCGTTTGTTAAAGTGTACTGGCTTCCACCTGGACAGCAGATTTATCTTGGTGCTCTTGATAAAACGCAGGAATAATTTATCAGGCTCAACCGGTTCCCAATTGATACAAACTAGTGATGCAGGGATTTGTTGGTATTGATATACTTTTGTTTTTCACTGGCGCCAAGTCATTCGCCATCCAAAAGAACAGATTTCAAAGCCACTCATCCTCATTCTAAATATAAACGGTCTTCAGAGGTATTTTGAAACAACTGCTAAGTAAGCATAACCTCTTGAAATATCACCGAAAATAGAGTACAATCAGCATTCAATTCTCTTCTTCTTAATTTGTTAATTTTGAGGTGTTATGGTTTATATCATTCTTCTTGCGGCAATATGTTGTATCTCTTACATCATGAAAATTCCCTATTTCAAATTGCCTCTTGACAGAGACTATGGAGCGCATGGGTATATAGCTTACCGATGGCTCAAAGGTACAGATCTCATGTACCGGGATATTTATGAAAGTAAAACACCCGGATTAAAACTTATTTATATGTTCATTATCAAGTATTTTGGTATCAACCGCAAATCATTTCGGCAGTTTTTCGCTTATTACAATGTACTTACAACAATAGCGGTTTATCTATTGGGAGCCGTGCTATTGAACCCGGCAGCAGGCCTGATAGCCGCCCTTCTATTCGCATTATACTCGAGTGTACCAAGTCTTTGGTGGCATTTTTCAAATATGGAATCATATTATTCTTTGCCCATGGTGCTCTCCATTTTGTTCTACGTGCTTGGTTCAGACGAACAAACAATCCGAACGCTACTGTACCTGTTTTTAAGCGGATTTTTCTCCAGCATCACATTTATGTTCAAACAGCCTTCGCTGATAAATACCACCGCACCAATTCTACTCTGCATAGCCATCTCTCCACCGCATTCACTTTTTCTTGATGGCCTGTTATATTGTGCAGGTTATTGCATACCTGTGATAATCTTTTTTGTTTACTTTTTAGTTTTAAAAAAGACACCATGGGCAAAAATGCCTTTCAGCAAAGAAATCATGAAGCTTATCACCGGATACCTTAAAACCCCTCTGAGCCAGGCAAACAAAGTTGTAAAAGAGCATACCCGCCGACGGTTCAGAACCATTTTTTCTGATCTGTTTTTTTTAATCACAGTTTCAGTTGCCGGGGTTCTTTTTTTTATGACCTCTAATCATCCGAATGCGTTACTGATCGGTGCATGGATTGGCCTTGCATTCATTTCAGCTATTTTTTCACGTACCTATCTCCCCTATCATTTCATCCCAACGGTAGCTCCCATGTGTGTTGCCGGAGGTGTTCTGATTTTTGAGTTCTTTTCTCATCTAACAACAACGGGGCTGAGTAATGTTAGCGTTTCTGATTGTGGCAGTGCCGGAGCAATCCTGGTGCTGTTCCTGTTCACATTATATCAGCTGATAAAAGATCTTTTGATGTCAACAGATTTGCTTGGCAATTTTTACAGTGGTGAAGATAAGGTCTATGCTATTTGTGAAGAGGTTGGTAAATATATCAAACGTACAACGAAAGAAACTGATTATGTTTATTCCTGGGGACATCAGCCTGATATTTATCTATGGTCGGAGAGGAGGGCTCCGGTGTATTGTATTTATCCCCCAATTACCAACCCCCTTGTTTTTAGCAAAGAACATATCGCGGAAGAATTAAGACAACTTGACACCAATAAACCAGTGTATTTTGTTATTACCTCAGAGTTTGGCCAGTTTAAGGAGTTTGAACATTTCCTGACTGCTGATTACACACTCATTCAAAAATTCGAACCATTTCTTTATCTTTTCAAACTAAAAAACCATCAAGTGAGTGAAGCGACGGCATGATCGGTTTCCATGTAATCTCAATCTTACTGGCATATTCAGGTTTGCCTTACCAACTTTACTGAACCTTTTTTAATACCAGAATAATATTCATTGAAAATCTTCTTTGGGGATCGAGAATCATATCGAGCAATGCTGCTGCTGTTGTAAGAATTTTAGTCACAGGCCTGATCGCAAAATGGAGCCTGGTAATGTATAGAATAGTTGATAACGGTATAGAAACTATATTTATGAGGAAATGAGCTATTCCACCACTTGAAATTAATTTACATACTTTAAAACCTGTTTTTTCTGACAATTTGATCATTCCATATCTTGTAAACCTGAAATAATCATCAGGAGCTCCATGTAAATAAAAGATAAAAGGTACCGATATAAGCAATACTCCGTTTTCTTTTAGAATGCGATAAAATTCGTCGAATGCATTCCAGGGTTCTGGTGTATGTTCCAGCACAGAATGACAAAAAATAGAATCATACGAGTTATTTTTTAAAGGAAATGATTTGGTAACATCAAAAATCATATCAAGGTTTTTGTGTGTAATACAGAAGTCTGAGCTATGATAATTTTTTGCTGCACTTTTTACAATATATTTCCATGCGAGGTTTCCGGCTCCAATATCAAGTACCCGTCCGGAAATATATCGATTTATCAGTTGTTCTATATCTTTGTAAATTGAATAATTCTGTACTGCAATAGTCCAGTATTTTGCAGAGCCGATAGTATCCTTATTAAGTTTTTGCCAATATTTTTTAAGCATGAAAATTCAGATCCCTTTTATGTTTCTGCATTTTAAAATCATTTTTTTGTGGATATTTCTTACAAGTCTGTGTGAGTACTGCCAATAGACCCTTTCATTTCATGTCTTCACATCAACCCGGTTCTCATTCTACATTGTTTTATTGTCAAGTTCGATCTCTTCTGTTATTTGATTTTAATCGAGGTAATTTTTTTTATATTTCTCTTTACTGTGTACCGCTTTTCTACAACAGCAGATACTACATGCCAAATCAGCTCAATTTCAACGACCGAATAATACAGAGGCTTTCATTTTGAAGTCGTGGTCGGGATCGCAATCGGTATCGGCATCGAAAAACTCCGCATTTGAGAATCGATCCCGATCCGATACCGACAGCGACCCCGATTACTGCTCAACACAAGCGGTCACGTAAATATTGGTGTCAATGTACCTGAATAGTTACTTTTAATCTTACGAATATGTACTCATTGCACCCTGTTGGAACTTCCGCAGCTACTTTTTTGATACAGCTGAAACCTTCCTTTTCAACCAGTTCAATCATTTCCTTTTCACTTGCGTACTCATAGGGATAACCACCAACCCAGTCCACTACATTGTAATAGAAATCCATCCCACGCATCAGGTTAAGCGGATTTTTCCTGGTTACCAAAATTTTAGCGATGAAAATCACTGGATACATTAGGGCAATTAGTACTTTTTTCATAAATGATGGCGATATACAGTAGAGCCATTTGATAAATAACCATGGCTTACTAGTTATGTGTTTATTGTAAATAGCACAGATAAAATAACCATCGTCATTTACCAGTGATAAGGCATTTTTTAATGCGAGCTTCATGTCTCCTGTATGATGCAATACACCCCAGGAATGAACGATTTCAAATAATTCGTTGCCATTAATTTGAGTTGTTAGCTGTTGAATTGTTGAAGGGTCAAGTATAGAACCGACGACTACAGGAATATCGCCCTGAATTCCCATAAGTGATGCTGTTTTCTTCAATGCATCATAACACTTTGGATTTATATCGTTTCCATACACTTCTGCTCCGGCTTCTTTAGCAAATAATAGTGAAAGTCCCTGACCAAAGCCAATATCAAGGAATCTTTTATTTTTCAGTTCTATACCGGTAAATAATTCGTGAAAATCTATTCGTGCTTCCTCGATTTTTTTCCGAGTCAGAGCCCTTTTAGAGAAATCAAGCCAGTTCTGTCCAAAATCAAACTGCATTCACATAATCCTTCATTATTGACTTTGCTGAAACAGTCCAGGAATATCGGGTTTGGGCCAGATGACGGGAGTATGAAGCCATTGAGCTATACTGCTTAACAGCAATTATTCTTATCATAGATTCACTCAAGCTGTTACTATCCTCCAGATTAAACAGGTACCCATTTTTTTTATCTGTTACTAATTCATTATTTCCACCTATATTGCTGGCAATTACAGGTAATCCGCATGCCATTGCTTCCAGTACAGCATTGGGCATTCCCTCATCTAAGGATGGATTGACAAAGCAGTGTGCCGACTGGTACAGTAAAGGAAGGTCATTTTTAACAGTCCATGATTTCAGAAAAACGGAATTTTTGAGAACTGAAGAAGATTCAATTTTTTGTATCAAAGTTTCCTTTTCCGGTCCACCACCTGCGAGTATCAGACATGCTTTATTTTCTCTGTTTGCTATTTCAAATTGTGATAAAAGATACAGCAGATTTTTTTGATTTACAAATCGTCCTACGAACAAAAATGTAAATACCTTTTTGTATTCCTGATTGCAGGGCTTGAAAAAAGTAGTGTCAACTCCATTGGGAACCATCTCAACAATGCGTTTTATTCTGCCAGCAGTCATATTTGCCAGATCGCAAAGCCGCGTACTATTTGCAATCAACAGTTCAGCTTTTTTCCAAATCGCTAATGTAAAAGGCATCGTTATCGTATGGAGTAAACCGAGATGTTCAGGAAGAAACCCCGGAACATCTCCGCCTCTTAGGAGCACTATGTAAGGAACACGCAATCTGGTGCATAACCTGTGTGCGACTAAACCGCAGGGAATGGAAAAAAATGCAATAGACAAATCATATTTTTGATCTGCAATCAGACTGACAGCTTTCTTATAAGCCGCAACAACATAGCTGAGCATCTCTACAGGATTGGATTGTTCCATTTTTTTTCGAAGTGACTTTACCCGGTAAACAGTCACATTATCCTGTTCTACTGAAATTTCATCCAGTCCTGAAAACCAGGTTGTAATAACATCGGTAACAATACCCATTCTCCCCCATTCTCTTGAAAGAAAAAAGGTCGCATTACCCGCACCCCCTCCAAGTGGAGGGTATTCATAATTGAGTACTAAAACACGCATGATTATTCTTTAGCTGCAAAATCGTTCTTTCCACTTATGGAACATCAATAGTGTCCACAACTGTTTCCTGTTATCTTTCATCCCTGAAAAATGCTCCTGCATCAATTGCCGGATATAGTTGAAATTGAATAAACCATCCTTTTTAATTGTATCTTCAACCAGTGTATTTTCAAGGACAGATCGCAGCTCTTCACGAAGCCACCTTGTAAGCGGGATCCCAAAGCCTTTCTTCTTACGGTAAATAATCTCTTTCGGTAATTTATGCTCCAGGGCTTTTTTAAGTATGTACTTGCGTGTTAAACCATGGAGTTTCAGCGAGCCCGGGAGATTATTTACAAATTCAGAGAAATCAGTATCAAGAAACGGCGTACGGACTTCAAGGGAAACAGCCATGCTTGCCCGATCGATTTTTGTGAGAATATCTTCACCCAGATAAAAGTGTTCATACATAAAAGTTATTTCATCAATCCAGTCTCTATAGCTGCCATTGGCGCGTGCTTCATCGATTATCCCGTAAACATTGAAAGAGGACAACTCTTCTTTTACCATATCAGAAAAAAGCATGTTCTGCTGCCCCAGTGGAAAAGCGCCCAGCCACGCCTGGTTTCTTATCGATACAGGATAATTCATACCTTTGATAAACTGTTTCAATCTGAAATCAAGACTCATGTTGTTGGTGGAAACAGGCATTCTTTCAATTAATGGCTCGACAACTCCGTGTTTCAAAAATTCCGGGATCTTTTCATAGAAATACGCAAGTTTATGAGCAAGAAATGGATCATATCCACAAAAGAGTTCATCCCCGCCATCCCCTCCAAGTGCAACAGTGACAGTTTCCCTGGTAAATTGTGAAAGCATATAGGTTGGCAGTATTGATGCATCAGCATAGGGTTCATCAAGGAAATTCCAGACCTTTGGCAATATAGCAAGCATCTCGTTTACTGTAAATATTTTTTCCCGGTGATCGGTTTTAAAGCATTTGGCAACATGACGGGCATATGAGGATTCATCAAACGATCGATCTTCAAACCCGATTGAGAACGTTTTTATACTGCGAGGATCGACAAAATCACACATGAGTGCAACAACAGCACTGGAATCTATACCACCACTTAAAAAGGTACCCAACGCAACATCACTCATCAGCCGTTTTTCAATTGCATCTCCTAAAAGGGAAATTATCTTCTCCTCGATCTCTTTTTCTGAAAACTTTATATTTTTATCTCCCGGAAAAGATATACTCCAGTACTTTTTCACCGAAGAGGTTTTTCCATCACAGGTAAGGTATGCACCTGCCGGCAGCTTAAGAATATTTTTGTAAATTGAGAATGGTGTTGGAACATACTCAAAGGCGCAATACAGACTAAGACATCTGATATCGATCTCTGGCTTGAATGTCGGTAATTGTAGAAAAGCTTTTAATTCAGATGCAAAAACAATCCCGTTTGGAGACAGCCAGTAATAGAGTGGTTTTTTTCCAAAGCGGTCTCGTGCCAGAAGGAGTTTTCCCCTGCAGCAATCCCAGAGAGCAAATGCAAACATCCCTTTTATTTTTGAGCAAATCTCATTACCAAACTCTTCATATCCATGAATAATGACTTCGGTATCAGTACCTGATCTAAACGTGTGTCCCCGGCGGATCAGATCATCTCTGAGGTCCTTATAATTGTAAATTTCTCCATTGAAACTGATCCAGACAGAATTATCTTCATTAGCCATTGGCTGGTGTCCCTGTGCAGAAAGGTCGATAATACTCAATCGACGATGGCCCAATCCAGCATGTAATCCAGAATTTGCCGGACCTCTAAGGCACTGAAATCCGCCATCATCCGGCCCACGATGAATCATGCTGTCAGTCATTACCCTGAGCACGTTTTCATCGACCATCATGTTATTATTTGTTACAATACCGGCAATTCCGCACATTATGTTTTCTCCGTATCATTGAGAATCCGCTCAACAACATAAAAATCCTTTTTCTGAACCTCAAAATAAAAACGGATCATAAGTTCACCAATGAGACCCATTGTCAATAATTGCATTGAAGAGAAAAAAAGTAGTGCTGTAAGAATGAGTATTGTGTTGAGCGAAATCGGAAGAAGGTGTGTTAATCCGCACACAGATAACGCCGCAAGAAGTAACAAGCCGGAACCGGCAACTTTTTTAGCAATTTTACCGAAAAACTGAATAGGCCTGGTCATGTAATCAGAAAAAAATCGCACAACTATCAGGTCAAATATTACACGTGAGACTCTTGACAGATTATATTTGGCGGTACCATGTATCCGTGGACGATGATTTACAGGGATTTCAGTCACCTTTACACCAATCCATGCGGCGAATACCGGGATAAACCGGTGCATTTCACCATAGAGATGAATATTTTTTACAATCCCGCTTTTATATGCCTTGAGCGTGCAGCCAAAATCACGGAGCTGAACATTTGTCCCTTCGATCAATTTATTGATAATACGGTTAGCAATCATGGATGGAATTTTCCGCGATAGCATTTTATCCTGCCGGTCTTTACGCCATCCATTGACAAGATCGTACCCCTCAGACATTTTCTGAAGCAGTTTAGGAATATCAGCAGGATCATTCTGCAGATCTGCATCGAGCGTTATTATGACATCACCATGGGCATATTTAAACCCCGCACTGATAGCTGCTGTCTGCCCGTAATTGCGGCGAAAGAATATAACCTTAATGCGCTTATTCTCTTTTGCAAGAGCTGTCATTACATCCCTGCTTTTATCCCGGCTCCCGTCGTCAATAAGAATTATCTCATATTCCTGCTGCAATGATTTCAACGTCTCATCGAGTTCTTTACAGAGAATCGGAAGGTTTTCCTCTTCATTAAATACAGGAATTACAATCGAAAGGCCGATGTTTCCGGAAGTGATACTTTCCCCGAATTTGTCCAGGATCTGCATGGGAACAATCTGAAATGATTGGTCAGAAAAACGCAACTCTTTCCTGACCGTCAGGTTTTCGGAATCTGCGGACGATTTAGCTGATGCAATTACTTTCGCAAGGTCTTTGACTTCACTGTTTTGAGATTCTTTTTTAGTGCACAATGCAAGTACGTCATCTGCTTTGCCAATCTCACCAGTCTGAATATAGAGGTATCCCAGATTTATCATTGGGACAAGGTAATCCGGGTTGATTTTAAATGCACGTAAAAAATGATCGATCGCCTCAGAATAATTCTGCAAAGTATTATGAATAACACCCATATCATTAAATAATTGAGCATTATCGGGATGTAACCTGATACATCGCTGAAGCACTTCAATCGCATCAGTGAACCTCGCAGTATCCACAAGGTGCATCATATAATCGTACAGATACTCAAAATGGTCTGGTTTGAGTGCAAGTGTATACTTATAGTAGATATCGCTCTTATCGGTTTTATCAGCTACCTGAAACAACTTCGCAAGAACAAAAGACAGCTCAGGTACATTTCCCTTGATAGCAAACGCGTTTTCAAAACATTGAATTGCCGCCTCTATTGCCTGATTCTTTAAGAACTGACGACCATCATTGATATATTTATTAAAATCATCATGAGCTTCTACGGGTGTTACACTGCCCATAAAAAAAATCCTTTGAATACCAGACATGCTCAATTGCAGTATTTTAAAATATAAAGTATAAGATGAATGACAGGCTGCAACAAGGTAAAAATCTTTGGTTTTTATAGAGGTTATGAAGATTTATTTCAGTTGACAAGACTAAGGAAGGGGACTTTTATTGCTCTTTTTTTCTGACAGTTAAAATTATTGGAGTCCAGGTCTTTGTCATGATCATAACATGTGCAATCAAATTATTGATCCCTGTTTTTTTTAACAACATAAGCATTCTTTTAATTTTTCCCAGCCCTGCCCACGATTCAAAATTTATCGTTTTCATTCGTTCAAGAAAGACCTCTTCACCCAGTGAAAGAATATCAAAATGGTATTTTCCTTCGAGTTTTTTCATCAGTTTCGCCGTCCACCAGACATTAAGTTCCGTACGTAAAGTACGGGCAAAATCCGGGTTTTTTCTCCATAGAAATTTCACATACCATGGGAAAAAGTTCCTGCATAAAATTGGTGGATGAAAAACTGCATAATGTCCATCAAAAAAGGAGTGATAATTCGGAAAGATCATTTGCATAGTTCCACCACACTTTAATACCCGTAAACCCTCATCAATAACATTTTCAGGGTTTGACGTGTGCTCCAGAACATTTGATGAAAATACCAGATCAAACGTATTCTCCTTAAAAGGAATCTTTTCTCCGAAAGCAGGTATGACCCTTTCAGGATCCATTCTATTCTGTTTAAAAAGATCCCGAGTAATGCTGTTTGAAATTTCGAAACCAAACTCTTCAGGTTCAATACCGTATACATCCATATTAAACATTTTTGCCCAGACGATCAGGTTCATCCCACATCCCGTTCCAATTTCCAGTACTTTTTTATTTTCCAGATCTGTATACATCTTAAATATATCAGCCTGATTTATTGCCTTGACTGGATTTACAAGATCTGCAGCGATTTTTTCAGGGTCTAATCCTGAAATTGATTTGAAAAAAATCCCTTGTGTCGAAACAATTCGTTGTTTGACTGACTCCGAAATTGTAAATGTGATATCAGATTTAATTTGTTTCATTCAATTTCTCATTTAACATGTAGATAAGATTCAAGATATTTCTCATTCACAGGTGAGGCATCTATAACAATCAAATGACATTTTTTCATCAAAATTGATAAATACCTCCCCTGCCAACAACATCCATGTCACTTTTGATATCTATTGGCACGAATGTGTGCTCCATTCTGTATTGGATTTTTCATTATAGTATAGAATGAATTACATACTGCAACAAGACAAAAATCTTTGGTTTTTATAGGGTTATGATAAAATGAGGTACTTGTTTCAATAAGGACAGGTACTGTTACAGTGTACATTTCTCTTCCAGCTTTTTCCCTCTGATTAATTTTTACATTTGCGAATAAATAGTACTGTCGTTTCTGCTACAGGAGAATAATTAATAGATGTTGCATAGATATCAGTAGTTTTCTGATACATCATCCGTTCATTAGATGGATGTCTCTGAACCAGTTCGCAATACGTAGATGTTTTACCAAACCGGCTACTGCAAGCCTACTCGTAGTTTTTAACGAAGGTGTACCCCTAATGAAGTAGTGAAAACCACGGAAGAAAAAGCATGAAAAATTCCACTCACCCTCCAAAATTTCAACAAACGTGCGAAAAGCCCTTAACATAACACTGACACTCAGCAGTATATAATTACCCACTACCAATGAATTATTTTTACCTTTTCCCCAGCCGCCTGAATTTAAGCAGGATAAGGACAAGATTAAGGATATAATGGCACACCAGACTGAAGAAATTACAACCCGCATTAAAAACAACCCATCCCGGAAGCGCCCCATTTCGCATTCATTACTTGTTGCATCAGGTATATTTCTAAGTCGTATCGTGGGTTTTGCCCGCCAGAGGATATTTGGGTACTATTTTGGAATCTCTGATGCCGCAGATATTTTCAATACCGCTTTTCGTATTCCTAATTTTTTGCAGAATCTTTTTGGCGAGGGAGCACTCTCAGCATCATTCATTCCCGTTTATTCAAAACTTCGCGCTCAAGGGGAAGGGAAAGAAGCTGAAAATGTTGCACATTCGGTTTTTTCAATTTTATCGCTGGTCATATCATTATTTGTTCTGATTGGTATTGTTGCAGCCCCTGCACTTGTGTCTGTTATTGCCCCCGGTTTTGATGGCGAGAAGAGAATTCAGACAATTCTTCTTGTCCGGATTCTTTTTCCTGGAGCTGGAGTACTGGTTCTTTCGGCATGGTGTCTTGGTATACTCAACAGCCACCGGCGATTTTTTCTTTCGTATGCAGCTCCAGTTGTATGGAACATCTCTATTATTGCATCTCTGGTCATCTGGGGCAGAGTGTCATCTCAGGACAGGCTTGTTGAGATTGCCGCATGGGGATCGGTTGCAGGATCGGTTTTTCAGTTTGTAATCCAGTTGCCGCTTGTTATGAAGCTGCTTGGCTCAATACACTTTACTACCGTATGGAAAGGAGAAAACATCCGCAAGGTTGTGTTGAATTTCTTTCCTGCATTTGTAAGCCGAGGCGTCATCCAGATATCAGCATTTGCCGATTCTGCAATAGCAAGTATTATCGGATCGGGAGCAGTTGCCATTGTCTCAACAGCTCAGATGCTTTACACATTACCGATAAGTCTTTTCGGCATGTCGGTTTCTGCATCCGAACTGCCTGAAATGTCTTCGGCAACAGGCACCAGAGATGAGATCGCAAAGAAATTACAGCTGAGAATAAATTCCGGTCTCAGGAAAATCTCCTTTTTTGTAGTACCATCTGCAGTAGCTTTTTTTGCATTAGGTGACGTCGTCGCTGCAGCATTGTTTCAAACAGGAAAGTTTGATATACAGGGGGTTCGCTATGTATGGGCGACACTTTGTGGTGCATCGTTCGGACTACTTGCATCAACATTTGCCCGTCTCTATTCATCAGCATTTTATGCACTACATGATACAAAAACGCCATTCAAGTTTGCCTGTATTCGCGTGGTTTCAGGTGTATCATTGAGTTTTTTTCTTGCAACACAAATACCACGCCATCTTGGAATCGATCCGCAATGGGGCACGGCATTCATGACACTTTCATCAGGTATCGCAGGGTGGTGCGAATACGCTCTGCTTAGAAAAACCCTTAACAGAATCATTGGTAACTCAGGGCCAGGATTTTTATCTGTCATAGCTTTATACGGAGCAGCACTTACAGCAGCTCTCGCTGGCTGGGGAGGAAAAATTATAATCGGATACTTCGGGCCGATTCACCCCATGATCTCAGGTGCAGTAATTCTTGGTATTTACACCACTGTATATTTTCTTACAAGCTCTCTTCTTGGCATCAGTGAAGCGCAGAAAATTGTGAAAAGGGTTTTTCCGTTTTTTAAAAACCGGCAGTAGGAGTGAATAATTATTCGCCCCTGCTGGAATGAAATACCGACCAATTTCCCACATGCAAAAATTGATAAATTTGTTATTATGCCCAATCATTGTCATATCATATACCATACACGCAGAATTGATTATATCCCCCGTAGGGGCACGTTGCAACGTGCCCCTACGTTGGATCAACGTGCCCCTACGTTGGATCAACGTGCCCCTACGTTGGATCAACGTGCCCCTACGTTGGATCAA